>DATFNP010000016.1:0-3334 GCA_035266345.1 Candidatus Sulfotelmatobacter sp.
CCGTGATGAACGGATAAAGAACGATCAGGATGCTCCATTGGAGCTCCACTTCGTTCGGGTACATGAAGCCTTCGACGGGTATTTGCACGAGCCTCCTTATCGCACCGAACCGTCCATGCCGTTGTAAAAAACCTTCGCCCCAGTAGCCATCTGCGGTTTCAGAATCTGCACCGAGTGCGTCCTCAAAAACTCATGAATCGGATCTTTGGGATTCTTCAAGTCGGCCAACTGGCGCGCGCCCGTGGGGCAGACCTCGCAGCACGCGGTGGTCAGTCCCTTGGTGATCCGGTGATAGCACAGCGTGCACTTCTCCGCCGTGTTCGTCTTGGGATTGAGGAAGCGGCACCCGTAGGGACACGCCTGGATGCAATAGCGGCAGCCCAGGCAGTAGTTCTTGTCCACCAGCACAACTCCATCCGGCGCTATGAAGGTTGCGCCTACCGGACACACCTGCGTGCAGGGAGACTCCGCACAGTGATTGCACAGCTTGGGCACGAAGAAGTTCTTGCCGCCTTCGTCGCGCTCGTGCAGGTAGCCGTGCTTGCCGCCGTCGGGCGCTTCCACCTCCGGCCTTTCAATCTTCCAATCGTCCACGTGGTAGCGCTCCACCCAGGTGCGGTAGTAACCGTCCGGAACATCATTCTCCTCCGCGCAGGCGCGCACACAACTGCCACAGCCGATGCACTTGGTGATATCCATCAACATGCCCCACCAGTGCTCCGTCAGCCTATAGTTGGGCGAGGCCTCGGGCGTTCCTGCAAGAACGTACTTCCAGGCAACCGCGGCGGCAGGCATCAGCACGAGCAATCGACGGCGAGTGATGTCCATTACTTCTTCCCCTCCGTCTCAATTTTCGGGCGGTGCGGTTGATGACAAGTGTCACAGGCGAGCCCTCCGGAGTGGTCTGCCGTAACCACCTGAGGAAATCCGCTGGGTTTGGCGCTGTTGGCCTCGTGACAACGGGCGCACACCACCGCCGTATCCAGCTTCTTGGGTTGAACCGAACCGGGATCGTCTGCGTGCTTGGCGAGAGCTCCATGGCAGGCTTCGCAAGCCACCACTACATGTTTGCCTTGCTTTTTCAGATCCACCACGTCGGTGTGGCAGGCCTCGCAAGTTTGGTGACCGGCAAAGGCAACCGGCCTGGCAGCTATCTCGGCGATGGCGTCACCGCGGTAGTGTCCGTACTGCCCAAAACTGCGAGGCACGAGAGCGGTTCGCAAGACCACAAATGCAATCAGAGCCAGTACGATGACGACCGCGAGCCGGATCAGGTGTTCAGTGTCCTTGAATAGGTTCATGGGTGGATCAGTTTTTTGTTCCGTTCCGTCGTCGCAGTTTCTTCTCGACTTCCACCGACCGGCGCCAAGCAAGAATCATGGGCGCGAGGCGAAAGGCCTGGAAAGCACGCTGTTCGCCGCAATAACGCTCGGCGCCCAGCTGCCGGGGCATCTTCATGCCAAGATTTTTTATTATCACTAGGATTTCTCGCGAGGACGATGATCGAAGTCACAGGAAGCTGTGATGCTGGTCACGACATACATGCGCCCCAGCGCTGCCGAGCCCTTATCTTCGTCGTGCATACGGTCACGCACACGGTCATGCACACGCCGCGTCGACTTTCATCGCGTAGCGCAACCCGACGTGCACCGCGTGCGCCTGGCGCCAGTTCTCATGTCTCGACGGTCGACGCCAGAGTTACATTTCTTAATTGGCATGACACGGTGAGCACCACCCAGGAGCAGCTTTCCAAGGCCGAAAAGCGCACAAGTGACTTTCAGTCGGCGGGAAACGCAATCGCCCGCCCGTCGCCGCCCGCTGCTTGTGCGATCGCGTCGGCCGCCTCCACCTGCGGCACTGCGCTGGCGGAAATCCTCGCCGGCGCACCGCGCCAGGCGCCGGCCTTGAACCCCTCCCTTACAAGCTTGAAGATGGTTCGCCGATTTTGCGCAATCACCTTCAGCCATGCCATTTTCCCCATCATGGGGAAATAGATGCCGCGGAAACAGAGCCGCGCCAGGAAGATGTTGACGCGATAACCCAGGGGCTGGTCGTTCAGCGATTCGACCGCATGCGCCAGCGCCTCCGCACTATAAGCCTGGTCCCAGCCGTAGTTCACTTCGGCATGAGCTTCTTCGATGCTCATCTTCAACGGCGTGTGCGCCATCGCAAACGGGATGAACTCCTGCCAGTGCTTGGGCCGCGTCAGCCGCCCGGCCTTCTCCAGCCGCTTGTACAGCGGAGTTGCGGGCAAAGGAGTGAGCAACCCAAAGATCGGCAGACCCGGAGGCCAGGTCCGAACTTGTTCGAGAGTTCGCTCGGCCACTCCGGTCGTGTCATTGTCCATGCCAAAAATAAACGACGTAATGGCGTACACATTGCGTTGCGCCAACCGCTCCAGCACCGCCGCGTATTCACCGGGTTTGTTGAATCCTTTATTCACGTCTTTCAGATTGGCCGGGTCGATGGACTCCATGCCGATAAAGATCCACTTGCCTCCGGACGCCGCGATCAGGTCCACCAGTTCTTCGTCGCGCAATAAATTGGCGCTGATCTGCGCCACCCAATGCACCTGCGCGCCGGCGGCAATGATGTCGCGCAGTAGCGACTTCGTGCGCTTGATGTTGATGGCGAAATTATCGTCGATGAAAAACACCGCCATCTGTCCCTTCTCGCTGCGGGCGCGGGCCTTCAGCAACAGCAGTTCATTCACCACGCTCTCATTGGTGCGAAAGCGAATCGAGTCGCCGAAGAATCCGGTCACCGTGCAGAACTCGCAGCCGTAAGGGCAGCCTCGTCCCGATTCGACCGGAATAAGGCGAAACGTTCCCCAGCCTTCTCCGATTTTCTGGAGCGTGGCCTTCGCGGCCTTCGGTACCAGATTGAACTGCTTGAGATCGATCGACTGCCACGGAATCACCGGATATTCCTTCAGCGTCGGCTTGCTCTCCTGGCCAAAGGCGTCCACCGGCGCATACACGTCTTTAAGTTCACCACGCGCAGCATCTTCAACGATCCGCGGCCAGGTCGCGTCGGCTTCGCCCAGCGCAACCGCGTCGGCGTGGCGCGGCCCGCCATCGCGGCCAAGCGCCTCGTCGGCCATCTCTGTCACGTGAGGTCCGCCCATCACCACCGGAACTCCCGTGGCCCGAACCGCATCCGCCATGCGATACGCTTTGGCAATCATTCTGGTCATGGCGCCGATGCCGACCAGTCCAATATTGTTGTCGCGCACAAACTGCGCGATCCCCGCTTCATCCATGGATTGGGCATTACCATCCACCAGCAGCACCTCATGGCCCGGCGGCGTGAGCGCCTGGAGCAGAAACATCCA
>DATFNP010000017.1:0-17780 GCA_035266345.1 Candidatus Sulfotelmatobacter sp.
ATACTCAACCGGACTATAGCCGGGTGGGTAATTCAGAACTGGTAGACCGCACGGTCCGCAGCAACAATTGGATTCGGAGCGATACCATCTTTATTGAGAACGAGCAGATTGAAGCGCTCAGCAATCGCCCACCCTGGACCGGCGCATTGCTTGAGCAGGGGCTTCCGGGTAAACCTCCCGATCCACGCGTCGGAGATGAAGGGATATCCCCGGCCGAGAACATGATGGCTCATGTGATTGATGTCGGGGCGAATTACTGGTCGCTCTGGAACTTTCACCAGATCAGCGCAAAGAATCTGATGAGCTACTACCAGGCTTATCCGGCAGCGTTCGACCAGATCAATCGCCGAATTGGCTATCGGGTGAGGCCGTCTTTCATCTGGAGCTACAACGACGATGGGTACCTGGGGCTAATTGTCGGCTTCGCAAACGACGGAATCACCGGGGTGCCGGGCGTATTGCGGGTGACCGTGGAGAGCCAGGACGGAAAGATGCTCAAGAGCGGTTGTCTGGACGCCGGTTACCCGTTACCGGGCAAGATTCGGCAGGCACAGTTCGTGCTTCCAAACGTCACTGATTGGAAGGGATTGAAGCTTAGAGCTGAGATTGAGGTAAAGGGAATGCGCTATCCCGTGTGGTGGGCTTGTCACCAGAAGCTGAACGATGACGGCTCGCTCACACTGCGCCCCAACCTCCGTCAGCAGGTCTAGGCTGCGGTGGTGCGGCCCCGTCGAGAACGAGTGCGGTATCGGTTGTAATCAGATGGGATGAGAAGGCCGGTCTCCGACGGGATCCTGTATGCTCCCAGGTTGGCCATCCCACGCAAAACTCATTCCAAGAATCTACTGCTGCTGTTGTGCGCACCTTGAGGCCGCACGACACCCAAACAGGATGACTTGCCTGGCGAACTTCGGAGAATCGGGCAAGAACTTCATCGCAACAGACTGGAAGCCCAAGGACACTATGCTGGAGCTTGCGCTACCCTTGAGGCAGACGGAATTTCGCAGCGAAGGAGAAACCATGCAGAAGCGCAAACTTGGAAAAAGCAATCTGGAAGTCTCAGCCCTCGGCCTCGGCTGCATGGGAATGAGCTTTTCTTACGGTCCGGCCAAAGACAAGCAGGAGATGACCGCTCTTCTCCATGCCGCCGTCGAGCGCGGCATCACATTCTTCGACACCGCTGAAGTCTACGGTCCATTCACCAACGAAGAGCTTGTGGGCGAGGCGCTGGCTCCGGTGCGCAGCAAGGTGGCGATCGCCACCAAGTTCGGATTTGATCTGAGTGGCGGCGATAATCGGCCGGGAGCGGCAGGCGTGAACAGCCGGCCCGAGCACATCAAGCAAGCCGTTGAAGGCTCGCTCAAGCGGCTCAAAGTCGAGACCATAGACCTGCTCTATCAGCACCGGGTTGACCCGAATGTGCCGATCGAGGACGTTGCCGGTGCGGTGAAGGAACTGATTCGAGCCGGCAAGGTCAAGCACTTCGGTCTTTCCGAGGCAGGCGCAAGAACGATCCGTCGCGCCCACGCCGTCCAGCCGGTCACTGCAGTGCAGAGCGAATACTCGCTGTGGTGGAGGAAGCCGGAGCAGGAAGTGCTACCCACACTCGAGGAACTCGGCATTGGTTTCGTGCCCTATAGTCCTCTCGGCAAGGGCTTCCTGACGGGAGCGATCAAAGAGGACACGACATTCGCCAGCAACGACTTCCGCAGTACTCTCCCTCGTTTTACGCCGGAGGCTCTCAAAGCGAACCAGGCACTGATTGACTTGCTCGGCACCATTGCGAAGCGAAAGAGGGCGACTCCCGCTCAGATCGCGCTAGCTTGGCTGCTCGCGCAAAAACCGTGGATCGTTCCCATCCCGGGCACGACGAAGCTGAACCGCCTCGAAGAAAACATCGGGGCCGTGGCAGTCAAGCTGACGCCCGACGACCTCCACGACATCAACAGCGCCGCCTCGAAGATCACGGTGGAAGGAGCTCGATATCCGGAACGCCTGGAGAAGATGACCGGTCTCTGACCGGTACGGAGCCGAATCAGTGCCCAGGCTCGCAAAAACAGCGAGACCTGGGCACCCGCGACTAAGCTCTCTTTGACCTACGGCGTTCTCACGAACCCGTGAAACGCCTGTGTGTCGTCCAGCACAAAGCCGACAACGTCGCCGGCGTCGTTGACGACAAGGGGGTACGTACCCTGACCATTACCCTTATTACCTGCATCCGGCGCCACGAACGTAGTAAAAGTGCCGTCGGCGGCGCGCACAAAGCCCTCTGCGGCGTTGATGCTCGTGTTGCCAAAGACCCCGCAAACCGCGCCAGAGTCGTTGATGCCAAACGCAAGCGTGCCGGTGCCACCGGTGGTGGCGTCGAACTCGGTGATGGTGCCGTCGGTCGCACGGATAAATCCGTGCCAGACTCTGCCTGAGTCTCGGTAACTGCCCACAATCGTCCCCGTCGCGTTGATGCCGGAGGCGACGGTGCCTTCACTCTTCGCCGTGCCCGCTCCCGTAGCGTCAAACTCGGTGATGGTGCCGTTGGCCGCACGCACAAAGCCGTGATACGCACCGATCCCATCAACGTAGTAGCCGACACTGGCGCCAGCGGTATTGATGAGCGGGCCATTGTTAAGCAAAAGAGGGATGCCCTCAAAGCTCATAAACGTGCCCTGGCCTTTGCTTGTGCCCGCACCGGCGGCACTGAATTCAGCAATTTTCCCGGTGCTCGGGTTGCGCACAAAGCCGTGAGACACCCCGCGGGAATCGTAATAGTTGCCGACGATCCTGCCGCCCGCATTGATGCCGCGCGGAAAAGTGCCCTCACCCTTCGACGTGCCCGCTCGCGCAGCGTCAAACTCGGTGAGTGTGCCGTCGGTCGCGCGCACAATTCCGTGGGCCACGCCCCCGGAGTCCCCGTACGCCCCTGAGACCACACCGGCAGTGTTGATGCCCGTCGCAAGCGTCCCCACACCATTGGGGTCGTCAAAAACGGTGTCCACCCCGGCGCTCGTGCGTATGAAGGCGTGGTAGAGGCTGCTGGAGTCTTTGTAGGCACCGACCATGGTGCCGGCACTGTTGATGTTGAAGACCTGAGTTCCTTGAGCGCCGCCTGTCCCCGAACCCGCGACTTCAAAAGAAGTGATGGTTTGCGCTGACGCAACCGCTGCCGCGGCGCAGAATAGTCCTAGCTGTATCATGGACTTAAAGCGCTGCATTCCTGGATTCCTCATAAACTCCTTCTCTCGATCCTGAAAAGTTTGTTTCCTCTGCCTGCGAAATATCACAATTTTGCTGTCTTGCGAGTCTTCTACGTGGCGGGGGACTTCTGTGCCAAATCTTCTACCGACTTTGGCCGAAGTGGCGCGCTCCGTCAATGGTCTGGTGATAGCGGCTGACTGGTGCGCGTCTGGCCGGATAAGACCTTTATGTATATATACTTACGTGAACTTATTGCCTGGGGAAACCCTGCCGCGGGGAGGGCCAAGTGTGTCCTTTTCTCCAGCCAAGTTGGGTGGTAGACTCAATTCAATCCCCCCCGACCACCATCCTATGGAGTGTGCACAGGTGCCTCCCGCTCTTGTTCGCTTCGGTGTATTCGAAGCCGACCTTCGCGCGGGCGAACTGCGGCGGAATGGCATCAAGGTCCGTCTCCAGGATCTGCCCTTTCGAGCGCTGACCCAGTTGCTGGCCCGTCCCGGGGAAGTAATCACGCGCGAGGAATTTCGTCAGGCACTCTGGCCCCCGGATGTTTTCGTGGATTTTGAGCAAGGCATCAGCAGCGCGGTCATGCGCCTGCGCGACGCCTTGAGAGACTCGGCCGACAACCCGATCTTTATTGAGACCATCGAGCGTAGGGGCTACCGCTGGATCGGGCCCATCCAAGGGGTGGAGCCTCTCCCCGATCAAGGGCAAGAAGCGGACTCGCGAGAACAACCATCGCCGGGAGAAAAAGCGACCCCGGTGGCAGGGCCGCCGCCCTCAAAGTCCTTTTCGTGGCGGATTTCGTGGCGGAAGATGGTCTTTGCCTTCCCGCTGCTGGCCTTGCTTTTCGCCGTATGGATCTTCCGCCCGGATTTCCGCGACGCAAGAGCGAGCGCAAAATCTAGGCCCGCGGCCACCCGAAGCTTGCATCCGGCCGCCAATCGAGAGGCCGAGGATCTCTACCTCAAAGGCCGCTTTTTGTGGAACAAGCGCACTCCGGAGAGCCTGAATCAGGCCCTGGAGGCCTTCACCCAGGCCATTGCGCATGATCCCAACTATTCCGACGCCTACGTTGGACTCGCCGACTGCTACAACCTGCTGCGCGAGTTCTCCGCCATGCCGGGCAATGAGGCCTACTTCAAAGCCTTTGCGGCGGCCAAGAAGGCGGTCGAGTTGGACCAGCAGTCTTCCGAGGCGCACGCCTCGCTGGCCTTTGTGACCTTCTGGGGAATGTGGGACGCTGCGGACGCAGAAAAAGAATTCCGCCGCGCCATCGAACTCGATCCCGACAACGCCAAAGCCCATCACTGGTACGCGACGTTTCTACATGCTCTTGGTCGCCACGAGGAAGCCCTGTCTGAGATTGACCTGGCGCGGAAACTTGCCCCCGACTCGTCGTCCATCCTCGCCGACAAGGGGGAACTGCTGTGGGCCGCGGGACATCACGAACCAGCGCTGCAATTGCTGAAACAGCTCGAGGCGACCGAGCCGAATTCCGTTTCGCCCCACCGTTACCTGAGATTCGCTTATCTCGAAACTGGCGATTATCCCAAATACATCGAGGAACTGAGAAAAGACGCTCTGCTCATACAAGACCCCGCGCAATCCTCGGTGGCGGAGGCGGCGGCCAAAGGCTTCGCCCAGGGTGGCGAACGCGGCTTGTTCGAAGCACAACTTTCGGAACAGAAGAAGATGGTCGAACAGGGAAAGTTGTCACCCTATTTCGTCGCGCAAACCGACGCTCGGCTCGCCAACGCCCGCGAATCGCTCAAGTACCTGAACATCTGCCTCCAGTCGCACGACGAACGTCTACTGAATCTTAGAGCTGATGGGGATTTCGCCGGCCTTCACGGCGATGCCGCCTTGCAGCAACTGCTCGCCAAGATTGGCCTGCCGCCTTTCAACTGAACCGCTGGGAAGAGGAAGAAGAAGAACTGGAGAACGAACCACCGGGCCCGATTAGCTAACCGCGTCGGCTCCTAACCGCTATCACAGAACTGTAGCCGACCCGGCCCAGGCATTTCATTGAACAGAACGCTCCGCCAGGACGACGAGTGCAATAGCGATTAATCGCCAATTGAAAGCTATTGCCCGCCCAGGGTGGTAACCCGGCGCACAGGAGTCAGATTACCAACGTTATCTCGCTTCAGGCCTTCCCGAGAGTTACACAATGTTGTGATGGGATTTGGTCTCCTCTTTCTCGGTTTTCTCCAGCGAGTGGCGATCGGGGCGGGCACTGTATTTGCTTTGCTCCTAGTCATTTGGCTCAGCACACCCCAGCGCTCAGTGGTTGTCGTGAGTCGTCGGCGAATGCACTAACCGACCGTATTCGGTTAGGGAGTGACCGTTACTTGTTTTCCGTAGCGTCTCTGCAGGGCTCGGGCGGAGTCTGGACTTCTTCCAGGTCGGAAATTGCCTCCCACGGCACATTCCTGACCAGGAACCCTTCATCCCCAGTGCTTCTCACATCGGCAGTCATTCTTGGTACATCCAAGCCCACAACAACGAATCTGCCCGTGTGCCCATCCAACAAAACAAAGTCGTTTATTTTGGGGGCGTAGCTTGCCATTTCGCTAGTTTCCACGAGACGGGATGAGATTTATAGCCTTGTGGATTGCAAACTGCGCCACTACAAACCGCTGCACGATTTGACGGACTTCGATGCCACGTGAGATAGTGACCTGCTTCGATCGTCGCAACTGATTGTAAACGCAAGCAATCTTGGAGTCTGTCGCTCCCCAATGGCCCGCCTCATTCCCAGGGATAACAGCTTCTTCGCGATGTTCTCCGCCATGTCTAACAACCTCATCGCCGGGGCTCGCACCCTGGTGGATCTCTTCGCAGACTACCACGATGTCGAAAAACAAGTCGAACAGATTCAGCGCATTGAACGCGAGGGCGATGAACTCACTCATGCCATCCTGACCAAACTGAACCAGACATTCATCACACCCTTCGACCGGGAAGACATCCACGAGTTGGCGTCGGAGCTTGACGATGTTCTCGATTTCATCAATGCTGCCGGAGCCCGCCTCGTGATGTACGGGATCACGACGCCACCACCAGCCGCCACAGAACTGGCCCGGATCATCCTGATGCAAAGCCAGGAATTGCAAAAGGCTGTATCTCTCATGCAGAAGAATGGCAATATCCTGGTCCATTGCGTGGAGATCAACCGTCTGGAGAACGAAGCCGATCAGGTGTCGCAGCACGCCATCGCCAGGCTCTTTGAACACGAGAAGGATCCGATCAACCTCATTAAAATCAAAGAATTGCTCGAATTCCTGGAGCGGGCAACCGACAAAGCGGAAGACGTCGCCAACGTACTGGAAACCGTGGTACTAAAGAACACTTGAAACTTCGACAACCCTAGGCAAACAGGAAAATCGGTGAAGCCTGAGCTGCTGCTGCTGACCATCACGATAGTGGTTGCCCTGACCTTCGATTTCCTCAACGGATTTCACGACGCCGCTAACAGCATCGCGACCGTGGTTTCTACACGGGTCCTGTCCCCAAAGCTGGCGGTGGTGTGGGCTGCGTTCTTCAATTTTGTGGCCGCGTTTGTTCTGGGGACCGCCGTAGCCAAGACCATCGGCAACGGAATGATCCAGATTGAAACCGTGACGCAGTACGTCGTGATTACCGGACTATTTGGTGCCATCGTCTGGGACTTGCTGACCTGGTGGTGGGGGCTGCCTACTTCCTCTTCGCACGCTCTGATCGGTGGTTATGCCGGAGCCGCGGTTATGCGATCCGGGTGGCACGTGATTATTGTCGCTGGTTGGTACAAGACCCTGATCTTCATCGTCGTGGCGCCCATCATGGGACTGGTTCTGGGGTGGTCGTTCATGGTAGCCGTCTATTGGCTGCTGCAGAACAAAGCTCCACAACGGATTGACGTCTGGTTTCGCAAGTTGCAACTCCTCTCGGCCGCCGCATACAGCCTCGGGCATGGCGGCAATGATGCCCAGAAAACGATGGGAATTGTGGCCAGCGCCCTGTATGGAGCGCATTTCTTGAACTCATCGGAACTGGCGGGAAACTGGGGCAAGTTTCACTGGCCCATCATCCTCGCGGCGCATGCTTCGATTGCGCTGGGAACGTATTTCGGCGGCTGGCGGATTGTTCACACCATGGGCTCGCGCATCACCAAGCTCAAGCCAGTAGGAGGATTCTGTGCCGAGGCTGCGGGTGCAGTCACTCTGTTCTCGACCGCCCTGGCTGGAATTCCCGTAAGCACCACGCACACCATCACCGGAGCCATCGTCGGCGTAGGCGCGACCCATCGGCTTTCGGCGGTGCGATGGGGGGTGGCGCGGCGAATCGTATGGGCATGGGTTGTAACCATCCCGGCGTCGGCGCTTGTAGCCGCGGCTGCATTCTGGCTGGTGAAATTGATTCACCCTGGAGCGTAGGGACGTCTTGGGTCCAGGATATGCAGGGTTCGGCAATTCCGGCTGGGCAACCGTGCCTGGATCACGGTCGAGTCTGCGGTAATCGCCCTGAACGAGAAGTGGTTCTAACCACCCGATGGGATCGTTGACGTTAACAGCGAGTACACCGACTGCCATTTATGAAATGGCCGCTGCTGGACGTCTGACGCGAAAGCCCTTCTCTACTTTGCACCTTTCGCCGCGAACTCCACCAATTGTTTGTATACATCCAGCAGGCTGGCGTTGAAGTTGCCCACCTTGCGCCCGTTGATGTAGAGCGTGGGTGTGCCCGTCACTTCCACGGACTTGCCCAGGGCCAGCGAGGCGTCCACGCGGGCCTTGGTCTCCGGCGTGGCGGCGCAGGCGGCAATCTCGCTGCCCTTGACGCCCGCACCGTCAGCCAGCGCGGTCAGCTTTTCGTCGGCGGTCTGGGCGGTGATGTCGGACTGGGTCTCATACGCCTTGGCGACAAACTTCCAGAACGCATCGTTCGAAGCCCGGCCCACGCAATCCGCGTAAGCCGCTCCTTTGGCCGCCCAGTTGTGCATCTCCAGGGGAAAATTCTGAAACACGAAGCGCGCCGTCGGCTCGGCCGCGACCAGCGCCTCGATCGTCGGCTGCGCCGCCTTGCACGCCGGACACTGCAGGTCGCCGAATTCCACGATCGTGACCGGTGAGTTCTTCGGCCCGCGCTCCGGGCCGGTGACGCCCTTGTCCAGAATCTTTTTGGCCGGATCAAACGGCCGCGCACCAAAGGGAGAAATGTCGCCGAAGATCGCGTGCTCGCCATCGGGAGTCACGTAGAACCGGAACATCTGCTGCCCCTGCTGGTTGGCCATGACTGCCGTGACCTCGGCCAGTCCGGCCACTCCCGCCGGCTTGATGCCGGCAATCTTCCAGCTCAGGTCGGGTTCATAGCCAAACTGTTCGTGCAGGTAGGAGTCCACGACCGCCTCGGAGGGCAGGTCGGCGGTGGCGTGCGTTCCGAGCTTGGCCTCGGGTTTGGCGGGGGCGGGCTTGGCCGCCGCGCTCTGGGCTGCGGCCAGACTGGCGCCGAAGCAAAAGAGAAAGAGAAAAACGCAGATCGAGCTCAGGCTCCGGCTCGCAGTTGAACGGACAAAATTGCGCATGGCTTCCTTTCGCACTTCAGGGTCTTGAATACCTACGGAAAAACGAACTCTCAGGATACTTGACAGGACACTTGAGAGGATACTTCAAACCTCGCTTTTCGCGGCAATGGGAAAACGCCGCCCGTAACCAAACGCCTTGGGGGAAATCTTCAGGCCCGGCGCAGCCTGCTGGCGCTTGTATTCGGCGCGGTCCACCATGCGCATCACCCGCCGCACGGTCTCGATATCAATTCCGCGATCGGCCGCGATGCGCTCCGCCGGGTGCGACTCCTCCACGTAATCTTCCAGCACGGCATCCAGCACATCGTAGGCCGGCAGCGAGTCGCTGTCTTTCTGCTCGGGCCGCAGTTCCGCCGATGGCGGCTTCTCCAGCGTCGCCCGCGGAATCACCGCGCGCCGCGAATTGACGTACTCGCTCAGGCGATAGACGAGTGTTTTCGGAACATCGGAAATCACCGCCAGCCCGCCCACCATGTCGCCGTAGAGCGTGCAGTAGCCCACGCCCAGTTCGCTCTTGTTGCCGGTGGAAAGCACGATCGCGCCAAACTTGTTCGAGAGCGCCATCAGCAGCATGCCCCGCGCTCGCGATTGAATGTTTTCTTCCGTCACGTCTTCTTTTTGTCCGGCGAACACTTCATGCAAAATCTGCCGGTAGGCTTCGTAGGCCGGGTTGATGGACAGCAACTCGAAGCGGATGCCCAGGTTCTCGGCCAGCGTGCGCGCGTCGTCAATCGAACCCGGCGACGAATACGGCCCCGGCATGCCCACGCCAATCACGTTCTCAGGCCCCACGGCGTCAGCGGCGATGACGGCGGTGAGCGCCGAGTCAATGCCGCCGCTCAGCCCAACGATCGCCTTCTGAAATCCGCACTTGCGCATATAATCGCGCGTGCCCAGCACCAGCGCGGCATAGACGCTGGCTTCCTCGCCCGCAATCTGCTCGTGCTTTTCGCCGGCCAGGCTGTCGGAATCGAAATACACCAGATCTTCTTCGAACGACTTTCCCTGCGCGATGACCTCGCCCTCGCGGTTCAACACCAGGCTCGAGCCATCGAACACCAGGCTGTCATTGCCGCCGATCTGATTGACCATCACCACCGGAACCTCGTGCTGGCGCGCGATGCTGGCCAGCAACTCGCGGCGCAGTTCCCGCTTGCCGATCCAGAACGGCGACGAGGAAATATTCAGCACGAAGTTCCCTCCCGCCTGAATGAGCTTCTCCACCGGGTCGGTCGTGTACATCTGCCGGCGCCAGAACTGCTTGTCGTTCCACATGTCTTCGCAGATGGTCAGCGCCATGCGCTTGCCGCAGAAGGAAAACAGCTGCTGGCTCTTGGCCGGAGCGAAGTTGCGCATCTCGTCAAACACGTCGTAGGTGGGCAGCAGCATCTTCGACTGCACCAGCGCCACCTTTCCATCCATCAGCCAGGCCGCGGAATTCATCACCGCCTTCCCGGTGTCGGACTCGGCCGGCGTGACCAGCCCGCAGATGACGGAGATACCCCGCGTTTCGGCGGCGATCCGCTCCACGGTTTCGCGATTCCGCGCCACAAACGACGGCCGCTCCACCAGGTCGCGGGGAGGATAGCCGCACACCGAAAGCTCCGGGAAAAGGATCAATCCCGCGCCCGCGCTCTGCGCCCGCCGCGAGAAATCCACAATCTTGGCGGCGTTGCCCGAGAAGTCTCCAACCGTGGGATTGATTTGCCCCAGCGCAATCTTCACGTATTTAGTGTAAAGCCGGGGCGCGGGTCTTGCACAAAAACGGTCCCGGAAGGGACCTCGGAAAGTAGCCCGCCGCTTCAGAGGCGGGTGGACGACAGGTTCAGGCACGCCGTGCCGTAGGTACGGCTGAAACTCCACCCGTCGGGTACGGTCTCAGCCGTCCCTACGGGACAGAAGTTGGGAAGGTTGGCACCATACCCGGCGTTGAAACGCCGGGCTACGATCGAGCGTCCCTCCGGGACGCCTTCACGGCACACTCGCCACTGAGCCCTCACGCCTCGGGCTCAGGTTCGCACGCGGGCGCGTGCTCGCCCTAATCCCCTCCCGCGGGAAACACGCTATGCTTCGCCGCCGGCATCGGCGTCGCGCCTTTCTGATCGCGCCACAGCACGCGGTTCAACTGCGCCGCGCCCGCCGCATCGGGACGCGAGAAGTCCATCTTTGACGAAATCTTCGCGCCCGGCGCTTGCGGCTTGTTGGTCTCGAGCAGAAGGCCGTTCTTTAGATTGCGATAGTCAGCCTTGAACGCAGGCTGGTCGCCCGCGCCGGAAACCATCTGCCCCATCACGGGCGCATACGCATCGTTGAGGTTCATGGGCGGAAGGCCGAGCAGCATCTCCATGGTGTGGATCAGGTTCACCGTGGTGTAGAAGCGGTGCTCGACATAGGGCTGCGCTGTGGAACCCGGCGAGTACTTGCTGACCACAAATGCGATCGAGCGATGCGCGTCCACGTGATCGGCGCCGTCCTGCGCGTCGTCTTCGAGCACGAAGATCGCGGTGTCGTCCCAGTACGGGCTGTGCGAGACCGCATCCACCACGCGGCCCAGCGCCAGGTCGTTATCGGCTACATTGGCCGCCGGACGCGCATGCTCCGGCCGCGTGCCTCCCGTGTGATCGTCGGGCAAATAGAGCAGCACAAACGACGGCAATTCGAACTCCGGTCCTTCTTTTTCCTCGCGCGCGCGCACGTACGCGCCAAATTCGTTCAGAAACTCGTCGGCCCGCAGTTGATCCGGGTAATCGGTATTGAAATCCGGATAGAGCGGATCGAAATGATCGCGCAGCACGGCCTTGGTCGGCTTCACGCCGCTGAACAGCGGCACCGCCCACGGCCACGGACTGGTTCCGCCGTGCGGATCGCCCACGTTCGGCGGCAGCGTGTCGCCCTGGTGCAATTCCGTGCGCGGGCAACGCGCCTGCTGGCCTGACGGAGTTCCTTCCTTGGGACTCGCCGCCTTGCGTTTCTCGTTGCACCACTGCGCGTTCACGTATTCGCCGTAATCGCGATAGCTCACGTGGTTGCGCGCCAGATTGTCCCAAAGAAATCCAGTGGCGGGATCGTCCACGTCAGGCTGGTTGTGCTCCAGCGGAAATTCGTCGGCCACCTGGCCCTGGAAATCGTACGTGCGCTCCTTGCCGCGATAGGCGATCTGCCACGTCTTCTCGTTGTAATCGGAAGTGATGGCCGCGGTGGACCACACATGCCCGTCGCCCGAGACTTCCCCGCTGTCGTAGAAGTTGTCGAGCACGCCGAACTGCCGGGCCAGCTTGTGCAAGTTGGGCGTGATGTCTTCGCCATACATGGTGAGCGAGGGATCGCCGTCGCCGACTCCGAGATCGCCGAGAATCTGATCGAAGGTGCGGTTCTCTTTGATGACGTAGATCACATGCTTGATGGGATTATTGCCGCCGGCAAACGAAATCGTCCCGGGATCTGCGTGAAACAAGTTAGAGTTTTCCACCACTTGCGTGAGTTGGGGAAGTTTTCCCAGCGTGTCTTTGATGCTCAGCCGCGCAAGCGAACCGCGCAGCAGCGTCGGGATGTAGGGATGCTTGTGGCGCTTCATTTCATACTCGGTCTTTCCCATATCGCCATTGGCCCGTGTGCCTTCGCCTTTGGCGGTTGCGATAAGCAGGTCGTCGCCGTGAACCGCAAGCGCGCTGGGATACCAGTCGGTGGGGATGAAGCCGAGAGGCCCTAGCGTGCTGTCACTGCGCGGCGCGGAGACGGCTTGTTCTGCATCGAAGACGGCCACCGCATTGATCGCGGCCTCCCCTACAAAAAGGCGGGTTCCATCTGACGATAGCGCCAAAGGTCCAGGCTGGCTGCCTGCGAACCGTTGGCCCGGAGCATATGTACGAAGCCAATTCATCTCTTGTCCCGCGGTGCTGACAACGACGACAGCGTCAAGATTCGAGAGGGCAATGAAGAGCGCTCTCTCGTCTGGACTCAACAGCAGAGCTGTAGGATGGGAGCCAGGAGCCAGCGGATCCTCAGGTGGCTTCAGCTGCGGCAGCGAGATAAAGCGCCCAACCTTGCCGCTGGCCAGATCCAGTTCCGCTACCTGCGAGGCATTCCACAGGCTGCACCAGGCGCGATGACCATCGCGCGTGGCTACGCAGCTGTAGGGAAACGACGACGGCACCAGATCGCCGGTGCTCAGGTCGAAGCTCTGCAGAATTTTTCCTGTCGCGGGATCGAGCAGCACCGCGTTGTCGGAGAGATTATTCGCGACAAGAAGCTTGTCGTGGCCGCCATCAGCGATCACGGCCAGCCCGGCCGGATAAGGAATCGCGGTGTGGGGAGCAGTGTTGCGCAAGCCGATAGATACTTTCTTGCTTTCCGCCAGAGGCTGGGGCGCGATGGAAATGAATCGTTCCGGCGCGACCTTGCCTTCCGCAAAGCTGTACACAGCGATGCCGTTGCCCAAGTCGGGCGGCTTGGCGCCGGTCGGATCGGTGATCGAACCGACCGAGGCGTACAGATGTTTCCCATCAGAACTGAAGGCCAGGCCGAGGAAATAACTCTGGTGCGCGTTGTCGCCAAAGCGTGGGTCGGGATAGTCGGCGATCCGGTTCGTCTTCAGATCGAGCACCGCGATGGACTGAGTCGCCAGCGTCTCCTGCGTGCCGTAACCGTCGTTGAGCAGCGCGGCGTAGCGGCCGTCGGGACTGAGCATCATGGTCGCGGGAAAACTGTTGGTGCTGCCCACGCGTCCCGGCGACGGCAACGACAACGTCTTGCTGGTCGGCAGGTTGATAACGCGGGAAGACTGCGAAGAAGACTGGGGCGTGGAAGGTGCCTGCGTTTGGGCAAACAGTGCGAAGCCGTTCAACGTCAGGAGCAGCGAGAGGAATAGACGCAGAAAGCGAGGGACAATCATGCGGCCTCCGTGGAAACGAAAGCATAACCCAGAACTTGGCAGTGCGTTTTCAACCCGCGGCATGCTGACCTTCTGCCGGAGGCGTCATCCCGAAGCCCCGCGCTTTCACCAGCGGGGCGAGGGATCTCCCTGCGTCTTCCCTAAACCCCATATCCCTGTGCGCGGGAGATCCTTCCCTCCGCCTGAAGAACGGCTCCGTTCAGGATGACACCCCAGTGGCAAGACTGATTCTTGCTGACCAGCCCGACTCCTGCGAGGCCCTGGGATTGCGTTTCCTTGCTAGCACAATGCGATCTGGAGCTGCGGCCGACCCAGAGGTCAAGGGCAAATTGCGGGGCTGTATCGGCAAGCTAAATCGGTTTAATGAGCGTATTTAAGTTGCTTATTTTCAATCATTTACAGACATTTTTATCCACAGGAGTTGAAGTCTGTAAGGGGCCCGGATTCAGCCACTTAGCACGGCCCTGCACAGTTGCCGGTGCAGTAGAGGTGCAGCGGCTTCAGTCCCCCGGCGTGGCTGCGGATTGCCCGGTGGCCTTGTCTTGCTGTTCGGTCCCTACGTTATGGCGAACGTCGGAGCCCTGCACCCAGAAGATGACGTCCTCGGCGATGTTGGTGGCGTGGTCGGCAACGCGCTCCAGATTGCGCGCGACCAGCAGCGCATCGAGGGCCTGCCGCACCATGTCGGGCCGTTCGTTCATGGTCTTGACCAGCTGGATGAAAGCGTCGTCGCGCATACGATCAATGACGTTGTCCATTTCGAGCACGGCCTGCGCCAACTCGACTTTGCCTTCGATGAACGATTCCAGCGCGCGGCGCACCATGGCGCTGACTGCCGAGCCCATGCGGGCGATGTCCACGGGCAGCTCGGCGGGCGGAAGTTCCACCATATCCATGACGCGCTCGGCAATGTTAACTGCTTGATCGCCCACCCGTTCGAGGTCGGAATTGATTTTGGTCACGGCCAGAATGAAGCGCAGGTCCACGGCCATGGGCTGCTGCATGGCGAGCAGGTCAAAGGCGGCTTCGTCAATTTCGCGCTCCGCCATGTTGATCATGCTCTCGCCTTCCAGCACCATCTGGCAGCGGGTCAGGTCGCGATCCACATAGGCCTGGCGGGCGCGATCCACCGCCTGCTCCGCCAGGCCTCCCATGCGGAGCAGCCTCTGTCGCAGATCGTCCAGCCCTAGTTGAAAGCGCGTGCGCATTATTCGAAACCTGCCTTATCCGAACCTTGCCTTATCCGAATCTGCCTCATCCAAATCTGCCCGTGATGTAGTCTTCCGTCTTCTTGTCCGACGGATTGGTGAAGATTTTTTCCGTCTTGTCGAACTCGATCAGCTTGCCCAGCAGGAAAAAGCCGGTGAACTCGGCGACGCGGGCCGCCTGCTGCATGTTGTGCGTCACTATTACGATGGTATACCGCTCTTTGAGCTGGAAGATCAACTCTTCAATTTTTCCGGTCGAGATGGGGTCGAGCGCGGAGCAGGGCTCGTCCATGAGCAGAACCTCGGGTTCGACCGCCAGGGCGCGCGCGATGCAGAGCCGCTGCTGCTGGCCGCCGGAGAGGCTGGCGCCGGATTTCTTGTGCAGATGATCCTTTACCTCTTCCCACAGCGCCGACACCTTTAACGTATGTTCCACGATCTCATCCAGTTTGCGCCGGTCGCGGAATCCGTTCAGCTTCAACCCGGAGGCCACGTTGTCGTAAATGGACATGGTCGGGAAAGGGTTGGCCTTCTGAAACACCATGCCCACGCGGCGGCGGAGTTGGGTGGCCGAGGTGCTGTTGTAGGCGTCAATCTCGCCGATCTGCACCCGGCCGGTGACGCGCGCTTCGGGAATGGTTTCGTGCATGCGGTTGAGGCAGCGGATGAACGTGGACTTGCCGCATCCGGAAGGTCCGATCAACGCCGTGGCGTGATTGGCCGCGACCTTCAGATTGATGTCGTACAAGGCCTGGCCTTTGCCGTACCAGGCATTGAGGGTTTCGACTTGAATTCCTACACCCATAAACTATGCTGCTCCGAAAGTACCACGGCGCACGACATAGCGCACCGCCGAGACCGCCGCGACGATCAGAACGATGAGCACGAACGCTCCCGCCCAAGCCTGCCGGTGCCAGTCATCATAGGGCGAATTGGCGTAGACGTAGATCTGCAGCGGCAGCGCGGCCGTGGGCTGATCGGTGCGGAGGTTCCAGAACTGATTGCCGAAAGCGGTGAACAGCAGCGGCGCGGTCTCGCCCGCGACCCGGGCGAAGGCCAGCATGATGCCGGTGATCACTCCCGAAGTGGCGGTGCGCAGCGTAACCGAAAGCGTGGTGCGCCAGCGCGGCACGCCCAGTCCGTAGGCCGCCTCGCGCAAAGCCTGCGGCACCAGCAACAGCATTTCTTCGGTGGTGCGCGAGATGGTCGGGACCATCATGATGGCCAGCGTCACTCCGCCCGCGAAAGCGGAGAAATGGTGCTGATAGAGCACAACGATGGCGTAGCCGACGATGCCGATCACAATCGAGGGAACTCCGTTGAGCACGTCGGCGGTGAAGCGAATGGCGCTGCCCAGGCGATTGCGTCCGAACTCCGCCAGGTAGATGCCGGCGCCCACGCCAAAGGGGACGCCGAAGAGGCTGGCGATGCCCAGAATAATCCCCGATCCCACGATGGCGTTGGCCATACCGCCGCCGGCCTCGCCCACCGGCTTCGGGGTCTGGGTGAGGAAAGCCAGGTCAATCGAGCCGACGCCCTTGTACACCAGGTAGCCGAAGATGGCGACCAGCGGGGTCAGCACCAGCACCACGGTCAGGATGGCGACTCCGGTCATGACATGATCGGTGACGCGGCGCCACAAACTGATGGGTGGAACCGTGGCTGGAAGGGCGGCAGCGTGAGCGGTCTCAGGCATGTCCCCTCGCAGGCTGGCCGCGCGTCACCGTCCACACCAGCAGTTGCGCCAGCGCGTTCACAATGATCGTGACCAGGAACAGCGCCAGGCCGATTTCGATGAGAGCCGAAAGGTAGACGTCGCCGGTGGCCTCGCTGAACTCGTTGGCCAGCACGCTGGCCATGGTGTAGCCGGAAGCAAACAGCGACTTGGAAATCTCCGGCCGGTTTCCGATCACCATGGTGACCGCCATGGTTTCGCCGAGGGCGCGCCCCAGGCCCAGAATAATCGCGCCCAGGATGCCGGCGCGGGCGTTGCGCAACACGCTGATCCGGATCATCTCCCACCGCGTTGCACCCAGGGCCAGCGCGGCTTCGCGCTGATGCTGGGGCACGACCATGAGAACTTCGCGCGTGATCGAAGAAACGATGGGAACGATCATGATGGCCAGGATGATGCCGGCGGCCAGCATGCCGAAGCCGAAGGGCGGTCCCGAGAACAGGCCGGTCCAGCCCAGAGTCTTGGCCAGGAATGGTTGCACATACTGGCTGAGGAGCGGCACCATCACGAACACTGCCCACAAGCCGTAAATGACGCTGGGAATGGCGGCCAGCAGTTCCACGAAAAAAGAGAGCGGCCCGCGCAACTTCTGCGGGCACATTTCGGTGGTGAAGACAGCGACTCCGATGGAAAGCGGAACCGCGATGAGCAACGCCAGAAACGACGAGACCAGAGTTCCGTAGATGAAGGGCAGGGCGCCAAACCGTTCGTTGACCGGGTCCCACTCGCTGCCGGAAAAGAACTTGAAGCCGAAAGCATGCCAGGAAAGGCTGGAGCGCGAAATGAGCTCGTAAACGATCAACCCCAGCACGCCCAGGACTGCCAAACCGCAGAGGGTCATGGCAGACTTGAAAATGCGGTCTTGGACCTCGCCGCCAGAGGCGCGCAGCAAGGGTGCGGTCCGGCTCGTCTGTTCTGATGTAACTTTAGTGCTGTCAACAGGTTGCGGACCGGGCATATTCGGCCGTGGCGATGCGGTGCTGGCCATTCCGAGCTAACCGTAGCAGACGGTTGTTACAAAGGTGTTAAAATCGGCGGCGTTTTTTCCAATTATGGCAGCGGCGCGGATTCGACGCAGGCGCATGATGCGGCTCATGTAAACTGTGGGGCTTCCCATGCCCACGTTTGCCGCGGTTGATATCGGATCGAATTCGGTGCGCCTGAAGATTGCGCGCCTGCAAGCCGGCC
>DATFNP010000018.1:0-2201 GCA_035266345.1 Candidatus Sulfotelmatobacter sp.
GAAAAAGATCCCAACGCACGTTTTCAGACGGTGGAGGAATTCGGCGCGGCGCTCGAGCACCCGGAAGGCCTCGGGCTGGCAATTCCGCAACCAGCCGTGGCCACGGCTGCCGGGCTCGCACCGGCCCCCATCGAGACCAGGCCGCAGTACGCCACTCCACCACCAACACCGGCTCCCTTTGCGCCGCCCACGCCGGCGACGGCTCGCGCGGCTACTTCACCGGGTCAGAGCTACCCAACGATGCCGCCGGCCGTCGCCGTTCCCGCCGCCGCAACCGGTGATTTTTGGAGTCAGCGCCGCAATCTCGTCCTGATCGGAATCGGGGCTGTGGCTTTGCTTCTGGTAGTTGCCATCGTCAGTTTTCAGCTCGCGAATAAGAAACCTGCGCCAGTTGCCATCGGCTCGAATAGCGCCCTGGGAGGGTCCACGGCGGGCGCCAGCGGAGCGAGATCGGCGCTGACTATGGCACAGCCAGAATCGAACATGGGATCGGCGCAGTTGCCGAATGCTGACAAGCCGTCGAACCCGCAGCCCTCGATCCCGCAGAGCACCGCGCCGCCTGCGGCGCCCGCGCCGGCACGTCCGGCCTGGAAGGACGCGCATGATAGCGCCCAGCACGCGCTGCATTCAGGCGCTTTCCTGCAAGCGGTGACGGAAGCCCGCCGCGCCCGGGCGCAGGGAGATCCCAGCGCTCAGGGCCTGGAGGAGCAGGCGCTGGAAGGATTGCTGCAGGGAGTCCGCGCCGCCCGCCAGCAACGTGACTACAATTCCGCGTTGGTGAAGGTGTCCAGCCTGATCGACCTCTTCCCGAACCGATCCGACCTGCAGCAGATGAGGCAGGCGATTCAGCAGGAGCAGCAGGATTTCGCCCGCCAGCAACTCGAGGAACAGCGCCGGGCGGAACAGGAGCGCCAGAAGCAGGCCTATGAGTCGAGATTCGCGCGGTTTACTTTTAACCACCGCCACATTGTGATGGGCCAAGACGGCAAAATGTATACCTTCTATTGCCAGGGCCTGCTTTCGGTGAGTCCCGAAGGCGTGGTGCAGTACGACTGTCAAAGGACCAACGACCCGCAGGGCCGGTGCGATCATGTCACGTGGGTCCAGGGTTCCATACGGCAGGTAAAGATCAGCCGGGATGGCTCGCTGCATCTGGCAACGGCCAATGGCAACTTCGATATGTACGGCAACGCCGGCGACGTTCAGCAGGCGGTGGCCGCGATCACTCCGCTGGCGGCGGGGCGCAAGTAGGTAGCACGCCGGCCGGACGCCGCTGCTCAGCCGTCCGCAGCAATAGAAAAGCCGCCCGAAGAATCGGGCGGCTCGAGCTTTGAGACAACTACGTTTATTGTTTCTTAAGCGTGTCCGTGAAGACCCAGTGTGCAGTTGTGAAAATGTCGTGAATCTCCTTGGATTCTCCCTCGCCCGTCACGGATCCCATCTCGTCGAAGTGGAGGCCCTGGTTCGGGCCGCTGGTTATGTCGATCCCGGCTGTGACCTCACACTCAGCGCTTACGGTATATTTACCTGTAAAGTTCCCCTGCGTGATCCCACCGTTTGTATTTCCCGTCGCTGCACCCTCAAAATTCCCTTTGCCGTCGAAGGTAAGAAGCCCGGCGGTGGCGCGTGGAATCGATGCCGTGGGAGAAACAAAAATCAACCCGTTGCCGAAGAGCGCGTAATCGCCCTTGAGGGTCTCCAGTGAACACCGTTCCGGAGTCTTCTTGAGCGTCCCAAAGGCGACCGGCGACGGGTCTGTGTACAGGATATGAATCTCCTGGTTTATTCCCTCGCCAGTAATGGTACCCACGCGGTTAACGATAGAACCGGTGGCAAGAAGGGTTATTTGAGACGAGTATGTGCAATCAGGGTTCACCTGATACGAGCCTTCAAGCTTCAACCCCGTCGCGATCGCACCGGCGACACTTTGGTTGTACGTACCTGAAACGTTTCCTTCGCCGTCATAAGTGATAACCCCGCTCACAACAAGCGGCAAGGACGGATGGACGTTCGGTACAGCTAGTACCGTACCCTGTCCGAACCACCCAAACCTGCCATGGAGGGTTCTTAGCGAGCATTCCCTCTCCCAGCCCCCTTGATGGTCTCGGCCATCGTCTCGATCCTGCGCAGCAAGAGGGAGCGTTGCAACTGCTGCAAAAGCGATAGCGACTGCAAGTAGCAAGAGCTTTTTCGATTTCATG
>DATFNP010000019.1:0-6949 GCA_035266345.1 Candidatus Sulfotelmatobacter sp.
CGAGTGAGCAAAAACAAAAGCAACATCAAAAGCTTTCCAATAGGTAAAAATCAAAAAACTCGAGTTCAGCACCTACGCACGGTGAAGCTGACCTCAGACACTCTACGTGTCTCTTGACAACGCCGACAAGGTTATAGATGGTGGCCCGCCCTTCGAAGTTGTTTGCGTACAGCACCACAACGGAGGGTGCCCCGTCCTCGCGTTCTTTGCAAGGGCGGGGGCAGCGATGCCGCCGGTGCAGGAGCGGTTCACTTTTGATGCCCACACCCGCGGTTCCCGCCCTTCGCCAACTGCTGTCTAGTCCCAATACATCCTTTACATTTCGTCCCGAGACATCCTTTACAGTTTTGGGTGTGGGTGGGACTCAGGGAGCCAGCGCTCGACGATCGTCGAGCGCTGGCTCCCTGAGTCGAGTTCCCGGATCAAGGTCGTGCAGTAGAACACCAACATTCGCTGTTCCACCTGCACCCGCTCCCCGGAAAGCGCTTTACTGACTTTCCACTTCCGCCCCTGGATGTCCGCCTGCCCATGACCGTCGAGTTTCAACACCCAGGCGCCGGAGGGATATTCCCAGCGCGGCGGATGCGGATCATAGCGCCGCGGACTGGGCCGCCAAAGCGTGGCCGGCGTCTGCAGCCCCAGCGCTTCATGGGGACGCACATGGTTGTGCTCCCAGCGATACGCATCAGCCAGGTTTGCGTTTTCTCTCGCGGCCACCCACGCCGTTGCAGGGCGCGCTGCAACGATCCGTGAAAGCGTTCCACCTTGCCCTGGGTTTGCGGATGTCGAATGCCGCTCCAGTGCAACCGGATTCCTTGCCGCATCAGCCACAGCGACAGATGGGTTTGTCCGGCGGGCGACTTCTGACTCCACCACGGCGTGCCGTGATCCATCAGCATCCCTTCCGGGAGCCCGCAGCGTTGAAAGGCTTCTTCCAACTGCTCGCGCACCGGTGCGCCGTGCGTGCTGCCGTTGTCTGCCAGAGCAATCAGGTAACGGCTATGATCGTCGAGCACCGGCAGCGGCCCCACTGGGTGGGGCCATCCCTTGGGCCCCTTGAAGTCCATCTGCCACAGTTCGTTGGGCTGAGCGCGCTCAAAGCGCTGCGTGGCTGGGCTGCGCCGTTCTTCTGCGCGCACCAGATCGTGACGAAGGAGAATGCGATGGATGGTGTTGCGCGGCAGCTCCACACCTTCCCGCGCCAGCACGACTCGCAACTTGCGCGCCCCCCAGTCCGGATAGCGCAAGCGTACCTCGACTACCTGCTGCTCCAACCCGGCCTCGGTGCGGCGGGGACTGGACCGCGGCCTGCGACTCTGTTCCGCAATCCCCCGCACACCCGAATCGTGGTAGCGTCGCAACCACAGGTATCCCTTAGGCCGTGAGATCTCGTACGCGGCACACAGAGCATTGAAAGGCCGCATCTTCTGCGTAGCCTCCACCACAAACCGTACCCGCTGTTCCTGAACATCCATCGTCTTCCATGCCATCCCGCTTCCACCCCCCCGGCGCGCTTTGCGCGCCGGAGTGTAAAGGATGTCTCGGGACAATGTGTAAAGGATGTCATGGGACTGAACAAAACTGCGCGAAGGACGGGGCACCCACAGTGTTGCCGCCGCCCGCGAGATCAAAGGCTGGGCCCCGTGATTCAGGCGTTTTCCCCAGGGAGCGCTTTGAACGCAAAGAGCTCCTCGCCCGGGATCAAGCGACTTGTTTGAACATCCTGAAAGCCTGCATGATGCAGCTGGCTGATGAGTTCGTGCTTGCTGGGCAGTCTCCCGCCAGTCAATGTTGCAGCACCCCAAAGATTGAGAATTTCCACCCCCAGGCTCCCTCCCTGACAACATGTGATCAGCAATAGAAAGCCGCCCGGCTTGATGAACTGCCTGATATGTTGGAGCAGCGAAACTCGACTCTCAACTGGGAAATAGTAGATATTGTTGTAAAGCGTGACGATGCTGAAACGCTCGTCCGGAGCCTTCAGCCGGATATCTCCTGCTTCGATTCTCACTCGCCCTTGCAGACCCCATTCTGAGATGTTCCGGCGAGCCGCATCGGCGACATTTGGCTGCAACTCCAAACCCAGGGCCACCAGAGACGGATTTCTGTTGGCAGCGTACTTGATGTAAAAACCGGAGCCACACCCGATCTCAAGCAGGCTGGCAACTCCGGTGGCTGGGAAGAATCGATCAATGGCCTCCGTTTGGAATGCTTCCATGAACCGCGATGACCTTGCGATGATCTCGCCATCCTGATCCTCGAGATTCCAAAGTTCCCCGTTGCGAAGTTTCCTGAGGGTCTGTGAGATCAAGCTGGAATGGAGTCCCGCCGCTTCCTGAAGCAAGGCCAGCGCCGCATCGTTCTGGGGCAACGCCAGTTTTTTGGCCAGCCCCTTGAGTGCGTAGCCCCTGGTATCCAATCCCAGGGAACCAAGCCGAACACCCAGACCCAGCCAAGCTTCCAGAGCTTCCCGAGCCTTGTCATTTGTGCAATAGACTTCAGCGAGCTGTTCAAAGCCTTTTGGCGCGTCTAGTAACAGCTCGAAAAGACCGCACTCTTTGGCTGCGACCAGGTAATTGAGTTGATAGAAGGGTTTAAGCAAAGCATTGCTGCCCGTCAACGCCGAGAGCTGATTATTCTTTATGAGCTTGAGAAACGGCTTGATTGACATGGTTCCTCTGAATCACCAAAATGGGTAAGCTTATGTGGATTGCTTGATCCCTTTATGAACAGAATATCCTCAAAGAGCCTCCGATTCGATCCTTAAGCGACAAGCAAGTTGTGCCTGGATCGTCGGCAACACTGGAAGCTATCGGAGCCGTCTCCATTGGCGATAAATCGCCATATCACTCATTGACCCTGATTGTGAGGCAAGATCCGTACGATTTCTAGAAACTCCCTTCCTCAGATACACTAGTCCCCTTCTCCTATGACCAAAACTCGTTGTGATCTCTGTTTCCTCCTGATTGTGTTGGGCGCGCTCACGCTCGCGCCCGGCCAGGCCCAGAACCAGCAACCCGCGCCGACGCCACCTCCATTTGCTGCGGTGCCGCAGACTTCGCAGGCGCAGCAGGAGAACTTCCCTCCTCAGTTGCTTGAGCAATTGGCGGCGATCAAGTCTGCGGCACTGGCAGACGACTACGCCTACCGGCAGGTCGCGCACCTGACCGAGAATATCGGCGCGCGGCCCAGTGGATCGTTGCAGGCCAAGGCAGCCGTCGACTACGTCGCCGAGGAGTTGCGCAAGATTGGGCTGGATGTGCACCTCGAGGAAGTGAAGGTGCCGCACTGGGTCCGCGGAGCCGAGACGGCGGAACTGGTCGAGTACGCGGGCCAAGCCTCCGGCACCGCGCAGAAAATCGTGCTCACGGCGCTGGGCGGAAGCACGTCCACACCGGCGGAGGGAATCACGGCGGATGTAGTCGTGGTCAACAACTTCGACGAACTGCATGCCCTGGGCCACGACAAGGTCGCCGGCAAGATCGTGTTCTTCAATGAAATCTTCGACAAGCAGAAAGCCGCCGGAGGCATGGCCTTCATGGCCTATGGAGAAGCGGTGCGTTATCGCGGTGCCGGGCCAAGAGAAGCCGCTGGGTTGGGAGCGGTGGCCGCATTGGTGCGCTCGGTGGGCAGTGCCGACTTCCGCCTGCCGCACACCGGCTGGAGTTTTCCAGCTGGAATTCCCGCAGGCGCCGTTACCGCGGAAGACGCCGACCTAATCGCGCATCTTTCCGCGCAAGGCAAAGTGCGCTTGCACCTGACGCTCACGCCGCAGAAGTTGCCAGACGCGACCGGCTTCAACGTGATCGCCGATCTGAAAGGCAGTGAGCATCCCGAACAAGTGGTCGTGGTCTCGGGACATCTCGATTCATGGGATCTTGGGACGGGCGCCATCGATGACGGCGCCGGAGTCGCGGTTGCGATGGAAGCGGCAGAGATCCTGCAGAAACTGCATCTCCGTCCCAAACGCACCCTGCGCGTGATTGCCTGGATGGACGAGGAGAGTGGTGGTGCCGGCAGCCAGACGTACACAAAAGACTACTCTTCGGAATTTCCTCACACGGTTGCTGCAATCGAGAGCGATGCGGGCGCGGCTCATCCGCTGGGCTTCGATGCCAAGATGACTGCGGCGGCTGCCGACGTCTTGCGGCCGGCCCTCACTGCTTTGCAGAGCATCGGCGCAAACGTGCTGCGCGAGAGCACGTACCCGCCGGGCGCCGACATCTCCGCAATGTCAGAAGCAGGCGTGCCGGCGCTTGGCATTCTCCAGGATGGCCGCACTTACTTCCACTATCATCACACCGCCGCCGACACGCTGGACAAAATCGTTCCCAGCGAGTTGCGCGAGAACGCAGCCGCGATGGCGGTTATAGGCTACGCGCTGGCCAGCATGAAAGATCCGCTGCCCCGGTAGGTGGTGTGACCTGCGTCACATCGAAGACGGTACGCCGCGACTAGGCTGTTAGGCGGTTGCAGAAGTTGTGTGCGGCCCGGGGCAGGTTGACGCATCTCAATTTCGGCGCTTATCATCTTCGTTTGGCCTAATGACCAGGGACGCCTCCGGGAAGGGGCGTCCTAAGACTTTGATACGACAATTTTGGAACGTGACCGAGTTGAAGTGACCTATGGATAAGAAGAAGCTGGAAGCATTCAAGAAACGCCTGGAGACGCGGCAGCAGGAATTGCGCCGCACCGTGAACCGCACGCAGGCCGACGGCCGATCGGCCGACGAGGACACCGCACAGGACATCGCCGACCGCGCCGCCAGTTCCTATACCAAGGAATTCTTGTTCAGCCAGAGCAACAACGACCGCCAGACTTTGCAGATGGTGGAGAAGGCCCTTGCCCGGATTCGTGAAGGCAGCTTCGGCGAATGCATCCACTGCGGTAAAGAGATCAACGCGAAGCGCCTCGAGGCCGTGCCCTGGACACGCCACTGCATCGAGTGCCAGGAAAAGCTGGAACAGGGATTGCTGGAGGAAGCTCCGCGGTAAGACGAGTTCAGTGTGAACGCGCCGCCGAGAAATCGGCGGCGTTTGTGTTTTCAGGACAGTGAGATCATGGGGACAACCGCCCTCGACTGTTCGCCGGGCGCAGCCCGGCCTGTTCAAACGGGCTTCAACTGAAACGGCAGTCTTCGCAGCCGTTGCCCCGATGCCGCGAAAATCGCATTCGCGACCGCTGGCGCGATCGGCGGCAGACCCGGCTCACCCATCCCACCGGGATCTTCCTTGCTGCTGACTAGATGCACCTCGATCGGCGGAGCTTCGTTGATTCGGATCGGATCGTAACCGTCAAAATTGGTTTGCTCGACAGCTCCGTTCTTGATCGTGATTTCATTTTTCAGCGCGGCGCTCAATCCAAAGATAATGGCGCCCTCGGTCTGCGACCGCACCGACTCCGGATTCACGATCTGCCCGCAATCCACCGCGGCCACGATGCGGTCAATCTTGAAGTCGCCACCTTTGACCGTGACTTCAGCCACTTCGGCAAAATAGCTCCCGAACGAGCAGAACGCCGCAATCCCTCGCCCCTGGCCCTTCGGCAACGGCCTGCCCCAACCCGCTTTCTCGGCGACAAGTTCCAGCACGCCGCGAAGTCGCGCCGCGTCCACGTCGTCATCGTTCTTCGGCTTCCAGTTTGCCGGTTTCACCAGCAGACTCTTGCGGAACTGCACCGGGTCCTGCCCAGCCGCGGCCGCAAGTTCGTCAATGAAACTCTCCACGGCAAAGCCGTTGAACGAGTTTTCGACCGACCGCCACCAGGCTCGCGGCACGGCACTCGACACGGGGTTGTACTCCAGCCGCACGTTCGGAATTGCATACGGCATTTGTTCGGCTCCCCCGACTTCCTGCCGTTCCGGCGGAGCGGTCGGGTCCCAATACCCGCGAATCGACGTCGACGCCAACGTGTGAAACCACGCTGCAGGACGCCCATTGGCATCTACCGCGCCTCGCATGCGATGGCACGACGCGGGCCGATAGAAGTCGTGCGTCATGTCGTCTTCCCGCGTCCACACTAACTGCACCGGCTTGCCCACGACCTTCGCGATCTGCGCCGCCTCCGCGGGAAAGTCGGCCATATACCGCCGCCCGAATGCGCCCCCCATCAGCGTCGTATGTACGACCACCTTGTCGGGCTTGAAGCCCAACACCTGCGCCACAGTTCCCTGCACCCAGTCCGGGGATTGCGTAGGGGCCCACACTTCCGCATCGCTCTGGCGCGCATGAACGGTGATATTCATCGGCTCCATGGTCGCATGCGCCAACAACGGCAGTTCGTACAGCGCCTCCACTTTCTTCGCGCCGTTTGAGAGCACCGAGTCGACGTCACCGTCGTTGCGCACACGCTTCCCAGGTTTTTCAGCTGCGGCACGCAAGGCCTGACGCATCCCATCGCTCGACTCGGAAACCGCCGCCCCGTGGTCCCACGTGATCTGCAGAGCTTCCCGCCCTTTCATCGCAGACCAGGTCGAGTCGGCGATCACCACGATTCCCCCGGCAGTGAACATCTCGCTCCCGAGCGCAGGAATCTCAAAAACATCGCGCACTCCCGGGACCGTCTTGGCTTTGGCCGCATCGAAACGCGCCACCTTGCCCCCAAACGTCGGACACCGCGCCACCACGGCAAACAACATCTCCGGCACTCGCACGTCGATGCCAAACTGCGCGGTGCCATTGACCTTCGACGGCACATCTACGCGCGCCACCGGATGACCAATCACTTCAAATTCCGATTCATCCTTGAGTTCCACTTTCTCAGGATCAGGAATCGGCAACTTCGACGCCGCTTCCACCAGTTCCCCATAACCGGCCTTGCGCGAAGATTTCGCGTGCAGCACACTTCCCTTCTTCGCTTCGCACTCGGCCGGTGGCACATTCCATTTCGCCGCCGCTGCCGTAATCATCAACTCGCGCACGGTCGCGCTGGGGCGACCGTGCGCGAGTTG
>DATFNP010000020.1:0-32417 GCA_035266345.1 Candidatus Sulfotelmatobacter sp.
CCTTTTGGGGTACGATCACGAGGCTGATCGCGGCGAAATGGCGCGCGTGGAAATGCGGCTGCGGCGGCGATTGGGGATTGGCCGATGATGTTACTGTGGGCCTCTGTCGGCAGCGTGCTGGTGCTGGCCCTGGGCTTGCCGATTTTTTCTTACCTCGCGCTGATCTATCGCGAGCTCGGGCGGATGACGACGGGGCGCGTTCACGAGCACCTGGACATTTTTGAAGCGGAGATCGAGCCGAAGCTGAACATCAACCGGCGGAGCGCCGGGCGGACGTTCCGCATCCTGGGGCATTTCTGGCTGGCGTTCGTAGTGCTGGAGACGACGCGGGCGGTGGTGTACCTGGTGCCAACCCGCTGGGAGGCGGGGCTGCAATTCCTCGTCTTCCTGTCGCTGGAAGTGGTGCTGCTGATGCACTTCATTCCGGACATGCTGCTGTACCGGACGACGGGGAGATGGATGCTGCCGCTGCTGCCCGTGGTGCGCATGGCGATGTGGCTGGTGTGGCCGGTGCGCGTTTTTCTGGAAGGCACGGAATCGGTGGCGCGGATTTCGGAGCAGGAAGTGGAGCGCACGGACGAACAGCGCACGGAAGAGGGCATCGAGGCGCTGGTGGAAGTGGCGGAGGAAGAAGGCATCATCGAGCCGGATCAGGCGGATTTGATCGAGCAGGTGGTGGAGTTCAGCGACAAGCGGGTGCGCGAGGTGATGACGCCGCGGCCGGACGTGGTGGCGATGCAGGCGGACGCCACGCTGGAAGAGATGCACACGCGGTACGCGGAGACGAAGTTCGCGAAAATGCCGGTGTACGAGAAAACGCTGGACGACATCATCGGCGTGGTGCACGCACAGGACCTGCTGCAGATTGCCGATACGGATTTGCCGAAGCGCAAGGTGAGGGAACTGATGCGGCCGACCCTGTTTGTGCCGGAGACTAAGCTGGGGTCGGACCTGCTGCGGGAGATGCGGCAGAAGGACCAGGCGCTGGTGGTGGTGATTGACGAGCACGGCAGCGTGGCGGGCATTGCGACGGTGGAGGATCTGGTGGAAGAAATTGTTGGCGAGAGCGGCGCCGGTGCGATGCAGCCCGCGCCGGATGCGGTGCGGGAACCGGATGGCAGCCTGGTGCTGCGCGGCAGCATGAGCATTTCGCACGTGGAGGAGTTGCTGGGGGTGCACTTCGGCGATGAATCCGACGAGACGGTGACGACGATCGCGGGGCTGCTGAGCCATGTTTCCAGAAAAGTGCCCGCGACAGGGGACAAGATCGACCTGGAAGGGTTCCGGTTTGAAGTGGTGGAGGCGAATCAGCGAAAAGTCTTGCGGCTGCGCGCGCGGCATTTGCCGGCGGCGGCTTCGCCGGCGCACAAATGATGGTTGACGGGTGAATTGTTAGAGAGCAGAAGAAAGAAGCACCGTGGAAAAAATGGCGGAGACAGCAGGGGAAGAAAAGAAGCGGCGGGCGGGGTTCGTGGCCATCGTGGGGCGGCCCAATGCGGGGAAGTCCACGTTGCTGAACCGGTTCGTGGGGCAGAAGGTGGCGATTGTCACGTCGAAGCCGCAAACCACGCGCAACCGCATTCAGGGGATCGTGACGCAGCCGCAGGGGCAAGTGGTGTTCATTGACACGCCGGGTGTCCACGAAGCCGATTCCGCGCTGAACCGGCAGATGATGCGGGAAGTGGCAGCGGCGCTGGAAGGGATTGACGTGTTGTTGCTGATGGTGGATGCCATACGGGCGCTGCCGCATGAGGATGAACTCCTGCTGGAAAAGGCCAAGAGATTTGAGGGGAAGACCATCCTGGCGTTGAACAAGATCGATCGCATACCGAAGCCAAAGCTGCTGCCGCTGATGGATGCGTTTTCAAAGGCGTTTCCGTTAGCGGCGCTCATGCCCATTTCCGCGCTGAGGGGCGACGGGTGCGAGGAATTGCTGGAAGAGGTTTTCAAGAACCTGCCGGAAGGGGAGCCGTTTTTTCCCGAGGATCAGATTACGGACCAGCCGGAGCGGTTTCTGGCCAGCGAGATCATCCGTGAGAAGGCAATTCAGTTGACGTACCACGAGGTGCCGCACGCGCTGGCGGTGATCGTGGACAAGTTTGAGGAAACGCCGAAGATCCTACGGATTGAAGTGACCATGCACGTGGAGCGCGATTCGCAGAAGAAAATCCTGATCGGGCACAAGGGAGACATGCTGAAGCGGATTGGGACGCAGGCGCGGAAGGAACTGGAGAGTTTGCTAGGAACGAAGATTTATCTGGGACTGTTCGTGAAGGTGATGCCGAACTGGCGGGAGAATCCGATGCAAGTGCGGGAATTGAACTGGCACACGCAATTGGAAGGACTGGGAGAAGAGCAGGGGAAGAAGAAACGAGAGTAAGAGCGCCAAACCCAAGACCCAGGCACACACTCCGTGCCTGGGGCACCCTCCGTTTAACTATGATCAAGACTGAAGTGGGGTTTTGATTTGTCGGGCATTGGAAACCCCAAGACCCAGGCACAGACTCCGTGCCTGGGGCACCCTCCGCGTAGCTAGTGGCTTGGGTTCTCTTCTCCTTTTTTAGCGCTCAACATCCATTTGCACCAAGGTCTGTGCCCCTCCGAAGTAAAACGACCAACTGCTCCACGGCCAGTCCCTCGGGTGCTCCACCAATCCACGGATCACTGGATTGGCGTGCATATAGTTCAGCTTCTCCTTTTTCTTTCCTTTGCTGTACACGCTGAAATCATAGAATCGAGCCTGCCAAAAGGAACGGAACGGCTCGCCATTATCTTCGAGCTGCCGGCGGGATCGTTCTCGGGATTCGCGGCCACGAATCTTGCGCGACACGCGCTGCTTCAGTTTTTGGACTGCTGCGGACGGTGTGCCGACTTTCGGCTCGCTCATCAATAAATGCACGTGCTCCGGCATTACAACGTAGCCGAACAATCGAAATGCCGTTTCGGTGCGCACTCTGGCGAGTTCTTGGACGAAGATATCGCGCGCCCGGACCGTGGTCAGTAGGGGCAGGCGGCGATAGCAACTGAACGTGATGAAGTGCAAATCGCCTTTGCCGTAGTGACGTTCTAATCCGGTGGGCATCGGAAACCCCAAGACCCAGGCACAGACTCCGTGCCTGGGGCACCCTTCGTCGGACTATACTGTAACTAAATATACTAGACAAGTATATATGTCAATCGGGTCCGATGCTTTTGCCTGGACCATCCGTCCCTTCGGACATCGGAAACCCCAAGACCCAGGCACAGACTCCGTGCCTGGGGCACCCTTCGTGTGACTATGTGACTATACGGTTGCGGAATACGCTACTCGGGGGCGGCGATGCCTAGGGATTTCATTTTGCGGTAGAGGTGAGAGCGTTCGAGGCCTAGGGCGGAGGCGGTTTGCGTCATGTTCCAGCGATGCTCCTGGAGTTTGCGGAGGATGAATTCGCGTTCGTAAGCGCTGCGAGCCTCGTGCAAAGTGGAATAGGGGTGTTGCGGGCTTTCGGCGACGCCGCGGAAAAGTTCGGGCGGGAGATGATGCGGCTCGATGCGCGACTGCGGGCAGACAATCACGAGGCGTTCCACCAGGTTTTTTAGCTCGCGGACATTGCCGGGCCAGGGATAGCGCAGCAGGACTTCCATCGCGCCTTCGCTGAGCTCGCGGGTGCGCTTGCCGTATTCGGAGCTGAATTCGTTGAGGTAGAAACGCGCGAAGACCGGGATGTCCTCCTTGCGGTCGCGCAGGGGAGGCACAAAAAACGGGATGACATTGAGGCGGTAGAAGAGATCCTGGCGGAAAGCGCCGCTGGCGATTTCTTTTTCGAGATTCTTGTTGGTGGCGGCGAGAACGCGAACGTCAACGTGCAAGGCTGTGTTGGAGCCGATGCGCTCGATGCGCTGCTCTTCGAGAACGCGCAGGACTTTCGATTGCGTGCGCAGGCTCATGTCGCCGACTTCGTCCAAAAAGAGGGTGCCGCCGTCGGCCTTCTGGAACTTGCCGATCTTGTCCTCGCTGGCGCCGGTGAAACTCCCCTTGATGTGGCCAAAGAGCTCGGACTCGATCAGCTCCTCGGGGATCGCGGCGCAACTTACTTCCACGAAGGGGCCGCGATTGCGGAGGCTTCCGGCATGAAGGGCGCGGGCGACGAGTTCCTTCCCGGTGCCGCTCTCGCCATAAATTAAAACGCGGCCGTTGGTGGGAGCGGTAACGGCGATTTGTTGACGCAAGGCTTTCATGGGGACGCTGTCGCCGATGACCTGGAAGCGCTGATTAAACTCGCTGCGCAGCACCTGATTCTCCTCCTGGAGGCGGCGCTGCTGGATGGCGTTGCGGACCAGGACGGTGACTTTTTCAAGGGAGAGCGGCTTTTCGATGAAGTCGAAGGCGCCAAGTTTTGTGGCGCGCACGGCGGCTTCGATGTTGCCATGGCCGGAAATCATGATGACCGCGGGCGCTTCGGGAATGTTGCGGATGCGGCTGAGGGCTTCCATGCCGTCAATGCCAGGCAGCCAGATGTCCAGAAGAATGACGTGCAAGTCGCCGGCGGCGATGCGATCGAGAGCCTCCTCGGCGGAGCCCACGGCTTCCACGGCGTAGTGCTCGTCGCGCAGGATGGAGGCGAGCGATTCGCGGATGCCCGCTTCATCGTCCACGATCAGAATTCTGTGCTGCGTGCTCATGAACTGCTGTCCATTCCAGAGCGCTCTGCCGGGGCGGCCGTGGGAAGCTCGGCGACAGGCAGCTCGATCAAAAAGCGCGAACCGACGGGGAAATTGTCCTCCACACGGAGGGAGCCGCCGTGCTCGGAGATGATGCGCGCGGCAATGGCCAGCCCCAGGCCGGTGCCGCGTTCCTTGGTGGAAAAATGCGGCAAGAAAAGCCTGTCCTTGTCCTGCGGGGAGATGCCGTGGCCCGTGTCCGAAACCGCAATTTCAATGGTATCGGATTCGGAGCGCAAATGCGTGGCGACAGTGATTTCGCGGCAGGGCGAGTCCTCGAGGGCTTCGGCAGCGTTGTCAATGAGATTGACGATGACGCTGCGGAGAAGCGGGCCATCGGCGCGCACGGCGGGGAGATGTTCTTCGAAGGAGGTTTTCAGGGTGATGCCGTCGAGGCGGCCGGCGAAAACCTCTACGGCTTCGTTGACCGTGGTGTTGGTATCGGTGGGCAGGAGTTTGGCGGTGGGGAAGCGCACGAACTGGGAGAACTCGTTCACCAGGGCGGAGAGGGTGGCCACCTCGCGTTCGATGAGGCTGGCGCATTCCAGAGCGATGCGCGCGAGATCGGGATCCTTGGGCGGTGCGGAAGCGCCGGTGCGGCGGTCCAGTTGATGGCGCAGGCGCTGCGCGGAGAGTTGGATGGGGGTGAGGGGATTCTTGATCTCGTGAGCGATGCGGCGGGCGACTTCCTGCCAGACGGCCGATTTTTGGGCGCGGAGAACTTCCGTGAGGTCGTCGAAGACCAGCACGAAACCGGAATTGGCTTTGCGCGGACCAAGGGAACTGACGGTAATGGCGAGATGCAGCACGCGGCCGCCAACCACGAGTTCAACCTCGCGCGAAACGACGCCCATGCGCAGAGAGCGGCGCATCAGGTGCTCGAGGATGCGGCCGGCTTCGGGCCCCAGGAGGAGCTCGAGGGAAGAAATCTCGCGGGCGGCCACACCGAACATATTGTTGACGGCGGTGTTGGTGCGAAGGATTTTGCCGTCGGCGTCGAGGGAGATGACGCCTGCGGGAATATTCTCGAGGACGGTTTCCATCAACTGGCGGCGACGTTCGAGTTCCTGGACGGCTTGCTGGAGGTTGCGGGTGAACTCGTCAATCTGAGTGCGGTTGTCGCGCAACTGGGTGGTCATAGTGTTGAAGGAGCGGACCAGCCTGCCGAGCTCGTCCTGCACCTGTTCCGGCACTTGAAACTCGAAATTGCCGGCGGAAACTTCGCGCGTGCCCTCGGCGAGGGCCTGAATGGGCACGGTGACTTGCTTTGCGAGGAACAGGGCGACCCAGGTGGCGGCGGAGAGAACGAGCACGGTAAAGAAAAAGAGAATCAGAAGCATCTGGCTCTTGAGGGTGCGCAAGTTCTGCTTTACCTTCTCGTATTCCTGCGTTTGCGCCTGGATGGTGTTCCAGTGCCTCACGAAGTCGGGGCTGGTCCGATAGGCGGCCACGAGTGTGCCGGTTTCTTTGGCGTTGAGGGTAACCGGGACGCGCGCGGCAAAGTAGCTCTTGTCCTTGGCCTGCCAAATTTCCACGCCGCTGGGCAGGACGCGCTGCTGAGAACCCGGAACGCCGCTGACGCTGCAGAGTTCCTTGGAGCGGTCCTCGTTCAGGTCGTCGCAGGTGACCCCGCCGCGGAGCAGGTTGCCTTTGGAATCGAAGACCCACACGGCGTCCAGGCCTGTGGCGAAGGCGTGCTGAAGGAAGGCGTCCGGAGACTCGCCGAGGTGCGTTGCCGCCTGGTATCCCAGAGTGTGCAGACGAGGGAGGGTGCTCCGGCCGAGGTCGTTCAACAGCTTTTGCGTTTCTTCCGAAGCAATTTCGAGAGGGCGGGGGAACCAACGTCCCAGGGTGCGATTGAGCAGGGAGTAGCTGGCGAAAAACATGAAGATGACGGGAAGGAGAGAAACGGTCATGGCGCCCATGACCATCTTGGTTTTGAAGCGCGCGCCGAGATGCTCCTTGCTGCGCTCGGCCAAGAGCCGCACGATGTTGCGCCCGAGGATGAGACCAAAGATGAGAAGCGCGGCGAATATAAAACAATTCACCGCATACAGAGGCATGAGCACGCGCCAGGAGCTCGGTTCGATGGGCACGTCAAGGGAGCCCATGGTGAAGACAGCGGCCAAGAGGAGGGTCACAAGGATGCCGCCAATCACCAGACGCAGGTGCGACTTGGATTTTGAGGGGGTCACGGGGCGGCCTCTTGTGATGTGGGAAGAAAAGGCTTAAGGGCACAGTTTTCGCAAAGAGGCGCACGGGCGCGGCAGAAGTCTTTGCCGGTGCGCACGATCAGGCCGTGGTATTCGTTGAAGAGGGAGGCGCTGAGGGGCAGGCTGCGCTCAAAGAGGGCACGAATCTCCTCGTAGGATTGTTTGCCATGAACAAGATGGTGGCGCTCCAGAATGCGGCGGGTATAGGCGTCCACCACGAAGACAGGATGCTTCCCGGCGTAGAGGAGGATGGAATCGGCGGTCTCGGGACCGATGCCGTGAACGGCGAGGAGCTGCTCCCGGAGGACGGCAGTGGGAGTGCGAAACATTTTCGTAAGAGAACCCTGGTAGGCAGCCCGGAGGAAACGGACAAAGGCTTTCAGCTTGCGCGCCTTCTGGCGGAAGTAGCCGGAGGAGCGAATCAGCCGGGCCAGGCGGGGAGGGGAGACGCGCTCGATGGCGATGGGGGAGAGCAACTTCTCGCGGCGGAGATTGCGGATGGCGCGTTCGACGTTGGTCCAACTGGTGTTTTGCGTAAGGATGGCGCCAACAATGACTTCGAAGCGGGTTCGTCCCGGCCACCAGTGTTGCGGACCGTAAGCCCGGAACAGTGCATCATAGTAGGATTGCAGGACCTGCGGGGCGTGCGGCCCAGCCGCGGGGACCTGGTGGCGCAGGGGTTTTGCGCCAGACGGCGCAAACTGCCCGAGGATTGGCAAAACACGGTGTGCAGACATCTCCTCTGCAAGATAGCCACGCCATGGGAGCAAGTCAAGAAAGAGGCACTGTACCGTGGCGCGGGGGCCTGTTCGCGAGGACAGGTATTAGCCAATTCACAACGGCGGTTCAAAATCGAACGACAGGAAGCGCGCCGCTTTGCTATGTTGAGCGGTAGGAGCTTCGCATCCAGGGAGAGCTACGGATGTCCGTCCGTTTGGGCGAAATACTGCTAAAGGAAAGCCTTATCACGCAGGACCAGCTCGATAAGGCGCTGGAATTCCAGCGCTCGAATGGTGGCAAGCTGGGAAGCTGCCTGGCGAAGATGGGCTATATCACCGATGATGACATCACCGGTGTGCTTTCACGGCAATACGGCGTACCGTCCATCAACCTGAAGTATTACGAAATCGATCCCAACGTAATTAAGTTGATCCCGCAAGATACCGCGCTGCGCTATCAGGTGGTGCCGCTGTCACGAGTGGGCTCCGTGCTGACCATTGCGATGACGGATCCCACGAACGTGTTCGCGATGGACGACATCAAGTTCATGACCGGGTTCAACGTGGAGCCGGTGGTGGCGTCGGAATCGGCGATCGGCGAAGCCATCACGCGGTTCTACGGCGGCGGGGCCTCCAGCCACGAAGAACTCAGCAACCTGATGAAGGACCTGGTGGACGAAGACCAGGAACTGGAGCTGGCGACCGAAGAGCAGGAGTTGGACGCAACGGCGCTGGAGAGAGCCGCGGAAGAAGCGCCCATCATCAAATTGGTGAACCTGATCCTGACGGATTCGGTGAAGCGGGGCGCGAGCGATATTCACGTGGAGCCGTACGAGAACGAGATGCGGGTGAGGTTCCGGGTAGACGGGGTGCTGCAGACGGTGATGAATCCGCCGCTGAAGCTGCGCGATGCGATGACCAGCCGCTTGAAGATCATGGCGAAGCTGGACATCGCGGAAAAGCGGCTGCCGCAAGACGGCCGCATCATGATCAAGTACAAAGTGGAGGGCAAAAGGAAGGAGCTGGACTTCCGCGTGTCCTCGGTGCCCACGCTGTTCGGCGAAAAGATCGTGCTGCGGTTGCTGGACAAGGAGAACCTGCGGCTGGACATGACCAAGCTGGGTTTCGAGCCGGAGTCGCTGAAGAAATTCGAGCGCAACATTTTGCGGCCCTACGGCATGGTGCTGGTGACCGGACCGACAGGGTCCGGCAAAACGAATACGCTGTACTCCTCGGTATCCCGGCTGAATCAGGTGGAGACGAACATCATGACCGCGGAGGACCCGGTGGAGTTCCAGTTGGCGGGGATCAACCAGGTGCAGATGAAGGAGCAGATCGGGCTGAACTTCGCGGCGGCGCTGCGCGCCTTCCTCCGGCAGGACCCCAACATCATCCTGGTCGGAGAGATTCGAGACTTCGAGACGGCGGAAATCGGAGTAAAAGCGGCGTTGACCGGGCACCTGGTGCTTTCCACGCTGCACACGAACGACGCGCCCTCGACCATCAGCCGGTTGATGAACATGGGCATCGAGCCCTTCCTGGTGGCCACCTCCATCAACCTGATTTGCGCGCAGCGGCTGGTGCGGCGCATCTGCGTAAATTGCAAGGAAGAGCTGGAAGTGCCGAAACAGGCGCTGATCGACGCGGGGTATTCGCCGGAGGAAGCCAAGACCACCAAGATTTATCACGGCAAGGGGTGCTCCACCTGCAACAAGGGCGGGTACAAAGGGCGCACAGGATTATACGAAGTGATGGAGATCAACGACGAGCTTCGAGAGCTGATCCTGGTGGGCGCTTCGGCCCTGGAATTGAGGAAGAAAGCGATCGAACAGGGGATGATCACGTTGCGGCGAAGCGGGTTGATCAAGATAGCGGCAGGGATGACGACAATGGAAGAAGTGCTGAGAGAAACGGTTTTATAGTCGGGAGAGGGTGCGACCATGGCAGGGATAACACTGAGCGAACTGCTCAAAAAGATGATCGAAATGGGAGGCAGCGACCTGCACATCACGACGAACAGCTCGCCCCGGGTGCGCGTACACGGCAGGTTGCGTCCGCTGGACATGCCACCGCTGACGGCGGCGGACACGAAGTCGCTGGCGTACAGCGTGCTGACGGATGCGCAGAAGCACCGCTTCGAGGAGAACCTGGAGCTGGACTTTTCGTTCGGGTTGAAAAACCTGGCGCGGTTCCGCGGCAACGTTTTCAATCAGCGCGGCGCGGTGGGAGCGGTCTTCCGTACGATTCCCTGGGAGATCAAGGGGTTCGACGCGCTGGGATTGCCGCCGGTGGTGAAGGGGCTTTGCGACAAGCCGCGCGGGCTGGTGCTGGTAACGGGGCCGACGGGCTCGGGCAAGTCCACGACGCTGGCGGCCATGCTGGACAAGATCAACGCCGAGCGTGAAGAGCATATGATCACGATCGAGGACCCCATCGAGTTTCTGCACAACCACAAGAAGTGCCTGGTGAACCAGCGCGAGGTGCACTCGGATACGCATTCGTTCGCCAACTCATTGCGCGCCGCCCTGCGCGAAGACCCGGACGTGGTGCTGATCGGAGAAATGCGCGACCTGGAAACGATCGAATCAGCGCTGCGCATCGCGGAAACCGGGCACTTGACGTTCGCGACGCTGCACACGAATTCCGCGGCCTCCACGATCAACCGCATTATCGACGTGTTTCCCTCGCACCAGCAGCCGCAGATCCGCGCGCAGCTCTCGATGGTGCTGGAAGGGATCCTTTGCCAAGCGCTGTTGCCGCGCTCCGACGGACGGGGGCGGGTGATGGTGATGGAGGTGCTGATACCGACGCCGGCGATCCGCAACCTGGTTCGCGAAGACAAGATTCACCAGATTTATTCGGCGATGCAGACGGGGACGGGCCAGACCGGGATGCAGACATTCAACCAGGGTCTGGCGAACGCGTATTTCGCCAAAATCATCACACTGGACATGGCGTTGTCGCGCTCGTCGAATCCGGACGAGTTGCAAGACATGATCAACCGCGGAGTGGCGTCGACGCCGACCGCGGGCAAAACCACCTTTGGGAAGACGCCGGTTGGGGCCAAGCACTAAGAGATTGTATCGGTGAATGGGGTTAGGGAAGTTCGGAAGACTTTTTTTGACTGCTGAGGAGGAGATATTATGCCGGTCTTTACGTATCGGGGAACAAATCGAGCAGGTTCGTCGGTCGCGGGCGAAATGACGGCCAGCAGCAAGACGGAGCTGCAGAGCGTGTTGAGGCGCCAGCAGATCACGGCGACAAAAATGTCGGAGAAGGGCAAGGAGTTCAACTTGCCCACCTTCGGCGGGGGCGTCAGTCCGAAGGAGCTGGCCGTGTTTACGCGGCAGTTCTCGGTCATGATTGACGCCGGCTTGCCGCTGGTGCAGTGTCTGGAAATCCTCTCGAGCCAGCAGGAGAACAAAACCTTCCAGAAGGTGCTGACGGGCACGCGCTCGGCGGTGGAAAGCGGGAGCACGCTCTCCGCGGCCATGAAGCAATACCCGAAGGTCTTCGATGCGTTGTACTCCAACATGGTGGAAGCGGGGGAGACGGGCGGAATTCTGGACACGATTCTGCAGCGCCTCTCGACGTACATCGAAAAGAACGTGAAACTGCAGCGAGCGGTGAGGTCCGCCATGGTGTACCCCATTGGCGTCTTGACGATCGCCACAGGCGTCATCATCCTGCTGTTGTGGAAGGTGGTGCCGGTGTTCGCAACGTTGTTCGCCGGGATGGGCGTGGATTTGCCGCTGCCCACAAAGGTGGTGATCGCGGCCAGCCATTTCGTCGGCAGCATCTTTGGGTTGCTGATCGTGGTGGGGGTGGTGGCGGCCATTATCGGTTTAAAGGTGTGGCACGGCACACCGCAAGGACGCTACGCCATCGATACGGTGATCCTGAAGCTGCCGGTGCTGGGCATCCTGATGCGGAAGATTGCCGTGGGGCGTTTCACACGAACGCTGGGCACATTGATCTCCAGCGGCGTTCCCATCCTGGAAGGCCTGGACATTACCGCGAAGACCTCGGGGAACGCGGTGGTCGAAAGGGCCTTGAACAAGGTGCGGAAATCGCTGGAAGAAGGGAAGTCGCTCACCGAGCCACTCAAGGAATCGGAAGTGTTCCCGGGCATGGTGACGCAGATGATCGCGGTGGGCGAACAGACCGGCGCGATGGACGCGATGCTACAGAAGATCGCGGACTTCTACGAGGACGAAGTGGACTCGGCGGTGAAGGACCTGCTGACCGCCCTGGAACCAATTATGATCGTGTTCCTCGGCGGGGTGGTCGGCGGCGTGGTCATTTCCATGTACCTGCCGCTCTTCTCGCTGATCGGCAAACTGGCCTCGGCGCACTAAGCGGAGTGCTTCTTCGGAAAAGGAGGACAGGAGGTTCGCGCCTGTCCTCCTTTTTCTGTTTATGATGAAGGATGAGGAATGCGGGGGCCGCATCCCAAGCGCACATTTATGGAACAGACGTTCAATCGGCGTGAGTGGCTGGAATGGCTAACGCGTGTGCGTCTGTTGATGATCGCGCTGATCCTGGGCGTGGGCGTGGTGTGGCCGCAGTACGTGCCGTCCAGCGGTTCGCCGCGCTACTTCCTGCCGATCATCATTCTGTGGATAACCATCGGCATCCTGCACCTGATCCTGGTGCGTTTGCTGCCGGCGACGTTCTGGTTCGGTGCGATCCAGGTGTTCTGCGACGTGGCGATGATTACGGGAATCGTTTACGCCACGGGATTGCAGGACAGCAACTTCACCTCGCTGTACCTGCTGGTGATCATCGTCGCCAGCATCCTGTTCACGCGGCGGATGGCGTTCGTGACGGCGATACTCTGCCTGGGGTCGCTCGCGCTGGTGCTCTTTTTTGTGGATGCCGGGAAGTTACCACGAACTTCGATCGCGGCCCCTGCGGTGGAAACGCTGCGGTTGTGGTTTCTGAGCAATACGTTTGGATTTCTGGCGGTGGCTTATCTGGCGAGCCTGCTGGCGTATTCCCTGCGCCGCAAAAGCACGGAACTGGAACAGAAGCGCGAAGAACTGCTGGAACTGCAGGATTTTACGGCGGACATCATTCATTCCATGCGCGGCGGCCTGGTCACCACGGACATGGATGGGCGCGTGGTGCTGATCAACCGCACTGGAGAGGAAATTCTGGGGCGGACGTTCGCGGAACTGCGCGGACGGGATCTGCGGGAGGTCAGCGAGGAATTCTGGCTGCCGGACATGACGGCGCTCCCAGAAAAGCTTTCCCTGCGGAGGGAGATTGAGATGCGTACGGCCGGCGGGCAGCGCCGATTCCTAGGTATATCGGTTTCGCCGCTGCGAACCCGGGATACGGCGCGGAGCGGCTATGTGTTCAATTTTCAGGACTTGACGGAATTGCGGCACCTGGAAAAGGAAGTGGCCACGAAGGAGCGCATGGCGGCGGTAGGGCGGCTGTCCGCGGCAATAGCACACGAAATAAGGCAGCCGCTGACGGCCATGGCGGGCGCGGTGAAGGAGCTGGGGCACCTGGTGCCACTGGAGGAAGACGAGAAGCGGCTGGTGAACATTGTCAGCCGGGAATCGGAGCGCTTGAATCACATCATTACGGACTTCCTGAACTACTCGCGGGACAAATCCTACGTCTTTCAGGAAGCGGATGTGCGCGCGCTGCTGGACGAGACGCTGCTGCTGATGGAGAGGAAGCCCGGCGTTGGGAATAAATTCCACATCCAGCGCGCGTTCAACGGGGAAGCGCGCAAGGTGCTGGTGGACGCGGACAAGATCAAACAGGTGTTCTGGAACCTCTGCGACAACGCGTTGCGCGCGATGCCGGAGGGTGGAACCTTGACCGTGGGGATGGAGCGGATTCCCGATTGGCTGCGCATTTCCTTCCGGGACACCGGCATTGGCCTGGACCCGCAACAACGCACCAAGATCTTTGAGCCGTTGCAATCCAATTTTGAGGGAGGCACGGGGCTGGGGCTGGCGATCGTTTACCAGATCGTACAAGCGCACAGCGGACGGATTTCGGTGATCAGCGAAAAAGACAAAGGAGCGGAATTCGTGGTAGAACTTCCGCTGGCGGAGTGAGGACCCATGCACGCGACGAAAAGCGCTGCGAAGGAAGCGGGCCGCGAGATGGTGCACATCCTCGTCGTTGACGACGAGAAGTCCATCTGCGAACTGCTGGAGATCACCTTCCGCAAGGAAGGCCACCGCGTGGAGATTGCCAACAGCGTGGAGGCCGCCAAGCGCAAGCTGGAAGGTTCGCTGTATGACATGATCATCTCCGATGTGCGCATGCCGGGGGAGACGGGCGTGGAACTTCTGCGCTACGCGCGAGAAGTTGCCCCCACCGCTTATTTCGTGCTGATCACCGGCGTGCCGACGCTGGAAACGGCGATAGCCGCCGCGAACGAAGGCGCCAACCGGTATGTGATCAAGGACCACGACCTGTTGGCACAGTTGCGCGTAGCGGTGAACGAAGTCGCGGAAAACCTGAAATTAAAGAATGAAGCCGGATACCTGCGGCGAGAATTGCGCCGGCTGACCGGCCTGGACAACATTATCGGACAAAGCCCGAATATGCGCGCGATCTTCGACATGATCCAGACCGTGGCGCCCCAGACGAGCCGCGTGCTGATTACCGGGGAGAGCGGCACAGGCAAGGAACTGGTGGCGCGGGCCATTCACGAGAACAGCGCGAGATCTCATGCGCCGTTCATTACCATCAACTGCGGGGCGTTCCCAGAGACGCTGCTGGAGTCGGAACTGTTCGGCTACACCAAGGGTGCGTTCACGGGCGCCAACGATAACCGGCGCGGATTATTCCAGGCGGCGGACGGAGGAACGTTGTTCCTGGATGAGATCGGCAACATGGATCAGGCCATGCAGGTGAAGCTTTACCGCGTGCTGCAGGAAGGCAAGGTACGGCCGCTGGGAAGCACGGACGAACTGGACGTGGATGTCCGTGTGATCGCAGCAACGAACAGGGATTTGGAGAAGGCCATCGCCGCCGGCGAGTTCCGGGAGGATTTGTTCTACCGCTTGAGCGTGATTCCGATTCACGTGCCCTCTTTGCGGGAGCGCCGGGATGACATTCCGCTGTTGGCGCGGCATTTTCTGGAGCGCTTCCGAAAAACGATGGAAAAGCCGGTTGAAGGCATATCGCCGCAAGCCATGCAGCGCCTGGAATCCTACGACTGGCCCGGGAACGTGCGGGAGTTGGAGAACACCCTCGAGCGAGCGGTGGCTCTGGAGAGCGGCCCGGAGATCTCCGTGGGGGTTCTGCCGGACCGCATGACGGGGCAGGGGGGAGCCGCGACGGCGTCCGGGGGACAATCGGAGAGCACGGCGTTTCCGCCGGAAGGCGTGGACTTCGAGCAGGTGATGGCGGATACCGAAAAGCGCTACCTGAAGGCCGCGCTGGAAAAAGCGGCTGGGGTGCGCACGCACGCGGCAGAGCTTCTGAAGATTAGTTACCCCTCTTTCAGGCACTACGCCAGGAAGCACAGTTTGTAGTGATCAGAGTCCCTTGCAGAGTACCTGGATGCCCTTCATTTCCAAGGATCTGTGCATGATAGAGGGGATTTAGAGATGTGACCATTTGCGACACCCAGGCTGACGAAAAACGTCAGGTTTTGGAGGGGAAGCAGCCGAACCTAAGTTAGATTCCCGAAGGCCAAGTCATTTGGTAGCTCTAAGTTGTTAAGTGTCAATAGGTTGCCAATACTCTAGTACTTTTGGATGCATTTCTCCGCGTTGGCACTCCCATTGCACATCAGAGGGCGTGCTCTGGCACGATAGATTCTCTCAAGGAGACTTCATGAAGAAGCAAAAGGGTTTCAGTCTTATCGAACTGCTGATCGTCGTGGCGATCATTCTGATCATCGCGGCTATCGCAATTCCGAACCTCATCCGCTCGAAGATGGCGGCGAACGAGGCTTCGGCGGTCGCCTCGCTGCGCACCATTAACACGGGCGAAGTGACCTATAACAATACGTATCCTGGCACGTTCGCAACGATGGGTCAACTGGGCCCTGGCGCTGCCGTGTGCGGGACTCCTGCCGCAGCGCACGCCTGCTTGATCGACAACCTGCTGGCGAACGCGACGACGGTCGGTACTGCAAAGAGCGGCTATGTCTTCCTCGTTACCGCGGGTGGTGCGGGCACCGGTACCTATACTAGCGAAGCAGAACCGGCCACCGCTCAAACCGGCACACGTGGATTCTGCTCCGACCAGAACCTGGTGCTGTTCTACTTGTCAGTGGGCGTTCCCGGAGTGCCAGCAGGTAGCTGCACGACGGCGAACACACCTCTCTAATAATTCACCGGCGGGTTAGAAAACCGCATGAATCATACGGAGCAGGATTTCGATCCTGCTCCGTTTTTTTTTGGCTTGACCTGCACGGCCCGATGAGGAAATTACAATGATTAATTAATCTGACAGGTTCTGTCCGTGGAATGACAATTTCGGACACAAGAAGAGGAATGTGGGTGGTTTTGGCGCGCGGTTAGCGGCTAATTAACGGGAAAAGTGGGGTTATCTTAAGGGGTGGATTTGGCAAGCCGCATGCTCTATTTACAGGTGTCATTCTTTTTGTATACTCAGGAAGCGCGTGATTGGAGACCAGGGACCATGAAACGCAAGCAAACGGGTTTCTCCCTAATTGAGCTGCTGATTGTAGTAGCAGTCATTCTGATCCTCGCGGCCATTGCGATTCCGAACCTGATGCAGTCCAGGATGACGGCAAATGAAGCGTCCGCGGTGCAAACCTTGCGCGATATCAACACCGCAGAGTCCGTGTATGGCATCCAGTTCGGCGCAGGTTTTTCGCTGGACTTGAAGTCGTTGGGCGGCACCAGCGGGACCTCCACTACGAGCAACGCTCTTTTGATACCCGACCCTGTCGCACAAACAAATCAGAAAGACGGATTCACGTTTACCTATGTGGTCACGGCGAACAACGGTCCGGGCGGGACACCATCGAACTACACCGTCAATGCGGATCCCACTACCCCTGGGAGCACGGGACGCCGGTGGTTTTACACCGATGAGAGCTTTGTGCTTCGCTACAATACAACTGGGCCTTCGACTGCGAATGATCCCGCCATTTGATTGCGTGCAGCGAGGCTGCTATACATTGACGGGTGAGTTTACGCTTCCTGCAAACTGAGCGAAGTGGCGCTTTTCCAAAGGCAATAAGTTGGATTTTCGGTGTAATCCTGGCGCTTTCCCTGCTGGGTTGGACTTCCCAAAAAACTGACGAGCTTTTCGGCGCGGAACAACGCGACGCTGTGCTGGAGCAATTTGAAGCGCGTTACCGGGCAGCCAGATCGCTCTCCGCGACGTTCCTGCAGGAATACTCGGACAACGGCAAAGTGACCCGCAAGGAGGCGGGCAAGTCCTACTTCCTGCACCCTGGCAAAATGCGCTGGGACTATGAGGCGCCAGAGAAGAACACGTTTCTGGCGGACGGGAAATATGTGTGGTTCATTACGCCGGAGGACCACACAGCCACGCGCATGGCGGCGAAGAAGAGCGGGGATTGGCGGACGCCCCTGGCGTTTCTGACTAACGGCATCAAGCTCTCGCGGATCTGCGCGCAAGTGGAGCGGGCAGCGGATGTCTCGCCGAGGGAGGCCGGGTACAAGGTGTATCGCTGCGAACTGCGCGGGGCGGAGGATACGGACGCCAATCGCGAAGGCGGAGGGAGACAGAGAGGCGCCGCCAAAGTGCATGCCGCCAAAGGAGCAGGAGCGGTGCTTTTCGAACTTTCTCCGCAAGGCGAACTGAGCCGCATCCTGATAGATGAAAGAGCCGGCATACAGGTGGAATTCACGTTCAAGGATTGGCAGTGGAACCCGGTGTTGCCGAAAACGCTCTTTCAATTCGAGGCACAGCCCGGCATGGTCATCGTGAATGGCCCGCTACCCGATTCGCCGGGTGTGCGTCAGTAAGAAGTGGAGGGCGTTTCGCTCCTGGCCCGCCGCATGTACAGGATGTAACCGCACTACTCAGACCCTTTTGGGGGTACTCTCCGAATGAGGTAAACTGAAGGTCTATGGGGGAATTCGTCTGCCGGGTTGCCGACGCCAACGGGCGGGTCTTCTCGCACGTTGAAGCTGCGGGCACGCTAGAGGAAGCGCGCCAGAAACTGGCGGACCGCGGGCTGTTCGTGTACTCCGTGCAATCCCGCAGCAGCCTGATCACCGGGATGCTCGGGGTGCGCAAGGAACGAAAGATCGGCGGCAACGACTTCCTGATCCTGAACCAGCAATTCAACACGCTGATTAAAGCGGGCCTGCCGATCCTGCGGGCTCTGGACCTGCTGGCGACGCGGGCGACCGCGCCGAAGCTGCGGCCCGTGCTGACGCAAATTCGCGACCGTGTGCGGGAAGGGAAGTCGCTCTCGGAGGCGGTGGACGAGGCGGGGGTATTCTCGAAGATGTATTCAACCGCGATCCTTGCCGGGGAAAAGAGCGGCAACCTTTCGGGGGTGCTGGACTACTACATCGCATACCAACGAGTCAGCACGGGAGTCAAGAAAAAGATCCTGGCGACGCTGGTGTACCCGACGCTGCTGGTGACGGTGGCGACGATTATCGTGATCTACCTGGTGACCGCGGTGATCCCGAAGTTTGCCATGTTGTACCGCGATTTGGGCGTACAACTGCCGGGCCCCACGAAATTCCTGGTGACCGTGACGGTGGATTACCGCTACTACATTTTGGGATTGATCGCGGCGGTGTTCCTGGGGTTGCTGGGCGTTTTTTTCTGGTCGCGGAGCGAAGAAGGCGGCGTGGCGTTCGACCGCATGAGGTTCCGCATACCCATATTGGGCGACACGTTGCTGAAATTCCAGGTGGCGCAGTTTTGCCGCACGCTGGCCACGCTGCTGACCGGTGGTACGCCGCTGGTCAGCGCGCTGCAAACGGCAGCCGAGTCCATCACCAGCCGGCTGTTGCGAGGCACGGTGGGACGCGCGACGCAAATGGTGCGGGAAGGCGAATCGCTCCACGGGGCGCTCTCTTCCAGCAGAGTGATGCCGGAACTGGCGCTGGACATGATCGAAGTGGGCGAGTCCAGCGGCGCGCTGGCGCCGATGCTGAACAGCGTGGCGGAATTCTACGAGGAAGAAGTGGGCCTGCGGCTGGGCGCCATGGTGGCGGTGATTGAGCCCGTTATTCTTATATTCATGGGGTTGCTGGTAGCCTTTATTCTGATTTCTCTGTATTTGCCGATTTTCTCGTTCTCCGCCGCGGGAACGGCAAAGTAAGGACCGCAATCGATTATGGCCACACCTGACACCAACGTTCACGATCCGGCGCAGCCAGGAGGCGCGGACATAGCGCAAGAGCGCGAGCAAGCGCGGCGCCTGGCGGATCGTTACCGCTGCGGCTTTATCGATCTGACGGAACAACGCATCGATCCGGAACTCTTCCGCACCATCCCGGCGGACCTGATGTTCCGCTACAACTTTGTACCTTTGGTGACGCACAACAACACGTTGGTGATTGCCGTTGCCGATCCGGGCATGGTGATCCTCAGCGATGAGCTGCCACTGCTGCTTGGGAAAAAGCTGGCCTATAAGGTGGCCACTCCGCGCCAGATCGGGGACTTGCTGAAACGCACGGAGCAATCGCAGCGCGTGCTGGAACAAGCGACCGAAGCCTTTACGCTGCAAGTCTCGAAGGAAGAAGAAGAGAGCGAAGAGACCATTTCCGGGGACCGGCTGACGCGGGATTCCACGGTCAGCCCGGTGGTGCGGCTCGTGGAGACGATCATCTTCACGGCCCTGGAGCGCCGGGCGAGTGACATCCACATCGAGGCGCGTGACGCCGAAGTAGCGGTGAAGTACCGGATTGACGGCGTGTTGCAGCACGCCATGCAGCCCATCGCCAAGGAATGGCACTCGACGGTCATTTCGCGCATCAAGGTGCTCAGCGATCTGGACATAGCCGAGCGGCGCGTGCCGCAGGACGGGCGCTTCCGGGTGAAGTACAAGGGGCGGTACATCGACCTGCGCGTTTCCATCATGCCGGCCAGCCACGGGGAAGACGCCGTGCTAAGAGTGCTGGACAAGGAAACACTCTCCGAGAAATTCCAGAAGCTGAGCCTGGACGTGGTGGGGTTTTCAAGCGACGAGACGCGGCGCTTCCGACGGTACATCCACGAGCCGTACGGCATGGTGCTGGTGACCGGACCGACGGGTTCCGGGAAAACCACCACGCTGTATGCGGCGATCAACGAGATCAAGTCCGACGAAGACAAGATCGTTACCATCGAGGACCCGGTGGAATACCAGTTGCGCGGCATCACGCAGATTCCCGTGAACGAGAAGAAGGGGTTGACGTTTGCGCGCGGCTTGCGCTCGATCTTGCGGCACGATCCGGACAAGATTATGGTGGGCGAAATCCGCGACCAGGAGACGGCGCAGATTGCCATTCAGTCCGCGCTGACCGGGCACCTCGTCTTCACCACAGTGCACGCCAACAACGTCACGGACGTCATCGGGCGCTTCATCAACATGGGAGTGGAGCCGTACAACTTCGTTTCGGCGCTGAACTGCATCCTGGCGCAACGGCTGGTGCGCGTGATTTGCGAGAATTGCAAGCAGGCCAAGCAGCACAGCGCGGAGGAACTGCGGGAATCCGGACTCGACCCTGCGGCCACCGCGGGCTTCCTGTTTGCGGAAGGGCCGGGATGCCTGGAATGCTCGGGCACCGGGTACCACGGGCGTACCGCGATTTGCGAACTGCTGGACTTGAGCGACCACATCCGTGAAATGATCGTGGACCGGCGGCCGACCAGCGAGATCAAGCGGGCGGCCATCGCAGAGGGTATGATTACGCTGCGCGAGAGCGGCATGGCGAAAGTGCGGGCCGGGATCACGACGCTGCGCGAGATCAACAAGGTGACCTTCGTTGAGTAGCACCAACGCATACCAGGAAGGCATTTTCCAGAGCAATGTGGTGCGGCACATTTCGCGCTGGATGGAGGCGATTCCGCATCCGCCGCTGGCGGTGGAGATTTCGCCGGGGCGGGTGGCGGGGGCGCGCTTCACGCACCGCGGCTCACTGGACGGTTTTTCCGTGGAAAGCCTGCCGCTGGGCGCAATCATGCCCTCGGCGGTCGAGAGCAATCTCAGCAACCCGGCGGCGGTGAAAGCGGCAGTGACCAACGTGTGCCTGCGGTTGGGGGCCAAGGACGAAGACGTGGCGCTGCTGCTGCCCGATCCGGTGATCCGCGTATTCGTCCAGCACTTCGATGATTTTCCGCGCTCGGCAGAGGAAGCCATTCCGATGCTGCGCTGGAAACTGAAAAAGAGCGTGCCGTTCGAAGTCGACGAGACGCTGTTGTCCTATATGCGCCAGGCGCCGCGCACGGACGGTGTGGACGTGGTGACGGCCATTGCCAGGCTGCGCATCGTGAAGGAATACGAAGCGCTGCTGGAGTCGGCCACGCTGCGGCCCGGCGTGGTGCTGAGCTCGACGCTGGCGGCGATTGCGCTGCTGCATGACCAGCGGCCCACGCTGCTGGCGCGCATTTCGGGAACTTCGCTGACGACGGCGATTGTGCGCGAAGGCGTACTTGCTGGGTATCGCTGCACGGAACTTCCCACGCATGCGGGTGAGGTCACGCCTCAGATGCTGCTGGAAGAAATATTCCCGCTGGCCGCCTATTATCAGGACACCTGGCAGGAAGGCATTCAGGCGGTGCGGGTGGCGGGACTCGGGTACCGCTTGGCGGAGTTTGTGCATCCGCTGGAAGAAGAATTCAAGTGCGAGGTGCGATCGCTGCTGAGCGCGGCGATTTCGGAAGGGAGGCTGGAAGGCGAAGCGAGGTCGCTGGCCGACAAGGAACTCGAGGGGCTGGTCGGCTGGATGTTGTACCGGAGCTGAGGGAGAATAGGCGCAAGGGATCATGTACTTACGACTGAATCTGGCGACGAAGCCGCTGGTGAGCCACCGGCCGTTCCTGGCGGGGGCGGCGATTGCCGCGCTCGTTGGGGGACTTCTGTTTGCCATTCTCGGCTGGCGATTTTACACGTTGCGCCAGGCGGATGCGGATCTGCGCGCGCGCACGGAGAAAGTACAGAACCAGATATCGCAGATCTACACGCAGCGGCAGCAACTGGACCGTTTTTTCGCTCAGCCGGAGACCGTGGGGCTGCAGGACCGCGCCAAATTCACCGCGGAGGTGATGGAAGGGAGCAGCTTCAACTGGACGCATCTGTTCATGGACCTGGAACACACATTGCCGGCGGGCGTGCACGTATTGCGCATCGAGCCGAAGCTGGATAAAGGCGGCGCCGCAGTCAAATTCGCGATTGGCGCGGCGAATGAAGATGCCAAGCTGAAGTTGCTGAAGGCGTTTGAAGACTCGAAGAGTTTTTCACGGCTGGAATTGTTGGAGGAGCACACCGGCACGCAAGGGCAGCCGGGGGCCGACCCGCTGACCGTGGAGTTTACAGCATCGTACTCAGCGATCTAAACATGTCCAACTTTTACCTCAAGAAGCGGATCATCCTGGTGCTGCTCGGCGTGCTGCTGGTGGCGGATGCCGCGCTCGCCTATTTCAACCTGAGGATGAATACCGCCCGGGCAACGCCCCAGCAGGTGCTGGCGGCGGAAACGCAGCAACTGAAGCTGCTGAAAGCGGACGTGGAACGCGCCGCCGCGATTCAGAAAAATATTCCCGAGGTCTTGAAGAAGTTTGACGCGTTCGAAGCGGGCTTGCCGCCGTCAAGCAAGGGATACTCCGCGATTTCGCAGGAACTGAACGGTTACGCACGCGACACGCACCTGGTTATCGGGGATCTGAGATATCACCCAAAGGAGTTGACGGAGCACAAGCTGGACGAGGTGGTGATCGAGGCAACCGTGGCCGGCGACTACAACGGCATCGTGCGCTTCGTGAACCAACTGCAGCGATCCAAGAACGTTTATATCGTCGATGCGCTGCAATTGGAATCGGACACTTCGGGGCAGGGACCCGCGAACGTTCTGAGGATCAGCCTGCACCTGCGCACGTATTTCAGGAAGGTTTGATGGCACTGACGAAACAACGGAAAGAACTCTTGTGGCTTGCGGTCCTGTTGGTGGTCGCAGCGGCGATCTGGTATGCGTATTTCGGCCGCGCGCAGGGTGCGCCGGCGGGAGCGACGTTTCATGCCGACAGCTATACGCCAATCAACGCGCAGGACTTCAGCATTATCTTCAAGCAGCGCGGAGATGCGCAGAAGACGGTGTACAAACCCTCGGGGCGTAATCCCTTCGTCGCTTCGGCGGCGCCCGTGGTGGCAGTGGTGACAGCGCCAAAAGCTGCGGCAAAACCACGCTGGGCAGATTACTCAGTGCCGCGAGAGGTGATTGTGCCGCCGCAATTGCCGTGGAAATTTTTCGGTTACGGCAATCTGCCGTCCAACGGAGGGCGCGAGGCATTCCTGCTGGACAACGAGGATGTACACATCGTGGGCGAGGGCGAGGTGGTCCTGAATCATATCCGCATCGTGCATATAGGGAATGAAAAGATCGAGTACGAAGACACCAATACGGGCGCGCGCAATTCCAACCAACTTGAGGCCGTTCCGGGGCCGTCGGCATGAGGAACGCGCTGACAGGCCGGGCGCGGAATCTTGGCCAGCGGGGTTACGCCCTGCTTCTGATGATGTTTTTCCTGGCGCTGCTGGTGCTCACGACGATAACGGTGGCGCCCAATGTGCTGACGGACGGGCGGCGGGAAAAAGAGAAGGAGATGGTGTGGCGCGGCAAGCAGTACGTCCGCGGAATTAAGCGCTACTACATGAAGACGCACCGCTTCCCGACGGACATCGATGACTTAGTCAAGCCGAAGACCGGCATTCGCTTCATGCGCCAGGCCTATAAGGATCCGATGAATGAAGTGGACGGTTCGTGGCGACTGATTTACGTGGGACCCAATGGCCAGCTCATCGGGAGTTTGAAGGCCCAGGTTCCCGGCGCGCCAGGGATGGCGGTGCCGGGATTTGGCGCTTCGCCCAGCGCGTCGAGTTTCGGAGGCTCGTCTCCCGGAGGCTCCTCCTTTGGACAATCCTCGTTTGGCGGATCGTCTTTCGGAGGAGGTACGACGGGCGGATCTGCGTTTGGAGGGTCGTCGTTCGGGAATAGCACAGCGAATCCAACCGGTCAGCCGAACGCCAACGCGAACGCCAGCGGCCTAAACCCCGCAGGGACGGACGCCATGTCCACGCCGCAGTCCATCGCCCCGGCCGAAACGCCCACCATCATCGGGGGCAACATCATCGGCGTAGGCAGCAAGGTCAACAAGAGTTCGTTCCTGGTGTACGACAAGGCGAAGAATTACCGCGAATTTGAGTTCATCTGGGATCCCTCGAAGGATATGGCGGGCGGCGTGGGCGGATCGATGCAAACCGGCCCCGGATTGGGAACGCCGGTCGGTGCGCCGAACCCGACGTCGCCGTTTTCCTCGGGCTTTGGTCAGAATCCTGCGCCGACTCCGCCAATGGGTGCTCCCCAGGGTGGGCCGCCACTTCAGGCGCCGCCGCCGAATCAGAACTAATCCTGAAAGCTGAAGTTGAAGAGGGATTCATCGCATAAGAATCGTGCGGTGGAGAATCTTTTGAGTTATCAGTTTTCAGTTGTGAGTTTTCAGTTTCGGAGAGGAGAAACCCAAGAGCACAGTCAAGAGTGACTGTTCCACTGAAAGACCCCAAGCGAACTCGTTCCGACGACGGCGTTGACGTTGTGCCGCGATCCCTCCACTGCGCAACGGCAGAAGGCGCCGTTGCTTCGGTCGGGATGACAGCGGAGGAAGGGGGCGGGCACAAGTCGGGCCGCTTCGGTCCCTCCTGCGGCGGGCAAGCGGGATGACAGCGGAGGAAGGGGGCGGGCACAAGTCGGGCGCAGAGATTCGCAGAGAGAAGAGAGACCCAAGACCCAGGCACACACGCCGTGCCTGGGGCACCCGGGCGCTAGCGTGGTGCCACGATCCCTCCACTGCGCAACGGCAGAAGGCGCCGTTGCTTCGGTCGGGATGACAGAACAAAGAAGGCCCGACGCGCCAAAATGCGGCGCGGAAGAGAAAGTCGGGCCGCTTCGGTCCCTCCTGCGGCGGGCAAGCGGGATGACAGATTGGGAGGAGGGGTTACTTGCCGGCGGGGAGGCCGTCTACTTTGGCGGCAGGTTGCGGCTTGTTGTTCTGGGAGGCGGCAGACTTGAAGTGCGCGTAGCTGCGCGAAATCGCGCGCACATATTTTAACGTTTCGGGATAGGGTGGGACGCGCCGGCCGTACTGATCGACTCGCTCCGGCCCGGCGTTGTAGGCGGCGAGAGCCAGCGTCAAGTCATTGTTATAGCGCGCCAGCATGTCCTTCAAGTAACGCGTGCCGCCGTCGATATTTTCGCGCGGATCGAAAATATTGCGCACACCCAATTGCGCGGCAGTTTGCGGCAGCAACTGCATGAGGCCGCGCGCATTTTTGGGCGAGACCGCTTTGGGGTTGAAATTCGACTCAATGGCGATGACGCAATGGATCAAGTCGGCGTCCACACCATAACGCTGGGAGGCCGCGCGAATGATGTCGTGGAAGGGCGTGTTGGGGCTGAGCGGCTCGGGCAGGGGCTCGAAGACGTCTTCCGGCTCAATGCCCAGCACGTCGCTGGCGGGGACTTCGGCGAAACCGCCATTCATCTGCAGGCGGTACTTGTCGCCCAAGAGCTCGTAGCCGGTGACGTTCAGGCGGGCGCCGCTGCGCAGGACGACGTAATCCGCGCGGACAATCGCAGCTCCAGCGGTAAGACCGCAGGCAGTCACTAACGCGCAGAGGGTGAGCCTCAGGCGCACTCGGGGGCCTCCCGGAGTGCAAAGTGAGCGATGGCGGCCGCCACACCGTCCTCGTCGTTGGAACGCGTTACATGCCAGCCGCGGGTCTTCAATTCGGGCACGCCATTCTCCATGACCACAGGGATACCTACAAAGGATAACATTTCCAGGTCGTTATGATTATCCCCGATGGCCAGTATTTGGGCAGGTGAATAGCCGCGGAGGCCTGCCCATTCGGCCAGGGCGGCGCCTTTGGAAACCGCGGGGTGGATGACGTCAATCATGGCGAAATCCTTGTCTTCATAGACGGTCACGGACAGGGAATAGTCTTTCGCGAAGGGCGCGCTGCGGAGCGTCTGTTCGACTTGACGCATGGGGGCAACGGGGCCGGTGAACATCACCTGGATGGGGTCTTCGATGAGGCAGGCTTCGAGCGGTTGGGATTCGCCCATGAACTGCCGGTTGCGCTTGTAGTAGCCGCCGCGCGTGGGGTCCTCCCAATCGATCTTTTCCAGCATCACCTGGTTGGCCTGCGGGCGATCGAAAACCACGGCGGCACCTTCGCGCCAGAGTTCGGTGGATTGCAGCACACGCCGCGCCGTGGCCCTCGGCAGGAGGTGGCGCACGTGCGTGTGGCCATCCGTGGAGCGAACCATCGCGCCGTTGTTGACGATCATCGTCAGAGGCGAAGGAATTTGCTGCGCCACGGGCAGGGCAAAATCGTAGCGGCGGCCGGTTACAAGAGCGACTTCGATGCCGCGGCGAGTGGCTTCGGCGATGGCTTCACGGTTCGCGGGGGAAACCTCCCACCGGCTGTTGAGCAGGGTGCCATCGATATCGAGAGCGATCAGTCGAACTGGCATAACTCCAGTGTACCGGATGCTAGAGGAGAAAGAAGTGACGAGAGTGTGAGGAGTTTACGAATGAAGGGCCACATTGGCTTCCGCAGGTCAGTCCTTTCAGCCGGGATGGCTCAGAGGAGGATTGAAGAGATCGATCATATGGGCTGATTGGGGCTGACAGCCGAGCGAGGACAGAGTGTGGTTGATGGCCACAGTGCGCGCGGCGGATCGAAAAGGTGCCCGCCACCCTCCTGCGGTGGGCAGGCGGGATGACAACCAGGGATGTGGGGCGGGCACGGATCTGAGCGCAGAGACGCGTGGAGAGATGAGGAACCCAGGAGCCAGGCACCGGGGCAGTTGTCAGTTTTTGGTTGCGAGTTTTAGGAAAGAGGAAGAGAAGAGAACCCCAAGACCCAGGTAATAAACCGAACCTGGGGCACCCGGCAGGAGAGACCCAAGAGCACAGTCAGGAGTGACTGTGCGACAAGGCCGCCTAAGATCATCGCCAGGGGGAGCGCAAGTTCCAGACTTCCAGTTTCAGGAGGCGCGCTTCGCCCCCTTTGGAATACAGCTCAAGGTCTTGGCTGTCGCGAGAAGGGAAGATGGCGTCGGAAATCACGGTGGCGCCGTCGTTGACGAAAACTTCCACGGAGGAGCGGTCCACGAAGATGTGCAGCTTGACCCGCTTGCCACGCGACGGGAGCAGTGGTCCTGCATGACGGCCCGGAAACTTCTCGTCGAATACGATATCCCCGGAGCGCGTCCGGTCTACGAACACTTCCTGTTTGCCCCAATTCACGCCGATCGTGGTGGCTTCGTCCTTCCCCTTGCGAACGCGAATCCCGGCTTCCACGGAATTGCTGGCGTCGAATTCGGCGATGATCTCGAGCGCATCGCCACGGACCTGCTTGGCGAGCAGAGCGCGGTTCGCTGCTGCAATGTTCTGCGCGCCTAAACTCACGCGATTTTGTCGCAGAGTCTCCAGCTCCTTTGCAGGACTTTGCACCAGACGAATTCCTTCCGGGAAACGTTTCAGGCTGAGGACGCGCGGGATGGATTGCACACCGCGCCAGGGAAACGTGGGGACTTTGGCGGCGTATTCCCAGTTCAAGAGCCAGCCGAGCCAGATGCGGCGGCCATCCGTTGCGGGAATGTCGGAAAAGGACATGGAAGCGTAGAAATCCTTGCCATAATCGGCCCAGAGGACTTGCTCTGGTGGATTCGCATTGACGAACGTGGCGCCGTCGAATTGCCCGACAAAATACTGATCAGCTGATCCGCCCGCGAGGCCGCCGGGATTCAGGTTTATGCTGAGCACCCAGCGCGTTTGCCCGGCTTCCCCCTCCACCGGAAGTGGAAACAGGTCTGGGCATTCCCAAACGCCAGCGGTGCCACCAGCGGGGCCAAAATCGCTCAAGGCGGTCCAGTGCTTGAGGTCCGTCGAGCCGAAGAAGCGGACCTTGTGTTCCGTGGGGAGCGCGGCAACCATCACCCACTTATGGCTGGGCTCGTGCCAGAACACTTTGGGATCGCGGAAATCCTGCATGCGCAGATCGAGGACGGGGTTGCCCGAATACTTCGTCCAAGTGCGGCCCTGGTCGTTGCTATAGGCGAGATTTTGCGTTTGTAGCTTTTCGGTGTGGCCGGTGTAAATCGCGACGAGGCAGGAAGGTTCGAGTGCGTTCGCGTCCTTGCAGAAGCCGCTGGAGTTGTGCCAGTCCACGACCGTGCTACCCGAAAAAATCATGATCCCGTTCTCTTCGGGAATGGCCACCGGCAGATGCTGCCAGTGAACCAGGTCGCGGCTGACGGCGTGGCCCCAGCTCATGTGTCCCCAATCGTTGCCGAAGGGATTGTATTGATAGAAGAGGTGGTATTCGCCTTTGTAGTAGATGGGGCCGTTGGGATCGTTCATCCAGTTTTTGGCGGGAGTGAAATGGAATTGCGGACGGTAGGGCTCGTCGTACAACGCATCGGAGTTCGTGTTTTGCGCGAGAAGGCTCGGGCCAAGAAAGAGCCAGACGAACACGGCGAAACTGAAGACCCTAGTGCGCGGCCGTTCCATGCGAGACACCCTCCGCTCCGTTGCGAACTCCATTATGGACCCCCAGTTCGAATTTCTTACGAGAGATAGTTTTGCCCGCTACTCAGTCACAGCAGCCCACTGTCATCTTGAGGGGTGCGTCGTTTGTGCCCCGAAGGACCTCAACAACAGTTCTGAGCCTGCTCCCACAGTTGAGATCCTTCGGCGACCCTCGTCGGGTCACCTCAGGATGACAACGTTTTGCTGAATCGGTAAAACGGAAAGACTGTAGCGCGTGGGAAAAGAGTGCAGGCCGCTGTAGACAAACACCGGCTGTCTTGTTTCGCTGTGGGGCGAATGGCGCGGAGGATGCGGCACTCATCACCAGTAGCATGGCCCGTGCTAGACTGCCGTGCATGGCGACGCACCGGCTTTATTACGACGATTCGTATGTGCAGAATTTCGAGGCGCAGGTGCGCGGCTGCGTGCCTGCGGAGCCCATTGCCACCGCTTCCGGCACGCGCCCCGCGTGGGAAGTGTTGCTGGACCGGACGGCGTTCTATCCATCGTCGGGAGGGCAGCCGAACGATTTGGGGAAGCTGGGCGAGGCGAACATTCTGGATGTGCGGGACGACGGCGAAGAAGTGCTTCACATTGTGGACCGCGAGTTGGAGCCGGGTGTGGTGCAGGGCTGCGTGGCGTGGCCGCGCCGCTTCGACCACATGCAGCAGCACACCGGGCAGCACCTGCTCTCGGCGATGTTTCAGGAGCGGTTTGGATTGCCGACCGTGTCGTTTCACTTGGGCGGCGATCTGTGCACGATTGATTTGCGCGGGCCGGAGCCGTCCGCGGACGTGCTGCTGGGAGCGCAGCGGGCGGCGAACCAGATTATTTTCGAGGACCGGCGCGTCATCGTGCGTTATGGCACCGCGGACCAGCTTGCGCGGATTGGCGTGCGCAAGGAGGTGGAGCGGGGAGGAATTTTGCGCGCCATCGAGATTGAGGACGCGGACCTGCAGCCTTGCGGCGGCACGCACGTGAAGTCCACCGGGCAGATCGGGACGCTGCTGGTGCGGCGTTGCAGCAAAGTGCGTCAGGATTTTCGCGTGGAGTTTGCCTGTGGCAGCCGGGCGGAGCGATTGGCGAGCGCGGAGTTCGCGTTGCTGCGCACGCTGGGCGACCGGCTTAGCTGCGCGCCGGAGGAGTCGCTGGTGGCGGTGGACAAAGCGTTCGCCGAACGCGATGCGAACTTCAAGGCGCTGCGCGGGGCGCTGCAGCAATTGGCGGAAGCGCGGGCGGAACTGCTGGCTGCGGTGGCGGTGGGGGAAAGCGGCGTGCGCGTGGTGGCCGAAGTGCTACGCGATGTTCATCCGGAACTGTTGCTGCCGCTGGCCACCGAACTGGCTAAGAAGGAGCACACGGTCGCGTTGCTGGCGATGGAAGTGTCCGGGCAACTCGTTTTCGCGCAACATCCCTCGGCAGGGAAGGACCTCGCGGCGCTGCTCAAGCAGGTGTTCGCCACGTTTCCCGGTAAGGGTGGGGGTACCCGCGATTTCGTGCGCGCCAAGCTGAGCGAAGCTAGCTCGTCGGCTGCAGCCGTGGCGCTCGCGCGAAAGCTGCTGCTGGGCTAATCGGCGCGTCGGCTGATGCAAGTTCCATTTCAAGAGAGAGAGAACCCCAAGACCCAGGCACACACTCCGTGCCTGGGGCACCCTGCGCGAAGCAACGGTTTATGATGGCAGCAGGGATTTGAAGGGAGAAGTGGAACCCCAGGACCCAGGCACAGACTCCGTGCGTGGGGCACCCGGGCTGTGATGCTTGCCTTCCACCACAAGCTGTTAGCGGGGATCCGGCGGGGTGCAGCCTTTACGCTGTGGGAGAGAGATCCCTTTTCCACACGCTGCGCAATGCGCCGAGCGTGATGGGCAGGGCGCCGGCCAACAGAAAGACCACATCCCCCAGCATGCGCAGCCATTCCAGCTTGTGGTAGGTGCCGCCCATCAGGAATGTCAGGCGGCGCGCGTGCCAATACCCGTTGGCGACGGAATCCCAGAGTTGGATTACTCCCCCGGGGAAGAGATCCAGAATGACCATGAGCGCGAGGCCCACATTCGCACCCCAGAAGCCCACCCGGATGAACTTCTCCGTCTGCTTCCACGTGGTGTCGGATTGCATGGCCCGCAAGCAGAAGACCAGAACCGCTAAGGCCAACATTCCAAAGACACCAAACATCGCGGCGTGTGCGTGATTGGCGGTGAGCGAGGTGCCCACCTCGAAGTAGGACACGATCGGCAGGTTGATCAGGAAACCGAAGACGCCCGCGCCGACGAAGTTCCAAACACCCACGGCCATGAGGAAGTAGATGGACCACTTCTGGCTCCAGGCCAAATCCTGGCCGCAGGTGGAACACTGCGCTTTCCTCAGCTTGATGAAATCCCAGGCGTCCAGAGTCAGAAGCGTTAGAGGAACGACTTCCAAAGCGGAGAAGCACGACGCCAAGCCCATGTTGAGCGTTCCCTGGCCCGTGAAGTACCAATGGTGGCCAGTGCCGATGATCCCGCCACTGAGATACAGGATGGCATCGAGGTAGATCAGGCGCGTGGCGGTCTTGGTGCTGACCACGCCCATCTGGTGGAACATGATGGCCACAAGCACCGTGGCGAAGAGCTCGAAGAATCCCTCGACCCAGAGGTGAATGATCCAGAAGCGCCAATTGTCGATGATGGCGAAGTTCGTGTGAGGGCCATAAAAAAGAGCGGGCAGGTAGAAGACAGGGATGGCCACGGCCGCGTACAGAAAGAGTGAGGAGAGTTCGCGCTTGTCAGGACTCTTGATGGCGGGCTTGAGCGCCCGAAACATCAGCAACAGCCAGAAGAGGAGGCCCACTGCCAACAGGAACTGCCAGAGCCGCCCGAGGTCCAAGTACTCGGAACCCTGATGACCGAACCAGAACCAGAGATTTCCCAGCTTGTCGTTGATGCCGAGGGACTCGCCAGCCAGGCTGCCGACGACGACCACGACCAGCGCCGCGAGGAGTGCGTAGACGCCAGTCTTCTGGTGTCTGGGCTCTTCGCCGCCGACCCAGGACGCCAAGAAAAGGCCGCCGCCGACCCAGGCCGTGGCGATCCAGAAGATGGCGAGCTGGAGGTGCCAGGTGCGCGCCAGGGTGTAGGGGAGCCAGCGAGCGATGTCGAGCCCGTAAAAGGCACCTGTTTCAACGCGATAATGGGCGAGCACGCCTCCCAAGAACGATTGCACCAGGAACAGGAGGGCCACGACGCCGAAAAACCATCCCGTAGCCCACTGACTGGGCGTGAGCTTCAAAGCATGGGGAGCATAGTGCGAAATGTGGGAACCAGGGCCCTCGCCTTTCCAGCCCAAGTAGTCGAACTTGCCGACGACGAAGAGAATCAATCCTAGTCCTGACAGTAGGGTGATGAGACTCAAGGCGCTCCAAACATAGGTCTCGGTAGAAGGATGGTTTCCCACGAGAGGTTCGTAAGGCCAATTGTTGGTGTAGGAGTAGTTTTTCCCCGGGCGATTTGCCGTTGTGGCCCAGGCCGCCCAGGCGAAGTAGGCGGTCAGAGCTTTGAGCTCGCTGGGGTTCTGAATATAGTTGGCGGGTAGACCGGGAGCGGCGTCCTTCCTGGTGAAGTAGTCGCTCCATTCGCGAAGCTGTGTGCGGTAGGCAGCCACCTCGCCTGGCGAGAGCCGGAGAGTTCGCGAAGCTGGTTCGTAGCGGTTTTCCTTGAGCACCGCGATGGTTCGCGCGGATGCGACGCTTTGCTCGTCGGGGGAAAGCTGCGCAAAGAGTTTGCCGTACTTCTCGGTCGCGATCGTGTCCCGGGTTACCTCGCTGAGCCTATGCAGGTACTCCGCACTATAATCGGGACCTAGGTAAGCCCCATGGCCCCACAGGGTCCCGTGCTCCATGAGACCGTACTTGAGGAACACCTCCTGGCCCATGTGGATGTCGGCTCCGGTAAACAATACAGTTCCGGATCCATCCGCGGCCTGCTCGGGGATCGGTGGAGCGTTCGTGTAGGTCAGGACCGTGACATAGGATAGAACCGAGAAGCCAACGATCATTACGATGATGGCC
>DATFNP010000021.1:0-3060 GCA_035266345.1 Candidatus Sulfotelmatobacter sp.
TCAGCAGCGACTCGTCGGCGTGAGACTCGCCCGCCACAACCAGGCCGTCGGCAGGAATGCGCTCACCGGCTTTGACGACAAAGAGCTGCCCCGGCTCGAGAGCCTCAACGGTGACGAAGTGCTCAGCCCCTTTGGCCAGCAGCCGGACTTTGTTGGGCATCATGCGGTGCAGTAGGGCAATCCAACGGGAAACTTTTTCTTTCGCGCCGCGTTCGATGAGCTTGCCTGCCAGCACCAGGGCCACGATGACCGTCGCGGTGTCGAAGTAGAGATGGATCTCGCCGCGGAAGGCCTGCACCACGCTGTAGCCGTAAGCCGCGAGAATACCCAAGGCCAGCAAAGACTCCATGCGGATGGTGCGGTTCAGCAGTCCGCGCCAGGCCAGGCGCAAGACCGGTTGGGCGCAGTAGAAGACCACTGGCGTGGCCAGGGCCATGAGAAGAAACGGAAGGCCGCGACGCACGCTGCCGGAAATTTGCTCGAAATATCCGGCATAGAGGACAAGGCTGAAACTCATGACGTTGGCCCACAGAAATGCGGCCAGGCCGGTGCGGATGATCAGGTCGCGCCGTTCCGCATGGGCGGCGTCGGTGTCGTCGGCATACTTTTGAGCCCGGTAGCCGAGGCTGGCGATACGGCTCACGATGCGTTCCGGTGGCAGAGTCTGGGGATGGTATTGCACCTTCACCAGGTCAGAGGCGAAAGATGCTTCCACTCTCACGACCCCCGGCACCGCCGCCAGCGCATGCTCAATGAGCCACGCGCAGGAAGTGCACCACATGCCGGTGACGTGGAAAAGCAGGTCCTCCGTCGGGATGTCTGCAACCGTCGGGATGTCTGCAACGCCGTCGGCAGACGGACCTGATTGCTCTTCCACAGAAGGGCGGTTGGAGATCAGCCCGAGCTTGAGACTGCGCTGGAAGAGTTCCGTCTGGCGAATGTCCTGGCCGGCACGAATGGCGCCGCTCTCCCACAGGATGAGATAGACGTTCATGCAGCCCAGGCAGCAGAAGAAGCGGCCGGCTTGGCCGACGTGCTGCTGCAGGGGATGATTGCCGCATCCCAGGCCGCACAAGTCGCATTCTCTGACCGCGCTCATCTCAGTGCGAGTGTTCCGCGCTTTCCGCTACCGGCTTGCCGTGCTGGTCAAGGAATACCGGATTCGTGCGCTTCGTGATCGCATAACAGAAGATCAGAATGCCGATAAAGAGCACAAAGACAAACCCGAGGAAATAGGTAAGCGGTGCCGGCTTTTTTCCGAGGCGGTTCCGTGCCATGGCCATGGTGCTCATGCTCCAACTCCGTTGTGGGGGCAGCAGCCTGATATGCAAGCCCGGCCCCAGAATTCGGAACGGGGCCGGGAAGAACCGGCCCCTTCCGTTGTTACTCAGTAGTTCGGGATCCCGAGCGCCGCATTCAAAATCGTACGGTGGCGGACTTCATCCACCAGCACGTTGGCGCCGAAGTTCAATACAGCCTTGGTCAGAATGTTCGACGCCAGTGTGCCATAGGCCAGCACGGCGCCGTTCTCTCGATCGCGGGCCAGCCGAAGAATGTCCTTCTCGCTGTGCAACGCTCCGAAGTCATACTTCTTTCCCGGCCCTTTGGGTTCCACACCGAGCGATTTCAGCACTCCGCTGATTCCGTCCCGGTGATATTTGTGATCGCTTTGGAAGGCAACCGCGGCCTTGAGCACGCCCGGCGAGAGCAGTTTGCTCTCGGCTCCGGCCTGGTACGCGGTGACAGCTTCGTGCTCCAGATACAGAGCGGCGGTCAGAATGCCCAAGTCGCCTTCCAGCGATTGCGCATACAGTCTCTTCGTGTTTCCCGTCAGCAGAAAAATCATGGCCCCGGCACTCGCCGTACTGGCCAGGCGGAGCCACTCCCGACGCACATTTTTCTCTTCGGCTTTTTCCTCAACGACGGGCGCCACGGAGTTCCATTCTGGTTTTTCTGGGTTCATGAACTTCCTCCTTTCCGTCTTCAGTACTTCAGCCGCTCGGTCACATCCATGCCGAGCAGTTGTTTGAAGACGGTGTTGTGGCGCACCTCGTCCTCAAGGATGGGAACCGCGGCGTTCAGGATTTCGCGGTTCTCGAGTTTGCCCGCATTGGCCAGATAGGCGGATTCCGCGCCGTCTTCCAGGCTCTGTGCGAGTTTGACGATGTCTGTGGCAGAAGTGATCGTGCCGAAATCGTAACTGCTTTTCGGTGCGACCGGCGTGCCGCCGTAGCGCTTGATGAATCCCGTGAGGGCGTCGCGGTGGCGTTTGTGATCGGTTTGAAAGCTGACTGCGATCTTGAGTTGATCCGCAGAAAGCAACTTACTGTTGGCGCCGGCATCGTAGGCGGCGATGGCCTGGTGTTCCAGGCCCAGGGCCACGTTCAGAATCGCCAGATCGCCGGCAAAGCGGGCTTCTTTGGCGGCCGCGGGCATGGCTGATGCCATGACTCCCGCCGCTACTGAAAGTCCGCCTGCCTGCAGGACCTGCCGCCGCGAAACCGGTTTCGGATTCTTCCTGTCATCTTTCATAGACATATTCCGCCTCCGGTTTCTTACCAGTGCAGACCTTGTTTAAACGCAAACGTGTTGAAGCTGGAGTTCGACCCTTCCACCTGGTTGTGGCGGAAATCCGCTCCCATGGAGAGTTTCGGCGTGATGCGAATCTCAAAACCACCTCCAACCTGGCCGCCAAAGAGCAGGTTGCCCTGGCCATGGGGTACGCCGCGCGCCGCCAGTTCCGGCGCTGTGGGGACGAGGCCACCGATCTGCGAACCTTGCAGCAGGGCATTCAGCGTGGCTCCGAGGGTGGAGTTTCCCACTGCCGCATTACCCAGGTTCGGAGAGTAATTGTTGAGCGCTGTGGTTGCGTTGAAGGAACTTAGGTTGTTGTCCGAGCCGATCCACACGTATGCTCCCAATCCGGCGACGGCATAGGGGCGGAATCTGCCCATCTTGGTGATCGTGTACTTGAGTTCAAAGGGGGCGACGGTGAGGACCTTCGAACGCTCCTGCACGGTTTGGGCGAGTGTGGGCAGGGGACCGGCGAGGTAGCCTGCA
>DATFNP010000022.1:0-13308 GCA_035266345.1 Candidatus Sulfotelmatobacter sp.
CTGGATGCGGACAAAGAAGGATTCCTGAGGTCCACCGGGTCGCTGATCCAGACCATGGGGCGCTGCGCCCGGCATTTGAACGGCCGGGCGATTCTATATGCCGACCGCGTGACCGACTCGATGAAGCGCGCCATGGATGAGACTTTGCGTCGGCGCGCTATCCAGACCGCATACAACGAGGCCAATGGAATCACGCCGGAGTCCATCATCCGTCCGCTGGACATGACGCTGGCCGCGATCGTAGCCGCCGACTACACCGACCTGACCGGAGGCGAGGCCGAGGGTATGCCGGAGTTCAAGTCGCAAGAAGAGGTGGACGGGTACATCGGCAAGCTCGAAAGCGACATGCGCGAGGCGGCCAAGAAGTTCGAGTTCGAGAAGGCGGCGAAGTTAAGGGACACGATCAAGGAGTTAAGAACGAAGGAGTTTTTGTTCGCGTGAGCGGCTGTCCCCACATGGTTCGTTCTAGCAACTACACTAATTTCGTGTTACACTGCTTTCGTGTCACCTAAACCACAGCTTCGTAATGTGACCGTGACCTTGGAAGAGGACGTGGCCCAGTGGGCCCGCATCGAGGCGGCGCGCCGGGATACTAGTGTTTCCCGGCTTCTGGGGGAACTGCTCAAGGAACGCATGACCGCGCAGGATGGCTATGAGCGGGCTATGCGGAGGGCACTGGGACGCAAGCCTTTTCTTCGGAGCACCGGCCGGTACCTGACGCGTGAGGAAGCGCATGACCGCTCCCGTCTTCGTTGATTCCAACATATTCCTATACGCGGTGGACGACGCCGACCCGCGCAAGCAGCGGGTTGCCAGGGATTGGCGCGCCGAACTGTGGAAGAGCCGGCTGGGACGGGTCAGCTTTCAGGTGCTCAACGAGTTCTATGTCAATGCGGTGCGGCTCAAGCCCGCTGCCAGCGACGAGGCTCGAGCGGAAGTTCACGACCTGCTGGCGTGGAATCCTGTGCTCGTGGACGCGGCCGTGATGGAGCGCGGCTGGAAGCTGCAAGACCGGTATCAGCTTTCGTTTTGGGACTCGTTAATCGTCGCAGCGGCCAAGACTGCGTCGTGCGGATTTCTTCTCACCGAGGATTTGCAAGACGGACAGAAGCTGGACGGAGTGGAAGTCGTGAATCCGTTTCTGCGCGGGCCTGCGTCGGTGCTGTGAATTTGCTTGCGTCTTATGGAACTTCATTCATCCGGAAAGGGGCCGCCGGGCTTTGCCCGACCGGACAGCCGAGGGCGGCCGTCCCCACATTGTCTCAGATGCTGCGTTACCGTCCGTACGCTGCGCTGGCGGCCAGCGGTTTGCGGTGGACGGTGTACCCGTCGAAGGTTTCGGAGCGGAAATTGAGATTGGGGGCGCAGAGTTTTTCGGTCTGGCTCAGGAACAAATAGCCGCCGGGTTCGAGATACAGGTGCAACCGCTCCATCAAGGCGATGCGCTGCGCGCGAGACAGGTGCGGCAAAACGTCCATGCAGAAAATGCAGTCGAAACGGCCAATGTAGACCGGCTTGGTCAGGTTCATGGTGTTGAAGGTGACCAGGCTGCGCAGGCGCGGCTTGACCAGCAGGTATGCCCCATTGCTGGATCCATTGTTTGAGCCGTTGGAGCCGCTGCCTGATCCATGATTCGTCCCCGCAGCCGAGCCGTTCGTTGCCGGAGTTTGCGATCCATCCTGCGAGCCGTTTTGTCCGCCGTTGGCGCTGCCGATTTTTGTGAAGCAGGCGCGGATAATCGCCGGCGGCAAGCCCGCCAGCGAGGACTGCGGGTAGAGCCCGCGATCGGCGACTTCAATGGACGAGGGCAGCAGGTCGCTGCCGACAATGTGAACCGACCAGTCCCGGGTGGCCGGCGCTGGTGCTGCGACGCCGTTTTCCGCAACCCCGCCATTGCGGCTGGCGGAGGTTTTTTCCTTTCCGCCGTTTGCGTTCCCGTTCCCGCCATTCCCGCTGGGCAGCACGTCGCACAGGGCCATGGCAATTGAATAAGCTTCTTCTCCGGTGGCACAGCCCGCGCTCCAGATGCGGAGCGTGCACGGTCCATCCTCGGACTTGCGCCCGTAAAGCTGCGGCATGACGTTCTGGGCCAGCGCGTTCATCGCGCCCGGATGACGGAAAAATCCAGTCCTGACGTTGAGCACGCCATCGAGAAAGCTGGGAAATACCATCGGATCCTGATCGGAAGCGCGCAGTCGGTCCAGCAAAGCGGCCGTCGATTCCAGTTCCTGGCTCTCCAGGCGCTCGGCCACATGCGCGGCCAGAGCGCTGTTTGGGCAGTCGAGCAAAATGCCGGCCTGGCGCTCGACCAGCAGGCGCAGCTCAGAGAGTTCGTGCTCGAGAATGGTGACGCCCGCCGTCAGTTTATGCATAAGTCCTCCCCTACCGGGGTGAGCTAAAACAAGCGCCGAATTTAGAATCACGGTCGTCCGCGGGGGGAGGACGGTTGTCAGTTCTCAGTCTCCAATTCACAATCTTTCAGTCGCCGGCGGCTGCTGCCGCGTAGGACTTGCCCGAATCTGTTTTCGCCTGCTGTGCCACTACGTTCATCTCTTTTTCCAGCGAAGAGAAGCGCTGCATGATTTCGTGGATGCGCAGCGTCATATTGCGAATGGTTTCGATCTGAGCGCGGGTCTGGGCAGACAGGCTGCCGGGCTCCAGCAGCAACAGGTCCGAATTTCCCAGCACCGAGGTGAGCGCATTGTTCAGGCTGTGGCGCATCTCGACCATGTAGCGGCCGAGCGTGGCCTGGCGCTCCAGCGTGACGCAGGCGAGCTCGGCGGCGCGGGCGCGGGTCTCGGCCCGGGAACGGTGCACTGCTTCAGCCGCGGCGAGCACCAGGGTTTCCAGCCAGTGCTCGCTGCGCCGCAGAACCGAAATGCGCGGCCAGCGCTCGCGCACCAACTGGGCCACGCCTCCATCCTGGCAGACGCACAGAACCGGCTGGCCAGTGGAGTGCAGCGGCTCGAGAACAACCGAAAGCAACTCCCGCCGCAGATCGCCCACAATGGCGACGTCGAACGCGTCCACTGCAAACCGCGGCCACAAGTCTCCGCTCAGCAACGTGAACGCGGGAACGTTGCGCTCCATCTGCCAGCGGGCCGTGATCCGCCGGGAGAAATCGGCTTCGTCGGAGATGATCAGTACGGTAGGGCTGTCCACGAGCAAGTGTTCCTTTTCACTCAGCTTTTCTTCCCCGGCTGCGAATCCGAATCTGCGTCCCAGTCCGGGGCGCCGGAAATCTCGAACTCAGGTACATCGGAATCGGACGGCGCTGCTTTGGGCTTGGCCGCCGCACTCTGTGTGGGGCTTGACCCGGCCTGGGCCCTGGATGTCACGCTAGAACCAGCAGCGGCGGCAGCCGCTTTGGCAGCCAGCTTGGCAGCGGGCTCAGCTGCGGCCGCGGCCTTGGCTTCCGGTTTCGCCGCGGGCTCAAGAGCCTTGCCACGCCCGAGAGCGTGATCCACGGAGGCGCGCAGGTCCACCAGCATGCGCAGGGGCTGGCCGGAAGAGTACTCAGCCTGGAACATCACTTTCCACGACTGGCAGATCATGCGCAGGCGCAGGATGGGTTCTTCGGCGGAGAACTGCGCCCGACGGCAGTCAATGGTCTGAACTCCTTTGTCCTCCAGTTCGCTCAGGCCGTCGAGAATGATATTCAGGTCGCCCAGCATCAGCCGGAAGAAGACGCGCCGCATCAGATATCCAAACCGGGTAAACGCCACCAAAGCGACCGGCAGATAGAACAGGTCCCCAGCCTGGCTCTTGACCTTGCGCCCCTGCTCGAGGGATCCGCCGTGGAGCAACTCGTCCAGAGAATGGCAGCGGCGGGCCGCTTCCAGCACACGGTCGAGCGCGTTCAGCCATACCGGAGGCTTCAGTTCCACATTCCCTAGCGCTGGCTCGAGCGAGTCGGCCACAAAGGCCAGATCCACTTCGGCGTCCACCACGCCGGTGGGCGCCAGCTGGCTGAAATATTGCACTAGCAGAAAATCAATCTTGTCGCGGATGGCATCGCTTTTCTCCGGCCTGGCCAGGAAATGCTGCAGCAGATCGAGCAATCCCGCCTGATTGACCAGGGAAGTCGTCTGCAGGAACTGGCGCATCTGGTGCACCTGGATGCGCTGGTCCATATCCTCAAGCCAGCGGTTGGCCTGTTCGAGGGCGTCCTTCCCCGGGGTTTCGACGCCGGCCTCGAGGTCGGCGCAGGGCGGGACGTCAATCACGAACTCACGCGCCAGTTCGAAGTAAATGGGATACAGCCGGCGGGCGGAATTCCACTGGGCTGCGGGGTCTGGAGTTGGCGTTGTAGGAGTCATGATTTCACAATCCAGTTGGGCACTTCCTTGAGAAAGCGCGCCGCGATGACAGTCTGGCCGGGATGGTATTGCACGGCGACTACCGAGGCTTCGATATCGAGCGAGCCATCGGCGGTGCGCAGGCGAACCACGTCGGCAAATTCCAGCGGCGTGGTGCAGGCGAAGAGAACTTCCTGCGGAGTGCCGAATTCGATGATGGTGCTCTCGTCAAAACCGGCGGCAGATGAGGCAGATGAGTCTCCGGCAGCAAAGGAGCGGGCTAGGTGTACCGGAATGCGCACCGGCGTTGCCTCGGGGAAAAAACGGGCTAATCCCGCGACCGTGCTGGTGATCTGCGCGCTGCGTGCCGGTGCTGTGGCTGGTTGCGCCAAACGATGAATGACCCTTTCCCGGGACTAGCTCTGCCCCATTGCAAATGCGGGTGCGGCTCCCCCTCTTCCCGGTTAGGAAGAGCTGTGGGGAGCCACAATTCCGCGGTTCCCGGAAGAAGGGTGCAACGCAGCAGCCAATTCTGGGAACGGAAGGACTAGCACCCAGGTGGGCGCATTTTCAGCGAGTTAGGACTGTTTCCGAGAGTGTAGATCGAGGTTTGGCCGGAATCGACGTCTCAGCGTGAGACGGCAGTCTCAAATCTCAGCCGACACCCCGCCATCTATCACCGTTTCTTCCAGATGATTTCGTCACGCAGCCTTCGTAACCAAAGACGACGTCGGCGCTGGTTGGTATCATCGACTCTATCATTGCGTGAAATCTTCAACCGCCGGTAATACCAATGGGAAGACCTACGCAAGCCAAGTACATCGCTCCTGCAATCCACGCATTCTTATTCCTCGCCATGTGGGCTCTCTATGGGGGCTTCGATCAGCCTCTCTTGAATGGTCCCGCCGCATTGCCATTCGGCATCCTCTTCCTCGCGGATCTTCCATTCTCAGCCTTCGCCTTCGGAGTCATGTTCACAAGCGAGTCCAACGGGCCAATCGCATTCGCATTATGGGGGGTAGTCGGAACCATCTGGTGGCATCTGCTCGGTCGATCCATAGACGCCTGGATTCGCCGCAGCCGGGGCAAATCCGCTGAACCCGGCACTTCCGCCGAGCCCTCCGACCTAAACCCGCCCGCCGCTCCTGCTCGCCATGCACTGCTCCGGCTCAATCGCAAGACCTGGTTTGTCTCCGGCGGCGTGGTCGTCATCGTCGTTGTGGTTGCCCTCGCTACCTCGTGGAATGGCCCTAAAGGCAAGTTCCAGGAAGGAGCGATCGGCGATTTTGCGATCTCTCCTGATGGCCACTCGCTTCTGCTCTCGCGAACCATCAACAACACCACTTTCCTATATAGGGTCTCGATGGATACCGGCGCAGCCCTCCGCCTTACGCAAGCCAAGTCGGGCATGGAGTCCTCGCCTTCGTTCTCTCCTGATGGAAAACAGATCGCGTTTGTCTATCAGCAATCGGCCACAGACCATTCGCGCATCTTCATCGTGAACGCCGACGGCAATAATCTTCATTCGTTATTCAACACGGCGCTTGCCAATGACACGGCCCCGCACTTCACTCCAGACGGAGCACACATCCAGTTCGCGCGTATTGCCGAGGACATCACTCCAGATCCGCCCGGCCCGAAACCATGGGATATCTACAGCGCAAGCCTCGATGGAAGATCTGCCGTTCCACTAACAACGCAGCACTACTCCACAAGTTGGGGACCTTCCTTTGCGGGCGACGGCCACCGCTTCGTCTACGGCCTCGGCGGGCTCTCCAGAGAGTCCTTGTACGTCGTCTCACTTGATACGCCAAGCAAGCCCGCAGAGCTTCTCGTCTTCCGCATTCCCAAGGGACCCGACTCCCCCATCTACGCCTCTCCAACCTTCGCGCCGGATGGCCGTAGTGTTATCTTCCTCGCTGCTTCCCAGGGAGCCAAGGGATTCGACTACGAGGTCTTCCGCCTCGATCTCGCAACCAATGTCCTGTCCAAACTCACCACCGATAACGGATACGCAACTAACCTCGCCATTTCTCCCGACGGTAACTGGGCGGTCTTTCTGCGTTGGACTGCGCGCTGGGGCAGCCTCCCAAATTTGAGCAGAATGTATCTTCTTAACCTGAACACAAGAGCGGTTACGCCTCTGCCAATCACTGGAACGCACTGATTCTCTCGCGGGAGTTCTACGCTATACGCCGCAGGCAGCCCGGCGGCCAAATAAGTACCGGAACACTTTGCGCCCCTTCAACTCGCGAATTGTCGGCAAACGGACGTTGAGCTACGCGCGCCGCCTCACTGCAGTGTGTGGCTCGACGAACCGGAAGCTCCGGACGATCCGGGGCCAATGTTGTAGCGCTTCAGCTTGCGGTAGAGGGTTGCCCGGCTGATGCCCAGCATGCGTCCGGCCAGTGCCTTGTCGCCTTTGACCTGTTCGAACACGCGCTGGATGGTCGCGCGTTCGATGTCCTCGAGATCGGTGGTGGTCGAAGAACTCTGCGGCGCTTCCCCGCCGCCCAGAGCCGCAGCCATCTCCGGATCAAACGCCGCCGCCCTTCCAACGTTGCGGTCAGCCATGGGTTGGCCCGCCGCCGGCGCGGCGATCGAGGGAGGCAGGTCGCCGAGATCAATGATCTGCCCATTGCCCAGCGCGACCGCGCGCTCGATGCAGTTCTCCAATTCCCGAACATTGCCCGGCCAGTCGTACTGCATCAGGGCCTTCATGGCGGCGCTCGACACGTTCACACCCGAGCCGGGAGCGTAACGTTCCAGAAACCAGTGCACCAGCATGGGCGTATCGCTGCGCCGCTCGCGCAATGCGGGAACGTGCACGGTCACGACGTTCAGGCGAAAGTAAAGATCCTTGCGGAAGGATCCGGTCTTGTATGCCGACTCCAGGTCGCGATTGGTGGCGGCGATCACGCGGACATCCACCTTGACCCGCTGGTTGCTGCCCACCGGACGAACTTCTTTTTCCTGCAGCACGCGCAGCAGCTTGGCCTGCAACTCGAGGGGCAACTCGCCCACTTCGTCGAGGAAAATAGTGCCGCCATCGGCGGCCTGAAACAATCCCTGCTTCGATTTCAACGCCCCGGTAAACGCTCCTTTTTCGTAGCCGAACAGTTCACTCTCGATCAGCGTGGGCACCAGCGATCCGCAGTCTACGGCCACGAACGCGCGGCCGGCGAAGACTCCGCGGAAATGGATGGCGCGGGCGACCAATTCCTTACCCGTTCCGCTTTCCCCGTAGATCAGAACCGGCGTCCGCGTATCCTTCAGGCGCGACACCATGCGCAGCACTTCCTGAATCTTGGCCGACGATCCGACAATGCCGTGCGCGGCGGTTTCCGAATCCATGCGCTGCCGCAGAAACTCGTTCTCCTCGACCAGTCGGACCTTCTCCGCCATGCGCCGCAAGAACAGCCGCAGTTCCTCCAGCGGTGAAAACGGCTTGGTGATGTAGTCGTAGGCACCCAGCTTCATGGCCTGCACCGCGCTTTCAATCGAGCCGTGCCCGGTCATCAGCGCCACTTCGGTACGGGGCAGAAACTTCTTGACCCTTTCCAGAAACTCGAGACCCGACATGCGCGGCATCACCAGATCGGTCAGCACCATGTGAGCCGGCTGCTCTTCCAGCAGGGTCAACGCGGAGTCTCCACTGTCGGCCTCCATACAGACAAAGCCCAGAGCCTCGCCCACGGTGACGCAAAGTTTACGGATGCTCTGCTCATCGTCCACGATCAGCAGGCGGATGCGCAGATCCTCTTTGCCGGCGGGGTTGTTCACTCTGCCTTCCCCATAGTCCGGGAGACCACATCAATAAATTGCTGCACCCGGAAAGGCTTCTCCACGCACGGAGCCCCAGTCTCGCGTAAGGTGGCGACCGTTTCCTCGTTGGCAATGTCGCCGGTGATGAAGACCAAGCGCGAGGCCAGTTCGGGGCGGTGACGCGCGATCCAGGCATGCACCTGTCCTCCGTCCACTCCGCCCGGCGTGCGCATATCGGATACGATGCCCAGGAAAGATCCGTGCTCGAGCAAACGCAGTGCCTCCACCCCGGATTCGCAGCAAATCACGGGGTATCCGCTGCGCTCGAGAGCGGCCCGGACATAGGCCATGACGGCGGGCTCATCCTCGATGAGCAGCACCGGCAGAGGAGACGGTTTAACTGCAGGCAGGCTCATTTTTGTATCACTCCTGCGGCCACGCTTAAAGACGCGCTGTGTGCCGCTGCGGGGAGACGGACGACAAAGGTAGCGCCCGGCCCGCCTAGGTTGTTGTGGCAAAGAATCTCGCCCCCGTGCTCCTTCACGATGCCGTAGCAGATGCTGAGGCCGAGGCCGGTGCCTTTGCCGACCTCTTTGGTGGTGAAGAAGGGATCGAAAATCTTGTCCGGATGGGAGATCCCGTTGCCATTGTCGCGAAACGAAACCTCGACCGCATCGCCGGATTTGGTGGACATCATCTCGATGCGCGCCGGACGCCCCACCTCATGCACGGCGTCGTAGGCGTTGTTCAGAATATTGAGGAACACCTGCTGCAACTGGTGCGCGTCGCCCATCACCTCGGGCAGGTCTTCGTCGAGATGCTCAATCACCGCAATTCCATGGCTGGTGAAGTCGTAGGAGCGCAGCTGCACGGTCCGGCGCAGAATCGTATTCAGCTGCACCGCATTGCGCTGCGGCGGCATCTGGCGGGCAAAGCTGAGCAGGTTCTGCACGATCTGCTTGGTGCGTTGCGCTTCCTGCAGGATCACGCGCATATCCTTGCGCGCCGTCTCGGGCAGGTCAGGATTTTCCATCAGCAGGTCGGCGAATCCGAGAATTGCGGTCAGCGGGTTGTTGACCTCGTGCGCCACGCCCGAAACCAACTGCCCGACCGCGGCCATCTTTTCCGCGTGCACCAGTTTGTCGCGCAGGACGGCGGAATCGGTAATGTCGGTGAGCACCACCACGATGCTGGTCACGTTGCCCTGTTCATCGCGCATAGGGCTGAGGTTGGCGGAAAACTTGCCCGCCGCACCGTTGCCGCGCATGATTTCCAGTTCCAGGTTGTCCACCTGGTGGCCGTCGAGAGTGCTTTGCAGCGCATTGGCCAGCGGACGCACAAAGCCCGGCGCCGCCAGCTCCAGCAAAGGACGACCGATCAGTTCCCGCTGCTCAAACCCGGCATCGTACCAGCGCCGGTTGCCGTAGCTGACCAGACCCGCCGTGTCGGCCACCAGAATCAGGCTCTGCGTGTTGCTGAGAATCTTGGCGGAAAAATCGCGCTCGCGATGCAGTTCCGACTGATAGGTTCGCAACCCGGTGACGTCGAGCATCAAACCGCGGATCTGCAGCAGCTCGCCCCGATTGTCGTACAGTCCAAAAGCGTTGATCAGCACATGAATGGGCGACCCGTCCTTGCGCCGCAACGTAGCCTCGTGGTTGTGCATCTGGCCATCCTGTTGCATGGCCCGGGCGTGATGCTCGCGCTGTTCCGGGGAAAAATAGAGCTGCGTGGGGATGTCAATCTGCAGCAGTTCCTCCCGGCTTCCGTATCCCAGCATGCGCACCAGGGCATCGTTTACTTCGACAAAACGCCCGCCGGGCGTGCTGAAGAACAGGCCTTCCTGAATGTTGTCAAACAGCTCGCGGTAGCGCCGTTCGGCCTCGCGCCGGTCGGAAATGTCCTTCAACACGTGAATGGTCTGCAAACCTTCGTCGGACGCGCCTCGCACCCGCGAGGTCGAGACCAGATAGGTGCGGTCAAACACCGGATGCACGAATTCATCCGAATCGTCCGCCATGGCGCGGCAGAAGGGGCAGGAGTAGGGCGCAACGTCGCTGGTCAGCGCCAGCAGCGACCGCATGTCAACCCCAACCAGTTCCGCGGGCGGTACGCCGATCAGCGCTGCCAGCGAGCGGTTCACGCGCAGCACCTTGTCGGCCTGATCGTGCACCACGATGAAATCGGTAATGGCGTCGAAGATCGCCATCCAGTGGCGGTTGGACTGCTCGATCCGCGTGAACAGCCGGGCGTTTTCCAGCGCCATCGCGCCGTGGCCCGCCATGGCTTCGAGAAAGATGCGGTCTTCCCGATCCAGCGGACGGGAAAGTCCGGAAAGGCACAGCAGACCTGCCAGTTCCCCGTTTGCGCCCGCCAGTCGCACCAAGGCGCAATCCCCCCAGTACAGGGTCGAGGCCGCTTCCGGACCCAGCAATTCTTGCGCCGAGCCGGAAACCACGATCTCGGAGTGATGTTTCACGAACTCGGCAAGAGCAGTCCCCAGGGTGCGCTCCGTCGCGCGATCCAGTCCGGAATCGCTTCCGGGCCCGGTCTTTTCGAGCGCCGTCTCGGCCGGAGCGATAGCTCGATCTTCCCCAAATGCTGGCCCAGGCGCCGGCCCAGGCGCTGGCCCAGGCGCCGGCTTCGCAGCTTTCCCTGACGCCGAAGAGATCGCGGCGGACGCTCCCGCCGGCGGGTGCAGAGCCACGACTTGAAATCGTCCTTCTTGCATCACTGCCAGCAATCCCGCGTGCGAACCGGTCAGTTCGGCGGCACGGCAGACGAAGCGGCGGGCAAATTCCGGCAGGCGCAGCGCGCCGTCAATTTCGCGCGCCAGCTCGATCAACGCTTCGGCGCGGCGCCGGTGGCGTTCCGAGAGATGCAGGTTGCGGGCCACTTCCAGCGCTACCGCGGCCTGGTTCGAGAGCGCGCGGGCGCGGCGAATGTCCTCCTGGGAAATGCCCGCGCCGTCCAGCCGGTCGAGCACTCCGAACATTCCCAGAACCTGACCTCCTGCTCCCAACAACGGCACCGCCAGCAACTGGCTCACGTGATATTGGCTGATCGGCTCCAGGTTAACGCCGGGCACCTTGGAGATGTCGTCGGTCCAGAAGACCTCCTTGGTGCGGATTGCCTTCGTCGCAATCCCTTCGGGAATCTGCAGGTCAATGCGCTGCGGCTCACCCCTGTCTACTCCGTAACGCATCTGCAACTGGTCGTCTTCCAGCAGTGCGATCAAACAGCGCCCGAAGCCAAGAAAATCCGCCGCATGGATGACGAAGGCCTGCAGAAAATGATCCAGATCCGCGCTCGAACTCAGCTCCGAGGAAATCTCGAGCAACTGATGCAGTTCGTGTGCCTGGGCATGGGCGGTGGTGTAGAGTTCCGCATTCGCCACCGCGACCGCGCCGAATCCGGCGATCGCCGACACTAACGCCTTCTCATCACCAGTAAAAACGCCGCTCTGGCGCGGATACACCAGGATCGCCCCCTGGGTGCGCGAGGTGCGCAACGGCACCGCGATCAGCATCCCCGGAGAAACCAGATCGCCCAGCGAATGCGCGTCGGCAGCAATGGAAACCGTGATCGGCTCCCCCGCCGATACCGCGCGCTGGGCCAGATCGGCGGCAAAGCGCAGCGTCTGCCGGTCGTGCCGCGAGCGCGCCGCCGTGGCCAGTTGCGGCGTCTCGGCCGACACCGCGCGCAATTCAAACGGCCCTTCGCGTTTCAGCAGGACGCACACCAGACGGGCGCGCAACAGCAATCGCAGGCGGTCCGCCACGGCCTCGATTACCGCGGCTACGTCCGGCTTGCCGTGGAGCACGTGTGCGACGTCGGCCAGTATCTCGGCGCGGCGATGCTCCTCCCGCGAAGCCTCGCTGAGTCGCGTCGCTTCCAGCAGGCTGCCCAACTGCCCGGCCAGAATTGTGGCCTTGGCCGCCAGGTCTTCGCTGAAGAAGTTGTCGTCGGAATCATGCAGGAATGTGGCGGCCCCGATCACTTCATTGAAAACCAGAAGTGGAGCAGCCAACAGAGCCCGCGCTTCAAACTCCCGGGCCAGTGGAAAATTGGCAAACTCCACTTGATTGCGAAACAGCGTCCGCCGCTGCCGCACCGCTTCGGCTGTAACCGTGCTTTGCTCGGGGCGCAGGCGCCGGCCGCTGAAATGCTCCGCCAGCTTTCCCTCCGCCTGTTCTCCAACCAGCTCATCCTGGTTCAGACACCGCCAAAAATACACGCCGGAAACCTGAAAGAACTCGCGCGTGGCGTGGCAGAAAAACTGGATCAGGGAGGCGGCATCGGGCCGCGCACTAGCTTTGGCAGCGATACTTAGCAGAAGCTTCTGGAAGGCCTCATCCGATCCAGGAATGGAAAGGCCTGCCTGGGGAATGTCCAAGTGACTGCGCGCAATGGGCAGCACGTCGCCGGACGTCGAAGGAAAGGGTTCTCGATTCACAAGTGCTTGAATCTAATGGGAAACTACAGGTCATCTCAATTTGAGTCAAGGGAAATGGCCTGGGGGGTGCCTTGGTGTGAAATCCCGAGATTCCGGGCGGGATCGCGTCTCAGCTTGAGAACCGGATGCATCTCAGCCCCAAGTGAGACAAGACCCCATTCATCTCGGGACTGCAAAACTCCCTGCCCTAAACCGTAACTCTATTCTTCACAGACACATCCAGCACATTACTTCCGTTTCTGCGAGAAGTCACGGGTGGCCCAGCCATTGCACGGCCAAGGGCACCGGGACTTGTCACCCGAGGAGGATTTGTGTCTCAGAGAACCACGAAGGCACTGTTGACGATGTTGACTATAGTCGTGTTGGCCGGGGGAATCTGCGTGCGTGCGCAACAGGCTCAGTCTGAGGAACTTGTGCGCCGAGCCAAGACGCGCGTGCAACCCGCCTATCCCGAACTGGCCCGCAAGATGAACATCGCGGGCACGGTGAAGATCGAGGTTGTGGTCGCGCCCAACGGCACGGTCAAGGACGCCCGCATCATGGGCGGGCACCCGGTACTGGCCAGCGCGGCACTCGATGCAGCGAGGAAGTGGCGTTTTGAGCCCGCGGCCGCGGAAAGTTCCGGAGTGATTGACTTCAAGTTTGAGCCGCGGTAAGCGCGGCGAACGGCGAGGAGACAGCATGACGATCGGGAAGAAGCTTTATGGGAGTTTCGGATTCATCCTGGGCATGGTCTTGTTGTTGTTTTTCGTGAACTGGATGGCGGTGCGGCGCGAACACGCCGCCAAA
>DATFNP010000023.1:0-23455 GCA_035266345.1 Candidatus Sulfotelmatobacter sp.
CCCAAGGCGTTGCCAGTTGCGGCCACGACCAAGCTCATCGTGATCAGCGAAGCGCTGGGAATGCCCACGCTCTTGCCAAATGGCACCAGTTGGCTGATCACCATCAGTCCAGCCGAGCAACCCAACGCATAGGCAACCCACATGAAGTAGAACGCGGGCGTGCGCAGCGTCTCGCCCGGGCTGAATTCATAGGTGGTCGCGGCAGACTTGGAGGCTGGCGCGGGCGTCCAACCGGTGGGCTTGTATCCGGCCGGCGGATTACGCAGCAGGAACGCGCCGAAAACCGTCATGACCAGGAAGATCCCCCCCAGTATCTGGAACGTGGTGTGCACACCATAGGCGGGAATCAGCTTCAGGTTGGCCAACGGCCCAAAAATTGCCGATCCTCCGCCGTATCCGGCCACCGCCAGCCCTACGGCTAGACCGCGCTTATCGGGAAACCATTTGGCCATCACCGGTATAGGCGTGGAGTAGCCAAATCCGTTGCCCAGCCCGCCAATCACCCCGAAACACACAATCAGGTAGGTCAAGCTGTGCGTGTAGGAGCACAGAAAGAAGCCCAGGCTGACCAGTACGCCCCCAGTCAGGGAAACCCAGAATGGGCCGAACCTGTCCTGCAGCCGTCCCGCCACGATAAACGTTAGTGCGAACACAACCACCGCCCAGGTGAACACCGAGGAAGTATCGGTTCGCTTCCAGCCAAATTCTTTCTCGAGCGGGGCCACAAACACGCTCCAGGCATACAGCGAGCCCAGTGCCAGGTTCATGGACATCCCGCCGACCACGTGCCACCACCGATTCAAATGATTCGACGAAGCATCTGCACTAGCCACAGTTTTTCTCCTTTACAGAAATATGGAATGCGAACCAGGAGCCGGTTTCGTTCCGCGAATGACTGCGGCTCCAGGACCACTCTGCGTGCTGACTCGTCAAACTAACCAAGCTTCAAAACTAAACCAGACTCGAACTGTACCGGCCATCTCAGAGCGCCGTTTTTCATCACTGCGACTATCACTGCGACGTAAAGATTAGTCCGATTCTCTTACGCGATCCTTCGATTACTCGACTCTTGTCCGCGATCCTGTACTGTGCTTTCAACCCCGCGCTACTGCACTTTCTGCAAAACGGCGTTCACCGTCAGCTCCGATTCGGGCGACACCGTCAGTTCCCGCTTCCACTGCACAAAGCCCGGCAGCGTTACTTCCACCACGTGCCTGCCCACTCCCACGCCGAGAACCGAAGGTGTGCTGCCCACGTACTGCCCATCGAGTGTGATTTCCGCTCCCGATGGATTCGAACTGAAACTACAACGAACCTTCTCCGGGAGGACTTCTTTCGTGACACCACCCTGCGCTCCGGCCGGCGGCAGGGCAGGCACCGCGGCAGGGTGCTCGGCAGGTACAGGCACAGGCGCATTCTGCGGCGGTGCCGCAGCCGGCGGCTGCGCGCCTGCAGCGTTCCCAGACTCCGGCTCTGAAGCAGCGGCAACAAACTGGTAGAACTGCTTGCTCTCCTTGCCCTTTGCATTTGCGTACAGGATTGTGATCCCGTGTTTCCCCTTGCGTGCTTCGAACGTTTCCCCCACCGGCAACGGGGCGCACTTGGACCATCGCGATTCGGCAGTGCATGCAATGCGGTAGGAGTTTCCATCCGTATCCTGCACCAGCATGATGCTCCGTAACGACGGGTTTGAGGTTCCGTTGCAGTAGGCCGAGTAATTCGCCAGAGCGCAATCCCTCGGAGTCTGGGCGTCCCCGTTGAGGCCACGGGTCTCAGCGCTTAGCACTTTGATTCGGAGGGCAGAGGCATCGGACGCGGCTCCCGCGAATGCGGCGTTGAGGAAGAACAACGCCGACCACAGCCCGAAAAGGTAACGACGCGCGCCCATAGTGCCTCTGCAGTTTCTTGAAGATGGGACAGAAATCGCTCCTCGCGCTACTCCGTTTCGGAACAAATCCCGTCCCCGTGTGTTTCCTGGCAGGCGCCATTGTAATCCTGGCGCCTGCCAGGTGGTGCGGACATTTCTAACCAGCTACGAATTTAGAACGTGAAGACCGGTCCAAATTCCGTTCGCTGATCCTGCCAGATGCGGTTGGGTGATGCCGCAATGGTCCAGAAGTTGCCCAGTTCAGGTATGGCCCGCGAGCTGTAATGAGTCTGCTCGAACCCGAACGTGCACCACGGGTTCAGCTTGTAGTACAGGGTCGCCCCGGCAAAATCGCTGCCGATCATTGGGATACCCAAACCTTGGCCAACCTGGTTCGGGCCAACTCCGTTGACTACCCCAAGCTGCATGAGGGCGTCACTGTGCCGCAGTCGTTCTTTGCCCGCGTGCAGATAGAGCTGCCAGCCCGCGTTGTGGCCCTTTGGATTGGCATTGGCCCAGCGTGAAAGCGGCAGTCCCAGCTCAAAGAATCCACCATACGCTTGCACCCCATGCTGGGGAGCAACCGCAATATTGCCGGAGGGGCAGGTTCCTGCGCCTGGATTGACGGTGCAACCCAGCAACGCAAAGCCGGAGAGCACGCCCGCAACGTTGTCCACGCCCGTACCCGAGAAATAGCCGGTCCCATTCGAAAGGCCCAGCGGGAACAGTTTTAATGCGTTGCTGTAGTCGGTCGTGAGTTGGCCGCCCAGCACCTGGCGCAGATCGGCGCCTTTGTAGACGCTCGCCACCAACGTAAACCAGCGGGTCGGCAATTGGATGCCAATCTGATTGCCATACATTGCGCTGGTAGCGGTAAAGCCCTTGGCGAACTGAGTGCCCGCGACCAGGGCGGTTGGGTAGGCGTTGCCGAAAAGGTCCGTCGCAGTGTTGGTCACAATGGACGAGCGTTTCCCATAGAATCCGGACCAGAAGATTTGCGCTGGAGCAACCGCAGGGGCCTTGTCGAGTTGGAATTGCGCAGTCAACCCGGCTTCATACTCCGGACGGTTGGAGTCGGCGCCCTGACGCTCAGCTTCGCCGATCTGGTTCAGGAAACCGGCTGCCTGCGACACCAAAGGAGGACAGAAGGCGCCCGCTAGAGTACAAAACGAGAGCTTTTCCACCTGACCTGAGCTCGGCATCATGATTGCGAACTCCGGCGACAACTTGAAATTGCTCGGAGAATCGCCAAACTTCTGAGCGAGTCCGATACGGAACTGCGGCGAGCGGTTGTAGACCACACCGTAGTTCGCACCGAGCCACGTCGTCTCCAGCAGGTTGGGCAGTGCCTTCGAACCGAACAGTGTCCAGTCCTGTCCGCCTACGAACCACAGATTGGTGTGGTCCGAAGAACGGTAATCCAAACGCACGTAGGCCAGCCGCAACCGCACATTCGGGCTGCGAATCGAGGTGACGTCGGAGTTGTCGGCTTCATTGAAGTTGCCTTCGAAGTCCGCCTCGATGCGTCCGGTCAGAACCAGATTCGGGGACATGTCAGGCCACTCGATATTCAACCCCATGCGGCTTGCACGTGCTTTCATGTGGAACTCGGGACCGGCAGTCGGGCCCGTGTTGCTGCCGGGCAGTAACATGAGACCCGCGACGATGGGGAAGTCGTCGCCGTTGGGCGAACTGGTGTCGTGCGCCGCGGTTGCCTTGATAAAGCCGTAGGGTGCAAACGTCAGTGCGCCGACCTTAAGCCCAACTAAACCACCGGGTTTCGGAGGGTCATAGGGCAGCACCCGCAGGGGAGTGATCGCCGCGACCACCGCCGGAGCGGCGGGCTTTGGTGCCGGTGTAGCTGCGGCCGCTTGCGGTTCCGGAGCCGCCGGAGACGCTGCCGCCGGGGCTGCCGCAGGTGTAAGTGTAGCTGCAGCCGTCGTCAAGTCAGATGCGCTCACTACCCCCTTGCGGGCCAGTGCGTCCACCAGTGCTTGGAACTCGGCCCCAGGGGGCGCGGCCTCGATGGACTTGGCCTCCGGGGTCGTCAGGACCCCCTTCATGACCAGCACACCCAGCAGGGCCGTTACGTTCGTATTCCCTGCTACCGGCGTTATGTTGGGGGTGGCAGCGGCGGGTGCCGGCTGCGCGGCGGGGTTGGCGGTTGTCTCTGCGGTGGTCTTCGCGTCGGTGGCATCCTTCGTCCCTGCTAGGACCGGCGCCACCGATACGACGGCAAGTAGTGCGCTACAAATCCATGGCTTCAACTTCGGCATAAAAAGTTTCTCCTCCTTGACCGGGAAGCGGCTCCCTTCGAATGAATCATCACGGCATTTAGCGATCTGCGACCGGGGCGCCGGGCTTGCGGTTCGTGCTGGCGCCCGACGTGGTCCCAGTTTTGGGACCCAAGGGCCTCGTCCGAGTTCGGACGTAATGAGCAGACACACTAGGCTGGAACCATCTGGCAAAGCTGTGCGGACGCGCACCGCTGATTGTGATTCGCATCACAAGGGGCCCTGAAGAAGCCAGGTAACGCCCCGCACATCGAATTTCGCGACCACAAAGGGAATCGTTCACGCTACCCATTGGGCACACGCTTCCCCCCGACAATCTCCAGCGGGAAGGATTTGCGGACGGGACCCACCCGGCAAACTTCGCTTTCCTCCCCTTGCGTAAAAACACGTCACTTTGTGATTCCGATCACTGCTCGCCAACCGGGATAGCAGCAGAATCGCCCGCGGCTGGTTTCCCGTTCGAGACCCTACCCGTGCGCGGTGCACTGCAAGTAATCAGGAAACGAGGAGGCGCGCAATGCAGCTTTTGAATCCGATGGTGGAGAAGTGGGTCAATGATGCGAGGCAAGACCCAGATGGTTTTTGGGGCCGTGCAGCTGAGCAGTTGCCATGGTTCCGCAAGTGGGACCGCGTGTTGGATTGGAATCGTCCGACCTTCCAATGGTTCGTTGGCGGCAAGACCAATCTCGCATACAACGCGCTCGACCATCACGTCAACCGCGGTTGGGGAGGGCATGCCGCCCTGGTGTACCTCAACGAGCGCGGCGAGCGCCGCGTCTTCACTTATGCGAGTCTGCTGGCGGAAGTTCAGAAGACCGCCGCGGCCTTGCGCAGCCTTGGCATAAAAAAAGGCGATCGCATCACGCTGTACATGCCCACTTGTCCGGAAGCCATTATCCTGATGCTGGCCACGGTACGCATCGGCGCCATTCACTCCGTAGTCTTTGCCGGCTTTGGCGCCAAAGCACTCGGGGACCGTATTCAGGCCAGTGGTTCACGCCTGGTGTTCACCGCGGACGTCACCTACCGCAAGGGCAAAGAAACTCGCCTCAAAGAGATTGTGGACGATGCCTTGGCAAATACCGACTGCGTCGAGCGGGTGATCGTGCTGAAACGCATGAGCCCGGAGCCCCCGATGAAAGCCGGACGCGACATCTATTGGGAAGAGTTTCTCGCCGGCGCTCCCGGCCACAGCAGTGAGTATGTGGAGATGGAATCCAATGAACCGGCTTTCATTCTGGCCACGTCAGGCACAACCGCCAAACCGAAACTCGCCATCCACACTCATGGCGGCTACCAGGTACACATCCACAGCATGGGCAAGTGGCTTTTCGCGCTGCGGCCAACCGATGTATGGTGGTCCACCTCCGATATCGGCTGGATCGTCGGCCACAGCTACATTGTGTACGCACCCCTGATTGCTGGATGCACCACCATCGCCTTCGAGGGCGCCCTCGACTACCCGCAGCCCGACAGCAACTGGAAAGCGCTGATGGAAGACTACTGTGTAACCGGCATCTTCACTTCGCCCACCGCGGTGCGATTGCTCATGCGCTACGGCGATTCCCTCTCCAAAGTGGACCACAGCCATCTGGAGCGCGTGTTTTGTGCCGGTGAAGTCCTGAACGCGCCCGCCTGGGAATGGCTGCAACAGAAGATGTTCAAAGGCCGGATTCCGGTCATTGATCACATGTGGCAGACCGAGACCAGTGGTCCTATGTTCGGCAATCCTTACGGACTCGGAATGCTTCCCATCAAGCCAGGATCGGCGACCATTGCAATGCCCGGAATTGAAGCCGAGGTGATGAACCTTGACGGCAAGAAATGCGAGGTGAACGAGAAGGGCATCATGGTAATCACCCGGCCCTTCCCCGGATTGACCCCGGCCTTGTGGGGCGAGCCGGAACGCTATGGCCGGGACTACTGGAACATTATCCCCGGCGTCTATTACACCGGTGACTCCGCCCAGATTGACGAGCACGGTTACGTGTGGTTTGCCGGGCGCGCCGACGAGATCATCAAGATCGCCGGGCACCGCATCGGCACCATCGAAGTCGAGACCGCTTTGCTGACCCATCCTGCCGTGGCCGAGTCGGCCGTCATTGGCCGCCCCGACGACCTGCGCGGCGAGGTGATTTCCGCTTTTGTGGTGCTTCGCCAGGGAAATGTGGCCTCCGATGAGTTGAAAAAGAAATTGCTGGAGACGGTGCGCCACGAATTAGGCCCGGTCGCGGTGATCGGCGAACTGAACTTCGTGGACATGGTTCCCAAGACGCGCAGCGGCAAGATCATGCGGCGCGTGCTCAAGGCCGTGATTCAGGACAAGAATCCGGGCGACATTACGACCATCGAGGATGAAGGTTCGGTGGAAGAAGCCAAGCAAGCCTGGCACCAGATGAAAGAGGAACTCAAGAACGCCTGAATTTCTGCTCATGTGGCGACGGCCGCCTCGGCCGTCGCGTCATAGCCGGCCAAGTCGAACCATGAGAGTGCCCATCCTTAACGTCGCGCCCTTTGCGACGTTAGGGTGGGGCTTTTGACTTTGCCCGCGCAACTTCCCAAGCCTCACCCCAGCCGCGAAGCGGCGAAAGAATGCAGCCCCGGTTGAAGAACTTGCTGGAAAACTGAAGCCATGAAGAACTGCGGAAACTAGACGCCGGTCGCGGTGCCCTTTGCCGCGTCCCCGACCAGAGACTTCAGGCTCGCGCCCAGCGCGGCGCAATTCGCCTCGGACATCTCCACGAAGCGGAAAGGTTGCATCCAGCCCTGCGTCGCCCACATGGGAAACAGCATCTCCGCCTTCTCCCGGACCGTGGCGCCCCCGATGTGGAAGATCATTTCCACCTTGATCTTTTCGTCCAGCGCCTTTTCCAGATGGATGACTCCGCCTGTGGTCGAAAGCTGATGCAGCGCCGCGCGCACCGAACGGCGGTTGGGCAGCCGCACCAGCACCAGCACCGAGCCGCGAAGCTTCACGCGGAATGGACGGCTCACCTTGCTCTCGCGGGCCGGCACTTCGGGCGCCCTCGAATCGGACTGATCCACCATATAGATGAAGTATCGCAGCGCGTCTGACCCGATTGAAGTTACGAAAGAACAGGATGGGCGTTCGTCCCACAGACTACAGCCTGTCTCATAAATGGTTTCGGGAAGGGCGCGGCTTTAGCCATGCCGTCGGCTACGGGCTTTAGCCCCTGAGGGGCGCTTACTTGCGCCCGGGATGTGATTCCGCGCCCTCTTCGAACAGGTTGTAGGGCCACGATTTCCGGTTCACATTCAATTGGGGCGCTGGTTCCGCCTGGCCTTTGGGAGGGCCTGCCGGAGCGCTCTGGGCCGTGAACTTCCAGTCTTCCGGAGGGTTCACAATCCCCCACACATTGCCGTGGTTGTAGAGCGCGGCGCCTATTAGGAAGCTCTTGCCGTCGCTGCCGAGAGGAACACAGTTCGCCACCCGGGCAGTCACGCTGGCGCCGCCGGGAATGCCCGCGATCATAATCGGGGTTTCGGTCTGCAGCGGCTGCGGACTCTGAATCCCACACCCCTGCGCGCTGACCACCAGCAGCACGCACTGCCCGGAAAACGGTCTCATGCGGTCGAGGCTGGTCACCGTGACCGGAATCTCCACGCGAATCCGCGTGCTGCGTCGCGTCGTTTTAGGCGTTAGGATTTCCATGTCGCTGATGCCCACCCGCGGGCCGGGTTCTGCAGCCTGCGGATGTTTGCACCTTCGATTGTGACAGATTCAAGCCCGGCTTCCTCCGCGAGAGGGGTGATGCATGGTCACAAAAGTAACCGAAAGTTTCTAATCCGCCGCGGTTTAGACGTTACCGGCTGGCCAGCCCGCCCGCCGTCTCTCCGCCATCCATCGTAAACACATGCCCGGTGGCAAATGCCGCATCATCCGACGCCAGATAGGCAAACAGCCCGGCAATTTCCTCCGGCGTCGCGTGCCGACCCAGCGGAATCTTCCGGTTCACTTCCTCCAGCATCGCGGCGGAATACTCCGCCCGCTGCATCGGCGTCAGCACATATCCCGGAGCCACCGCGCACACCCGCACCTTCGGAGCCAGTTCCAGCGCCATCGTGCGCGTCAGCTCAATCACGCCTGCCTTGGTCGCGTTGTAGTCCGCGTAATAAGGCTGCCCGACCAGCCCGTTGGTTGACGCCGTTTGCAGAATCACGCCGCTGCCCCGCTCCCACATGTGCCGCGCCGCCGTCTGCGCCACGTAGAACACGCCCGTCAGATTCACGGCGATCACCTTCTCCCACTCTTCCGGAGTAATGTCCAAAAACTTGTGCCGGATGCTGATCCCGGCATTGTTGATCAGCACGTCCACCCCATCCATCAGCCGGATCGCTTCGGCAAACGCCGCCTCCACCTGCATCAGGTCGGTGACGTCTGCAATAATGGCCTCGCCCAAGCCACGCAGATCGTGCTTGATGTGCTCACAAGCCGTGGCGTCGCGGTCCAGCACGCACACCCGCGACCCCTCCTCCAGAAACCGCGCCGCCGTAGCCGCCCCAATCCCGCTCGCCCCACCGGTAATCAAAACTCGCTTGTCTTTTAACCCTCGCATGAACTTCTCCTTACCCACCTTACCGTGTCATTCGAAGCGAGGAATCTGCCGGGTGCCCCACCCTTGTCGCGCATTTTGCGACAGGGTGGGGATTTTTTCCCGACAGCACACGGGCCCTACTCCGCCATCCTCACCCCAATCGTATGCGGCACCGCCCGCAACTGCCGCATCAATTCCTCATCGCACGCTCGATTAATGTCATAGATCGCATATCCCAGTGTCCCGCGCGTATCCAGCACCTGCCGCTCGATGTTGATTCCGCGATCCGCCAGAATGTCGTTGATCGCCCGCAGAATCCCCGGCACGTTGCGATGAATGTGCATCAACCGGTGCCCCCCCGGCTCATACTCCAGATGGCAATGCGGCAGATTCACGCTGAGCAGCGAATTCCCCGTCTTCACATAATCCACCAGCCGCGCCGACACGAACTGCCCAATATTCTGCTGCGCCTCCTCCGTGCTGCCCCCCACGTGCGGCGTCAGGATCACATTCGGCAGCCCCTGCAGCACGCTGCGAAACTCCGCGCCCGATTCCGGCTCCTTCGGAAACACATCCACCGCCGCGCCCGCAATCTTGCCCGTCTTCAAACCCGCAGCCAGCGCCTCATGATCCACCACAAACCCGCGGCTCAAATTCAAAAAGCACGCGCCGTCTTTCATCCTGCGGAATTCTTCCGCGCCAAACAGATTCTGGTTCTGCGGCTTGCCGTCCACGTGCAGCGTGACCACGTCGGAAATCTCCAGCAGTTCGCCGAAGCCGACCGCCCGCGCATTGCCCCGCGCCAGCACGTGCGACACGTCGTAGAACACCACCCGCATGCCCAGCGCCTCGGCTAGGTCCGACACCTGCGACCCGATCTTGCCGTAGCCCACAATGCCCAGCGTCAGCCCGCGCACTTCATGCGCGCCCGCCGCCGATTTGTTCCACACGCCCAGGTGCATCTGGGTTGACGAAAAAAAGACCCGCCGCAGCAGCACGATGATCTCTCCCATCGCCAGTTCCGCCACCGAGCGCGAGTTCGAGTGCGGATCGTTGAACACCGCAACGCCGCGCTCGCTCGCCGCCGCGCGGTCAATCTTGTCCACCCCGATGCAGAACGCGCCCACCGCCACCAGCTTCGGCGCCGCGGGGGCCCCACCCTTCTCGCGATTTGTGCCAGAGGGTGGGGACTTTGACTCTATCCCCACCGGTGATGCTGTTTCGCACGCCGCCGCAATCACCGCCGCCGACACTCGCGTCTTCGACCGCACGCCAAGAATGGAGACCGAAGCCCCGCGCACCTTCTCTTGTGTCAGCTTCTTGACGAGCTCCCGCTCCTCCAGCGCCGCCGTCAGCGCCTCGACTTCATATCCCGCGTCGCGAAACTGCTCCACCGCGACCCCGCTGATGTTCTCCAGCAACAGAACCTTCAAGCACCCTCCATAACCATGCCGTCGCAAAGACGTAACTTGTTACGTCTCTCTAACACGTCGCTGCAACCAAGGATTATCTCAAAGGATGCCCGGAAAAAAGGCTTGCCATCCTGGGCGGAGCACGTCGGCGAGCGAAGCGAGCCGGCGTGCGTAGTCGAAGGGACCTTGCGCTTCACGTTGTCATTCTGGGCGCCCTGCAGCTCCTGGCGGCCGCGGGGTGCCCCACCCTTCTCGCGTTCTTTGCTAGAGGGTGGGGGACCTTGATCTTCAACGTTCCGCCTGGACGGGCAAGAGTGCCCGTCCCCACACTACGGCCGCTTTACATTCCCGGACCTTCGGGATAAGCCGGGAGGTCCGGAGGACGTGCTGGCAGCTTCTTGGGATTGGCTTCGATCTGCTTCATGACTTCCTCGATGGCGCGATCGAGCTGAGCATCCTTGCCGCGCACTACGTCGTCGGGACGGTTGTCCACTTCGATGTCGGGAGCGACGCCGTGGTTCTCCACCACCCACTGGCTTTGTAGGTTGTAGTCCGAGAATTCAGGGCGAGTGACGTAGCCGCCGTCCACCAGAAAAGTGTACCCGCGAATGCCGCGCACTCCGCCCCACGTGCGCTCGCCAATGAGCGGACCGAGTTTGTACACCTTGAAAAACTCGCTGAAGATGTCGCCGTCGGATGCGGCGTACTGGTTGGTGATCGCCGCCATGTATCCGTGGAAGACGATGGGAGGCGTGGTGGTGCTTTCCCAGTTGCGCGCGGCGTCCATGCCGACCAGAATGCGGCGCAGACGCTCGAAGATGAGCTGATCCACGAAGCCTCCGCCGTTATAGCGCACGTCAATGATCATTCCCTCTTTGCGAATCTGCGGGAAGAACTGCTTCATGAAGGCGTTGAGTCCGGCGTCTTCCATATCGGGCAGGTAAATGTAGCCGACCCGCCCATGCGTCGCCGCGTCCACCTTCTTGCGGTTGGTTTCCACCATATTGAACTCGCGCAGCGGATATTCGTCGGCGATGGGCTTCACTGGAACCGTGCGCGCCCCGTCTTCGCCCGGTTTTGAATTCACGGTGATAGCGGTCGTTTCCCCGGCCGTGTTGACCAGCAATTCTTCGGGAGTCTGCGGAGCCCGCAGCGGCCGCCCGTTGATGGCCAGCAGGTAGTCGCCTTCCTTGACGTTAACGCCCGGCTCGGTGAGCGGCGAACGGGTGTCTGGATTCCAGTTCTCGCCCTGATAAATCTTCTTGAAGCGGTAAAGGCCGCTGGCTGCGTCGAGTTCATAGTCAACTCCCAGCAACCCGACGCTGACGGGATGAAGATCAGGCTGGTCGCCGCCGCCCACATAGGTATGGGAGTTGGCAAGTTCCCCGATCACCTCGCCCATAATGTAAGTAAGGTCGTAGCGGTTGGCGGCGTAAGGAACCAGCGGCGCGTACTTCTGCCGCACGCCCTCCCAATCCACGCCATTCATGCTGGCTTCGAAGAAGTAGTCCCGCTCCTGCCGCCACACTTCGTTGAAAATCTGCTGCCACTCGGCCGGCGGATCAACTTCCGCCTTCATGTTCCCGAGGTTGAGCGCTCCTTCGCCGGCTTTCTTCGGCGGCTCAGCCTTGGCGTCAATGATGCCGTAGGTTTCCTTCGCCTGGTAAAGAATCTTCGAGCCGTCAAAGGAAATCGCCCATTTCTGGATGCCTTCGATGAGCGTCTTCTCCTTGCGTTCTTTCATGTCGAAGGCGTGAATGGCAGGTTCTTCGCCGGGAAGCGGCCCGGAAAGCCCCTGCACCGGCTGCGTCGAGTAATAAAGAAAGCCCTTGGCGGCGTTCAATTCCGTGATGCTCGCAGGAGGCACGGGAAAAGCCACAATGCGGTTCTGAATCCCGTCCAGATCAATGCGGAAGTTTTTGATGACTTCCTTCGCTTCTCTTTCGAGGGCCTCCGCTTCCTCTTTCTTCTTCGCTTTGGACGTCTTCTTTTCGTCTTCCTTCTTCTTGTTCTTGTCTTTGTCTTTGTCGGACGCTTCAGGAGCTGGCAGGTCTTCGCGCTTGATCGCAGTCTCATCGCTCAGCGCGGGGAATGGTGAAGGCGCGTCGGCATGCAGGGTCACCAGATAAGGACGCGTCGTCTTGGGATTGGCAAACTCGAAATCAATATTGCCCAGCACTTCGTTGAAGTCGCGATCGGAAAGAAAATACAAATAGTTCCCTTCGGGATCGAAAACCGCACTGTTGCTGTTGACCAGTTCGCCCGTGACCGTTGTAATCTTCTTGTCAACGGTCGAGTAAAGATAGACTACGCCCACGCCGCTCTGTAATTGCTTGTCATAAGCAATCCATTTGCTGTCGGGTGACCAGGTGTAGTTGTTGATCTCGGCATATTTTCCACGATCCACTTCCACCGGCTTGCCGTCATTGATGTCGGTGTACCACAGGCGAAGATCCTTGTCGGACCACGCCACCCTCTTGCTGTCGGGCGACCACACCGGACCAAACTTGAATCCCTTGTAGCCGCTGGTGATCTGTCTTTCTTTGTCCTTGCCGCGCTCTTTTTCCCAGGCGGCTTCTTTGGCGGCAGCTTCCTTGTCTTTCTCCTTCTCCTTGCTCTTCGATTCCGGTTCCTTGCCCAGGTCCACGTTGCCCATGCCGTCTTGTGGGGTGAGGTAGATTTCGTCTTCGCCGGTGCGGTCGGAAACGTAGGCGATCCAGCGGCCGTCGGGAGACCACGCCACTTCCTTGTCGCGAACGCCCGGCGAGTGCGTCAGATTGCGCGTGGCGCCTTCCTTGGCCGGCACCGTGTACACGTCGCCGCGCGCCGCAAACACCGCGCGCTTGCCGTCAGGAGCGATGTCGAAGTCCGTGATCAGCTTGCTCACGCCGGCCCAATGCTTCATCGTCATATCGCGCTCGCCGGCAAGCGTGATCGTCAGCTTGGCGGGTTTGCGCGTGGCCAGATCAAACAGATAGAGATAGCCGCCGTTTTCGAAGATGATCGAGGAGTCGCCCAGGCTCGGCCACATCACGTCGAACCCGGTGAACTGCGTCAGTTGTTCGACCTGCTTCGAGCCCAGATCGTAGCTGTAGAGGTTGAAGCGGTGCTCCGGTCCGCGGTCGGAGCTGAAGTAGATCGTATTCCCGTGCCACATGGGAAACGTGTCAGTGTAATCGGTGTGCGGAATCTTCTGCTCCAACAAATTGTTCTTGATGTCGTAAATGTAGATATCCTGCGCCAGCCCGCCCGTATAGCGTTTCCACGTCCGGAAGTTGCGGAAGATCCGGTTGTAGGCGATCTTGGTGCCATCCCCATTGAACGACGTCAGTCCGCCCTGGTCCATGGGCAAAGGCTCAGCCAGCCCGCCATCAATCGAAACCATAAACGCGCGCTTGGTCCATCCGTTGGAGGCGTCGCGGCGCGTGAGGAATACGATGCGCTTGCTGTCCGGCGTCCAGTTAATCACCTCATTGTGAATGCCCATGCGGTCGTTGAGCTGCTGCGGGGCGCCCTGGTAATACGTCAACTGACGCGGCTGCCCGCCCTCGGCGCTCATGACATAGACGTTGAAATTCCCGTCGTACTGCCCGGTAAACGCCAGCCACTTGCCATCCGGCGAGAACTTCGGAAACAGCTCCCGTCCGGGATGCGTGGTCACCCGCCGCGCCTCGCCTCCGGCCGTCGAGGCCAGCCAGATATCTCCGCCATAAACGAACGCAACTTTATCCCCGCGAACGTCAGGGAAACGCAGCAACCGCCCTTCCTGCGGTTCCTGGCAAAAAGCGACTGTGGCGCACAGCACAACCATCAGGGCAGCAAAACGGCGAGCGAATGACACGATGAGGACCTCCATAGAAGAAATACGGACGCGCAGATGTAGGGCTTCAGGCAAACGCTAAATTCTACAGCAAGTTGGACGTCTCCACTCTGTCATGGTGAGCGAAGTCGAAGGATCCTGTGTCCACTCTGGCTGGACATCTTCTGGAAAGCGTCATCCCGAGCGGAGCAAACTGGCGGCTTCGACGTGAATGCTATACTGCCCACCAGATTCCGAACCTAGGGAAAGGAGCGCTCCCATGCGTAACAATGTTTTCAGTGGCGTCACAGCGTTTTGCCTCAGGGGAGCTTGCAGGTCACTCGCAAGCCTTCTGCTCGCATTCGGTGCGATGGCGTTTCTCTTCAGCGGGCCCATCTCCGTTGCACAGGATTCCAAAACTCCCGCCGTACTGCCCGCGCCATCCAGCGGCAAAGCCATCGTTTGTATCTACCGCACCTACAGATTTACCGGCTCGTCCGCACACGACGAGCTTTATATCAACGGAACTCATCTCGCCAAACTCCTCAACAGCGAATACGCATTCATGGAAGTGCCGCCGGGTACGGTTGTGATTTCCGGATTGCCCAAGGAGTACTACGGAAGCGTCATCATGTCCGCCGCGGCGGCCGCCAATCAAGCCAGGCAGAAAGAAAACGAGCGCGCCCGCTTTGAGGCGGAGGCGGGCAAAACCTATTACTTCAAATGGACCTCCGGAGCCTTTGCCACTGGGATTAAGGTCGCCCCTGAGGATCCCGGGAATGCAGCCAAAGAGATACGCAAACTCCATCTCTCCAAGCCCGTTGACGACAAGGAAGAAGCGAAACCAGCAACGAAAGACGCCGACAAACCGCCGGCGAACTAGCATCGCTCCGGCCGATTGTGAGCTATCGGTGAACCTGCCGGGGTGCCCCACCCTTATCGCTGGGTGCCCATCCTAATCTCGCGGTTTTTGCCAGATTAGAGCCTGCCCTGAGCGAAGCCGAAGGGGTGGGGACTTTGACGTCCGGCGGCCCAGGAGTATCGGGCCGCTGGGTGCCGAACTCGCGTCTCACTCCACTCTGTCATCCCGAGCGGAGCGCGTCGGAGAGCGAAGCGAACCGGCGCGCGCAGTCGAGGGACCTTGGGTTGGGGCTTTCGTTCACCAGGGCGTTCACCGGGAAAACCGGGGAAAACCGGGGACAGACGGGACGTTCACTAATTTCTCATCGAAAAACAGAAACTGGGGTACGTCCCGTCTGTCCCCAGGTTTCTCTGTCCCCAGGTTTCTCGTCCCCAGGTTTCTACTCCCCAGGTTTCTATTTTGCGACGAAGAACTCACCTCGGTGAAGCGGAGCATCGACGTTTTGAAACCTGAACGGCAGCGACTGGTGCTGCCAAAGCTGTGGACCTGACTGAAGTTGATAATGCACGTGTGGCCCGGTTGCGTCTCCCGAGTTCCCCAACCTTCCAATTACTTGGCCCTGGGCGACCCGGTCCCCTACTTTGACAGTGACGGAGCCTGGTTGCATATGCGCCATTAGGCTGTATTCCGAGTTGCCATGGTCGATGACCACGCAATTTCCGTCATACGCCAAAACCGGGTCATGGAGTGCCCTGTACCAATTGTCGCCGGGTTCCTCTCCCGGGTGCGGGTTAGTGGGTACGTCGTTGCGGGCGTAGACCACGGTTCCAGCCGCCGGCGCAATGATCTCGCGGCCCCAGCCCGCATCCGCCGCATTCTCGTTGGCGTCGCTTATCTCCCCATCGTTCTCATCCAAGCCGTCCATGTCTACGCCAAAGCCATTCGAAAAGTCCTTGTGGCCGCCGCTCGTGATCCAGTCATTCCCGACAAATCCATGACCACGAAAGGGAACGATGAGCGCTGTCTTTTGTTGGTAGTATCCAATCGGGATCCTGAGCATCTGTTCCGCCCGATGGCCCTTCGCATCGGCGACTGTTAACCGGACAGCTGCCGAGTCAATCGCCAATGCCTGGGGATGGCGAAAGTAAAAGCGAACGTCAAATGCTTCAGGCAGCGTAAACGCACGCCTTGGCGACGCGAGGGGGGTGTTCGGCTCGATCCGAAACCTTATGTTTTTGATCTTTGCCAGCATCTCAGTCGTCCAATCCTGCCGCTCGACGGTAGATCCGGCATTGGAGAGTTCCACGCGGGCGGAGATCGGGGTGAGCGCGCAATCGGTGGAACAAATGACAGCAATATCGAACACGAAGGATGACGTTCCGGCATTTCCTGGATCGTCTACTTTGTAGACAATTGCCGGGACGACCTGCAGATGGAAGTCAGGTTGGCTGGCCCATGTAGGTTGGACGGCCAATAAGCACGCAGGCACAACTAGAAGCAGCAGAGCTCGGTTCATGTCAGCGCAACTCCTACAAATGTAATTGCAGGGCGTATTACTGCTGTTGCTAAGACGTCTTAGTATGGTCTTAGTTAGCCGGGTGCCCCATCCTAATCTCGCGGTCTTTGCGAGATTAGGGTGGGGACTTTGACTTCCTCACCACCACCACGACTTTCCCACAGCCCTTCCCCAACAAAAATCGCGCCCCGTGTGACGGACGACCTTTACTGAGAAAACTGAAAGAGCCATCCTGGACTATGCACAAACGCTCCAAGCTCACTAAGTCCTCTAAATGGAAGATTTTGCCCGTAAGTGATTGCAGCCCTTAGATTTTTCTCGATTTTCCACCAAGTCGGTGATTCCAATAGACCGGGGGGGAGGGGAGGGGGGGGTAGGGGTTATCAGAGGGTAAACTTTCTCAAAATGGTACGACTCGCTGTCGGCGAGCGCGAGCCGAGCTTTGCTCGGCCTGGACGGGCGAGAGTGCCCGTCCCCACACCAGCATACAAACCGAAAGCAGATTCCTCCTCGCGCTCACCTCGCTTCGCTCGGCTCGCACTTCGTCGGAATAACAACGGAGTTAGGTTGTTCGGAATGACAAGGAGTTAGGTTGTGCGGAGAAGTTTGGGTTTCAATTCCCCAATTACTCAATTACCCAATTACCCAATCGCCTAGATCGGTTTGCCGCGGAAGAAGTAGACCAGCTCGATGATCAGGATGACCACCACCATCAATTCGAGGATGAAGGCGCGGGACTGGTTGAACTGCTCCACCATGAAGCGGTAGAGATCTTCGGCGGTCTGCAGTTTTTCTTTGACCAGATCTTTGTAGTCGGGCACTCCGACCTTGGCGGCGCACAGCTTGTAGAGGCGCGCCGAGAACATGTCGCTCAAGAACTTGATGGCGTTGTCGGCGCGCTCGGTCAGTTCGTTGACGTCGAGCAGAACGGTGTGGAGCTTGGAGGCGGCGCGGGCCGTCCGCCAGCGTCCCCAGAGGCCGGTTCCGCCCGCGTCGAGGAAGTCGTAAACGTCTTCCAGTTCCTTGGTGAGCAGTTCGTCATAGTGGCGGAACTCGAGCAGCTGCGAGTTGGCGTACTGCAGCAGCTGGATGGCGCCCTCGGCGCCCGCGGGATTGTCGTAGATAAAGGCGGCGTTCCAGCCGATCACGGCCAGGTCGTTGGGATAGTAGGAAATGCGCGACTGCAGAATCTCCTGGCGCTCGCCTTCGGAGAGCGTGGCCGTCTCGCCGCGGACGACCTGGGCGATGCGGTCTCCGTGGGCGGTCAGCAGCTCGTTGGCCGAGGGCGCGCCTTCGATCTCGCGCACGTGGAAGATGAAGTAGTCCTCCTGCAGCCACTCGCCGCTATACGGTTTGACCAGCGCGGGAGCGGCGTGTTCGAGCTTCTGTTTGACCACGCGCGAGGCGAGCTTTTCAAAGTTGGTGTCGGAAGTCCAGCGGCAGGAAAGTTCGACCAGCGTGTCCCAGCCGCCGGAAAAGGGCAGCTCGAACACCAGGCTGACCACGCCGTAATCGTAGTACTTGATCTGTCCCTCGAGCCGCTCGCCGCTTTCGAGGACCAAAGGGTCAAGCGTCTCCTCGACCGGAGCACGTTGGTAGCGGACATATCCGGGAGCCTGATGCTTGAAGCTGGCCTCGGCCGTGCGCGCGCCGAAGATCTTGCGCAGTTCGTCCAGGCGAATCTCCTCGCAGACGTCAAACTGGATCAGCACCAGCACCGAGCCGCGCAATGGCAAAGGCGCCGGCGCGGAGGTCTGCGGCTGCGGGGCCGTTGCCTCGGCTATGCCATTGAGCACCGTGGTCGTGAGGTCGCGATCCATGAGAAGCCTGCAGTCAGGGGTAAAGAACTTAGGTACGGAAACGGAGGCCGGAAGAAGGCTCCAGAGACTTCTCTATTGTCCCAGAAACGGGGAGATCAGGCCATAGGCGGGGCATAGCCGGGAGCTATGAATGGCTGTAAGTAGTTGATATGTCAGCGGTTCTTGGCAAATTGCCAGAGCAGGAATCCGCCCAAAGCTAGAGATCCTAAGCCGAGCCCGGCCCGGCGCATGGAGGCTTGGACCTCGGCCTCGCGCTGCCGAACCCGCGAGGACTCGGGGAAAGGATCGGGAGCGGCTTGGGAAGCGGGCTCCAGCGCCATCTGCAGGACTTCGGCCAGGTGGAGCGCGTGGCGGCCGGTGCCCTGGGCGATCTGCTCCCGGCAACTGAAGCCGTCGGCGATGATGAGCCAGTCGGGTGGGGCTTTGCGGACAGCGGGCAGAAGTTCAAGCTCGCCGATGGCGGCGGAGACGTCGTACTTGTCGTGATGGAAGCCGAAGGAGCCAGCCATGCCGCAGCATCCCGGAGCAGGAGCCTGGAAGTCCACGCCGAGGCGGCGCAGGAGCGACTCTTCGGCCGTCATCTTCATGATGGATTTGTGATGGCAGTGGCCGTGCAGCAGAGCCTTGCGCTCGAAGCGCGGCAAGGGAGCATCCCCCAGATTGCGTTCGAGAAATTCACTAAGCAGGAAGGTCTGGCGCGACAGCGCTTGGGCGCGCTCGTCGTGCGGGAACAGGTTGAGCAGTTCGTCACGGAAGACGGCGACGCAACTGGGTTCGAGTCCGACGACGGGAATGCCGGCTTCGATCTCGGGCGAGAGTTCGTCGAGAATATCGAGCAGTAGGGATTCGGCGCGGTCAAGCATGCCGAAGTCGTAGAGGGGGCGTCCGCAGCAGAGATTGGCGCGCGGGACGATGACGCGATAGCCGGCGGCTTCGAGGACTTCAACGGCGGCGCGGGCGGTTGTGGGCGCGAAATAGTTATTGAACGTGTCGGGCCAGAGGAGAACCTCAGGGGCTAAAGCCCGAGTTTCTTCTCGCCCTTGACGCGGCCCTGAAGGGCCGCTCTTCCACGGCGATGTAGTCGTCCCGTTTTTCTGGCGAGTGCGACGGAACCAATTCTTGAAAGTCTCTGGGGCGAAGGCGGGAATGCTGCGCTGGGGCGGAATGCCTGCGACGAACTTCGCGATGTCGCGCAGGAACGGTAACTGCGTGGTCAGATTCACCAGGCCGGGAGCGTTCGAGGCCAGGCGCGCCCACAGATCAATGTTGCCGAAGGCGTAGGCGCTCACGGGGCGCACGCGGCCTTCGTAGTAGTGCGAGAGGAACTCGGCCTTGTAGGTAGCGACATCCACGCTGACCGGACAGTCGCTCTTGCATCCCTTGCAGGCCAGGCAGAGATCGAGCGACTGCTTGACCTCTTCGCTGCGCCAGCCGTCGCGAATGACTTCTCCCTGGGTCATCTCCCAGAGCAGATGAGCGCGGCCGCGGGTGGAATTCTCTTCTTCGTGCGTGGCGCGATAGCTGGGACACATCACGCCGCCTTCTTCGCGGCGGCACTTGCCCACGCCCACGCAGCGCAGAGTAGCGCCGGCGAGGCTGCCTTGATCGGCGGGAAACTGGAAGTGGGTTGCGGGCTCCCAGGGCGCGTAATTCGCGCCGAGGCGGAGATTGGCGTCGAGCTTGTTGGGTTCGATCAGCTTGCCCGGGTTCATCTTCCAGTCCGGGTCCCAGGCGAACTTGAACCTGCGGAAGGCTTCCATTAACTCGGGGCCGAACATTTTCGGGAGGAGTTCGGCGCGAGCCTGTCCGTCGCCGTGTTCGCCGGAGAGCGATCCGCCGTAGCTGACGACGAGATCGGCGGCTTCTTCCACGAACTTGCGGAACTTGGCGATGCCTTCTTTCGATTGCAGATCGAAGTTGAGACGCGTGTGCACGCAGGCGTGACCGAAATGTCCGTAGAGCGAGCCTTTGTAATTGAACGCGGCCATCATCTTGCGGAGGTCGCGGAGATAGCCGCCAAGTTTTTGGGGAGCCACGGCGGCGTCTTCCCATCCTTCCCAATTCAAAGGTTCCCCGGGAACGTGAGATGTGACGCCGAGGCTGGATTCGCGAACTTCCCAGACGCGCTTGGCCTGCTGGCCGGAGCACAGCCGCACGTTGGGACGATTGCCGTTGCGGTTGAGGGCTTCGACGAGGCCGCTGGCTTGCGATTCGGCCTCCTGTAAAGTCTGCGCACCGAACTCGACCAGCAGCCAGCCACCGCCTTCGGGAAGAAGCGCAAGCCCTTCGGAGTTGATGCCTTTCGCGCGCGTGTAGCCGGTGAGGAGATCGTCGAAGCCTTCGAGGCCGATCGGCTTATGGGCCATGATTTCGGGCACGTGGTCGGCGCATTGATAAATATCGGGATAGCCGATGACGAGCAGAACGCGCTGGGGAGGACTTTCGACGAGGCGGCACGTGGCCTCGAGAACCGTGGCGCAGGTTCCTTCCGAGCCGACGAGCGCGCGCGCAACGTGGAAACCGTTTTCCGGAAGAAGATAGTTCAGGTTGTAGCCCGACACGCGGCGGGGAATGTTGGGGAAGCGCTGGCGGATGAGATCGCCGTAGTCGTCGGCGATTTGCTTCAGGGAGCCGTAGATTTGAGCGACACGTTCGCTGCGGCCCGATACTTCTGGGCCGCCTGGACAGCCAAGGGCAGCTGTCCCCACATGGTCCTGAATGAAGCTCTGACCGACTTTCATCCGCGTGCCGTCGTAGGTGACGACGTCGAGTTCCTCGATGTTGTCGTCGGTCTTGCCCGCCATGACGGAGTGAACGCCGCAGGAGTTGTTGCCGATCATGCCGCCGAGGGTGCAGCGGTCGTGGGTGGCCGGGTCGGGCGCGAATGTGAGGCGATGCCTTTCCGCAGCGTTGCGCAGGGTGTCGAGAACGACTCCCGGCTGCACGCGAGCAATGCGGCGGGCCGGGTCAATCTCGAGAATCCGCGCCATGTACTTCGAGAAATCGAGCACGACAGCGACATTGCAGCACTGGCCGGCGAGCGAGGTGCCGCCGCCACGGCAGAGCACAGGAGCGCCGAATTCGCGGCAGAGGGCGATCGTGGCGAGAACATCGTCGGCGTCGTGGGGCAGAACCACGCCGATCGGGACCTGGCGGTAGTTGGACCCGTCGGTCGAGTAGAGCGCACGGCTGCCGCGATCGAAGTGGACGTCACCATGAATCCGATGCCGCAGGGCTTCCGCCAGACCCTGCGCATCGTTCAACGCCGAGCGCGGGGCCGGCACAGGATCTGCGACTCGATCGGGCATGGGCGGGCTTTCTTTATTAGGACAAACTTAGTTGGACAAACTCTAGTTGGACGAACCCGATGCGGCGCTCTTGCTCACGTTGGCGATCGAAATCTTGGTAACGCCGCCATCGGCCTCGACGTTGATGGTAATGGAACCGTTCTGCCCGGCGCTGACGATCGAGCAGTGGTTCTGCTCCGAGGTTGACACGGTTGCGCCAGGATATTTCGACTTGTAGAAATCGCAGACTTTGTCCAGCGGGTCGCTGGTTTGAAAGTTGGCGGCGACGGTGCGGACGGGGCCGAAAGTCGCGGTGGCTGTGCCTTTTTTCTGCACTTCCGCACCGGGGTACACTTCAACGCCCAGGTCCTTGAGAGCCTGATCGGTATCATTGGCGCTGAAGGTGCCGAGCGGAGTCTCGACTTTCACGCGATCACCTTGCTGCGAAATGTGAGCATTCTTGGCAAAATGCCAGCCGACAAAAGCAAGGGTGCCGAGGCCGAGGATGCCGATGGCAACGACCACGGCGACGACGATCAGGACCACCTTGAGAGCGCTGCCGCCCGCGGGCGCAGCGGCCGCCGGTGGCGCCGCCGCCGGGGCAGCCGCAGAAACGGACGGAGCCGCGGCAATGGTAGCGCCGCACTTGTTGCAGAATTTGGCCCCCGGATTCAGAGTTGTGCCGCAGGAATTGCAGAATGCCATAACAATCACCTCAAGAAAGAACGCTTCTCAAGCGACGGCGCGAGTATACCGCAGATTGACGGTGAACACAGTGTTGGGATGCGCCCTCAGGGGCTAAAGTCCCTGATCTATGCGGCCGTCAGCGGCCCGGCTGAAGCCGGGCCCTTCCCAAAACCGGGACAGCCGAGGCGGCTGTCCCCACATGGATCTTGCTCAGGATAGGACTCAGCTCCACTAGCGCGTGCCGAAGTCGGCCATGGAGAGCGCGAGCAGGATGAACAGGAAGAATATCGTCGAGATGACGACCAGCTTGAGCAGTTTTTCGCTCGCGCCCCGGATGTGCATGAAGAAAAGAGCGACCAGCAGCGCCTTGGTAGTGGCGATGGTGAGGGCTACGGCGGCGTTGAACGGACCGAGATTGATGTGGGCGGCGACGACCGTCAGGGCTGTGCCCGCGAGCAGGGCCAGCCAGATCACAACATAGGTGGTCAGCGACGAGGATGAGTGTTCTGTATGTTCAGACATAAAGTCTCACTCCGCATAATGCAAGGTCCCTCGACTGCGCAGCGCGGCTCGCAATGCTCGCCGCTCTGCTCCGCTCGGGATGACAATCAAATTACGTTTTCATCCATCCCCACCGATCACTTCCGCAAATCAATCAGGTACAGCAAGGGGAACAGGTAAATCCAAACGATATCCACGAAATGCCAGTACAGGCCGCCCATTTCGAGCGGAGTGTTGTACGCGGGCGTGAAGCGCCCCTTCCACGATGCGATCAAGAGCCACACGAAGAAACCAATCCCGATGATCATGTGCAGCGCGTGCAGCCCGGTCATCACGAAATACAAAGAGAAATAGATCTGCGCGTGGTAAGGATTGGCCATCAGATCGGGGTGGCCGGGGACTGGTTCTACAAAACTGAAGCTGGGGCCGGGCACGTGGTGCTTCTCGAATTTCTCGGCGTACTCGACCGCCTTGATGCCAAGGAAGGCAAATCCCAGCAGGATGGTGAGCACGAGGCTGCCCAACAGCAGGGCGCGTTTTGCGTGCTGCGCCGCCCAGACGGCGAGCACCACCGTCAAGCTGCTGCAGATGAGGACGGCGGTGTTGGTGGCGCCGAGTTTCCAGTTCAGCGACTGGCTGGCAGCGGCGAACTCCGGAAAATACTTGAGGCGGTAGACCAGGTAGGCGCAGAACAGGCCGCCGAAGAACATGACCTCGGTGGCCAGGAAAATCCACATGCCGAGGCTGGCGGCATCGCGCTGTTGCTGCGGTTCGGCGAAGTGGTGCAGCAGAGCCGGGTCGTGCCCGCCGTGAGCTTCAGTCTGGGCTTCACCATGAACGACGGCTGTGGAGCT
>DATFNP010000024.1:0-3818 GCA_035266345.1 Candidatus Sulfotelmatobacter sp.
TCGAGGCCATTACGCCGCTGCGGTCGGTGGCGAGCAGCACGCGATTGGAATCCCGCGGATCGATGAGCACGTCATTGACGACCACCTCGGGATTGCTTACACGCTTCCACACCTTGCCCAGATCGGTCGACTTCCACAGGCCTTCGGTGGTTCCGGCGTAAACGATATTTTCGTTCGTCGGATCCTGCTTGAGCACGCGCGTGCGGCGCGCCGAAAACGGGATGCCCTGAATCTTCGAAAACAGGTTGCCCGCGGTCTCGCTCTTATAAATTCCCGAGCAGGCGCTGGCGAAAACAACCGAGGCATTGTCATGGTCGACGATGACCGAGAACACGTCGGAGTCGTCGATCATGCCCTTATTAATATGCTGCCAATTAGCGCCGCCGTCGGAAGTTTTCCAGGCCAGGTGCCAGGTTCCGGCATAGACGGTGTTCGGATCTTTGGGATCCACGGCGATCGATTCAATATTCTTGATGTCAGCGGAGTTCGCGGGCGACAGGCGCTCCCAGCTATCGCCGCCATCTGCGCTGCGGAAGACGCCATCGAGGGCGCCTGCCACCAGGACTTTCGAATCACCCCTGTACATGGCCAGGGCGCGGATCGATTTGCCGTGCATTGCGGGCAGCGTCTCCCAGGTGCGGCCGCCGTCGCGCGTGCGGAAAATTTCGCCGATCTGCTGGCTCGATCCGCTCCATGCCGACACATAAATACGGTTGGAGTCCTGCGGATCGATGGAGATGTGGTCGAGCACGTAGTCATCGCCGCCCAGGCGCGCCAGGCGCGACCAGGTGCGTCCGCCATCGTTCGAAGCAAACATCTGCCCGGTGCTGGTGCCGAGCAGGATGCGATCCGGATTGTGCGCATCGTAAGCCAGACTGCGCGCATCGCCGCCGTCCGGACCCAACACCTGCCAGGGCCCGGAGGCCAGCAGTGCGGTGCTCAAAAGACTGACTGCAAGAACCAGTAAACTTGTGCGGAGAACTTTCCCTTTCACTGTGAAATCCATGCGCGTAGATTGACCCCTGCGAACGATATTCGCCTGCGCTCAACTGTAGACAGGCTAGCACGGCCAGGACAAGGTTACGTAAGGGCAAAAAAATAAGAAGGCCGGCAGGGGCAACCCCACCGGCCTTTCGTGCCCTTCCTAATTCAGTTATTCGGCCTTTTTCGCCGCTTTCTTCTTGGCGACCGGTTTCGGATGATCCGGAACCGCCTTTACCTTCATCTCATCCACCGGGGTCGTGGTGCTGGCCTCGGGGAAGGTCGCGCCGGCCGGAACGATCCACTGTTCCGAAGTCGCCGTGCCTGCGTTTCCGGTGCGGGCCTCGATGCGGCTGGGGTCGATGTTCTGTTTCGCCTCGCCTCCCGAGATGTAGGCCTTCACGTTAAGCGCTCGCTCGCCCGCCAGGTTCTTACGCTTTTCCTTCGGATCGGCGTTCCCGACCACGACCAGCTTGGCGTCGGGATCCTGTTGCAACTTGAGTGCAACATCGTCCAGCTCAGCCTTGCAAGTGTTGTCGACGCGCCACGGCTTCTTGAGGTTCGGGTACTGGCACTCGTTCACCTTGACTGCCTGCGGTGGCGGCGGTGGCGGATTTTCAACCGTCACCGAGCTTGAAGTCGAGGCCGTCAAGCCGCGCGAGTCGGTACAAGTAGCGCTGATCGTGATGGGGCCCGACGAAGCCCCGGTGGTGTTCAGGGTCGCGGAGTTTCCGCTGCCGGAAATGCTGCCGCCGCTCGAGGTCCATCCACCCACCGTTACCGGAACGTTATCCGGACTGGTGCAACTGCAGGTGATGGTGGCCGAAGTTCCGGCCTGGACCATCGACGGATTCGCCGAGCAGGAAATCTGCGGCGGGTTCTTGGGCAGTTCCTTCACGGTGAAGTTCGCGGTACAACTCGCCACGTTGTTCTTCGTGGCCTTGGCATCGGTGACGGTGGCGGTGGTGGTGTAGCTGCCGCCGGCGACGCCGGTGGTCTCGATGGTGGCGCCGGTGTCCTTGCCCGCGATCTTGCCCCCGTTGCTCGCCCAGGTGTAGGTGAGCGTGTGCTTGGGGTTGAAGTTGCTGGCGACGACGGTGGCGTGCACCGGTTCGCCTACCATGACTTCGGTGGGCTGCACCGAGCAGGCCGCCGCTACCGGAACTTCGGGAGCTCCGCCGCCAAAGGTGAACACCAGACCGGTGCGCAGTAGGGCACCGTCGTAGTTCGGACGGCGCAGCGAGGGATCGCTAACCGGCACGACGCTGGCAAAGCCTTCGTGCGCCCACTGGAAGTCGACTTCAAACATGCGGAACGTGAGCGCTTTACAGACTTTGAGATCCATACCGCCGCCAAGAAGCGCTCCGACGCCGAGGCTGTGGTGGATATCTTCTGGCTTGATGCGATCGAATCCGAGCAGCGTGTGCACGAAAAAGTCCACACCTTCGCCGCGCCAAGTGGCCTTTGGCCCGAGGCCGCCGAAGATGACATTGCCGACGCCGTTCTTCCAGTTCTCGCCGTAAGTGCCTTCGAGCGCCAGATACTTGGTAAAGTTGTAGGCCGCACCGAAACCAAACCCGTCTACCATCGATTTCAGCTGGATGGCATTGGGCGGGCTATTCGTATCTGGGACGTTGCCGCCCGGGTTTAACCACTGATAGCCAACGAACACCTCCGCCTTGGGGTACGTGTCGTCCGACTGCACACTCGGCGCGTTGGGTGCAGCAGTTTGTGCGTTCAGCATAGACGGCAACGCAATCAGAACGAGGGCCAGGACGAGCGCGACACTCGCGCATCTCCGGTAAGTTTCATGACAAAGTGACATTGAGTTCCTCCGAATCGAATCCACTACAAGTTATTTAGTAGAGCTGGAATCAATAAAGCCTTACGGCCCGCACGGATAGCTGCATCTTGGGAACACAGAATTCTACAGCAACTGGGCATTTTTGCAAATGATTGGCGGATATCTTTATGGCTTCCCCGGGTCCCGGATCGATCAGCTTCTGCCGACGATTGCGCCGGAGTGATCTCAAATTGATATTCCCGCATCCCGGGCCGGGTTGCGAGGCGGCGCCCTTCCCTGAATAATGCAGGTGGGGCTATAGCACAGGAATATGACACAGGAACGCGTACTGATTGTCGAAGACGAAGAGAACGAACGAACCGGGCTGGCCGAACTGGTCTCGGGATGGGGTTATCGCACCGACACGGCGGCCGACGGCGTGGAAGCTCTGGAAAAAATTCCCGTCTTTGTTCCCTCCATCGTGATCACGGACGTGAAGATGCCCCGCATGGGTGGCATGGAACTGGTGGAGAAGCTGGCCGACCTTGCGCAGTCGATCGCGGTGGTGATGGTGACCGCCCAGAAGGCGACCGACACCGCATTTCACGCCGGTCGGCTGGGCGTGCAGGACTACATCGAGAAGCCCATTGACTTCCGGCGGCTGCGCTCCATCCTGACCAACATCGGCGAGATCCTGAACACCCGCACCGAAAACGAATCGCTGCGCCGCCGCTTGCGCGACAAAGGAGCGCTCGGCCTGCTGGTCGGCGCCTCCGCTCAAATGCAGGAGGTTTTTCGCCTGATCGAGCTGGTGGCGCCGAGCACGGCCTCGGTGCTGATCACCGGGGCGAGCGGCACGGGCAAGGAATTGGTCGCGCGCACCATCCACGATCTGAGTCCGCGCCGCAATAAACCTTTCGTCCCCATTAATTGTGCCGCCATTCCCGAGACGCTGATGGAGAGCGAAATTTTTGGCCACGAAAGAGGCGCATTCACGGGCGCGATGGAGCGCCGCACCGGCTGCTTTGAACTGGCCGAAGGCGGAACCCTGCTG
>DATFNP010000025.1:0-8048 GCA_035266345.1 Candidatus Sulfotelmatobacter sp.
GACACCAAAGTTTTTCTCAAGCTGCTGCAACTGGATTTGAATGCGCACCCGCCGGGCGCGCCCATCGTGAAGATCCATCTGGCCGCCGAACCGGCCCGTCCGCGATCCGCGCAGGGAGGCTTGTTCCTGCCTCCATCGCCGGAACCCGAGAAACTGGAACTCACCCTCGCCCGCATTGCCGGGATGGTCGGCGGAAACAAGGTTGGAGCGCTGGAGTTGCTCGACACGCACCATCCCGAGGGCTTTCGCATGCAGCGCTTTGTGGCCGAAGCCCCGCGAAAAAATGAGCGCGAAAAAACTCCAGCCGCGGCAGAAGAAAAGTCGGCCGTCACCGCTCTGCGCCGTTTCCGTCCACCACTGCACGCTACTGTAACTCTGGAAAACGGCCAGCCAACGTTTTTGGTTTGTCGAAAAAAAGACGTGCAGGGCGAGGTGCTGTGGAAAGCCGGCCCGTGGCGCTCCTCCGGCGACTGGTGGGAACGCGAAGCCTGGTCGCGCGACGAGTGGGACATTGCTCTTCAAAACAGCGCCCTGCGCAACGGCGATGCCGTCTCTTTCTACCGCCTGGTGCACGATCTGCTGGGCGGCGGCTGGTTCGTGGAAGGTACCTATGACTGACGATTTTTCACCACAGAGGCACAGAGACACAGAGAGAACCTTTTGAAAATCTTGTTTTTTATCTTTAGGTCCTCTCTGTGCCTCTGTGTCTCTGTGGTGAATGGTTTTGTCCTACGTCGAACTTCACGCCCGCTCCGCTTTCAGCTTTCTCGAAGGCGCGTCTCTGCCCGAGGAGCTGGCCGCAGTCTGCGCCCAGCTCAATCTGCCCGCCATGGCGCTGCTCGACGCCGATGGTGTGTACGGCGCGCCGCGCTTTCACCTGGCGGCCAACAAAGCAAAAATCAAAGCCCACATCGGAGCGGAAGTCACGGCCAATCTTTTTTCACCACAGAGGCACAGAGACTCAGAGAAAAACAATCAAAAATCAAACCTTAGAAATCAAAATACGAATTCCTCTGTGTCTCTGTGCCTCTGTGGTGAATTCCGTCTTCCCTTGCTCGTCTCCTCGCGCCTCGGCTATCAGAATCTCTGCCGCCTGATCACCAAAATGAAGTTGCGCGCCAAAAAAGGCGAAGGCGCGGTCTGCAGAGAAGAAGACGAACTCGAAGAACATGCTGAAGGCCTCATCTGCCTGACCGGCGGCGCAGAAGGGCCGCTGGCGGCGGGGTTGCAGCAGGGCGGCATCGACGAAGCTCGACGGCGCGTCGATCAACTCATCGGAATCTTCGGCCCCAAAAACGTCTACGTCGAACTGCAGCGCCATTTCCAGCGCGAAGAAGAATCCCGCAATCGCGCCGCGATCGACATTGCGCGCTCCCTGAACCTTCCTGTGCTGGCCACCAACGGAGTCTGCTACGCCACCGCCAAAGCCCGCGAACTCTGCGACGCCTTCACCGCCATCCGCCACCACAGCACTCTCTCCACCGCCGGACGCCTGCTTGCCCGCAACTCCGAGCGCTTCCTGAAATCCGCGCAGGAAATGCAGCAACTCTTCGCCGACCTGCCTGAAGCCATCACCAACACGCTGGAAGTTTCTTCCCGCCTGGAATTCACGCTGAACGATCTTGGCTACGAATTCCCGCGCTATCCCGTGCCCGAAGGCGAAACCATGAACTCATTCCTGCGCGAGCGCTCCTGGGAAGGGTTCCGCCAGCGCTATGGCCGCGCCGCGCCCGACATGCAAACCCGCACCCGGCGCCAGATTGAGAAAGAACTCGCGCTCATTGAAAAACTTAAACTGGCAGGCTACTTCCTCATCGTCTGGGACCTGATCCGCTATTGCCGCGAGCAAAATATTCTCGTGCAGGGACGCGGCTCCGCCGCCAACAGCGCCGTTTGCTACTCGCTCGGCATCACCGCAGTCGACGCCGTCAGCATGGAACTGCTCTTCGAGCGCTTTCTTTCCGAAGAACGCGGCGAGTGGCCCGACATCGATCTCGACCTGCCTAGCGGCGACGAACGCGAAAAAGTCATCCAGTATGTTTACCAGCACTACGGCGAACGCGGCGCCGCCATGACCGCCAACGTCATCACCTATCGCAACCGCATGGCCGCGCGCGAAATGGGCAAGGCGCTGGGGTTCGATCCGGAAACGCTGCAGAAAATTTCCGCCGCGGTCGCCACCTGGGAATTTCGCGACGAAAACGATGCCCTCGACCGCCGCTTCCGCGACGCGGGACTCGACCTTAACCATCCCCGGCTGCGCAAATATTACGAACTCTGCCTCGCCGTGCAGGACATGCCGCGCCATCTCGGCCAGCACTCCGGCGGCATGGTCATCTGCCAGGGACAACTCGACTCCGTCGTGCCACTCGAGCCCGCCTCCATGCCCGGCCGCGTCGTCGTGCAGTGGGACAAAGAGGATTGCGCCGACATGGGCATCATCAAAGTCGATCTGCTCGGCCTCGGCATGATGGCCGTGCTTAAGGATTCCATCGAACTCATTCGTGACCACTATCACGAAGAGGTAGACCTGGCGCATCTGCCGCAGGACGATCCGCCGGTGTACTCCGCATTGCAGCAGGCCGACACGATCGGCTTGTTTCAGGTGGAAAGCCGCGCGCAAATGTCGTGCCTGCCGCGCCTGCGCCCGAAACGTTTCTACGACATCGTGGTGCAAGTCGCGATCATCCGCCCCGGTCCGATCGTCGGCCAGATGGTAAATCCGTTTCTGCAACGCCGTCAGGGACGCGAAGCCGTCACCTATCCGCATCCCTCGCTCGAACCCGTGCTGAAGCGCACACTCGGCGTCCCACTCTTTCAGGAGCAACTGCTGCGGCTGGCCATGATCGCGGCCAACTTTACCGGAGGCGAAGCCGAAGAACTTCGTCGCGCCATGGGCTTCAAACGCTCGCAGGCGCGCATGAAAGAAATTGAAGCCAAGCTGCGTGCCGGCATGACGCAAAATAGAATTCCGGCGAAAGCGCAGGAAGAAATTATTCTTTCCATCACTTCCTTTGCGCTCTACGGATTCCCCGAGTCGCACGCCGCCAGCTTCGCGCTGATCGCGTATGCCAGCGCTTATTTGAAGTGCCACTACTTGGCCGCCTTCACCGCGGCTTTGCTCAACAACCAGCCCATGGGATTTTATTTGCCGGCCACCATCGTCAAAGATGCGCAGCGCCACGGCTTGAAGCTGCTGCCGGTGGATGTGACGCGGTCGGAATGGAATTGCACGCTGGAAACAGTTCTCGGTTCTCAGTTCTCAGTTCTCAGCAAAAACCCAGCCGCAGAGCGGCGACAGAATGCAGCCCACGGCGCCAGCCGTGAGTTAGACGCCGAAAATGCAGAAGCCCCGGAGGGGCGAAAGAATATCGTCCTCCGCATGGGCCTCCGCTACGTTCGTGGCTTGCGTGAAGAAGCCGCCCAGGCTCTAGTGCGCGAACGCATGCGCGTTTCCTTCGCATCCATCCACGACCTCACCCGCCGCGTTCCTGAATTACGGAAAGACGAACTCACCACGCTGGCTGAAATCGGCGCGTTAAACCCAGTTGCCAGCAGCCAGTTGCCATTAGCCAGTAAAACCCTTGTCATTCCGACCCCCGAGCGCACGCGAGGGGCGGAGGAATCTCGGTACTTGCAACTTGGTACTCGCAACTCGCAGTTTCACCGCCGCGACGCGCTCTGGCAGGTCGAACGCGCCGTCCGCGGCTCCGGACCGCTGCTTGAACAACAACCCGAGCCCGACTCTCCCTCGCCGCTTGAGCCCATGAACCACGAAGAGCGCCTGGTCGCCGACTTTCACGGCACTGGACTCACCGTCGGCCCGCATCCCATGGCCTGCCGCCGCGACTGGCTCAATGCCATGGGCATCCGCCGCGCCAGCGAACTGCGCGACCTTCCCAGCGGCAAGCGCCTCCGCATCGGAGGCTGCGTCATCACCCGTCAACGTCCCGGGACCGCCAAGGGATTTGTGTTTGTCAGCCTGGAAGATGAAACCGGAGTGGCCAACGCCATCATCACGCCCGACCTGTTTCATCAGAATCGCCTGCTGCTGGCCAGCGAGCGCTTCCTCGCCATTGAAGGCATTCTGCAGAATCAGGACAACGTCATCTCCGTCCGCGCCGAACGCGTGCAGCCGCTGTTCGTCACCAAAGCGGAAACCGTCTCGCACGACTTCCACTGACTTTTCACCACGGAGGCGCGGAGGCACGGAGAAAAATTGTTAATAGTTGATTTTTATTGTCGATTGAAATCCGTGAAGATCCGTGAAATCCGTGGCCAAGATTTTCTCCGTGCCTCTGTGTCTCTGTGGTGAATAATCCCTTCACTTCCCCGTATAGCTCACTCTCCAGATCGAGTTTGACCCATCATCGCTCACCAGCAGCGATCCATCCAGCGCCACTGCGATCCCCACCGGACGCCCCCACACATGACCATCCGGCAGCACGAATCCGGTCAGGAAATCCTGATACTCGCCGGTGGCGTGCCCGGCCTGATGCAGCGGCACGCGAATCACTTCATAGCCCACGCGCACCGCCTTGTTCCACGATCCATGTTCCGAAGCAAAAATGTCTCCCTTATATTCCGCAGGGAACTTGTCCGCCCCGTAAAAGGTCAACTCGAGCGAAGCATTGTGCGGCTGCAGCAGCACGTCGGGAACGATCACCTTATCTTTCAATTCCGGATGTTTCCCCTGCTGCCGCGGATCCTGATGTGCCCCGATGTACCACCACGGCCAGCCATAGAATCCGCCTTCCTCGACGTGAGTGATGTAGTCGGGCACAAGGTTGTCGCCGAGCGCATCGCGTTCGTTGACCGAGCACCAGAGCTCGCCCGTCTGCGGATTCACCGCAATCCCGCCCCCGGCATTGCGAATGCCGTAGGCATACACCTTCAATTCACAATTCGCCGGATCACAGGCCAGAATGTCGGCGCGATCCTTCTCCCGAGGATGGGTATCGGCATCGTCATCGTTCGACGCCGAGCCCACGGCGACAAACATCTTTTTGCCATCCGGAGAAAATTCGAGCGCCCGCGTCCAATGCCCGCCCCCCGATGGCAGGTCGGCGATGTGCTGCGACGCACCGCTCGCCTTCATATCTCCATTGTGATAGGGAAAGCGAATCACCTCGTTGGTATTGCCCACGTAAATCCACTGCGGATCCGGCCCCGGCGGGTAAAACGCAATCCCGTAGGGCTGCTTCAAGCCCTCCACAAAAATCGCAGACTGCTCCGGCTTGCCATCGCCGGTCATGCCGCGAAAGACGCGAATTCGCCCGGCATCGCTCTCGGCCAGGAAAATGTCGCCATTGGGAGCGGTGCGCAGCCATCGCGGATTTTCGAGTCCAGCCGCGAAGAGTTCCACCTTGAATCCGGCGGGCGCCACCGGCCACACGTTCTCGGGCCGCGCCACCGGTTCGGCGCCGTTGCTCGCGGAGTCGGTAGCATAGGGTTGCGGCAGGTCTTTCACCGAGATCTTGCGAACCGTTCCCGGCTTCTCATAGCGGAAATCGGTAAACGGCGCGTTGGGAGACGCGTCCTTCAACGCGCCTGTGTCCACTTCCGGGCCCGGGGCTGGCTTCGCGCTGGCGCTCACTTTGCCGGAGGCCATCGCCTCCACGTAGGTGATGATCTGCCATCGTGCCTGCTCCGGCAGAGTCGCCCAGACCGGCATGCCGTTATCCACGTCTCCCTTAGTGACGAACCAGAACACTTCGCCCGACGTCACTCCCTTCAACTTGCCATCCACGAGAGAAGGCACGTTGCCTGTTCCCTTCCCGGCTTTTCCGTGACAGGCCAGGCAGTTCCGCGCGTAGAGCTGCTTCCCGGCATCCACGGCCGCCTGCTGCCCGGCATAGGGATTCTTCTGCGCCTTCGCCGAGGCGGGCGCGTCATGAAACGGTTTGTCGACCGCCCGCCCAGCGGCCAGCGGAAGAAGAGACAACAGAACAGCCGGGACGAGCCTCTTGGTACCCAAACGCATAAGTATCCTCACGGGTAGATTTTTTCCACCTAGACTAGGCGCTTAGTGTAAACGATGCGAAGCAGCGCTTCAGGATGAAAATCTTTTCAACCGGTTGCGATCCGCAGAAGGAGTATGAGCGAGGTCGTGGCGTAATGCAAAGTGGGCTCTGGGCAGGCAGCAGAAAAAACGAGGGGCGACCTAGGTCGCCCCTCAGCCGAGTTGAATTACCGAGTCATCCTCTGGCCAGAATCCTTCTGTGTCCTTCTAATACGGCAGGACAAGGGTATTGGTCAGCACGACCGGATAGAGGAAGTTCTTGCTCAAGTCGGCCGCAGCGCCGTCCTCCTGCAGAGAACCGGTACCAGAAATGACAGCTTGTTCATTGTTGAGGAAGCCGATAGCAATGTTATTGCTCGAGATCGCAAACAGTGATCCGATAAATCCGGGCGAGAACACGTAGTCTCCGCCGCCGGTGGTGGTGAACGGGGTATCCGCCAGACTGGCCACATTCACCGAATTGGCTGTACCGCCGCCATAGCCGCCATTTGTGTCCGTAATGCCGGTCACCTGCCACACGCTGTCGGTGAGGCGGTTGGAGATGATGGCCAGCGGTCCATAAACGGAATTTGCAATCGGAGCGGGAGGCGTGCCTCCGCTGAGCGGTATCGACACGGCGGAATAAGCATAGGTGTACGACGGAAACGTTCCCTTAGCGTTCTGGACGGTCGCGAACAGGACGCTGCTCGAAAGGCCGCCGCCGCTTGGCACCGCCAGGAACGCCAAATAAAGCGTGTCACCAGTGCCGTAGGTGGCGAGCGTGGTTGGGGTGGTGGTGGTTGCTCCGACGGGCACGGTGTAAAGCGTCGCCGTTGCCTTGGTCGGGTCCGGGATGCCGAGGGTGACCGGTTCGTTAGAGTATTGGAAGGCCAGAACTGAGTCGTTGCTGCCGATCAACCGGTAGCTGATGACCACAGTCCCGTTTAAGGTGTAAGTTGGCGCCGTGTAGAGAAGCTTCGGAGTTCCGCCGACGAGAGCAACCTGATAAAACGCAGCCGTAAAGGTATTGCTCGCGCCAGGGGTAATGACCTGGTAGTACAGGTTGGTGTCGTCCTGCGGGGCGGAGTAATCGATACTCCCACCCATGATGTTCTGGATTTGAGTGACCGCCAGCGTGGCCCCATCGATGCGGTACAGCTCAGTCGCCGGAGTGGTAGCGGTGGTGATCACGGTGAAGAACAATTCGGGAATGCTCAAAGTGGCTGCGTCTAAGACGCCCGTAAGATAGCTGGCTCCGCTCAGCCCCGTGATCTTCTGCGTGGGGGACGCGAACGTGTCATCGCTATAGGCGTCAAACGACTTTGTGGTTGAATCGTACAGCAGCAGCGCAGTCAGCTTGCCGTTCTGGTACACCGATTGGATCTCGGTTGTGTTGATGCTTACCACGACCGGAGCCGTCGTCGCTGAATCCGTGTAGTGGATGACCTCGAAGGTGCCTCCACCCGAACTGCACTGCGTTGAGGTTCCGACCTCGATGACGATGAACAGCGTAGTCGGCTGCGTGATGTCAGTCTCCGACGAGAACGCGGGCACGCAAACCTGTTGGGTCGAAGGTAACGCCAGATTGCTGATCTGGTTCGGTGTGGGGACGCTCGACGTGCCCGCCAGAGTCAGGCCGTAGATCTTGGTGGTTCCAGTTGAGCTGGTGTCGGCATACATCATGAGCTGAGGCGAGTAACTCGCCACGCCGCCTTTCGAGGAAACTTGCGTTCCGATCCCGAGCAACTGGGTGTTGTCTGTGGTGACAAAAGTTGGAGCAGGCGCCGAGGTCAGCTTGTCCGAAGCAATCAGGAACAGGCCGTTTTGCCCGGGAGGCGTTGCCCCGGAGACCGGGGTCGCGGAATAGGGGATCCAGTACGCGCCCCCTCCGCCGGTCCCGGTAGAGCAAGCGACCGCGACGTTCGTGACGTTGGCTGATCCCACCGTGCCAGAACCATTCGTGACCGTGCAGGTCTCGCCCGTGGGCTGCGTGCCGACCGTGACCTTGTAAGTAGCGCCGGTGGCCAAAGCTGTTGTAAAGGTGAAT
>DATFNP010000026.1:0-49039 GCA_035266345.1 Candidatus Sulfotelmatobacter sp.
GAGGCGCAGCAAGCCGCCGCCGCGCTCCCAAGAACAGAAGCCGCAACCTGCCCTCAAGATTCGCCCTGCTAATCCCGTGTCAGCTTTTTCTGGAGGTCACCGCGAAAAACGCGGCGGCTTCCTGCTCCACGTTCTTGCTGCCACAGTGCGGGCACTTCGGCGCATCCTTGTCGTGCTCGCTCAGCGTTAGAACTGTTTCGAAGGGCTTATGACAGTCGAGACAAACATAGTCATAAACGGGCATGGACACCTCCCGTGGGAATGCTGTTGAGGGAATTGTACGCCCGCGCGTGATCCGCGGTTGCTGTTTTCGCTTTGTCGAATGGACCTGTCCTAATCCTAGGCGAGCATGCTTCGTCCCGACAGCGGTGCGCTTAGAGGTCAGGGCTTAGGCTTCCGCACCTTATCGCCGACGATCGAAGCCGTGACGTCGACTGACGCGCGAGTCTCTGCCCAGTCAATGTGCATTGTGCAGGAGTCAAGGCCTGACTTCTCATAGGCGATCGTGAAATTCTCGATCGGCGAGGGCAGCTTCGAGACTGTCATGTCCACGCGCGCCAACTCGTCACTCTCATACTTGTAGGGGATTCCCCACTCCCCGGTCTTCTTATTGATGATCAGGATCCACTTGTCCGCGTTGGGGACGGTGAAAATGGTGTAGCTGCCTGCGGGAACGGTCTTGCTGCCGACTGCAACGTCCGCGCTGGTCACAAACGTGGTGGCCTCATTCGCGCCGGTGCGCCAGACTTCGCCAAAGGGCACGAGCCCGCCGTAGATCTTGCGTCCTTTCATGCGCGGGCTGGAGTAGTCGGTCTTGATGGTCTTGCCTGCGCCCAGGTCGCAAGACGCCGAAGCGGCCGGACTAGCTTTGCCGCCGCCCATTTGGGCGGAGCAAGCGACGGTGAGAACTAAGGCGGCAAAGGTTAATAGTGCGATTCTTTTCTGCATGGTCTCTCCTTTGAGAAGCCAGCCTTTTGCGAAGCTGGCGATGCCAAGAGTGTTGGACGTGTGAGACAGGATTCTGTCAGCGCAGCCATTATGCCCGACCCGCGCCGGCAGTTACAATCATCCGATGCCGGTATTCGATGACAAGCAGGAAGAACTCGAGCACTACGAGACCATGATGGGCGTTCCCCGCGGACGCCTCGCCGTCACCATGGACATGATCACCGATGCCATGGCCCTGGTCGGCCAGCACGGCGTCTATTGCCAAAGCCAGCGCTGGCCGGGCAAGCCGGTCATGGATATCCAGATCATCATGAAGAGCCTGACCGACGCCAAAGAGTTGATCCAGAGCGTGATGGAAGAGTTGAAAAAGGCCGCGTGAATCTGAGTTCCGCAGAAGCCTCTGCGGTTCGAGATTCTAAGGTCTCACCGTAACCATCACCACTCCATGCGACGCGACCGGCGCAGAGAATGAGCCCGCGAACTGTCCCAGATCCTTATGCTGCCACAAATCGCGCACAGAAGCACTAACGCTGCCGGGTTAGCCCACTTCCTCCCACTTCACGGAAATCTCGTGCGCCGCCTCGCTGCGATTCAATAGCACCACCGCACGGCTGCCATCTTTCAATTGCTTCGCCCAGACTTCGAGATCGCCCTTCCTCGCAACCCGCTCCCCCTCGCGGCCCAAGGCATCCTGATCCACGGCAATCACTTCCTTGTTGGTGAGAATGTCGTGAATCTCCGGCCGCATGTTGCGCAGGTCATTGCCTGCGATCAGCGGAGCCGCCAGAATCGCCCACAGGCTGAAATGTGAGCGGTACTCGGTGTCGGTCATTCCTCCGTTCCCGACTTCGAGCATGTCCGGATCGTTCCAGTGTCCAGGTTCGGCGTAGGACTGCAGCCCAACCTGCTGGTCGAGAATCGCCAGCAGGCCATTGGAGCAGCAACTGCCGTCAGGCCATTTTTCTTGTCCACCCCAGCGGTCGTTGATGTCACCGGTTGTGCGCCACAGGTTGCCGCCCACTTCTCTGCCCCAGAGCCACGGTTTGGCCGTGCCCCACTCGCAAATACTCAGCACAATGGGCCGCCCCCCAGCGTCCAGCGCCGCGCGCATGTTGGCGTAGGAAGCTCTTGCGTCCTGCGTGGTGGTGTTGCACCAGTCATACTTCAAATAATCCACGCCCCACGCCGCGTACTGCAACGCATCCTGATATTCATGACCCAGTCCCCCGGGCCGGCCGGCACAGGTCTTCGATCCTGCGTCTGAGTAAACTCCGAACTTCAGCCCCAGGGAATGAATGTAGTCGCCCACCGCCTTCATTCCGTGCGGGAAACGCTGCGGATCGGCGACGATGTTACCCTGCGCGTCGCGGCTCACCTGCCAGCAGTCGTCAATGTTGACGTAGACGTAGCCGGCGTCCTTCATCCCCGACTTGACCACCGCGTCGGCTATGCTCTTGATCAGATCCTCGCTCACGTTGCAGGCGAACTTGTTCCACGAGTTCCATCCCATCGGCGGGGTCGGCGCAAGACCTGCCGACGGAGAAGTATTCTCCTGCGCGATCAGTCCCGTAACGACGATCAAGAAGAAAAGCAGTGTAGGAAAGATACGGTCCGGTTTCATGCAGACGTTTTTACCAGAACTGATTCGAGATTGGTATCAGAAGGAGGGAACTGCACCGGCCGTGGGTTGGGTGAAGAAGAGGACACCGAGCAACGGAAAGATTCCCCGTATCCTCAGTGCCCTCTCTGGTTAGGACGTTACGCCAGCGTGTACTTCCCCCGCTCGATCATCTTCTGCGCAATCTGCTGGCGCAGTTCGATGGTGTTGAACGGCTCGTGCTTCGCCAGACGCCGCAGAATGGCCAGTTGGGTGCGCAGCATGTCGCCGTCCGCCACGGCGGCGATCACCTTTCGGGCCGCGGACTCAACTTTCTCCATGGCCTGCGACAGGTAGACCCGCGTCATCGCGATGGGCAGCGCTGCCGCGGCTTCTCCTTTGCTCTCTGCGATTTTCTGCGCCCGCAGCACGGCGGTTTCCATGGCGTAGGTTTCAATGGTCATGTCGGCAATGGCGCCCATGACCTCCTGCTGATCCTGAATCGCCTGCATGTATTTCTGCGTGGCCGCCCCAGCCGCAAACAGTCCCAGCTTCTTGGCCTGGCCCACCAGTTTGCGTTCTTCGGCGAATGCCCCTTCGAGGTCTTCGCTGGCCGACGGACCGGAGAGCACCTCATCCATCAGCTTTTTGATGGCCGGCATCAGCGGCAATTGTCCGCTCATGGCCCGCTTCAGCAGAAAGCCGGTAATGATCAGACGGTTGATTTCGTTGGTGCCCTCGAAGATGCGGTTGATGCGCGCGTCGCGATAGGCGCGCTCCGCGGGATACTCTTCCACGAACCCGTAGCCCGCGTAAATCTGAAGGGTCTCGTCCACGATGTAGTCAATCATCTCCGAGCCCCACACTTTGATGATCGAGCACTCGACGGCATACTCCTCGATCGCCTTCAGTGTCTGCTTGGCGGCACCGGGCGCCGATTTGTCCACCTCGCTGAGGGCCCCGTCCATCATGCCCACCGTGCGGTAGACCATGGATTCGCCCACATAGAGCAGCATCGCCATGTTGGCGATCTTTTCCCGCACCAGTCCGAAGTCAGCGATGACCTTGCCGAACGCCTTGCGCTGCTTGGCGTAGCCGACGGCGCTTTCCAGCGATACCCGGCCGCCGCCCACGCACATCGCGCCCAGCTTGAACCGCCCCACGTTCAGAATGTTGAAGGCGATGATGTGCCCTTTGCCGATTTCACCCAGCAGGTTCTCCACCGGGACCTTGCAGTCATTGAGGATGATGGGGCAGGTGGACGATCCGCGAATGCCCATCTTGTGCTCTTCCGCGCCCACGGAAAAGCCGGGGAAATTTCTTTCCACCAGGAATGCCGAAAACTTTTCGCCATCCACCTTCGCGAACACGGTGTACAGGTCGGCAAACCCGGCGTTGGTGATCCACATCTTCTCGCCATTCAGAATGTAATGCTTACCGTCGGGCGAAAGCTGCGCGCGGGAGCGGCAGTTCATGGCGTCCGACCCCGAAGTGGATTCGGACAAGGCATACGCGCCCACGATTTCGCCCGTGGCCAGACGGGGCAGATATTTCTTCTTCTGTTCTTCCGTTCCGAAGTACACGAGGGGCAGCAAGCCGATGCCGCTGTGCGCGCCCCAGGTAGTGGCGAAGCCGGCGTACTTCGCGATGTGATCGGCGATGACGGCGGCGGTGACCTTGTCCATTTCGAGCCCGCCGTAGGCTTCCGGGATCTCGACGCCGCTGAGCCCCAGTTCGCCGGCCTTCTTCAAAAGATCGCGAGAAACTGAAAAATCCTTGTGTTCAATCTTCTCGGCATTAGGAATGATTTCGTTGACAGCAAACTCCTCCGTGGTTTGCGCAATAAGCCGGTGCTGTTCAGAGAAGTCCTCAGGCGTGAAAACCTCTTCCGCCTGCCTCGTTTCCAGCAGAAAACTGCCGCCGGAAATCCTGGTCTTGGGTACTGCTGTAGTGGTTGCCATTTCTATCCCCCGATCAAGCCGTCGTGTCCGCGAGGACGCAACGGGAAACACGGTCAATTCTAATGCCGAGAGCGCGGGAATGATAGGAGGGGAAACAGGGCTCCGGAACCGCGCTCCTGCCGGGGCTTGGTCACAGAGAAATAGGATCTGCCAGCGTGCCCCGGCAATTCACCGGGGCTTCGTTCAGCAGCATCCGGTAACGCTCGACCGCTCCGTCGTAGCTCTGCTTGAGCGCGCCGCACTCTTGCCCCGAGGAATTATTGGAGCAGGCGTTTTGCATCTGCGCTCTGGCCCCGCGCACTTCATTCGCCAGCGAAGCCGCTCGGGCATCGATGGTCGCACAATCATTCATGCGGGTGACGCAGGATGCGCCGTTCCAGTATTCGTTCGCCGGGCACTGATGCGTGGATGGGACGCAGGCCCCGCCGTTCCAGTATTGGCCCGCCGCGCAGGTGTTATTCGTGGGGGCGGCGACGCATCCCCCGTTCTTTCCCGGTGCTCCTCCCGGAGGACACGGGCATCCCTTGCCTTTGCAGGGTGGGCGCAACTCGCTCTCCACCACTACCGGGGGTGCAGGTTTCTTGCAAGGTCCCTTTTTGCAAATCGGCCGCCGCAAGTCGGGATCAGGCGACTTCGGCGTAGCCTTGTGGAAGGGATGGCGGAGGAAGGAGAAAAAGCTTTTCTTCTCGGGCTGCGCAGTCTTCGTAGTCGAGACCGCTTTTTCTTTCGCCTGCACCGGTTTGGCGACAGGCTCGCGAATCGTCCGGGCGTTGTTAGCGGTTGAGCTGTGCGAGCCTGAGCCAGAAGAGCTCGCGGAATGGGCGATGTTGGATGATGTATGGCTGCTGGCAGAGTGGCTCCCCGATCCGGAACCGCTCGAGGAACTGGTGTGAGACGAACCTCCTCCGCCGGAAGACGCATGTGACGAACTGCTCGACGAACTCGAACTGCTCGTCGAAGAATGTTGCGCAACAAGAGCCGGGGAGATGAACAGGACCGCCGCAACTGCTACGTTGGAGAGCCGCATAAAGCACCCTCTTGCCAACCGAGCCTTACCAACCCAACCGGGGCCGAGGACGCTTGCTTTCCTGTGTGCCCGAGCCCACCACAAGGGTACTCCAGAACCGTGTCAAAGAGCGTAGTAATTGAGTAAAGAAGTGTTACGCCAGGCCGCTAACGTGGACTATAGCGCCATTGGCAGTTACAGGTTCTCGAAGATTCCAGCCGCGCCCATGCCGCCGCCCACGCACATGGTCACCATGCCGTAGCGGGCCTTGCGGCGCTTCAGTTCGCGGATCACGCTCGCCGTCAGCTTGGCGCCCGTGCATCCCAGAGGATGTCCCAGCGCGATCGCGCCGCCGTTGGGATTGACCCTCTCCTGATCGAGTCCCAGTTCCTTGATCACGCCCAGCGACTGCGCCGCGAAGGCTTCGTTCAACTCGATCACGTCAATGTCCGACAGCTTCAGCCCTGCCATCTTCAGCGCCTTCGGAATCGCAAACACTGGGCCGAGTCCCATTTCCTCCGGTTTGTATCCCGCTGTGGCGAATGCAACGTAACGCGCCAGCGGCTGGATGCCCAGCGCCTGGGCGCGCTCAGCTGACATCACGACAGCCGCCGCGGCACCGTCCGACATTTGCGACGAATTCCCCGCAGTCACTGTGCCTTTCATGTGAAACGCAGGTTTGAGCGCCAGCAGCGCTTCGAGCGAGGTATCGGCGCGCGGGCCTTCGTCCATTTTGAAAACGATTTCCTGCCGCTTCGGCTTCGAGCCATTCGGAGTGCTGAAACTCACCGGCACGGGCACAACTTCGTCATCGAACCGCCCGGCTTGAATCGCCGCCATCGCCTTCTGATGGCTGCGCAATGAAAATTCGTCCGCCGCTTCACGCGTGATTCCGATGCGCTGAGCCACGCGTTCTGCCGTGAGGCCCATGGAAAGATAAGCGTCCGGGTAGTGATCCACCAACCACGGATTCGGCGAGATCTTGTGCCCGCCCATCGGAATCATGGACATGGATTCGGTGCCCCCGGCCACGATCACCTCGGCGCCGCCGCTCATGATGCGCTCGGCCGCCATGGCGATCGCTTGCAGGCCCGACGAACAGAACCGGTTGATGGTCAACGCCGAAACTTCCACCGGCAGCCCCGCCCTCAGAGACGCGATGCGGGCCACGTTCATGCCCTGCTCGGCCTCCGGCATGGCGCAGCCGAGGATCACGTCCTCGATTTCTTTGGGATCAAGCTGCGGCACTCGCTCGAGCACTCCCTTGATCGCCACAGCGGCCAGTTCATCGGGTCGAGTAGCGCGCAGCGTGCCCTTGTAGGCGCGCCCCACGGGCGTTCGGACGGATGAAGCAATGATGACTTCACGCATAAAATTTCTCCCTAATCAGCCGGCTGTTGGTTAGATGCTGCCAATTCGCGCCAGGTTCAGCCGCCGGACCTCACTTCGCTGGCGCAAAAAAGTAATAGTCGGCAGTGTAACTGCTCTTGGTTTCAGCCCCCTTGTGCGATTCGTCGCACACACCTGCAGGCTTGCCGCCATGCGTGTGTACGCGCTGGATGGTGGTCACGTTCGCGAGCTGACCTTTTCCCGCGTTGCTCACGACATTCACCAGCAGCCAGGGAACTGATTCATCGTCAAGCGAATCCACATGAGCCACCGCTTTTCCCGTGACTTCGCTGCCATCTTTCAGCTTCCAGGTCGGCCCGGCGGAATGCTGGCCGATCACTTTGTCCTTGCGATCCCGCAGTTCGGCCTCGGGTCCCTTGAGCGTCCAACTGAACGCACCATCCGCGCCGGCCTGGCAAGTATAGATCTGCGATCCGGAAGCATGCACGAACAGGACAGGCTCCAGCCCCGCAGGCACGGCAATCGCATCCGGCACATCGGGCGCGGCTTCCGGCCCGGGGGCATCTTTCTGCGGGCTGGCTTGGGCCTGTCCCAGAGCCGTGGCTAAAATGATCGGCCCAACGATAGCGGCCGCAACACGCAGAAATCTCCGATTTGGTATCTTCATCGTGCTAGTTCCTCAGCGTCTTCCCCGTCTTCAGCGTGTACTGAATCCTCTCCTGGGTTTTCTTCTCGCCGCAGAGCGACTTGAAACCTTCGCGCTCCAGGTCGAGAATGTACTGCTCGCTCACCGGCGTGCCCGGCGTGACGTTACCTCCGCACAGAACTTCGGCGATCTTTCCGGCGAGCTTGACCTCGTAGTCGGTGATGAAATCGCCCTGCCGCATCATATAGACGCCCATCTTGAGCGCCGCCAGCAGACTCTCTCCCGGCGCAGGGATGTCGGTGCGCGGCACCGGAGGTTCATATCCGGCACGCACCAGTTCAAGCGCACGATTCTTGGCATCCGTGAGCACGCGTTCGCGGTTCATGGTGATGCGGTCGGACTCGCCCAGGAAACCCAAACCGCGCGCCTCATGCGCCGAGGTCGCGACCTTCGCCGTTGCGATCGTCTCGAACGCCTTCTTCAACGCCTCCATCATCTCGACGGAGCCGGCAAGAGCCTCACCGGAAACCTTGCCCCGCGACGCCGCAGCGCTGTCTACGGCTCGCAGCAGCATCTCTTTACATCCTCCGCCGCCGGGAAGCAGGCCCACGCCGACCTCAACCAGTCCGGTATAAAGCTCGGCGTGCGGTTGCCGGGCCGCCGCGTGCAGAGAGATTTCCGTCCCGCCACCCAGGCACAGCCCGAACGGCGCCGAGACGACCGGCTTGGGCGAAAACTTGATGGCCTGCGTCATGCCCTGGAATTGCCGGATGGCGAGGTCCACATCGTCCCACTCTTCTTCCTGCACGCTCATGAGCAGCAGCATGAGATTGGCGCCAACCGAGAAATTCGCCGCATCGTTGGTAATGACGAACGCATCAAACGCGTCGCCCGGCCCACCGGGCTTGAGCGACTGTGTAATCAGACTGAGAATGTCGGCCCCGAGCGAATTCATCTTGGAATGAAACTCCAGGCAGGCCACGCCATCGCCCAAATCCACCAGCGACGCTCCGGAATTCTTCTTCACCACGCCGTTGGATTTCTTCGCGACCGCGACCGACCAAACTCCGGATGAAACCGGAACTGGTTCATATCGGCTGCCGGCGAGTGAAAAGTGTGCGTTGCCGGAAGCCGCTTTCCCATCGTCGGCGTACCACGACTTCTGTCCCGCCGCGAGCAGCTTCTCGACATTTGCCGCCACCGGCTTGCCTTCTTTTTTCATGCGCGCGACCGTGGCTTCCACTCCGGCGGCGTCCCAAAGTTCAAACGGGCCCAGTTCCCAGTTGAAGCCCAGGCGCATGGCGCGGTCTATTTCAACGATCGAGTCGGAAATCTCCGGCACACGGTTGGCGGAGTACGTCCACAGATCGCAAAGCGCGGCCCACAGGAACGCTCCGGCTTTGTCGCCCTTCTGCGGGCCGCTGCCCTCAAATCCCAGCAGCGTGCGCACTCGGGTTCGTGTGTCCTCGATATTCTTCGCCACGTCGAGCGCGGCGAATTTCGGTTTCTGCCGGGGATGATACTCGAGCGTCTTCCAGTCGAGGGCAAGGCGTTCGTCTTCTTTCCCGTCGCCGCCTTTCGTTTTCTTGTAGAAGCCGCCTTTGGTTTTGTCGCCCAGCCACTTGCGCTCGATCATCTGACTGAAGAACGCGGGCAGGCGCAGGTCGCTGCGCTCGTCGCGGACATTCGCCGTCATGTTCCCGACCACAGCCCCGAGAATATCGAGACCCACCAGGTCAATCGTGCGGAAGGTGGCCGATTTCGGCCAGCCCACGGCCTGTCCGGTGAGCGCGTCCACCTCTTCGATGCTCAGGTTCATTTCCTGCATCAGGCGCATCACGTTCATCACGGAAAACGTTCCAATGCGGTTGCCGATGAAGTTCGGCGTATCTTTGGCCAACACGACGCCCTTGCCCAGGCGCACATCGCAGAAATGCGCGACCGCGTCCATCAGGGAGCGGTCGGCCTCAGGCGTGGGGATCAGTTCGAGCAGGCGCATGTAGCGCGGCGGATTAAAGAAATGCGTCCCAAACCAGGCGCGCCGGAAGTCGTCGGAAAATCCTTCGGCGATTTTGCCCACCGGCAGGCCGCTGGTGTTGGTGGTGATGATCGTTCCCGGCTTGCGGATGGCTTCCACTTTCTTCAACAAAGCCCGCTTGAGGTCGAGGTTTTCCACCACGGCTTCGATGATCCAGTCGGCGTCGGCGAGCTTCTTGAGATCGTCGTCAAAGTTGCCGACGGTGACGAAGCGGGCCAGCGAAGGATCCATAAATGCCGCGGGCTTTGATTTCTTGGCGGAGTCGAGGCCGGCGGCGGCGAACTTGTTGCGGGCAGACGCTTCTGCGCCCTGGGGGACAATGTCGAACAGGTAACTGGGTACGCCGGCATTGGCAAAATGCGCGGCGATGCGGGCGCCCATGGTTCCGGCGCCCAGGACAGCGACTTTATTGATGCGCTTCATAATTAGGCCTCGGGAGGAAGAAGTCTTGACCACAGTACGAAGGAGACATGCAGGGTTTCAATGGATGACTTTCAATGGGCAAGATGGCATCTGACGTCGTCCCCAACTGCCGGGGACTCATGAACAGGCTATGGTAGTCGCACCGGGGCCAGTTTATCCACCGCCCGCGGTCAGTTCCGCATGGGCTTTGAGATATTCCAGCGCCTTGCGCGCCATTTGCTTTTCGCCCCGGTAGGCCAGCAGTGTGGGAGCCTCTTCAAGCCCTATCCACCTCGCCCGCGCCACTTCGACGCGCATTTCCGGCGCGATATTGTCAATTCGTCCGGATACGTAGCGCAGCAGGTAAAAGCTGACGATCTTGAACACGCGCTCGCCATCGCCCCAGCTGCGAACGTAGGCGTATTTAATGTCGGCCAGCTTGGTGACAGGTGCCGCCGTGATCCCGGTTTCTTCGCGCACCTCGCGCAGGGCCGCATCCAGCGCCTTCTCGCCCGGGTCCACCAGCCCCTTTGGGAGGCACAATACGGGTTTGGTCTTCGAGCGCGGCCTGCGCCCCTTAGCAGCCTTAGCCGGAGCCGCAGATGGATCGCCGGGCAGCTCTATGGCGGCCATCCACCAGGCGCCGTCCTTATTCCGGACGACCACGCCGCCGGCCGAGATCTCGCGCACCATATCTTTGCAACTTAGCAGGATTACAGGAGTTCGTCACCGTGTGCCCGGCACCTCCGCTGGGGACAACGCGGCGGTAACCGGTTACCTGGCCCCGCAGGGTCCGCCCAAAGTAATGACAGGATGGCACATCCGTGCCCTTACAGTTTTCCGCCCGGTTGTGGCATCGTACATGCTAGGTAGTGGGTGCAGTTCCGGCAGCTTCGAAGCCGGAGATGTGGGGTTCGCCGTGAAGAGTCTGGGGAAGATCATTCGTTCGGTTCAGGCCTTTGGCCGGGAACTGTCCCGCCGGCCCTCCACTGCTTCTCCTCAAATCCCCGCGATTGGCGTAGCGCTGGGCGGAGGTTTCGCCCGCGGCATCGCTCATGTTGGCGTCCTGAAGGTCCTCGAACAGGAAGGCATTCCGATCCGCGTTGTCGCCGGCACCAGCGTGGGCGCTCTGATTGGCGCCTGTTATTGCAGCGGGCTCTCCATCGCCGAGATGGAAGAGATGGCGCACAACACCCGCTTCACCACCTTCGCCCGCTGGACGCTCTCGCGCTCCGGCTTCGCTTCCAACGACCGCATGATTGCGTTTCTCACCCGGCATCTCAAGGTGCGGACGTTCGAGGAAATGCGCATCCCGCTGGGCGTGGCCGCCACCGACTTCAATACTGGCGAAGGCGTGGTTTTCCACTCCGGTTCGATTATTGATCCGGTGCGCGCCAGTTGCGCCTATCCGGGAATGTTTCTGCCGGTCGAGATCGGCGGCCGCTACCTGGTGGATGGCATGCTCTCACACCCCGTGCCCACGCGCCCGCTGCTCGAAATGGGCGCCGACCGCGTGCTGGCCGTGCACCTGAAAGGCACCTGGGCCGCTGGTGGCCCGCCGCGCCATCTGTTCGCCGTGATCGGCCAGTCGTTTGCCATCGCTCAGGATGCCATGGCGAGCTTGTGGAAAGAGCCGGCAGACCTGGTGGTCGAGCCCGAAGTCGCTGGCTTTGCCTACGACGATTTCAAGCGTGCTGACGAATTGATCCACGCCGGCGAAATAGCCATGCGCCAAGCCCTGCCTGCCGTGCGCAAGTGGCTGGAAACCCCGGCGGACTCAACCTATCCCGACGTGGAACGCCGCCGCGCCCCGCGTTTCTCGCCCATGCCTGCCGACTGACCTCCCGGGGGGCTCCCCGTTCAACTGCTAGATCACGACCAGGAGTGATTCGGATCACACACTGGTGTGAGGGAAATAACCCAAACTTGTTCCCGGTCCGTCTGCCTGACCCCAGGCCAAACTCTGCTCGCCCCGGTATAACCTATTTATTTTCATACACATAATGAGCGTATCTTCGTCGCGTTGCAAAACCTCGCAGGTTGGCTCACCACGTGCCCATACCCCTATGTGGGCGGAGCCGAGAAGCTCAGCTCCAAGGGAGGTTCGCGATGCGTGCTCCTTACGGTCTAAATATTCTTGATAACTGTGTTACCTGCCCCGTCCGGGGTGAACACCTGTTTTGCAATCTTTCCCTTACCGCTGCACAGCGTCTCAACGAGGTCAAGTCCACGGCAGTCTATCCCAAGGGCGCCATGCTGTTCATCGAAGGCCAGCAGCCGCGTGGCGTGTTTGTCCTATGCACCGGACGGGTGAAGCTTTCCACCACCTCGCGCGAGGGCAAAACCATCATCACGAAGATCTCCGAGCCGGGAGACGTTCTCGGCCTCAATGCGGTCATCTCCAGCCGCCCCTACGAGGTCACGGCCGAGACCATGGAGCCCGGCCAGGCCAACTTCATTCCCCGGGATTGCCTGTTGCAGCTCCTGAAGGATTTTCCCGAGGTGGCCGTGCGCGTGGCCCAACAATTGAGCCGCAACTACTACACCGCCTACGAGGAGATTCGCACGCTCGGCTTGGCCGCTTCACCGTCGGAAAAATTCGCCAAGCTGTTGCTCACCTGGTCCAGCAAGACGCCGCAGGCTGACGGTGGCGCCCAACTCAAACTCACCATGACCCACGAGGAAATTGGCGAAATCATCGGGACCACGCGCGAAACCGTCAGCCGCCTGTTCTCCGAATTCCGCAAGAAGCAGCTGTTCCAGATGAAGGGCGCGACGCTGGTGATCCGCAGCCTGCCCGCGCTGGAAAAGATCGTGCAGTCTTAAGCAAGGGAACAGACGTTGGCGCCACCGCTGCTAGGCGGTGGCCGCCAACCTTCCCGCCTCTTCCCGGATCCTCTTCCACGCCTTCTCCACATGCCGCGCCTGCGTGTGCGTTTGCCCTACGCTGAGCCGCAGGGTCAACTTCCCATTCAGCTTGGTGTGCGTCAAAAACAAATCTCCGCTGCGGTTCAGCCGGTCCATGATGAGCTGATTCGCCGCGTCTCCAGCCTTGTGGCGGAAGCACACCAGGTTCAGCGGGACGGGAGCGGTCAGTTCAAAGCGGTCATCCTTCCGCACCCACTCGGCGAACTGCTGCGCCAGCCGGACGTGCTCGCGGATGTGATGCTGCAGGCCTTCCACACCGTAGTGCCGGATGACGAACCACAGCTTCAGCGAGCGGAAGCGCCGCCCCAGTTGCGTGTGCCAGTCGCGATAGTCAATCACCGCGCCCGATTCCGTGGCTTGGTTGCGCAGGTATTCCGGCAGAATGCTCAGGGTCTGAATCAGCGCCTTGCGGTCGGCGACCCAGAAGCAACTGCAGTCGAAGTTGACGGCCATCCACTTGTGCGGGTTGAAGTTGTAGCTGTCGGCTAGTTCCACGCCGCTTTGCAGGTGGCGAAATTCCGGGCAGAGCATGGCCGTGCCCGACATGGCCGCGTCCACGTGCAACCAGAGATGGTGGCGGCGGCAGATTTCCCCGATCGCGGCAATCGGGTCCATCGCGTTCGACGACGTCGTGCCCACGGTCGCGCACACGAAGCAGGGAGTCAGTCCGGCGCGCTTGTCGGCCTCAATTTGCCGGGCGAGTGCGCCTGGCCGCATGGCGAAATTCTCGTCCACTTCAATCAGCCGCAGATTCTCGACGCCAACGCCGGCCATCATTGCCGCTTTCTCCAGCGACGAATGGGTCTGCGTCGAAACGTAAGCGACCAATTTGCCGTCGCAGCCTTTCTTGTTGCTGGCGTAGTTTGTGGCGCGCTCGCGCCCGGCCAGCAACGCGCACAGCGCGGCACTCGATGCCGTGTCCTGAATCACTCCGCCGCCGGTTTTCGACGACAGGAACTTTTCCGGCAGACCGAGCATCGCCACCAGCCAGTCCAGCACATGGGTTTCCAGTTCGGTGCAGGCCGGACTGGTAGACCACAACATCCCCTGCACGCCCAGGCCGGAAGATAGAAGATCGCCGAGAATGCCCGGGCCCGACGCGTTGCACGGAAAATACGCGAAGAAGTTCGGCGACTGCCAATGCGTGACGCCGGGCAGAATCAGTTTCCCGACGTCGTTCAGCAAGGCCTCGAAGGGCTCGCCGTGGGCCGGAGGACTTGCCGGCAGGGAAGCGCGAATCTCTCCCGGCTTTACCTGCGAAAGCACGGGAAACGATTCAATGCGGGCGTGGTAGTCGGCGATCCAGTCCACCACGGCGTGGCCGTGGCGGCGGAATTCGTCGGGCGTCATGTGGAAGGACTTTTCGTTCGACATGGTTCTCCAATCCCATCACTGCAAACGTCCAAAATAAACTCGCGTTTTGTAGTCGAAAGCCACGCGCCCCGTGCTGGCATGCATTTCAAAAATGTGCCGCAACTCCTGCAGCATCGGATCATGCCGCGGATGCCCCTGCCCTGGAGCATATGAAGACGACAGCAGACGGCCTTCGAGCCCCGCGTAGTCGAATTCCTGTCGTAGGGCAAAGACTCGCTCTTGAAACGGCGCCGGGTCAAAGAATTCATTCACGGATGCCGTGGTGCGCTCGTGCCGGACTTCTTCATAGTCCGTGCCATAGGTCAGGAGCAGTTGCTCATAGTTCCGCAGAAACGCCGTGCCGTCGGTGAGCCGCTCGTTCCACAAAAGCACCAGCCATCCGCCGGGCTTAAGAATGCGCGCGAACTCCCGCCGTGCCCGCGCGCGATCGAACCAGTGCGCCGCCTGGGCGGCAGTAACAAAATCCACGCTCGCGCCGGCAAGCGTTGTAGCTTCTGCCGTTCCCGCAACACTCGCGAACTTTGGAAACTCCGCCAGCAGCCTTTCCCCGGCCTGCCGCATCTCCGCGTTGGGCTCGACCCCGAAGACCGGGTTGCCGTTCTCCAGCAGCATGCGCGTCCAGATCCCCGTGCCCGAGGCAATGTCGGCGACAACATGGCTCGCCTCCAGGCCGCACTCTTTTTTCAAACAAACCAACACCTCGGCCGGATATCCCGGCCGGTAGCGGACATAGTTCTCCACGCGATCGGAGAAGCGGCTCGTGGCATTCGAAGCGGGCATAAAGGTAACAACCCAGTCAGATTTTCAGCTTGCCAGAAAGCCATTCTAACGGCAGGATAGAGGTGTTGTCCCTCCCCGCCGGCGCCGCCGGGTTCCCCCGGCTGGAGCTTCGCGACAGTGAAGAAAAAGTGAAATCGCCCGGCTGCCAGCACACTTTATGCGAGTCGTCATCAAAGTCGGTACCAGCCTGATCGCTCCCGGCGGGCAGATTGATTCCAACCTGCTGCGCGGCATGGTGGATCAGTTCGACCTGTCGAAGAACGAATACCTCATCGTCACTTCCGGCGCGATCGCGGCGGGCATGTCGGGACTCGCGCTGCGGAAGCGGCCCAGCGACGTGCCGCGCATGCAGGCCTGTGCCGCTGTGGGGCAGAGCAAGCTGATGCACACTTACGAGCGCCTGTTCTTCGGCAAGAAAGTGGTGGCGCAGCTGCTACTTTCGAGCGACGACTTTACTTCGCCCGTGCGCTACCGTAACCTGCGCAACGCGCTGGCCGAGCTGCTTGCGCTGGGCGTGATTCCCATCGTGAACGAGAACGACAGCGTGTCGGTGCGCGAACTCGAAGGCGCTTTCGGAGACAACGACGAGCTGAGCTCTCTGCTGGCCACGGCCGTGAAGGCCGACTGGCTGCTGCTGCTGACCAACGTGGACGGATTCATGGTGCCCAACGGCCGCAAGAAGCCGCGCCTGCAGCGCGTGATTCGCCGGCTGACTCCGGCGCTGGAAGCGCAATGCAGCGGCAAGAGCGCCCTCGGCCGCGGCGGCATGGTTTCAAAGCTGCGCGCGGCGAAACTGGCCAGTGAAGCCGGCGTGCACGTGGCCATCGTGAATGGGCGCCATCCTCACGCCATCACGCTCGGCATGGAACGCAAGATCGGAACCTATTTCCCGCCGCAGAAGGAAAGCTAGGTCGAAAACGAAGTGATGGCCACGCTCACCACCACCGCTTCCACCAAGGATAAGCTGCAGCGCGCCCGCGCCGCGTCGGCGAAACTGGCGCTGCTTACCACGGAAGAGAAAAACCGCCTGCTCCTCGCCATCGCCGATGCGATCGAAGCCCACGAAAAGAGCATTCTGGCCGCCAACCGCGAAGATATTGAGAACTCCGGCCTGGAAGGCGCCATGCGCGACCGGTTGCTGCTGACTCCGGCGCGAGTCAAAGAAATGGCGAGCGGCGTGCGCGAGGTCGCAGCCCTGCCCGATCCTATCGGCGAAACCCTCGCCGAGTGGACCAAGTCCAACGGCCTGCACATTCGCAAAGTGCGCGTGCCGCTGGGAGTGATTGGCATCATTTACGAATCGCGGCCCAACGTGACCGTTGACACCGCGGTGCTGGCGCTCAAGACCGGCAACGCCATCGTGCTGCGCGGCGGCAAAGAAGCTGCGCAAAGCAATCAGCGCCTGGTCGAGATCATGAACTCGGTCGCGGGTGTGCCCGAGGGCGCGATCGAACTGCTCGATTCCGGCACGCGGCATTCGGTACAGGAACTCATCAAGGCCCGCGGCCTGGTGGACGTGATCATTCCGCGCGGTGGCGCGGGGCTGATCAGCTTCGTCACCGAAAATTCTACCGTGCCCGTGATCGAAACCGGAGCAGGGAACTGCCACATCTTTGTGGATGAATCGGCCGATTTCGAAATGGCCGATCGCATTGTGATCAATGCCAAGACCCAGCGTCCGTCGGTGTGCAACGCCGCCGAGAAGTTATTGGTGCATGAGCGCGTGGCCGCGGAATACGTGCCGCGCATCGTGAAAAAGCTGATGGACGCCGGAGTGGAAGTGCGCGGCGACGGCAAAGCCCGCACCCTGGCCGCCGGATTGCACGTGGGTCCGGCCGCCGAAGCCGACTGGTACGAGGAATATCTGCGGCTCTGCATGGCCGTCGCCGTGGTCGCCGGCGTGGACGAGGCCATTGCCCACATCAACCGCTACTCGACCAAGCATTCCGATTCCATCGTGACCAACAATAAGGGGAACGCCGGCAAATTTCTGCGCGGCGTGGATTCGGCTGCGGTTTACTGGAATGCCTCCACCCGCTTCACCGATGGGGCGGAATTCGGCTTCGGCGCCGAAATGGGCATCAGCACCCAGAAACTCCACTGCCGCGGCCCCTTCGCCCTGGCGGAGCTCACGTCGTCGAAGTACGAGATCGTCGGGACCGGGCAGGTGCGCTAGCGACCGGTTCCAGACCGCTACTCTTTGTTGCACTTATCCCCTCCAGACCGGAACGCGCATCACGTCAAAAGCATGATCGTAAGTCCACACCTCCAATTTCATGCGCACGGCTAAAGCGGCAATTGTCGCGTCAACCAAAGTGATGCGCTGATCAGCTAGGGTCCGGACCGTGGCGACTCCCCGGCCATAGTCTTCCGGCGTGGGACTTACAAATGAAGCGTCGGCTACTTCCGCCAGCCAACTCGATGCCGCATTCCTTCCGAGGCGGTAAAGAAGCAACGAATAGGCCTCCAGTAAGATCGGGTAGGGGATCAGCAACTCCCGGTGATCGCGCGTCAACTCCTTCAAGTCGTGGAGGGCGCGTTGATGGTGCGTGTCGCCTTCATCGTTAGCCGCGTATAAGGGCCCGGTGTCCGCGAGCACGGCGCGGGTCATTTCTTCATGCCCGTCAGATAAAGGTCATGGTTCTCGCTCACATCGCTGCGACCGCTATTGCCCTTAGGCGTAATCTTCAGCGGACGGTATGCCCGTAGAAATCCTCGTTCGCGCAGGTACTCTCGCAAGGCAGCCTGGACCACGGTCGTCAGCGCGGGTGGGGCTTCCTGTGCCTGGACGTATTCTTCCACGGCCTTGGCAAGGTCATCGGGAAGGGTCATGGTGGCTCGTTTCATGCCGTCATTATAGCACCAAGTGGTGAAAGTGGTGAAGTTGGTGCGCGTAGCGAACAAAGAGCGACAATGCACCTCGGCCCTAGCTCCACGACAGTAGTAAGCGCCTGTGCTACCTTACTAACTTTCGCCCCAACCGCCGATGAAGACTTCTTCCGCCGCGCTTCTCTCTGCCTCCATCCTGCTGTCGCTTGCTGCCACCCAAGCAGGAAATCAACCCGTGTCTGCCCCGCCATCCCTTTTCGGTTTTCGCGATGCTACCGCAGAATCGGCCACGGAAGCCCGTTTTCTGGCGGTTCCCGATGCCAAACTCGCCGAAGAACATCTGCGCACGCTGACCAAAGCTCCGCACATGGCGGGCACTCCTGAAGACAAAGCCACTGCCGACTACGTCGCAGAGAAATTCCGCGCGGCCGGGCTCGAAACTGAAATTGTCGAGTACAGAGTCTGGATCAACTATCCCGCTGAAATCAGCGTGGACATGACCGCGCCTGCCGGCGTCGAAATGCACGGCCCCACGCGCGAGCACGTGGAGAACGATCCCTTCCAGGATGATCCCCGCGTGGTGATTCCTTTCAGTGGCATGTCGGCGTCGGGCGACGTCGAAGCCGATGTGGTCTATGCCAACTACGGCACGCCAGAAGATTTCGAGAAACTGGAAAAGCTGAAAGTGGACGTGCGCGGCAAGATCGTGCTGGTTCGCTATGGCCAGAATTTCCGCGGAGTGAAAGTGTTCGTGGCCCAGGAACACGGCGCGGCAGGCGTGATTCTCTATTCCGATCCCGCGGACGACGGCTGGCGCCGCGGCGACAAGTATCCCGACGGGCCGTGGCGGCCCGACACCGGCGCACAGCGCGGTTCAGTAGGGTTCATGTTCGAGTTTCCCGGCGATCCCACGACTCCGGGGATTGCCTCGGTTCCGTCGTTGCCTGACTCGCAGCGCACTGCTCCGCAACAGTCGGCGCAGCTGCCGAAAATTCCGGTCACCCCGCTTTCCTATCACGATGCCTGGCCCCTGCTGCAAAACGTTGGCGGTCCCGACTCGCCGCGCGAGTGGCAGGGCGCGCTGCCCTTTACCTATCACGTCGGTCCGGGGCCGGCGAGGGTCAGGATGCATATCAAGCAGGACTATCAATTCCGCACCCTGTGGGACGTGATCGGCCGCGTGCGGGGCAGCGAACTGCCCAGCGAGTGGGTGGTCGCGGGCAATCATCGCGACGCGTGGGTGTATGGCGCGGTGGATCCCAACAGTGGTACTGCAGCGATGCTGGAGGCGGTGCACGGAGTTGGCGAATTACTGAAGTCGGGCTGGAAGCCGAAACGCACCATGATCTTCGGCAGTTGGGACGGGGAAGAGGAAGGTTTGATGGGTTCCACCGAATGGGTGGAGCAGCACGAGTCTGACCTGGCCGATGCGCCCGCGTATTTCAACATGGATGTCGCGGTCTCTGGCCCGAAGTTCGGCGCCTCTGCGGTGCCCAGCCTGAAACAGTTTCTCCGCGATGTGACCAAAGCCGTGCCCAGTGCGAAAGGCGGGACCGTTTACGAGGCATGGCAGAAAACGTCGCAGCCTGAGGGTTCCTTGGCGCAGTCACCCGGAGAGGCCAGCGGAGACGGCCGTCGCCTTCCTGTGGCGCAAGTGAAAAACGACGTCCCGGTCGGAGATCTGGGCAGCGGCTCCGACTACTCCGCCTTCCTGCAACATTGCGGTGTGCCTGCGACCGACATGAGTTCCAGCGGTCCGTATGGCGTATACCACTCGGCGTTCGACAATTTTGCGTGGTTCAAGAAGTTTGGCGACCCGGACTTCGCCTACGAGCAGCAGATGGCCCGGGTCTTCGGGCTGGAAATCGTGCGCATGGCCGACGCCGACGTTCTGCCTTACGACTACGAAGAATACGGGAAGGAAATCGCCGTCTATCTGGATGCTGTGCGCAAGCGGGCGGAAAGCAAGTTCGGTCATGCTCTGGAATTTGGCGCCGTGAATGCCGCAGCCCGTCGCTTTGAGGTAGCGGGCGCGAGAGTCCTGGCGAAGCAGAAGAATCCGCCGCGCGACACCGCCCGCTTGAACCAGGCGCTGCGCAGCGCTGAGCGCGCTTTCCTGGCGCCGCAGGGGTTGCCGCATCGTTCCTGGTTTCGCCACCTGATTTATGCGCCGGGCGAATATACGGGCTACGCGGCGGTGGTGCTTCCGGGAGTGAACGAAGCCCTCGACAAGGGCGACAGCGAGAGGGCCCGCCAGCAACTGGCCGCGCTGGCAGCGGCCCTGGAGCGGGCCGCGAAAACGCTGGAGGGGTATCGGTAGGCGCATTGGCGTGTGTCGAGCCGCCATCGCACTCAGAACTCTTTCCGCGGAAGGCGCCACTATTCTGAGATATTCCTGGAACCGCAGTCCCTTCGCGTCCGTATCCACAGACAGGCGCTCTTGCGCCCCGAGAGGTGTTCCATGCCCGGAAGGTCTCTTGTTCGTCTAACTCCCCTACACAAGACACTGATCGTTTGTTGTCTGCTGGTTCCTTTCTGTGCGGCCAGCGACTGGCACGACTGGAACTATGAAGAAACCCATTCCGAAACGCGCGAGTTTGCCGCTGGAGGCATGCTGCACGTGCGCATGACCGTGGGCGACGTGCACATCCGCCGCGGCGACGGCGACAAGATCCGCCTGCATTACACGGTCAAGTCGCGCCGGGAAAAGAACGTGAAAGAAGCGCGCGTGGATTTCGACATCCGCGCCAACGACGCCAATATTGAGTTTCATGCGCCTTCCACCTCCAATACGCAGTTCGATGTGGAACTGGAAGTGCCGCAAAACACGAACCTCGACGTGCATGAAAAGGTCGGCGATCTGAGCGTGGAAGACGTGGAAGGCGACAAAGATCTCGAACTGGGCGTGGGCGACATTCGCGTGGCCAAGGGAAACTCGGGATATCACCTGGTGCGCGCCAGCACCGGCATCGGCGACGTGAACGGCGACGGCTACGGCGAAACCAGCGGCTGGCTGGGCAAGACGCTGAAGTATCACGGCGACGGCAAGTACGAACTGCGGGCGCACGTTGGGGTGGGAGATATTACGCTGGAGTGAATTCAAAGCCCCGCCCTTCGGCAAGCTCAGGGCTAGGCTCTGTCCCTGCAAAGGGCGCAGGGACAAGGACGGGCACTGGCACTTGTCGCGCGCCTGACCTAAGGCGCGGTATCTGCCTTTTCCGCGGCTGCTGACGCCTCTTTCTCCAGATACGGGCCGACCAGGGCGGCGCAGGACTCGATGAAGCTCTGCTCCGGCTTGTTGAAGGTGTCGGCGAAGTAGCTCTCGATACACAGCTCGGCCACCACCCGTTTCTTCGCCTGTTTCTTCGCAAAGATCGGCACGACGATATTCGACTTCACCATGTCCGACCCGAGATAGCGGGGATCGGCTTGAACGTTGTTGACTACTACCGTCTGCGCAGATGTGGCCGCGGCTCCGCACAGTCCTTTGTCGAGCGGGATACGCAGCGTGGGCATGAAGCTGCCGGAGTAAGGTCCCAGCACCAAGGCGTCGAGAGCAGGGGCTTCCATCAGATAAAAGCCAACCCAGTTGTAGCGCGCCATCGCTTCATGGAGGCGCTCGGCGATGTGCTGCATGAGAGCCTGCGCACCGTTGGCGGAGCGGCCGTAGGCCGTAAAGTCTTTCAGGAGTTCTTCGTACTTGGACATTAGGACCGGGATTCCCTTTGGTTTGGAAGCGAACCGCCATTCTAGCCTGAAACGCTCGCTGCACGTCGCATCGCTCCCACCCTTTCGACTTCCCCTTCGACTGCGCTCAGGGCTGCGGCAAAACAGGGCAGGCTTTTCGAAAGGCGCGAAAGGTGGGGGAGCCTTGCTCGTGGGGACGCCTGCCGGCATATCTCGTTATTTTTTTTATCGTAGGGGCAAATTATTGATTGCGTTGGACTTGCTGATCCTTGATAGGGCTGGCCGCGGGCAAAATCTTGGAGGCAAAGAGCTTGCGGGCAAAATATTCCGGTAGAAGGAGTTAGGGGTCAGCTCTGGGGGAAGGGCTGCACCCTGATCTTCTGCCGGCTCGCGTGAGAAGTGGTCGCGCACGATGTCAGTATGCGCCGCCTGTATTCTCGGTAAAGGTTGTTCGTCACAGGGAATTGGATTCTTGTTGTTGAGGGTTGTGGAAAAGGTTGAGCCGGCGGGATTCGAAACCTTTCTGTCCCCGGTTGTCCCGATCTTCGGAGACTCCCACCCCTTCGGCTCCGCTCAGGGCAGGCTCTTTCGCAAGGAACGCGAAAGGGTGGGGCACCCCGGCTGGTCTTTGATATGGCGGGTCGCGGGCAAAATTACCGCTGAACTACGAATTTGTGCTTAGAAGGCCTCCGGCCATTGCTGTGCGCCGTGGTAGATAGCGAGGATCACGATGCGGTCATGAGCGATGGCGTAGGCTGCGATAAAGGGCGTATTCGAAATGACCAGCTCACGAGTACCCGGCACTCGGCCGGGTCTGCCCGACATGGGGAAGGCGGCGAGCTGTTGAATGGTGGTGACAATCAGCGTCGTGATCCGTTCGGCCACCTCCTCGCTGTTCGAGAGAGCGATGTAATCGTGGGCCTGATCCAGTTGCCGGAGGGCTTGCTCGGTCCATTCAATCGTCGGCCCGGTCATCTTCCCGGTCATTGGTTCGACAATCGGTTCGACAATCGGCGAGCGCGCCCCGACCTCTTGAGCCGCTTTAGGACCTCCGCATGGCTGACGACGCGGCCTTTCCGCATCTCTTCGAGGCCCTTGCGAACCAGCGCGTCCTGGTAGGCGTGCAGCTCGATGTAGTTGGTGATCGCCTCGTTGATGAGATAGCTGCGCGAACGGTCCTGCGCGGCGGCCAGCGAATCGAGCGTGTCAATCTTTTCGGCGACGGCGCGGAAGCTGATGGTTTTCTCGGTGGTGCTCATAATGCAGTAATAATAACACATATTATTGTGTATTACAATATGGGTTCTCAGGCTCTCGTCGGGAGTTCGATTCAATGACCGGCGAACACCCCCGCCCAAGCGGTGCTTGAGCGGGGCACCCTCTAGAGCTAGGCTTCGACACGAAGCCCGGGCCAACCCGCCAACGACCGATGCCGATCTCCGGAGGGCCGCAGCGGCAGCGGGTGTCTCGAGGGTAGCTGTGTAGGTTGATTCCCACCCTTTCGCAAAGGACGCGAAAGGAAATGGGGCACCCGGCCACCACCCAGCGTGTAAAATATCAGGAGGAGTTTACGCATGGCTGCAAGCAAGGAGCACGCCCACGAGCTGATAGACAGGTTGGCCCCGAGCCAGGTTCCCGCGGTCGTCGGGATGCTCGAAGCCTTGCTCGATCCCGTCTCACGCGTGATCGCCAACGCTCCCACGGACGACGAACCCGAGGGCGAGGAGGAGCGGCAGGCCGTGGCTCGCTCGAAGGCCTGGTTCAAGCAGCGCGGCGGGCAGGGAATCCCGCACGATGAGGTTCTCGCGGATTTCGGCCTTACTCCGGACGATCTCAAGAACAGATAGCAGGCGCTAGACGGCCCAGTTTCCGAGATTCCCACCCTTTCGCAAAGAACGCGAAAGGATGGGGCACCCGCATTCAATTTGGAGGGCGATTCGGGAGTGTCTGCTTAGCGGAACAGCGTTGCTAGCCAGCAGAATCCCAGGGCAAATGCGAACATCCCGACCCAGCCGAATGTGTTGTTCAACGCGAACTTCCAGCGCTTGTACGAGTTGTGGTCGGGGGAGTGGCAGTACTCTTCGTACCAGAACGTTTGAAGCACCATGAAGAGCACAAGGAAGGCAATGCAACATCCGAAAAAGCCGAACAGAATGGGGGCGATGTTACGCACCTTCTGCGCGAATTCGGGCAGGGTAGGTTTGTCGCTTGCGATTGTGCTCACGAGAAACGCCATGGCCGCACCGGAGAGTGTGATCGCAAATTTAGAGAGGTCGTGATAGCGCTTGCAGTGCGGCTCGAATGTGCCGGCATCCTTCAGCTTGGGGTCAACGTTGTCCTTCGGGTCGAAGAAGTACCAGTCTCCTTTGAAGTAGAACAGGAGGGAGACATAAGTGACGATCGCGAATGGGATCAGAAGGCAGAATGCGTGCCAGATGGAACCGCTGAACCCTTGGAGCATAGATCCCTCCTCTTCGAAGATCGCGAGTTGTGGACACCCTTACCGCGGATGCGGCGGGGATTCCTGACGCGGCCCTGAAGGGCCGCTCTTCCACTGTCGCCTACTTCAGCGTGACCAGCTTCTCCACCAACTCTGAGTAGTCCTTCTTCTCGATGCCGTGGACTTGCTTGTTGTATTCGTCCACTTTGGAGGAATAGTTCATCGAGCAGAATTTGGGGCCGCACATGGAGCAGAAGGCGGCTTCTTTGTAGAAGTCGTCGGGGAGGGTTTCGTCGTGCATGGAGCGGGCGGTTTCGGGGTCGAGGGAGAGGGCGAACTGTTTTTCCCAGTCGAATTTGTAGCGGGCGTAGCTGAGGGCGTCGTCGCGGTCGCGGGCGCCGGGGCGCTGGCGGGCGATGTCGGCGGCGTGGGCGGCGATCTTGTAGGCGATGATGCCGTCTTTCACATCTTTTTCATTCGGCAGGCCTAAGTGCTCTTTGGGCGTGACGTAGCAGAGCATGGCCGCGCCGTACCATCCGATCATGGCCGCGCCGATGGCGCTGGTGATGTGGTCGTAGCCGGGCGCTATATCGGTGACCAGCGGGCCGAGCGTGTAGAAGGGGGCTTCGTAGCAGAGCTCGACTTCTTGTTCGACCTGCTCCTTGATCTTGTCCATGGAGACGTGGCCGGGACCTTCGATCATGACCTGCACGTCGTGCTCCCAGGCTTTCTTGGTCAGCTCGCCTAAAGTTTTCAGTTCGGCGAACTGGGCTTCGTCGCTGGCGTCGGCAACGCAGCCGGGGCGGAGGCCGTCGCCGAGCGAGAAGCTGACGTCGTACTTCTTGAAAATCTTGACGATGTCGTCGAAGCGCTCGTAGAGGAAATTCTGTTTGTGGTTGTAGGCCATCCACTGGGCGAGGATCGCGCCGCCGCGGCTGACGATGCCGGTGATGCGGTTTGCAACCAGCGGCAGATACTGGATGAGCACGCCGGCGTGGATGGTCATGTAGTCCACGCCCTGCGCGGCTTGCTCTTCGATCACTTCCAGCATCACTTCCGCATTCAGATCTTCCACGCGCTTCACCCGCGCGATGGCCTCATAAATCGGTACTGTGCCGATCGGCACCGGCGAATGGCGGAGAATAGCCTCGCGGATCTCGTGAATGTTGCCGCCGGTGGAAAGATCCATGACGGTGTCAGCGCCGTAGTGGACGGCGGTGTGGAGCTTTTTGAGTTCCTCGTTGATCTCGGAGGTTACGGCCGAGTTGCCGATATTGGCGTTGATCTTGCAGAGGCTGGCCACGCCGATGGCCATGGGCTCGAGTTCGGGATGGTTGATGTTGGCGGGGATGATCATGCGTCCGCGGGCGACTTCGTCGCGCACGAGCTCGGGCGTCAGCTTTTCTTTGTGCGCGATGTGGGACATTTCCTCGGTGATCACGCCCTGGCGGGCGTAGTGCATCTGGGAGAAATTGCCGTCGGTGTTCTCCTGCTTGCGGCGGGAGAGCCACTGCGCGCGAGGTTGTGGGACGCTGTAACCGTTGCTGCCGTTGCCATTACCGTTGTCATTCGGGGAAGTCATGATCAGATGCCTCTTGGAATTCGCTAAGTCTAGATTATAACCGTGACGCTCAGGTCGGGCAGGACTGGTTCGACTTGCCTTTGTTTTGGAAATTACGGAGGAAGGCGTTTACCACAGAGGACACAGCGGATCACAGAGATGGGCAAACTGCGCCGGGCACGGGTAGTGACTGGGGCGCTCGCCTCGCTGTCATGGGCACGTACTCCAAGAAAAAAGGCCCAGGCGATTCAGCCTGGGCCCAGAGCTTATTACGTCTTCTTAAGACGGCTGCTTAGTCGCCGCTGCCGCACGAGCAGACGCCGTGTCCGCTGCCATCAATAGCGATGGCGTAGCAGTCGATCAGCAGGTTGACATTCCACGGTCCGAGCGCGCGATCAGAGTATTCGGTCTCGGTGATCGTGTAGGTCGGAAGGTCCTGGATGTGAGTTCCCCACGCACGCAGCGTCGGATAGACGTAGTTGTTGAGGGGGCTGCACACGCCACTGGAGGGAACGACACCGGCGACGATGGACACGGAACCCATGTGCAGCGTCGTCGAGGTCAAGGTGTTGGAGGTTAAATCAGTATTAACGGAGAGCGTACGCAATCCGTCCGGAGTAACCAGACAGGCGCAGCATTCCGCCATTTCCTGAGCAGGATCGAACACATAGATCTGAGCGCAAAGGTCGCCCGCGTAGGAGCCGGGGTTCATGATGCGGACCGTTCCATCCGGACCCGAGCTGTTCGCGTTCGAGAAATAGTTGACCTTCAACAGGTCGGTGTAGCCCGCCGTCGTGAGCGGGGTCTTGGAGCCATGGAGCGTCCAGGCGAAATTCTGGGCGCTAGCTGTCGTCCCCAGTAACCCGACCACCAGCACAGCAATGGTGAGCATCGAGAATAGGCGAAGTAGTTTCATTCGTAGTTTTCTCCTGAAAGTTTTCCTCGCCGCAGGATGGGGGGAGCCCACAGCGATAGTTCTCGTTTTTTGGTAGCCCGATCTTGCCACTGGCAGACTTCGGGTGCGAGGACTGTACAACGAAGTGGGTGTAAGGAGTACTAGCAGAAAGGAGTAATTCCTCGGCCTAACCCTCCGGGCTACGCCAAGATGAGGGGGAAGAAGGTCTCCCGGGGTCAACCGCGCCGACAGAGAAGAAAAGAAAAGAAGGCCCAGGCGATTGGACCTGGGCCTTCTTCGATTCACAACTGTCTTACGACGGACGGCTAATTAGTCGCCGCTGCCGCAAGAGCAGGTGCCGTGTCCGCTGCCATCAAGAGCGATGGCGTAGCACTCGAGCAACAGGTTGAAATTGTAGTTGCCGAGCGCGCGATCCGAATACTCGGTCTCGGTGATCGCGAAGGTGCTGTTCTGGATGTGAGTTCCCCACGCACGAATCGTCGGATAGACGAGGTTGTTGAGGGGGTTGCACACGCCATTGGCGGGAACGATGCCGGAAACGATCGACACCGAGCCGGTCTGCAGGGTAACGCCGGTCAACGGGTTCGCGGTCAGATCAGAATTGACCGAGAGCGTGCGCAGGCCGTCGGGAGTGACTTCGCAAGCGCAGCATTCGGACATTTCCTGATAGGGATCGAACACGTAGATCTGAGCGCAAAGGTTGCCAGCGCCAGAACCGGGGTTGGAGATGCGAACCGTTCCGTCCGGAGCGCCCGCGGTGTTAGCGTTCGAGAAGTAGTTGACCTTCAACAGGTCGGTTGCCCCAGTGGAGGTCTCGGGGGCCGTGGCGCCCTTGAGCGTCCAGGGCTTCTGGGCGCTAGCTGTCTGCGAGCCGAGTACCCCAATCGCAAGCACAGCAATGGCGAGGATCGAAAAAATACGAGCGAGTTTCATTGGTGTTTTTCTCCTGAGAGTTGGTTCACCGCAGGTGGGGGGCCCAAAGCGATGTCTTTTTTTTGACTTGCCCGACTTGCTGCCAGCGGCAGACTCCGGGCTCAAGAAATGTACAACGGAGCGGGGGATATAGCTATTAGCAGAAGGGAGTAACTTCCCGGCCTAACCCTGCGGACTACTCTGGAATGGTGGGGAAGAACGTCTGTGTCATTAATTCTCTGGGTACCTGGGTTGGCCGGAACAGGCAACAAAAACCAAGGGCCCAAGCGATTGGCCTGGGCCCTTAGGTTTCACAACTGGCTTTCAACGACTGGTTAGTCGCCGCTGCCGCAAGAGCAGACGCCATGTCCGCTGCCATCAAGAGCGATGGCGTAGCACTCGAACAACAGATTGTCGTTCCAGGGGCCGATTGCGCGGTCCGAATACTCGGTCTCAGTTTCCGCGAAGGTGCTGTTCTGGATGTGAGTTCCCCACGCACGGATCGTCGGATAGACGAAGTAGTTGAGGGGGCTGCACACGCCACTGGGGGGAACGATACCGGAAACGATCGACACCGAGCCGGTCTGCAGGGTAACGCCGGTCAACGGGTTCGAGGTCAGATCAGAATTGACCGAGAGCGTACGCAATCCGTCTGGGGTCACCAGGCAGGCGCAGCACTCTGACATTTCCTGATACTGGTCGAACACGTAGATCTGAGCGCAAAGGTCGCCCGCGCCGGAGCCGGGGTTGGTGACGCGAACGGTTCCGTCCGGAGCGCCCGCGGTGTTAGCGTTCGAGAAGTAGTTGACCTTCAACAGGTCGGTGTACCCGACGCCAGTCGAGGGGACCGGGGTCTTGGATCCCTTCATTGTCCAGGCGAAGCTCTGAGCGGAGGCGGTCGTGCCCAGCGCCACCAGAACTGCCAGGGCGAGGATCAAGCAAAGACGAAATGGTTTCATTGGTTTTTTTCTCCTGAGTGTTTTTACCGCAGGGTGGGGGGGCCCGGGGTCTTACTTGCCTTGCCCGACTCCTGCCACGGCAGGTTCCAGGCTCTGGCAATTTACAACGGAGCAAGCGAGAAAGATACTAGCAGAAGGGAGTAACTGAACGGCCTAACCCGCCGGATTAGGCTCTGGGCGCTGAGTTTGGGGCCTTCCCGCACGGTCGTGGGACGCCATCAGGACAAGAATTTCTCCGGTAGAACATCGCCACCAGGGCCAGGAAAGCAAGACCAGGGAAGCAGGGGGCGGTTGCGGCAGCGGACCCGTTATACTCTTACGATGTCCGGCCGCAGTGCCCACCATGCGCCGCGCTAACGACCAGCAAACAGGAGACTTGCCATGCAAAATCGCATCAACGGCACCACCATGCCGGTTCTGGAATTCATCCTCGAACCCAATGAGGCGGTCATTTCTGAAGCCGGGGAACTCTCGTGGATGGGCAGTTCGATTCAGATGACGACGCATACGCAATTTGCCGGCGGCGGCGGACTGTTCGGCGTGCTGAAACGCGTGGCCGGCGGGGGCTCCATTTTTATGACCGAATACCGCGCGGCGGGCGCGGCGGGAGAGGTTGCCTTCGCCACCAAACTGCCCGGCCATATTGTTCCGGTGGAAGTCTCGCCCGGGCACGAATACATGATTCACCGCCATGGCTTCCTGTGCGCCACACCGCAGATTCAGATTAGCGTGGGCTTCCAACAATCGCTGGGCGCAGGCATTTTCGGCGGCGACGGTTTCCTGTTGCAAAAGCTCAGCGGACAAGGCATCGCGTGGCTGGAATTGTCGGGCGAGCTGGTGGTGCGCGATCTTCAGCCGGGCGAGACGTTGCGGGTGCATCCCGGCCACGTGGGAGCGTTTCAATCGAGCGTAGCGTTTCAGATCACGACCGTGCCCGGCATCAAGAACATGATTTTCGGCGGCGACGGAATTTTCCTGGCAGCGCTGACCGGCCCGGGCAGAATCTGGCTGCAGACGCTGCCCATCTCGAAACTGGCTCACGCCATAGACAAGTATTTGCCCCATCAGGCGACGAAACAGTCGGTGGAGGGCGGCGTGGTGGGAGGAATTGTGGGGTCGATTCTCGACGGCATGAAGTAAGCCGCCCGTACCGGTTGGAGGTTCGAATGACTTCCGTTTCGCCGACCTGTCCTCGGTTGTGACTCGGTTAGCCCTTCACCAGGATGACGCTGGCATCATCGCGCAGACCCGAACCGTCGGCGAACAAACGTACGTCATCGAGGAGGCTCTCGGCGGAGGCGTGTGTTCGCAAGAAATGTTCCTGAAGACGCACCGCCCCGTATTCTTCGCCGGCTGGGTTCTCTGCCTCGGTGATGCCGTCGCTGTAAAACACCAAGCGAGAACTCATGGGAAGCTTCACTTCCACCTCCGAGAAATCGCCTAGTCCCAGTCCCAGGGGAATGCCTCTCTCCACGTCGAGGAACTGGGCTGAACTGCCGATTATCAGGAGCGGCCACAGGTGACCCGCATTGGCGAAGGTCAGAGTCCGCTTCGCAGGATCAAGCACGGCATATACCATGGTCACAAAACGGCCGGAAGGAAAGTCCTCGACCAGAAGGCGATTCAGCTTCGTCAGCACTTCACCCGGAGTGCAAGCCGCCTCAACCAGGGATCGCAAGATGCCACGAGTGGCGGACATGAGTAGCGCAGCCGCGGTTCCCTTGCCGGAAACATCCGCCAGCACCAGCCCCCAACGGCCTTGGTCCATGGGAATGAAATCGTACCAGTCGCCGCCTACGGCGCCCACAGGAATCGAAAGCCCGGATACGGCAAAACCAGGAATGGAGGGAGAGGTCTTGGGGAGCAGTGCTTGTTGAATGACCCGGGCCTCCCTGGCCTCGCGAGTCATTTGCTCCCGTTGTTGCTTTTCCTGCTGAAACCGGCGAGCGTTGTGGACGGCCACTGCCACATCGCTGCACAGGGCTTGGAGCAGCCGCAGCTGGCAGGGGTTGAAGGCATCCAGGTCGGTGTGGGAGGCAGTGAATACTCCTACCAGTTGTCCTTCCACGTGGAGGGGAATAGCAACCTCCGAGAGTGTGGACTTTTCACAGCCAATGTAATAGGGATCCTGTCGCACATCAGGCGCGTAGTGCATCTGGCCGGTGGATGCGACGTATCCGACCATGCCTTTCCCGATCTTCAGGCTGTGGCCGGGGCCGTGGAGGTCGCAGCCAGTGCAGCCATGGGCGCACACCAGCGACAGTTCGCCGCGCTCTTCGCTGTGCAGGTAGATGTCAGAATCCACACATCCGAAGGAACGGGCGATCTCGTTCACAACCTTATCAACGAGCTGGCCGAGATCAAGGATGGAGCTGATTTTCTGAGCGGCCTTTTGCAGCTTGAGGAGGTCCTCCACCTGATCGAGATTAAGGGGGCGAGGGTTCGAGGGAAGCGGTGCCGTGAAGTTTGGGCTGGCTGCCATGGGGGTCCGTTCCAATACAGAGAGCTATAACCAGAGATGGCTTATTCGATGGTTAGGACTCTTTTTTTCAAGACCTGCGGCCGCTCGGACTTTGGCTCCGGACAATCCCTATCGTTGTCCAAAGAGTTGCCCCAGAAATGTGCGACCGTCCACGACGCAGGGGTCGCTGCAAGGGTAATCGATGGTCTTTCCGGTGCCGTTATCGTAAATTGCAATTTGAGTTGCGCTGGTCCGGTTCACCGAGAAGACTTCCAGTGTTTCTTCTCCGCCGTTGCGAAGAACGGAGACACCGGTCGGTATTCGCCCCGCGAATGAGCCTGTCTCCATGTTGAACAAGGAATCCCATTCGAGAATCGCCAACGTACCCCCACTGGGAGTGTAGGACGCGTAGCGAAGACGCAAAAGCGGCCATCCACCCGACGGCCAATTCCTCACCTCAAACCAGCTAAGCCTGGTGAGAGGATCATTTGGATCAAGGGGGAGCTTCTTGGTCTCCAACCGTCGTCCAGAGGGGGTAGTCCGAAAGGCAACGATCGCTGTTTCGAACTTGCCCACGTCGGACAACTGGAACTTCTTGAGCTTCTCGATGTGGTCTGTCTTGGCTGATCCGACTTCAAGCATGGCCACGCCCTGGAAGTGTCCATCGGCCTCGCGCGTGGCCGTGAAGTCTCCGAGATCTACGGGTTCCGGCGCGGCGCTTCCTCTGCGGATCGCGAGAACCGGATCCCATTGCACCTTGGCGTCTGGGAAAAGCGCATGAAGCAATGCCTCGACCTCATCAGCACGATCGGCCCCAAAGGCGTCACGACGGCTTTTTACTTCCTGTGAATACCCAGCCGAGGCCGAGATGCCGAAGGCAACGATGAGGGCAAGAAGAATCGTACTGGTTTTGAACATCATTACGGCAGCCCTTCCAGCCGTCGGTAATAATGTGCAATTTTACGCTTCCTGGATGGCTGAGAGCATAGGTGATTGGAGTAGTCGGGCCATTAAATCAAAGACCCAAGGGCCGCCGGTTGATCTTCCGCTCCTAACCTTATGGAGTGCTGCGGCGCTGCCGTTGGCGCGGCATCTCAGGTAAACTATCGGGGGCTGGGTTCGTGCCTGCATCATGGTCAACGCTGTCCCTGAACAATGATTAACGGAAAACGCATTGCGGTCGTCATGCCCGCTTACAACGCGGAGAAGACCCTCCGGGTCACGGTTGGGGAATTGCCGGAACTGGTGGACATCCGCATCCTGGTGGACGACCATAGCCGCGACCGGACGGTGGAGCTGGCGCGGCAGTTGGGGCTGCATGTTTTTCAGCATGACCGCAACTATGGGTACGGCCGCAACCAGATGACTTGTTACCGCGAGGCGCTGGCGGCGGGCGCCGATGTGGTCATCATGCTTCATCCCGATTATCAGTACACGCCGCTGCTGATTACGGCCATGGCCAGCATGGTCGCCTATGACGTGTATGACGTGGTGCTGGGATCGCGCATCATTGGAGGCCGGGCGCTGCGCGGCGGCATGCCGTTGTACAAATACGTGGCCAACCGGCTGCTGACCGCGTTTGAAAACCTGTTTCTGGGCGTGAAGCTCTCGGAATACCACACCGGATATCGCGCCTTCAGCGCCAAGGTTCTCACCGGCCTGCCGCTGCTGGAGAACTCCGACGACTTTGTCTTCGACAACCAGATGCTGGCGCAGTGCGTGCACTTTGGCTTCCGCATCGGGGAAGTGTCGTGCCCGACGAAGTATTTCGAGGAAGCATCGTCCATCAACTTCCGGCGCAGCGTGCAGTATGGTTTCGGCGTGCTGGGCACGACGCTGCAATTCGCCCTGCAGAAGATGGGCCTGCTGCGCCTTTCGCGCTTCAGCGAGCAGGGGCGGAAACTGGAATCGGGACTGGGCTCATACTACGTGCGCCACGGTGAGACCGCACGCCCGGCCTAGTGGCCCGGTGCGGGATCACCCCGGGAATGGAAGAATCTCCCCAAAAACCGCCCGCGACTCCAACTGGAAAAGGCGATTCACCCTCGGCGAAGCTGGCCGCAAATCTGGCCCGGCTGGCGTTGCTTTCTATTGTTGCGTTTGTGGTGATGGGCTACCACCCTGGGCTGGAAGACGACGCTTTTTATCTGGCGGCGATCAAGCGGAATCTGAATCCGGCGCTGTTTCCGCACGATGCGGATTTCTTCCGCCTGCAGTTTCAGGCAACCATTTTCGACAAGCTGATCGCGTTTTCGGTACGCCTGAGCCACCTGCCGCTGGCGTGGGTAGTGCTGCTGTGGCAGTTGGCGGCTGTTTTCTTGCTGCTGCATGGTTGCTGGCGGATCAGCCGCCGGTGTTTTTCTGAGGCGGGGGCGCAGTGGGCGGCGGTCGCGTTGATTGCGACGCTGCTGACCTTGCCGGTGTCGGGCACGGCGATCAATCTGGCCGATCAGTATCTGCATCCGCGCACGCTGGCGACGGCCGCGATTCTGGCGGCGATCGCGGACATTCTAGATCGGCGAGTGTGGCGAGCGGGAATTCTGCTGGCGGTGGCTTTTTCCATTCACGCCATCATGGCCAGCTTCGGGATTTCACTCTGCGCGTTTTTGTTCTGGAGCCTGCGTGGCGCTTCGCAACGGCGGCAATCTGCCGTGCCGGTGGCGGCGCTTCTTTTTCCGCTCGGTTGGATTTTTGAACCTGCGTCGGATGCGTGGCGGCAGGCGGCTTCGACGCGCGGCTTTTATTACATTGGTCGCTGGCAGTGGTACGAGTGGCTGGGAGTGTTTGCACCGCTGGCGCTGCTGTTTGCGTTCCGGCGATTTCTGCAATCTCGCCAGCAGGACAGTAGGAGTGGTTCCGCACTGTTGCCGCTGGTTTCGAGTCTTCTATACTACGGCGTGTTCCAGACCGTCGTGGGACTGGTCGTCATGCTTCCACCGGGCCTGGAACGGCTGCGGCCGTTTGAGCCGATGCGCTATCTCCACCTGCTGTACCTGCTTTTCTTTTTGATGGTGGGAGGGCTGCTGGGCAGGTACGTGCTGCAACGGCATGTGTATCGCTGGCTCTTGTTGTTTGTTCCGCTCGGCGCGGGGATGTTCTACGCGCAGCGGCAGATGTTTCCCGCGACCGAGCACCTGGAGTTGCCGGGGTGCGCGTCGAGAAATGCGTGGCTGCAGGCGTTCGCCTGGATCCGGGAAAATACGCCGGTGGACAGCCGGTTTGCTCTCGATCCGCAGTACGTGGAACTGCCGGGCGAGGATTATCACGGGTTCCGGGCGCTCGCGGAACGCAGCGCCCTGGCCGATTACGTCAAAGATGGGGGCATGGCCGCGCGTGTGCCGCCGCTGGCTCCGCGATGGCTGCTGGAAGTGAACGCGCAGACGGGCTGGCGGAATTTTCAGGCCTCGGATTTCGAGCGGCTCAAGAATGAGTTTGGAGTGGACTGGGTGATCGTGTCGAGAACTCAGGAGCAATCCTCGGGATTGGCTTGTCCCTGTCAGAACCAGCAGGTGGCGGTGTGCCGTTTATACTGAATTAGCCGCTTTGGGACCTCGGGGGCTGAGGCCCCGATCAAAAAACAGGTTTTATCGCAGCGCTGAAGCGCTGCGCCACCCAAAATCGAGTTCTTAGCAAACTGTTAGACTCCTGAGGCGTTTTGGTTCTCGCCCATGAATTCCGGGCACGCTGATGCCAACTAGCTCCTCTTCTTCATCGCGCTTTCAACCCTATGTCCTCATGGTCGCCGTGGCCCTGGCCGTGCGACTGGCGGTTATTCCTTTCCTCTATCGCGACTGGATGGATCCGTTCGTGCTCGAGCATTGGGCGTTCGGACGAATCGCGCGTTCGATCGCTTCCGGGCACGGCTATGGCAGCCCTTTCGCGGATACGGGATTGTCGGCGCTGCTGCCGCCAGTTTATTCGTATCTGCTGGCGGGCTTATTCAAGATTTTCGGAATTGAAACCAAGGCGTCGGTGATCGCTGCGCTCTCGCTGAACAGCGTGTGTTCGGCTCTTACTTGCGTGCCGGTTTTCCTGCTGGCGAAACAGGCTTTTGGCTTGCGGGTCGCGAAGTGGGCGGGGTGGGGATGGGCGTTTTCTCCTTATGGGGTTTACTACGGGGCGGACTGGGCGTGGTCCACGTGCCTACTGACGCTGGAACTGTGCTGCCTGTTTCTGTTCGCGTGGCGGCTGGAGAATTCCTCGCGCGGGCGCGATTGGTTAGCTTTCGGCGCGCTCTGCGGCATTGCGGCGCTGACTGAGCCGGTGGCGTTGTCAGTGCTTCCTTTGCTGGGGCTGTGGACGGCTTACCGTCTTTTCAGCCGGAGCCGCCCCTGGAAGCTGCCCCTGGCCGCGGCGGCGCTGGCCGGAATTGCGGTCCTGGCGCCGTGGCTGGCGCGGGACTACGTCCTCTTCCATCGCTTTATTCCGGTGCGCAGCGGGTTCGGGCTGGAGTTCTACATGGGCAACAACGGCTATTCCACGCGCTGGGTGAACAGCGACCTGCACCCAAACCACAGCGGCGCCGAACTTGCCGAATACGAGCGCGTGGGCGAGATCGCTTATATGGATCATAAGCTGCAGCAGGGCAAAGATTATGTGAGAAGCCATCCGGGCTGGTTTGTGTGGATGAGTTGCCGCCGCGCGGTTTACTTGTGGACCGGCTACTGGAGCTTCGACCGGGCTTACCTGAAAGATGAACCGCTCGATCCGCCCAACATTTTTGTCAACACCACCATGACCATTCTGGGGTTGCTCGGGCTGCGGCGGGTTTTTCAACGAGCGCCCGCGCTCGGAGTGCGGTTTGCCATTGTGCTTTTCTTTTTCCCGCTGACGTACTACTTCACGCATCCGGAGACTTACTATTTTCGTCCGGTGGATCCGCTGATTGTGGTGCTGGCGGCGGTGGCCGTGGCGGGAGGCCGGAGAGCCGAGGCGGCTGTCGCCACATAAGTTCAAAACCGGACAGCCGAGGCGGCTGTCACCACATTGCCGGGTCTTGGGACCGGGGTTTAACATCTAAGCACTCACGATGGCGAAAACGAACTCCGTAGCGCCGGCAACGCAGCGTCGCCTGATCGGGCTCAGGGAGATCCTGAATTTCGCTTACGAAGCTTTCTGCAGCAACAAGCTGCAATTCACGCTCACTGCGCTGGCGATGGCCGTGGGCACAGCCTCGGTAATCCTGGTGGCCACCATCGGCCTTACCGGAAAGCAGTACGTTCTGCGCCAGCTTCAATCCATCGGCACCAATATGATTCATGCCGGCTACCAGGGTGGGGCGCAGCGCATTGACTCGACGCCCGATCCCATGACGGTGGAGGATGTACGCGCCGTACGGGAGCAGGTACCCAGTGTGGTGGCCGCTTCTCCGACCGTGGCCCTGGGGGACCGCATCAGCGTTGGCGGCGGGAAGCAGCGCGACATCCTCGTCCTCGGCGTGGACCCCGAGTATCAACGGGTGCGCAACCTGATCGTGCTCGCCGGCCGCTTTTTCGATTCCGAGGATTCGATGGGGCGTAACAAGGTCGCGGTGATCACCGAAAAACTCGCGCTGAAGCTCTATCCCTCGCCTCAGGAAGCGATTGGCCGGATCATCAAAGTCAGCGGCGGGCTCCCATTCACCGTCGTGGGAGTCTTCAAGGAAAGCGTGGATACGTTTGGACAGTCCGAAATACAGGACGACACCATGCTGATCCCCTACACGGTCAGCCGGTTTTTTACACCCGATAACGCGGTGTATGAAATGTATCTGTCGGTGGCCACCCCGCAGGACGTGATCCCGGCGACGGCGGCCATCAAGCGCGTGCTGCAGTCGCGGCATCGTCCCGAGTCGGTTTACAACGTGGAGAATCTGACCCGCTTTCTGGAAGTGGCGGGGCGGATTGCTGACGCTCTGACCGTCGCGCTGATGCTGGTGGCATTCGTCACGCTGCTGGTGAGCGGCATCGGCATCATGAACATCATGCTGGCGACGGTGACCTCGCGCATCCGAGAAATCGGCATCCGCAAGGCCATTGGCGCGACCAACCGGGCCATCCGCTTCCAGTTTCTGGCGGAAGCCATCCTGATCTCGCTCTCCGGAGGCCTGGTGGGCATTGTCACCGGCCTCGCCATTCCTTATTCGGTGCGCTTCCTGACCGACTACCGCATCCCCATCTCCGGGCTGTCGGCGATCATCGCCATCCTCGTGTCGTCTATTGTGGGAATCATTTTTGGGACGATCCCAGCCAACCGGGCGTCACAACTGGATCCGGTGGAGAGCCTGCGGTACGAGTGAGCGGGTAGAGCGAGCTATCCCGCTAGAGAATTCCGCCCCAAAAACCACAAAGCCGGGCTGGTTGGCCCGGCTTTCTTCCTTTTGTGGAACTGGTACGGTCGGTCGGATTTCGATCACCGCCCCGCCCCAGAAGGTCTAGGTTTCGCCCCGCTGCCGTGCAACTCTTACATCACCATTGCCAGGTTTTCCAATTCGAGCTGCAGTACGGGCAGGGCGCACCCCGCCATCTCGACGCGGCCCGCCGCGTCCAGAGCTGCCTTGGGAGAAACCCCATAGCCACGGCCCATCAGAAACACCTGGAGCAACTGCGCCGCCTCGTAGGAGTCCACCATGCCGCCCTGCAGCAGGTCATCCCGAAGCGCCGCCAGTTCGGTCATGGTGAATCTGTCTTTGTCGTTCATCACTTTTTCGCTGCTCATGTTTCCGCTAATCATGGCCGTCATCACCTCCGATTCCGACCTGGATACCGTGTTTGCCGTATTAGACTCATCGGCAGCTATGGAAGTTGCATGCAATTCGGCTGCCGCAATGGCCCTCTGAATCCATATACGGTCCAGAACCCTCTCTGGTTTCATTAACCCCTGTGAATAATGAAAGTTGCAGACAACGCGGGAGGGATTTCCTACATCGGTAAGTGTCTTTCGTACCCCAAGGTCATCTCAGGAATGACACAATGTGTCGCACGGCCGACCGGCCGGGGTCGGGGCGGGATTGAGCAGAAGGCAAAATGCTATGGAAGCAAACCGCCAGGACTATGCGGCCTGGACTAAGGCTCGAGGGTAGCCTCGTCCACCAGCATGATGGGAATGTTGTCTTTGACGGCATACACCCGGTGACATTGGGTGCACTTGAGGCTCTCCGGGTTCTGGCGGTACTCGAGCGCCTGCTTGCACGCCGGACAGACCAGAAGCTGCAGCAGGTCTTTGGCAATCATGACTGGGTATTGTACGACAGGACTGGGAAGTGAATTCACCACAGAGTCACGGAGGCACAGAGAAAACCAAGAACGCGGAAACTCCCAGGCACAATGGGTTCTTGCCGCTTTTCGCTTTTCTCCGTGTCTCTATGCCTCTGTGGTGAAGCGAAGGGCGCGCTTGGCGGTCCCGGCGGTGTAAGATTTAGTGCCGGAAGGCCAAATTCATGCCTGCCATCATTCTGGACGGAACGAAGATAGCTCAGGAGATCCGCAGCGAAGCCGCCGCGGAAGTGAAAACCATGGCGGCAGCCGGAGTACGTCCCGGCTTGGCTGTGGTGCTCGTGGGGCACAACCCGGCGTCGGAAATCTATGTCCGCGGCAAGGTGAAAGCCTGTGAAGAAGTTGGCGTTTACAGCGAGAAGCTGACCCCGCCCGAGTCTGCGACCACGGGTGAACTGCTCGCGCTGATCGAAGATCTGAACCGCCGGGACGAGATTGACGGCATCCTGGTGCAACTGCCGCTGCCCCCGCACGTGGATGCGAAAAAGGTGCTGCTGGCGGTGGATCCAGCCAAAGACGTGGACGGATTCCATCCCATGAACGTCGGTTTCCTTTCGACGCAGCGGCCGGGGCTGGTCCCCTGCACGCCGGCTGGGGTCATCGAAATTCTGAAGCGCAGCCAGATTCCCATTGCCGGGAGCGAAGCCGTGGTCGTGGGACGCAGCGACATCGTAGGCAAGCCGGTGGCGATGCTGCTGACCAACGCCAACGCTACGGTCACCATCTGCCACTCGAAGACGCACGATCTGCCGGGGGTGTGCCGGCGGGCCGACATTCTCGTGGCTGCGATCGGGCGTGCCGGTATGATTACCCGCGATTTCGTGAAGCCGGGCGCGACCGTGATTGACGTTGGCATGAACACCGTGACCGATGCGGCGGAGTTCCAGAGGTTTTTTGCGGGCAATGCGAAGCGGGAAGAAACTTTTCGCAAGAAAGGCTCGACGCTGATCGGTGACGTGCATCCCGAGGTGGCGGAAGTTGCAGGGGCGCTCACGCCGGTACCCGGCGGCGTGGGCCCGCTGACCATCGCCATGCTGATGTTCAATACGGTGAAGGCGGCGAAGATGCGAAGGCAGTGGTCAGGAGCCAGTGGTCAGTGGTCGCAGTCCCCTCGGTCTTCGGTTTTGGCGGAACACTGAAAGCTTGTTGGGGAAGCGCTCAAGAAATCTCGTGATTTGCACGGGAAAGGTTACGGACCACTGGCCACTGACCACTGATCACTGGCCACTGAATCTATGCTGAAAGTCGGTCTTACCGGAGGCATTGCCGCCGGCAAGTCGGTGGTGGGCGAGATGTTTGTTGCGCTGGGCGCGCGCCTGGTGCAGGCGGACCGGATTGCGCACTCGCTCATGCAGCCCGGCGAGGCGGTCTATAACCAAGTCGTGCTCCATTTCGGGGGCGAGATTCTCAATCCGGATTTGAGCATCAACCGCGCCAAACTGGCCGAGGTCGCGTTCGGCCCGCCCACGGATCCCGCGAGCAAACGAGCGTCGCGCATCGAAGAACTGAACCGCATCGTGCATCCCGTGGTCATTCGCAGCCAGGATGAATGGATGCAGGACATGGGCCGCCAGGATCCTCATGCCGTGGCCATTGTGGAGGCGGCGCTGATTCTTGAGGCTGGCGCGGGCGAGCGCTTTGACCGGCTGATCGTAGTTACCTGCCACACCGACCAGCGCGCAGCCCGCTTCGCCGCGCGCCAGAAAATTGACCTCGAAGCCGCGCGCAAGGAAGTGGTTCTCCGCATGGCCGCGCAACTTCCCGATGAAGAAAAAGTGAAATCCGCCGACTACGTGATTGCCAACTCCGGCTCGCTCGAGCACACGCGCGAACAGGTGCGAAAGGTATGGAAGCACCTCAGCATTGAGGCAGAGAAGAGCTGAGGGCTCGTTCCACCTGGCGGCGTGCTTCGCGCCGGGGCATTGTTTAGAATTAAGGCAGGGACCTTTCCGCTCCCCAGCTTCGTATATCCAGCAGGTGGTCTGAATTATGAAAGTCATACGGCCGTTGATTCTGGCGCTGGCGATTGCCGGCGCGTTCTTCTATTTCACGACCTGGCGCTCGAACTCGCAGGGCGGATTCCACCCGGCGAACTGGCTGAGCCATCCCGCGCAGGTGGAGATTACGGAAGCGGCGCCCGGGGAGGCGCTGGACGGAGAAGAGCAGAACAACATCTCGGTCTACAAGAAGAACATTCCGTCGGTGGTGAACGTGACGTCGCGGGCCATGACGTTCGACTTTTTCTACGGGCTGGTGCCGCAGGAAGGGCAGGGGTCGGGTTTCGTGATTGATAAAGACGGGCATATCCTGACCAACTATCACGTGATCGCCGACGCGCGCCAGGTGGAAGTCACGCTGCACAACCGCAAGAAGTACAAGGCGACGGTGGTGGGCACCGATCCGTCGCATGACCTGGCGGTGATTCAGATCAAGGCCCCCGAACTGGTGCCGGCGGTGCTGGGCGATTCGCGGAATTTGCAGGTGGGGCAGAAGGTGTATGCCATCGGCAATCCGTTTGGGCTGGCGGGAACCATGACGCGGGGAATTGTCAGCTCGATTCGCCCGGTGCGCGAGCCAAATGGCGCCATGATTGACGAAGCCATACAGACCGATGCGGCCATCAATCCGGGCAACTCGGGCGGGCCGCTGATGAACTGGCACGGCGAGGTGATCGGCATCAATACCATGATTCTCTCGAATGTCGGGCAGAATGCGGGCATCGGCTTCGCCATTCCCATCAATACGGCGAAAGCGGTGCTCAACGATCTGATGACGCTCGGCCGGGTGCGGCGCCCGGCGCTGGGCGTGCGCACGATTCCGATTGGCGCCGAATTGGCGGACACACTCGGCCTGCCGGTGGACTACGGATTGCTGATCGTGCAGGTGACGCCGGGCGGCTCGGCCGACCTGGCCGGATTGCGCGGCGGCACCGAGCGTGCATATCTGGGAAACATTCCGATCATGCTGGGCGGCGATCTGATCGTGGCCATTGACGACCAGAAAGTGCAGGACGAGCAGGATCTGACGCAGATGATGAACAACCACCGCGCCGGCGACACGGTAAAGGTGACCATCTACCGCAACAAGAAAAAGATGGACGTGAGCGTGGCTTTGGGAGAAGCGCGGCAGCAGGTGTGAGCAAGGCAGCTATCAGCTTTTAGCCATCAGTTCTCAGTTAAGGCGGTTATTGAGGGAATGATTGAATTCCAATGGAGCGAAAATCGCTGCTCGTCATTACGGGTTCGATGGGAGCGGGCAAGAGCAGCGTTCTGGGCGAAGCGTCGGACATCCTGGCACTGCAAAACATAGCCCACGCGGCTCTCGACCTTGATGCGTTTGGGCTTGCGCATTTGCCGTCGGGCACAAGCAACGATGTTGTGATGTACCGCAATCTTCAGTCTATCTGCAGGAACTATGCTTCCCTCGGAGTACGGCGATTCCTGGTGGCGCGCGCGATAGAGGACCGTGCCACATTGGAATGTTGCCGCAGGGCCGTTTCTGCTACGAACACGGTCGTTTGCCGTCTCTCCGCGAACATTGGAACCATGCGACAGCGGCTGAAGATGCGAGAGTCGGGCATCTTGCAAGCGCAATATGTTGCTCGGGTGGCAAAGTTGAATTCTGTCCTGGATCGTGCGCGATTGGAGGATTTCACCGTTGCCAGCGACGATCGTTCGGTGACTCAGATTGCTCACGAAATGCTGCTCAAAGCAGGATGGATTCCCAAGTGACTCCAGGTGATTCGGCATCGGCTTGAAAACTTCTTGGTTCCACGATAGTCTCTCTTCCTGCCTATGACTGCCGTCCTTTAATACCGCTGGTTGCAACGTTGAGCGAGATGCGCGTGGAAGTGTGCGCGGCGCTCCTGCCGGGTTATCTCAATACGAGCTGTCTCAAAACCAGAAAGGATTATTCCCATGCAATTTGTGGATAAGGCATTTGCCCGCCGTTTGGAGTCGGGCGAGGAAATGCCGCAGGCGTTCTACGCGAGGGTGTTTCAGAAGACGCGACCCGAGATCGGGGCGGCGGAGGAAGAAATTTGCGGCGGGCACATGAGTTTCTGCGGACTGGGGTCGCCCGTGGGCCGGGCCGTCGCCATGGGGCTGGACCGGCCTTTCACCGAGGCGGACCTGGACCGCGTCGAAGCCTTCTACCGTTCGCACAAGGCTCCGGCGCAGGTGGATTTGTGTCCGATGCACGAGCCGGCGGTGTTCGAGATGTTCAAGCAGCGCGGGTATGCCATTGCGGAGTTGAACAATGTGCTGTACCGGAAGCTGGACGCGGCGGAGAAATTTCCTCCGGCTCCGGCGGGATGTGAGATTCGACGGGCCCGGCTGGAGGAGGCCGAGGCGACGGGGGCGATCGTGGAGAAGGCGTTCTTTCCCGACGGCGCGCCCGAGGCATTCAGGGGACTGATTGCGCCGTTCTACCAGATGGAACAGGCGCTGGCGTTCGTGGCCAGCGTTGATAGCAAGCTGGTGGCGTGCGGCACGGGGCTGGTCATCCCGGAGCACCGAGTCTTTGCCCTCTGCGGCGCAGGGACGATGGCCGAGTATCGCGGCCGCGGCCTGCAGACGGCGCTGCTGCACGCCCGCATGGCGGCTGCGAGTGAGGCCGGATGCGAGTACGCGGTGGTGGTCACGAATGGCGGCACAACCTCGCAACGCAATGCGGAGCGGCTGGGCTTTCGCGTGGCGTACAGCAAGGTTACGGTGATCAAACAACTCGATCCGGCAAGCTGATGCGGATTTTCAGATCTGTGGTCAGACTCGCCGATGGCGGTTGGGTGGCGCAGCGCTTCAGCGCTGCGATCAGCTTGCGAACTGGCTTTAGCCTCCGAGGTACCTCGGGCGCTGAAGCGCGTTTTTGGGGCGAGCTGAATCGCAGGCCTGAAGGCCTGCGCCACCCAAGTGCAAGAGACCAAGTGGGCCGCCGTTGCGGTTGCCCGGGCGGTATTGCATAGTGGGAGTCATGAAAATGGAAAGGGTTGTGTTGCAGGGCCGGCACGTTCGGTTGGAGCCGCTGGAGCACCGCCATGCCGACGGGCTGGCGGCTGCGTCGGCGGGGGATCCCACGCTCTACCAGTGGAGTCCGGTGCCTCAGGGCAAGGCGGAGGCCGCTAGCTACATCGCCACCGCGTTGGCCTGGCAAGAGGCGGGCAGAGCGCTGCCGTTCGCGACCGTCCGGGTGGAGGACGGCGTGGTTATCGGTTCCACGCGGTTCTTTAACCTGGAGCGATGGGCCTGGCCGCCGGGCCACGCTTTGCACGGGCGCAGCGGTCCGGACGCCTGTGAGATCGGCTACACGTGGCTGGCCCGTTCGGCCATTCGAACGGGGGCGAACACCGAAGCGAAGCTGCTGATGCTGACTTACGCCTTCGAGACGTGGCAGGTGCTCCGCGTGTGCCTGCATACGGATGTCCGGAACCAGCGCTCGCGCGCCGCGATGGAACGCATGGGCGGGCAGTTCGAAGGAATTCTCCGGGCCCACCGAATGGCCGCGGATTATATCGCTCGCGACTCGGCGCGATATTCGATCGTGGCGGCGGAATGGCCGCCAGTGAAGCAACGGCTGATTGAGTTGGTCGACTGATGACGCATTTATGATTCGCGCAAGCTCTCAGCCGACCGTCTTTGGCTCGATCCCGTACGCTTTCACCCACTCATCGTGCCATTTCTGCGTGGCGGGCCATTGAAAGCACAAGCCGTATCCATCCGGGTCCTTAAACGACAACTGCTTCATCCCATAAGGCGCGACTTTCGGTTCTTTCAAATTGACGCCGTGATCCCGCAGATGCCGGTAAGCCGCGTCCAGATCTTCGCAGCCGAAAAACAGGCCGGTATCGTAATGGGCCGCAACCCGCGCCGGATCGGGCGCCGGGGGGCGCTGGTCTCGCTCATAGGCGGTGTTGAGCATGACTTCCGCGCCGTTCAACCTCAGTAAGACCCAATCGCAGTCGTCTCCTGGCGCAGAACTGCTGGCCACCGTGAACCCCAGCACATCGCGGTAGAAGCGAATGGCCGTCGGCATATCGAAGACCTGAAGCAGCGGAGCAACACCGTGAATGTCCATAGGTATACGATCCTCCTGCTTGGCGGGACACTATAGCAGAAGACGTGCGAGCAGGAATGTGGTTAGCACGGGCACAGAAGACCGCAGACCGGGTCCGTGGTCTCCGTGCCTCACGGTGGGATTTCTCCGGGCAGCCTGCGCTAATGAATGCCCTTGCTGTTCAGATACGGGCCGTATTCTGGTCCGAGCCTTGAATGTGGGTCACCAGCCAGTTTTTCAGGAAGTTCATTACCTCGAGTGACAGCGTGCCGTTGACCCCGGCCTTGTATTTTGCCTGCACGTCCAGCACCTGGCGGGCGAGATCGTCGTGCTCTTTTTTGTGGGCCACCGAGGCGCCGTATCCGGTTTGGGCGAAGAACTGCTCTTCGCGCGCAAAGTGAACTTTCGTGTAGTCAATTAACCCGTCGAGAATCTTGCCCAGCGAGTCCTTGCCGTGGCCAGTTTGGATGGCGTCGTACAGTTGATTGACCATCCCAACCAGTTTCTTATGGTCGTCGTCCAACACTTTGACTCCGACCGCCAGTCTTTCGTTCCATGTCATCAAGGGCATAAGCAGAATCATCCTTTCTTCGTTTCAAGTTATTTGGGACCCATTTTTTTGGAGCCGTTGAATTGCCGGATCTTTTCGCCGGTGCTGCGGGCGGAGGCGGCGATGCGGTCGAGCGTGCCGGCGATTCCTTCCACCGTGTCGGCCGCTTCTTTGGCGAAGGTCGCGACCGTGCCGAGGGAGGAGTTGTGCTCTCCCACGGCCGAGGCGACCGCTTCCACCTGGGTCTGGATGCCGGACAAGTTTTCGTTCAGCACCCCGACCGCAGCGATCACTTCCTGATTGGCCTGCCGGATGGTGGCCAGTTGCTGATGCACGCCTTCGGTTGCCTGCGCGGTCTGCTTCGACAGCGACTTCACTTCGCTGGCCACCACGGCGAAGCCCTTGCCGCGTTCTCCGGCGCGCGCCGCTTCAATGGCGGCGTTCAGCGCCAGCATGTTGGTTTCGTTGGCGATGCGGTCAATCAGGTTGGCGGTCGAGGCAATTTGCTCCACCGCCCGGGACAGCGCCGATACCCGTTCCAGGGTTTTGTTCGATTCCGCCGTGGCGCGCAGGACCCGCTGCTGCGACTCGGTGACGTGCGTTTCCACTTCGGCGATCCCGCGGATCATTTCCCCCATCATGCCGTGGACCATGCGCACGCTCATCGCCACTGATGAGGCCGAACTGGAGGCCGCCGCCGACTCGGTCTCGGTCTGGCTGCTGTCGGCCAGAATCTCTTGCACGATGCTGCCGGTCTGCGCTGCGCTGGCCATGGTCCCGCATGCTGGCCCCCGCATTCCTGTAGGGGGACACAATTTTCCGTGACTGGTTTTCTATCGGCGGGAGTAAGGAATCTCTTCACTGCTCACCACGGTCTCAGGTTCCCTATTCGATCAGAGAAACTTAACAATCCACCCGTCCCGGAAAGCACAAAGCGGCAGGATAGCTGCGGCGCTGGCACGGCCGCACCGTCCTCACGCTGCGCTAGAATGCCGGTCATGGATGTGGATGCCGTGCGCGCCTACTGCCTGTCGTTCCCGCGGGCCACCGAGAAGCTGCAATGGGGCGATGCCCTGTGCTTCAAGGTAGGGACGAAGATGTTCGCGGTGCTGGGACTGGATCATGTGCGGCTGACCTTCAAGTGTGCGCCGGAGACATGGGCCGAGTTGATCGAGCGCCAGGACATCCGCCCGTCTCCGTACCTTGGGCGTTACCACTGGGTGATGCTCGACCGGTTGGACGCGCTCAGCCGGGACGAATTGGAAGACCTGATCCGGCAGTCGTATGAGATGGTGGCGGCGAAAGCGCCAAAGGCGAAGCCTCGAAAATCGGTCCAGGGAAAAAAGCGTGCTGCCAGTGGAGGACGCCCCCGTCCCTCCCGCACTAGAAAACGCTGACGCCTTACCCGCGCATTGCTGCGGGCTTTATGTCCCGGATTTGACTCTGCCCGCGTCGCTCGGCTAGCCTCAAGAGACTTTGCAATTCCGGACGCCCTCAACTCTGCATGCGATCGCCGCATAAATCATTGATTCTGCTGCTGATGACGGCCTTGGCGATCTCCGCCATGCCCGCGGCCGTTGCGTCCACCCAGCCGGTTCACGCCCAGCATGGCATCGTGGTCAGCGTGCATGAACTGGCATCGCGCGCCGGGGTTGAAATCATGCAGGCCGGCGGAAATGCCGTGGATGCCGCGGTGGCCACCGGATTCACGCTGGCGGTGGTGCATCCGCCGGCGGGAAATATCGGGGGCGGCGGGTTCATGCTGATCCGCATGGCCGACGGCAAGACGCATTTCCTCGACTACCGTGAAACCGCCCCCGCGGCCGCCACCCGCGACATGTTCCTGGACGCGCAGGGAAACGTGATCGAGGGCGCCAGCGATTACGGCTACAAGGCCAGCGGCGTGCCCGGATCGGTAGCGGGCATGGTCTATGCCGAGCGGAAGTGGGGCAAGCTGACGCTGAAGCAGGTAATGGCCCCGGCGATCAAGCTGGCGCGCGAAGGATATGCGCTGACCTGGGAAGAGGCGGAGGACATGCACGACCGGCATCTGGCGGAGTTTCCCGAGTCGCGCCGGGTCTTCCAGCGTAATGGCGACTACTACAAGGCGGGGGAAATTTTTCGTCAGCCCGATTTGGCCCGGACGCTGGAACGGATTGCGGAGAACCCGAATGACTTTTATCACGGGGCACTCGCGCAGGAAATAGCTGCCGCGATGCAGAAGGGCGGCGGGCTCATCACTGCCGGCGACCTGGCCCACTACGAAGCCAAGGAGCGCGAGCCGATTCATGGCACCTATCGCGGATATGAGGTGATCAGCGCGCCGCCGCCGTCGTCGGGCGGAACGGTGCTGATCGAGTCCCTCAACATTCTGGAAGGCTACGATCTGGCCAAAATGGGAAGCCGTTCGGCGCAGGCGATTCATTTCACCACGGAGGCCTTCCGGCGGGCATTTTTCGATCGCGCCGAGTTCCTGGGCGATCCGGATTTCGCCAGGATTCCAGTCGCGCAATTGATTGACAAGAAATATGGAGCGGCGTGGCGCGAGACCATCGCTCCGGCGCGTGCCACGCCCAGCAAAGAATTGAAGCGCCCGGCGGTGTTCAGCGAACTGGAACAGTACGCGGCCGAGCATCCTCCGGCGCCGGCGCACGAGTCGCATCACACCACGCACTATTCGGCGGTGGACGCGGACGGCAACGCCGTCGCCGTGACCACGACCATCAACGACTGGTTCGGCTCGCGGGTTACGGTGGATTCCCTGGGTTTCCTGATGAACGACGAGATGGATGACTTCTCGTCGAAGCCGGGAGTGCCCAATGCCGACGGGCTGATTCAGGGAACTGCGAATGCGATTGGGCCGGGGAAGCGCCCGCTGTCGTCCATGACTCCGACGATTGTGGTGCGGGACGGCAAGACTGTGCTGGTGCTGGGTTCGCCGGGAAGTTCGAAGATTATTACGACCGTGGCCAACGTCCTGATGGGCGTCCTGGATTACGGAATGAATATTCAGGAAGCAGTGAACGCGCCACGATTCCACAATCAATGGATGCCCGACGTGGTCAATGTGGAGCAGTGGTTTTCTCCGGACACGGTGAGTGCTCTGCAGAAGATGGGCTACAACGTGGAAGTCGGGCTGCACTATGGGTCGGATGTGGCTCCCTACTGGAGCGACGCCGAGTGCATCGCGATTGACGGCAAGACGGGCGAGCGTCTGGGCGCGAGCGACGGAAGGAATAACGGGAAGGCTGTGGGATACTAGAGGAAATTGTTGATTTTTGGTGGTTGATTGAAAATCAGGAGCGGACAGATCCTGGGGTCCAATCAACAATCATCATTCAACAATCTGAAAGACGCGCATGCTGAAAGCGGTTTCAACTTATCTGTTCGTGAAAGAGCGGCTGCACCCGGGCATCCTCGACGGGTTGGCCCGCAGCGGCGTGCAGGCGATTGAGATTTTCGCCGCGCGCCAGCACCTCGATTATGCCAACCGCAAGGCGCACGTGAAGGAAATTGCAGAATGGTTCCGCGGCAGCGGGATTCCGCTGAACTCGGTGCATTCGCCTCTCTACGCCGATTACGAATGGGGACGCGCCGGGGCTCCGCCGATCAACGTGGCTTCCACGGACCGCGCCGCCCGCGTGGACGCCATGGATGAGATCAAGCGTGCGCTCGAAATCGCCGAGCAGATTCCGTTTCGTTTTCTGGTGCAGCATCTGGGCGCCTCCAACGAAACTTTCAGTGAGAAAAAGTTCGAAGCGGCCATGACCTCGATCGAGCACCTGCGGGCCTTTGCCAAGCCGCTGGGCGTGCGGATTCTGCTGGAGAATATTCCCAACGAGCTTTCCACGCCCGACAAGCTGGTGGAAATGATCCATGGCGCGCACTTCGACGACGTGGGGGTGTGTTTCGATTTCGGTCACGCCCACATTATGAGTTCGGTGCGCGAGGGGTTTGAAATCCTGCGCAACCACATTCGCTCGACCCACGTTCATGACAACGCGAAGGATAAAGATTCGCACCTGTGGCCGGGGCAGGGGACCATTGACTGGAAAGAGGCGATGGAGTTGCTGCGTTCCGCTCCGCAAACGCCGCCCCTGCTGCTGGAACTTGGCGAGGACGAGAAAGTGAATCCGCTGGAGAGATTGCCGGCGACGTTTGAGAAGCTGGAAGGTGCTTCTTAATCGAGTAATTGGGAAATTTGGTAATTGAATAATTGAAAACCGGGTCCAGTCGGGGGTTTTCAATTACACAATTACCAAATTTCCCAATTACACAATCAAATCGTCCAACTACAAAATCATATGTCTCCTGTAACCACTATCGCAGAAATCGGCAAGCACGAAGGCCAGGCGGTCACCATCCGCGGCTGGCTCTACAACCTGCGCGA
>DATFNP010000027.1:0-2775 GCA_035266345.1 Candidatus Sulfotelmatobacter sp.
ATCGTCGATCCCCTGCGGGAATGCGGCGTGTTTCCCAACATGGTGACGCAGATGATCGGAGTCGGCGAAGCGACCGGCGCCATGGACTCGATGCTGCAGAAGATCGCCGACTTCTACGAAGAAGAAGTCGATGCCGCCACCAAGGACATGCTGGCCATGCTGGAGCCGGTCATCATTGCGCTACTGGGCGTCAGCGTCGGTGGCATCGTGATCTCGCTCTACATGCCACTGTTCGCCATGATCGCCAAGCTGGCTGGCTAGGAGAGCCGAACCCTCGAGAGGCCGGACTTGCTGAACACAGCAACCGGCCTCCGGACATCGAAGAACGGGGTTGGGTCTCAGGTGCAAGGTCTTAGGCCGCAGGATCCTAATACCTGGTTCCCTGACTCCCAAGACCTAAGACCTACAATCATGCAATCGACGTTCGACGAGCGCAATTGGCTGGTGTGGCTGGTTCGGGTCCGGATTATCATCCTGACCCTCCTGCTGGCCATTGAGCTGGCGGTCGCTCAGTTCAGTCCGGCGCCGCTGCCCATGCGGCTTTTCATCAGTACCATGTTGTTCTGGTACAGCCTTTCTCTGTTTTACGTGCTCTTGCTCTCCCTCTGGCAGGAACATCGCCTGCAAGCCACGCTGCAGGTTCTCACCGATCTGATTCTGGTCAGCCTCGTGGTCCATGAGACCGGAGGATGGGACAGCTCGCTTAACTTTCTCTATCCCTTGGTGATCATCGTCGCCAGCGTGCTGCTGCCGCGGGTGTGGGCGCAGCTGGTCGCGGCCCTGGCCTTCATTCTTTACGGGACGGTGCTGGAACTGAACTACTACGCCGTGGTTCCTTCCTACAGCACCACTCATCCCGCTATCAAGACGCTGCAGGCCATCATCTTCGTCAATCTTTTTGCCTTCCTCGCGGTGGCGTACCTGGCCGGGCTGCTCACCGCAAAACTGCGGCAGGTGGGGGTACAACTCAAGGACACCAGCGGCGCGCTCGAAAGCCTGCAAGCGCTGCACGAAAACATCATTCACTCCATCAGCAGCGGGCTGATCACCACCGGCCTCGATGGGCGGATTACGCTGGTCAACGCCGCCGCCCAGCGCCTGCTCGAGCGCACTCCGTCTGATCTGCTGGGTACGCCGGTTCACCAGCTGTTTCTGGATCCTTTGCCCACCGTCGAGTCGCCACAGGCCCACGGGGAAGTACGCTTCGAGCCGCCCACGAAATTCCGCAAGACGCTTCGCGTGCGGGTGGCTGCCTTGACCGTGCCGGAGCGCGGGGACCTGGGATACGTGTATGTTCTCGACGATCTGACCGAGATTCGCCGTCTGGAACGCGAAGTCCGGATGCAGGACAAGCTGGCGGCCGTCGGCCGGCTGGCGGCCGCCATCGCGCACGAAATCCGCAATCCCCTGACTTCCATTGCCGGGTCGGTCAGCATGCTTTCCGGCGTCCCCGAGATGAACGAGGATCACCGCCGCCTGCTCGACATTGTGACCCGCGAGTCGCAGCGGCTGAACAGCATCATCACCGATTTTCTGGCCTACTCCCGCACCAAGCAATATCACTTCGACCGGGTTGACCTGGTTCAGTCCGTCGAAGACACGCTGACCCTGATGGATCACCGCATGACAGCCGAGAAAACCGGCATCACCATCGAGCGCCAGTTTGAGGTGCGTCAGGCCTGGGCCATCGCCGATGGCGACAAGCTCAAGCAGGTGTTCTGGAACCTCTGTGAGAATGCAGTGCGCGCCATGAAAGATGGTGGAAAGTTGACGGCTGCGGTCGAGTCTCTGGGCGACGACTGGCAGGTCTCTTTCCGGGACACGGGAACGGGCATGACGCCGCAGCAGATCGAAAAGATCTTTGAGCCCTTCCAGTCCAACTTCGAGGGTGGCACCGGGCTGGGGCTGGCCATCGTCTACCAGATTGTGCAGGCGCATGACGGTAAGGTCTGGGCGCGGTCCAAGCCGGGGCAGGGAACCACGTTCGTGTTGCGGTTGCGCCGCCTCGATGCCGAGCGCGCAGCCTCCACCGGTGAGAGCATGCCTGAAAAGGCGCAGGTAGTAGTCGCGGCCCGGCCGGTTGCGGCCGCTGCGGGAGGAGGTTTGCGTGGCTAACATTCTGGTCTGCGACGACGAACGCTCCATTTGCGAAATGCTCGACATCTCTCTGCGCCGCGAGGGACACCGCGTAGAAACGGTCCAAGCCGGGCAGGCTGCGAAAAACAAGATCGACGGCGCCCTCTACGACGTCATCATCACCGACATCAAGATGCCGAATATCGACGGCATAGAAGTGCTGCGCCATGCCCACCGGGTTTCGCCCGACTCCGCCGTCATCCTGATTACTGCGGTCGACGACTACGAAGCCGCCGTCCAGGCCGTTAAAGCCGGAGGCGCCAGCGACTACATCCGCAAGAGTCCCGGGCTGGTCGATGAAATCAAGCTGGCCATCAATCGCGCCGTCGAAAAACTCAACCTGAGCAAGCAGAACTTCGCCCTGCGCCGCGACGCCGCGACCCGCAACTCGCTCGAAAACATCATCGGCTCCAGCGGTGCCATGGAGAAGCTCAAGCAGACGTTGCGCACCGTCGCCACCACCGCCTCGACCGTTCTGATCCACGGCGAAAGCGGCACCGGTAAGGAACTGGTCGCCCGCGCGCTGCACGTGTGTTCGCCGCGCGCCACCGACGCCTTCGTGTCCGTCAACTGCGGAGCCTTTCCCGAGACCCTGCTCGAAAGCGAACTCTTCGGCTACCTGAAAGGCGCTTTCACCGG
>DATFNP010000028.1:0-8358 GCA_035266345.1 Candidatus Sulfotelmatobacter sp.
GTGGCCATCTCCACGGGTGTGGTCATCAGGTCGCGCACTGGCGTGGTCTTCGGGTCCACATGGCTGAGAGACATTTTTCGCAACACGTCGCGCTCGGTAAAAATCCCCGCCACCCGGTACTCGCTGTCCACGACTGCTACCGCTCCTACATGGTGGTCGAGCATCTTGTGAATAGCGTCGGCCACGCTGGCCTCGAGCCCAACTGCCGCAATCTCCCGGTCACAAAGTTCCAGCACGCTCATAGGCACCTCCTTCGGCTCCTTCAACTTCGGTTCACTCCAGCGCGGAGCCGAATTCGACCAACTGAAACTGGATTGACGCATTATGCTCACAGCCAAGCGGATGTCAAGAGAATTTGCGGTAAATCTCGCGGATGGACCATCTCAGCAGGACACCGGACCCCTCACAGGCCCGGATGCAGCGGATTTTCGATCAACAGGAAACTTCACGGACGGCAGACTTACGCTCCCACGAAGGCATCCGCCTCAATCTCCACCAGAATTTCCGGCGAAATCAGGGCGCTTACCTCGACCATTGAGGTCGCAGGACGGATATCGCGAAAAAATTCACCATGCGCTTGGCCGATCTTTTCCCACTCCGCGATGTTGGTGACATACATTCGAGTCCGCACCACGTCCTTCAGGCTGGCCCCCGCTTTTTTCAGCGCGCTCTCGATGTTCTTCAACGTCTGCACCGCCTGGGCATACACATCGCCAACCCCCACGATCTTTCCGTCTGGCCCGGTCGCGGTCGTGCCCGACACGTGCACGTGGGGGCCGATCTTGACCGCGCGCGAGTAACCGACAACCGGTTCCCAGGCTGTGCCGCTTGAAATATTCTGCCGCTGCAAGTTCTGACGAGCCAAGTTCTTACGCTCCATGCCATTCCTCCGTGGCCGCTCATTTTACAAGAGTTCCTGACAGCCTAAGTTGGCAGCCATTCCAGCCGACTGCCAGCAAGTTCGCCCGGCAAACTCTGCCGGTCCCGGCCCCTTCTAACCGATCAGCAAAACGAATCGCCGCGATAAACAAAAGTCACTTGCTTGTGCGGTGAAAGTAAGGTATCTACTCACTCAAGTGGCTGAAACTCCGTGCCCGGCGCGGAGTTCAGCGGACTGGGGAAAGGTGGCTTGGGGACGATGATTCCGGAATCGCATCCGCTGCAGCAATTGTTTCAGGATCTGGTGGGGCGGCACTACGCCGAGGAGATCGGCATCCGCGATCCGCAGATTATCGCTTACGTTTCTCAACTGCTGGCGGAGTTCTGCGAAGCCGACCAACTCTACAAGATTCGCGATGCGTCCCAGCGCCCGCTCGCCGATGTCGGCGAAATGCTGCTCGAGTCCGATCCGGTGTACGGTCCTGCTCCATCGTTTGACCGCGAACGCCAGGTGCGCAAACACATCGGCGACTACGCGCTGTTCTTCGCCGGGATGTTCCCGGAAAGCATCAATCACTTCCGCCTGCGCCGCCAGCGGCTGGAAAATTTCGTGGAGTGGATCAAGGCCGGCAAGGAAAGTTACTACATCGTTTCCAAGTTCGAGCACTTCGAATACGTCAAGGTCGCGCCCCTGTTTGCCAGTCTCTCGAAAAATTTTGAGGGTTGCGTCTATGGGCTGAATATGGTGAAAAACGATCTTGAGGAGATGCAGCACCCCATTGTCCCACGCGCCGACGATCTGATCATGTAGCGCAACCCGGGAAACAAGCGCCCCTCAGCTCCGCAGATCCGTCGCGCTCGCCATCCGGTAAAAACTCAGCGCTGCGCTCCCCTGGACCAGCTTGCGGAATCTGCGCAACTGCCCGAATTCTTCGCCCGGATCGAACTTCTTCTCGTGCTCTGCGATCACCATGGACATAGCCCACACCACCGGCGATTCCGCCAGCGCTCGCAGCGTGTCTTTGTACGCGTCTTTCATCCGGTAAGGCGGGTCAATGAAGACCACGTCGGCGGCCACGTGCTCCCGCTCCATGCGCCAGAAAGCGCGCGGCAATTCCTCTTCATACAGCTTGAACCCGCTGCCGATGTCGAGGCTGTCAAGGTTCTGCCGGATCACGTTCGCGGCTGCCGCAGACGACTCCACGAAGCATACCTGCTTGGCTCCGCGGCTGAGAGCTTCAATTCCTACGGCTCCCGTCCCCGCGAACAGGTCGAGCCACACGCTGCCTTCCAGCGCCGCGGGATTCCCAGCGGTCACCACGTTAAACAGGGTTTCGCGCAGCCGGTCTGAGGTGGGACGAATATCCATGCCGCGCAACGAACGCAGCGGCCGGCTCCGGTATTTTCCTGCGATTACCCGCATGGCTCTGCACTTTCGGGTTTCACAACCAATATAACCATCCATGTAGAATAAAAGCAGCACAGCCTTTATGCGCAGTTGGTCTATTTCCGTGGGACGTCTGTTTGGCGTGGACGTGCGCCTGCACCTCACTTTCTTCATTCTGCCCGTCTTCATTTTCTGGACCGAGTATGCGGCTCATCAGGGCAACGCCAATGGCGGTCGGGACCTGGCTCTGGCTGGCATCCTTCTGGCGTGCGTGGCCGCTCACGAATGCGCCCACATCTTCACGGCCCGGCGTTTCGGCATGATTCCGAAGGCGGTGATTCTGCTTCCGCTCACGGGGGTCACGCTTTACGACGAACCGCGGGCCGACCGGCCGCAACCCGCCGCCTTGTCCTTTCAACGGGAAATTCGGCTGGCGCTGGCCGGTCCGCTGGCGAACCTCGCTTTAGCTTGCCTGGCGCTCGCCGTCATCACCGGCTCCGGACTCAGAGCGGACCTGTGGAAGTGGCCGTTCCTGCAGGTGGCCAATTTGCCGCGCAGTCTGGTGTGGGCGAATCTTTATCTCGCGCTTCTGAACCTGATGCCCGCTTATCCTCTCGATGGCGGGCGCCTCCTGCGCGCCTTCTTCTGTCTCTCGATGGACTCATCTGCAGCCACCCGGCGCGCCGTTTCCATCAGCAACGCCATCGCCATGGTCCTGATTTTTGCCGGCCTGTTCAGCGACAGCTGGCTGACCATGGTCGGCGTCATCGTTTTCTCCGCCGCCCAGCTCGAAGAGCGCGCGTTAGTGTTCCAGTCCGTGCTCGACAACGTCAAGCTGGAAGAAGTGATGCTGACCGACTTCGCCACGCTCTCCCCGGCCGACACTCTGGAAGACGCCCTGGAGAAGGCGGTTCATTCCCTGCAGGACGATTTTCCGGTGGTTCGCGGCAGCGACATGGTGGGGGTAATTTCGCGGCAGCGCATTCTCGATGCACTGCGCGCCGAAGGCAACGGCTATGTGCAGGCGGTCATGAACAAGATTTTCGAAGTTTCCGTGCGCCACGAGTCGCTCAGTTCAGCTTTCCGCAAACTCACCTCGCGCAGTTCCAGCATCATTCCCGTTGTCGAAGATCAGCGCCTGATCGGCATCGTCACCCTGCAGAACCTGATGCACTCCATGACCCTGCTGGCCGAAAGCCGCAAACTGCGCCGCGACGAAGCCGAACAAGACATGTAGGGACAGCCGCCTCGGCTGTCCGGCCCTAAAACAGCCGCACCGCCTTGGCCTGTTGCACCGCCGGAATCTTCCGCAACTTCGCCAGCACGGCATCGGGCACGTTCCCGTCCACGTGGACCACGGCAATCGCCTCACGCTGGTCCGATTCCTTTTCTGGCGTGCGCCGGCCCAGCGAAAAATTGGCGATGTTGATAGCCTCTTCACCCAGAATCGTTCCGACTTTGCCGATCACGCCCGGCACGTCACGGTTACGCAGGTAAATCAGGTTCCGCTCCAGCGGAGCCTCCACGTCAATGCCATCCACATGCAGCAGCCGCGGAGCGCTGCCGTGCAGCACGGCCCCCTTCACCAAATGCTCTTCACTCGAACTCTTCAGGAAAATCGAGAGCACGCTGCCTGTGCCCCCGGTGGACGCCTTCGCCTTGTGCGATTCCAGGACGTGCAATCCGCGCGCATCGGCAATCGAAGCCGCGTTCACCAGGTTCGCCTTCTCCTCGAGCGCCTGGTTCAGAATTCCCTTGATCGCCGCGTTGCGGATGAGTTCCGTCTTCCATTCCGCGATGTGGCCGCTGTAGCGGATCGAGATTTCCTCGATCGTTCCTTCCGAAACCTGCGCCAGAAACGCCCCCATGCGTTCCGCCAGCACAATGTAGGGCTGCATGGTCGCATACTCTTCGGCCGAAACCGACGGCACATTCACTGCGTTCTGAATCACGCCATGCTTGAGATATTCCTTCACCTGCTGCGCGATCTGCACGCCCACTGCTTCCTGCGCCTCGAACGTCGATCCGCCGACGTGCGGCGTGAGCACAACGTTTTCCAGCGCGAGCAGCGGCGAATTCTTCGGAGGCTCCTCCGCAAACACATCCATCGCTGCCGCCGCGACCTGCCCCTGCTGGAGCGCCTGCGCCAGGTCAGCCTCATTCACCAGTTCGCCGCGCGCGCAGTTCACCAGCCGCACGCCCTTCTTCATCTTCGCGATGGACGTGGCGTTGATCATGCCCACCGTCTGCGGCGTCAGGCCGACGTGCAGCGTGATGTAGTCCGCGGTAGCATAAAGTTCGTCCAGCCCCGCCAGCCGGATGCCCTGTTCTTTCGCTACCGCCACCGAGACGAAGGGATCGTGCGCCGCGAGTTCCATGCCAAAGGCGCGCGCCCGCCGCGCCACTTCCATGCCGATCCGTCCCAGGCCGAGAATCCCCAGCGTTTTGCCGCGCAGTTCGGTGCCTTGCAGGGATTTCTTCTCCCACTTGCCCGCGTGCATGAGCGAGTCGGCCCGGCACAGGTGCCGCGCCATGGCCAGCATCATCCCAAGCGTGTGCTCCGCCACCGCCGTCGCGTTGGCGCCCGGCGTGTTCATCACCGCGATGCCCTTGTGCGTGGCCGCTTCCAGATCAATGTTGTCCACGCCCACGCCCGCGCGCCCGATCACGCGCAACTTTTTCGCGTGCTCCAGCAGTTTCGCGTCGGCCTGCACCGCCGAGCGCACGATGAGCGCGTCGGCGGTCTCCAGATGTTCCGCCAGCTTGCCTTCCAGCTGATCCGCGGTGAGGACCGTCCAGCCCGGCTCCTGCAGTTGCGCTACGGCCGACGCGGAGATTTTTTCCGCCACGATGATTTTCACGAATGGGTTCCTTTGCTCATAGGCTCATGCTGAGCCTGATTCAGCTTCGCTTAATTCGGTGTCCAGCTTCAGAAATCCAAGACAAGCTCTTGACGGGAAAATGACACGCCGCTGACACTGCCGCCGCCCTGGCTTTCTAGACTCGTCCTCAGTGGGCCCCCGCCCCTCGGAGAGCAATATGCACACACTTCAAACACGCAATGCCGTCAAGACAATGTTTCTCGTGACACTCATCGCCCTTACCCTGGCCTGCGGCTACAGCTCCAAGACCACCCCGCCAGTCGCCGGCACGGTCCCCACTATTAGCCAGCTCAATCCGGACAACGTGACCGCCGGAGGCACGGCTTTCATGTTGACCGTCAACGGAAGCAACTTTGGCGCAAAAGCGGTAGTGAACTGGAACGGCGCTGCGCAAACCACCACCTACGTGAGCGCCGGCCAGCTCACTGTGGCCGTTCCGGCGTCGCTCATTGCGGCCTCCGGCAACGTTTCGGTCACCGTGACCAACCCCGGCACCCCAGGCACTGGCATGTACGGGAGCGGTGGAACCTTACCTGAGACTTCGAGCGCCATGACCTTCACCATCAACTAGCGGCGGTGGCAGGCGGCCCGTTCGGCGCAGGTGGTCAGGCGCCTACGAGCTGTCGCTTTTCCGCCTGGGTGCGGGCATAGACTTGCTGTGCTGCCCGCACCGCCGCGCCATACTCGACGCTCTTGCCCGTCACCTGCGTCAGCACGTGTTCGAGCGCTCCCAGGATGCCGACCGTGTCGAGGTAGTCGTAGTAACCGATGTGCGCGATACGGAAGATCTGGCCTTTCATCTCGCCCTGCCCGTTCGCCACCACGGCGTCGAACAACTCGCGGAACTCCTTCACGATCTTTCCCGAGTCGAGTCCCTCGGGCGCGCAGATTGCGGTCAACGCGGCCGCCGGCGAAGACGCGTACAGCTTCAATCCCAGCGCCTTCGCCCCAGCCCGCGTCATCTCGGCGCAAAGCTCGGCGTTCTTGACCAGTTCCTCGCGTCCCTTGGCCAGATCGCCGTTGCCCATGCCGCGCACGAATTCGAGAGCCGCTCCCATCGCCGCAAACAGCGATGTAGCCGGAGTGTAGGCTGTCTCGCCCTTCGTCGCCGACTTCCGCTCCTTGCGCAGATCGAAGTAATACCGCGGCGAGGTCGTCGTATCCATCCGCTTCCACGCCCGTTCACTCACCGCGCAATACCCGAGCCCCGGCGGCATCATCAGCGCCTTCTGCGATCCGCCGATGATCACATCCACGCCCCAGCCGTCCACATTGAGGGGAGTCGTGCCCAATCCCGTGATCGCATCCACCACCACCAGAGTGTCGTGACCGCAGGCGCGAACGACGCTGGCGACGCCTTTTATGTCATGCCGCACACCGGTGGAACTCTCCGTCGCCTGAACGAAAACCGCACGCACGTTCTCGGTGAGGCGAGCGCGAACGTCGTCTAGCGTGAAACTCTTTCCATACGCCGCGCTTAGCACGTCCACATTGCAGCCAAAGGCCTTGGCCAGCCCGGTCCAGCGCTCGCCGAACTTCCCCGCCGTCAGCACCAGCACCTTGTCGCCCGGCGACGTCAGATTCGACACCGACGCCTCCATCACGCCCGTGCCCGAACAGGCCAGCACCAGCACATCGTTTTTCGTGCCGATGAAGTCCTTCATGTCGGCCAGCACGCGCTGAAACAGCTCCCGGAAATCCGCCGTCCGGTGATGCGCCGTAAACGAAGCCATGGCCGTCTGCGCCGCCGGCAAGAGCGGCGTCGGCCCGGGAGTAAAAAGACGGTTTTTGTGCAACATAGTCAGAGTCCTTATGTCGGGATAACCTACAAGTCTACCGGAACCGCGCGTCCTTGCAGCACGCTTTCGCCCGGCAATCTTTTAGCGCAGAATCCCACCCCGCGCCGTGACCCGCGTCACAAGCCAAGACGGCTGAAGATGCTCCAGCCGCGGAGCGGCGAAAGAATACAGCCCACGGCGCAAGCCGTGGGTGCTAGTGAACGAGGATTAACCAGCCCCGGAGGGGCGACAGAGACAGCGCCTGAACGATCCACGGGCCCGCCCACCGTCTATAATCCCCCCATGAGCCTCACCGAACAGATCCAGAAAGACATCGTCACCGCCATGAAGGCCAAGGACGAAGCGCGCCTCTCGACTCTGCGCATGGTCAAGAGCGCATTGCACCTGCGCCAGGTCGAAAAAATGGCCCCGCTCGACGACAAAGAATCCCAGGCCGTGCTGGCCACGCTGATCAAGCAGCGCAAGGAATCCGTCGAACAGTTCACCAAGGGCGGACGCCAGGAAATGGCCGACAAAGAAGCCGCCGAAATCATCGTGATCGAATCCTACCTCCCCAAAGCGGCCAGCGAAGCAGACGTGGTAGACGGCGTGAAAGCCGCCATCGCCGAAATGGGCTCCCCCACCATGAAAGAAATGGGCACAGTCATGAAGACCGCCATGGCGAGATTCAACGCCGCCGGCATGCGCGTGGACGGCAAAATGGTCAGCGAGATCGTGAAGGGGGAATTGGCGGGAAAGTAGCAGTGCTCATGTGGGGACAGCCACCTCGGCTGTCCGCAGTTACCTGCTCCTCTGCATCTCCCGGTACGCCTCGCTCTTCGACACCCCGCGCTCCTTCGCCACTTTCTTCAGCGCGGCCTTCTCATCCACTTTCTCTTCCGCCATGATCTGTTCCATACGCTGGCGCACGGTCGGACGGGCAAGAGTGCCCGTCCCCACACGGCCCACGCCCCCGCCATCTTCGCCCTCCTCCGCCTTCCCGATCAGCAGGGTGATCTCGCCCTTTACCGCCTCGCGCGACTTCAAGTTTTCCAACACCTCGCTCGCGTGGCCGCGCAGGAATTCTTCATGCAGCTTGGTCACTTCGCGCGCGATCACCACATGCCGGGCTTCTCCCAGAACTTCGCAAACATCTTCCAGCGACTCGACCACGCGGTGCGGAGCCTCATAAAAAACCTGCGTTCGCGGAGAATCTTTAACAGCCTCCAGCGCCGCCCGCCGCTCGCCGCGTTTCGCCGGCAGAAATCCGCTGAAGCGAAACGAATCCGTGGGCAGGCCGCTCGCCACCAGCGCCGCCAGAAACGCCGACGCCCCCGGCACCGGCACCACCGGCACCCGATGCCGGATTGCCAGCGCGATCAACCGGTATCCCGGGTCGGAAATTCCCGGCATGCCCGCGTCGGTCACCAGC
>DATFNP010000029.1:0-8532 GCA_035266345.1 Candidatus Sulfotelmatobacter sp.
GTTCAGCGGCGCGGTCGGTCCGCAGGTTCGCAATGTCTTCTTTGCTGCGCACGGGCTTCTCGATGACCGGACCTTCGCCCGCCGAAAAATGAAAAGGCAGACCCATGACTTCGAGCGGCAGAAGAAGGTCGGCGAAGATGATTGCCGCGTCGATGCCGAGGATTTCCGCAGCCGTGATCGTAACCTCGGCGGCGAGCGCGGGCTTCTTGCAAATCTCGAGCAGCGAATGCTGCTTGCGGACCGCGCGGTATTCCGGCATGTAGCGTCCGGCCTGGCGCATGAACCAGACGGGTGTGCGCTCGACAGGTTGGGACTTGCAGGCGCGAACGAAGCTGGAATTCGGGGCAGACATGAATCTTGAATGTAGCATTTTTGGGCGGGGTGCGCCGTGCGGCAAGATCAAGAACTCAAGATCAAGAACTTAACCACAGAGGGCACGGAGTACACAGAGGAAATATCTGAGCTTGTAGAATTACAGGCATGGCGCACCGGGTTCTGGGCATACTCGCGGTTGCGGTGCTGGCCACCTTCAGTGGAACTGCCTGGCAGAAGACGGGAACATCCGCCGCGCCGCCCAGCTTCTATAAAGATGTGTTGCCTATCCTGCAGGATCATTGCCAGAGTTGCCATCGGGCGGGCGAAGTGGCGCCCATGCCGCTGGTGACCTACGAGCAGACGAGGCCGTGGGCGGGAGCGATGGCGCATGCGGTAGAAATGAAGATGATGCCGCCGTGGTTTGCGGATCCGCGGTATGGGCACTTTGCCAACGATGTTTCCCTGACCCCACAGCAGATTGCGGCCATGGTCGCGTGGTCTGACGCGGGGGCGCCGGCGGGCGATGCGCGCGACGCGCCGGCGCCCAGGAAATGGGCTGACGGATGGAACATCGCGCCGCCTGACCTGGTCGTGAAAATGCCTAAGGCGGTGCAGATTCCGGCACACGGTGAGGTTGAGTACACTTACGAAATTGTACCTACACATTTTGCGGAGGACCGCTGGGTGCAGATGTCGGAATTCCGTCCGGGCAGCCCGGAGCACGTGCATCACGCCGTCGTCTATATTCGTCCGCCAGATTCGCGGTGGCTGCGGCATGCGCCCGTGGGCGAGCCGTTCACGGCGTCAACGTTGGACGATCCGCTGGAACGCCGCGAGGCGCACGAGACGACCAGCGATCTGCTCCTGGTCTACGCGCCCGGGAGTTCGCCCGACCAGTGGCCGGACGGCATGGCGAAGTTTGTGCCGGCTGGATCGGACCTCGTATTCCAGATGCACTACACGACGAACGGGTCGGCGGATCGGGATCAGACCAGCATCGGTCTGGTGTTCGCGAAGACGCCGCCGAAGCAAAAGGTGATTACGCTGCAGTTGAACAATCATGCGCTGATCATTCCGCCGGGCGCGGATGACTTTCGCGTAGAGGTGCAAGGCACGCTGCCCAATGATGCGACGCTGCTGAGCTTTTTTCCGCACATGCATCTGCGTGGGAAGCGATTTGAATACGACATCGTGCACGAAGATGGCAGCGTGGAAGTGTTGTTGCGAGTGAATTATCACTTTCACTGGCAGCTGAGTTACCGGCTGGCCGAACCGCGGCTGCTAAAGGCGGGAACCCGGCTGCGGGCGATTGCCTGGTATGACAATTCGAAGAACAATCCGCACAATCCTGATCCTGACAAGACGGTTACGTGGGGCGATCAGACTTCCGACGAAATGATGGTGGGATTCTTCGATGTGGCCGTGGCGGCGGGCATGGATAAGTGGAAATTCTTTGTGCGGGACGGGGGAGAGAAACCTGGTGATCAGCAGAAACGGTAGTGCCGAAGCTGCTTGCGAGCCCAGGCCGTCCTCTGTAACACTTGAGTGGGTTCACGCCAATTGAGCGCTCTCTCCACGCCGACAATTTCTGAGCAAGCGAATCCCGTGCCGCAGGGGCTGCAGACAGCCTCCTATTGGGTGCTCGCGGTTGTGTTTGCAGCCGTGTATTGCGGATCACTTTTCTCACCGGCGTTGCTCGACGACGCGGATAGCACGCACGCCGAAGCCGCGCGCGAGATGTTTGTGAGCGGGGACTACGTCACGCTGCATGTGAACGGGGTGCGTTACCTGGAAAAGGCCCCGCTGCCCTATTGGCTGGTGGCGATCAGCTATCACATCTTCGGAGTGAAAGAGTTTGCCTCGCGGCTGCCCATGGCGCTGTCGGTCCTGCTGCTGGGATTGCTGGCTGTGGTTTGGGGGCGGAGGGCGTTCGGCGAGCGGGTGGGAATTTATGCAGGCGCGTTCGTGTACACGGCCGCGGGCGTGTTTCTGTTTACGCGCATCCTGATCCCTGACGTTCTGCTGAGTCTACTGATCGCGGCCTCGCTCTATTTCTTTTTGACTGCTCTGCAGCCGGATGGGCGCCCCTGGCGATGGTACGCGGGATACGCGTGCATGGCCCTGGGTGTGCTGACCAAGGGGCTGATCGCGCTGGCCTTTCCCGGGGGCACGGCAGTCTTGTACCTGGCGCTGACCGGCGAGTGGCGACGGTGGCGCGAGTTCCGCCTGGCGTCTGGGCTGGCTCTGTTTCTGCTGATCTCCGCGCCGTGGCACATTCTGGCGGGGCTGCGAAACACGGGCGGACAGGGCGGCCACGGATTCTTCTGGTTTTATTTCGTCAACGAACATTTTCTGAGATTTCTGGGGAAGCGCTATCCGCGGGACTACAACAAGCTGCCGTGGGCGCTGTATTGGTCGCTGCATCTGGTGTGGCTGTTCCCGTGGAGCATGTATCTGCCGGCGGCGATCCGCACAGCCATCGACGAACGCGGACGGTGGCAGCGAAATGACTTCGGCGGGCGCACTCGGTTGTTGTGCTGGGTGCTGGCGGGACTGGTGATGGTTTTTTTTGCGATCTCCACCAACCAGGAGTACTACACCTTCCCAGCTTACTTCCCGCTGCTGATGCTGCTGGCCGATGGAATGGCGCGATGCGAAGTGAGCGATTGCGGTGCGGGCGTGCGCAAAGGTTGGCTCAGGATGTCGGCGGGAGTGTTGGCGGTGGTGGGGTTGGGAGCAAGCGTGACTCTCCTGATGCTTCTGTGGCAGTCCCGGCATCTGCCGTTCGAGCCCGACATCGGGAACGTGCTGGCGACACACAATATGGATACCGATACACTCTCGACGTCGCACATGCTGGACCTGAGCTATGCGTCTTTTGCGGCGTTGCGTCTGCCAGCGGCGCTGGCGGCAGTAGCGTTGCTGGTGGCTCCGCTGCTGTCTTTTCTCTTGCGGATTCGCCGCCGACATTACGCTGCGACGTGGGCGTTGGCCCTGGGGATGGCGATCTTTCTAGTGGCGGCGCACATTGCGCTGGGAAGATTTGGGCCATATTTGTCCTCGAAGGATCTGGCGCGCGAGATTGCGGCGCGGGCGCGACCCGAGGATCGAGTGATGATCTACGGCGATCAGGCATTCGGGTCGTCGTTGCTGTTCTATTTACAGCGGCGGGTGGAACTGGTGGAAGGACGCACGACTTCGATGTGGTTCGGGTCGACGTTTCCCGATGCTCCGAAACTTTATTTGAGCGATGCGGACTTGCAGAGAGATTGGGCTGGGCAGGAACGCGTGTTTTTGTTTGTACCCCCGCATCTGAAGGCCGCGGTAGATCGGCTATTGCCGGGCAGGTTCACGCTGGCGCAGGTTTCCGGCAAGTACGTTTACAGCAACCGCCCCTAGGTGCGGATGCAAGACAGTTGCGGGCAAAGCCTCTGTTAGACTTTGAAAACTTCCAGGCGCGGACAATACAGCGAGGTCAAGAATTGATGATGGCAAAACGGGCAGTAGTATCGATGGTTGTCGTGCTTTTCGTGGCATTTGGATTCGTGATGTTGGGCGCGAGAGCCCAGTCCAGTGGGGCCGTACATTCCTCGAATCCGGGCCAGGAGGCCGCCAACGCAGCCGGACCGAAGAAGGCCGAGGAACAGTTCAAGAACATCCAGGTGCTCAAGGGAATACCGGCGGACCAGGTCTTCCCCACAATGCAGTTCATCACAGCATCGCTGGGTGTCGAATGTGATTTCTGCCACGTGCAGGGCGCGTTTGAAAAAGACGACAAGAAGAACAAGCAGACTGCCCGCAAGATGATGCAGATGATGTTAGCGATCAACAAAGACAATTTCGAGGGGCAGCGCGCGGTGACGTGCAATTCGTGCCACCGCGGCAATGCGAAGCCTCTTGCGATTCCGGCAGTGATGAGCGAGGAGCCCAAAGATGCTATGGGCGGACCAAAGCCGGCTGAAACGAAGGAAAACGCTGGACCAGCGGCCGACCAACTGCTCGAAAAATATGTGCAGGCGGCGGGCGGTGCGGCGGCCATTGAAAAGGTCAACAGCCGCGTCATGAAAGGCACCATCGATTTTGGCGAAAAATCTCTGCCCATCGACATATTTTCGAAAGATCCCGACCAGCGAATATCGTTTACCCACATGCCGGAGGGAGACAGCGTTACGGCATTCAATGGGCACGAGGGATGGCTGGGCACGCCGGGGCGTCCGGGAGTGCGCGAGATGCATGGGAGCGAACTGGATGCGGCGGCGATTGACGCGGACCTGCACCTGGCCACGCATTTGAAGCCCATGTTCAGCGAAATGCGGGTGGAGGGGAGTGAAAAGATCGGCGATCACGAGGCTTATGTGGTCGTGGGCCAGCGCGCGGGCAGGCCTCCGCTCCGGCTGTATTTCGACGAGCAGTCAGGGCTGCTGGTGCGGCTGATCCGCTTTGGCGACACCGCTCTGGGGCTGCTGCCGACGCAAATTGATTACGCCGACTACCGGGACACGAACGGAGTGAAGATTCCCTATCGCTGGACGCTGGCGCGTCCCAGCGGACGCTTCACGATTCAGGTCAGCGAGGTAAAACAAAACATTCCGGTCGACGATGCGAAGTTCGTCAAGCCCGCGGCGGAGGCGCAGAAGGGGCCAGGGAAATAACGCTGACAAGCGCTCCCAACCGAATTGTCCTGCTTTCAGGGTCCATTCATGTTGCTGCAGTATCCTCGGTGATTGGTGCGCCGTGCCCCGACCACCGTCAAGGATGACTCGCTCTTGAACCCACGTTTCCTGATTCCATTTGCGATGCTTGCCATCCTGTGGCCGTTCTCCGTACGCCCCCAGGAGGCAGGTCCCGCCGCGTATCTGACCTACATCGGAGCGCAGTCCTCGCGACTGTTTGGCAAGCCGGTGGCCGCCCAGCCTCCGCGCCGGATGCAACTGGACGTGCAATTCAAGTTCTGAGCCGATTCAATAACAAAACCTGATAGGCACGATAAATAGTTTCGATTTCCGTGAAACCGCCGTGAACGGTACAGTGAGGCGGTCTTGGATTGGAGTTGATCCTCGAATCCTCGGAAGGAGGCAAGGTTGAAGTGTCGGTTGATCGCCGGTCTGGCGACGGCTCTGCTGGCGTTCACTTTCGTGCCGGTTGTTTGTGCCCAGAATGTAGCCGGGGCTCCGAGTCCGGCGACGGATGTGAATTCGAGACTGGCCAGAGTGGAGCAGCAAGCCGCCGACGCGAAGAGTTCCGCTGACAATGCGTGGATGCTGACCAGCGCGGCTCTGGTCCTGATGATGACCGGGCCTGGGCTGGCGCTGTTCTACGGCGGTCTGGTGCGCAAGAAGAATGTACTGGGCACCATGATGCAAAGTTTCGCCTTGATGGCGGTGATCACCGTGCTGTGGGGGCTGTTTAGCTACAGCTTGTCGTTCGGCTCAGGGAACAGCTTCATTGGAGGCCTGCACAATCTTTTCCTGCGGGGGGTGGGAGCGGCGCCGGATGCAGACTACGCGGCCACGATCCCGGCACAGACCTTCATGGTCTACCAGCTGATGTTCGCCATCATCACTCCGGCGCTGATTGCAGGGGCTTTCGCGGAGCGCATGAAGTTCAGCGCCATGCTGGTGTTCACGGTTTTGTGGTCGGTGATCGTTTATGACCCAATGGCCCACATGGTTTGGGGTAAGGGCGGATTGCTCAATGCATCCCTGGGCGGGCGATTTCCGACGCTGGATTTTGCCGGGGGCACGGTGGTGCACGTTACCTCGGGCGTTTCGGCTCTGGTGTGTGCGCTATATCTGGGAAAGCGGGTGGGATTTCCCAAGGAGCAGATGCCGCCGCATAGTGTCGTGCTGAGCTTCATTGGCGCCTGCATGCTGTGGGTGGGATGGTTCGGATTCAACGCCGGGAGCGCGCTGGCTGCCGGAAACCTGGCGACGAGCGCATTTGTGGCGACGCATTTTGCGGCTGCGGCTGCGGCCGCGGGATGGGCCGGAGCGGAATGGATGCGGAATGGCAAGCCCAGCGTCCTGGGAGGAATTTCGGGAGCGGTCGCCGGCCTGGTGGCGATCACTCCGGCTTCGGGTTTTGTGAAGCCCATGCCCGCCCTGGCAATTGGGCTGATCGCAGGTGTGTTTTGCTACTGGATGGTCGCCAAGGTGAAGGCGAAGCTCGGCTACGACGATTCGTTGGACGCGTTTGGGGTTCATGGTGCGGGCGGGACGTTAGGGGCGTTGCTGACCGGCGTTTTCGCGGTGAGCGCGGTGAATCCGATCTTCAAAGATTCGCAGGGGAATGTTCTGGCCTCTGGCCTGCTGGAAGGAAACGCCCATCAACTGCTGAATCAACTCGTGGGTGTAAGCATCGCCTGGGTCCTGGGGATTGTGGGGACGCTGGCCATTTTGAAGCTGGTCGATGTGACCATCGGGGTACGAGTTCCAGAAGAAGAAGAGGCGCAGGGACTGGATCTCTCCCAACACGGAGAAGAGGGATATTATTGGGAAGCGTCGGCTTAGCCGCTGGCCGAGGTTGTATAGAGCATTCTGACGCGGCGTAAGCGTGAAAAACGCAGACAGGACTTGACGACATTATGACGAAGATCGAAGCAGTCATTCAAAACTCCAAACTCGAAGCCGTGAAAACTGCCCTGCATGAAATCGGCGTCGAGGGCATGACGGTGCTCGAGGTGCGCGGCCACGGGCGGCAGAAGGGACACACCGAGGTCTACCGCGGTCGCGAGTACAGCGTGGATCTCATTCCCAAGACCAAGCTCGAGATGGTGCTGGCCGAAGCGATGGTCGAGAAGGCGGTGCAGGCCATTCTGGGAGCGGCGCGCACCGGCAAGATCGGAGACGGGAAGATTTTTCTGTCCCGTGTGGATGAGGCGATTCGCATCCGCAATGACGAGCGCGGCGAGGGCGCTCTGTAGGCGCGCTGGGCGTGGGGCCTCCGCGCCCGAGCCCGAAACAATTATTACCGGGACGCAACCGGAAAGCATCTGATAGGCGGCGGTTGAGTGGCCTTCCCCCAGTGGCAAGCGTCACGGGGAATTACTTTCATGATGGCAGCGTCCTCATTGATCAGCGAACTGCGCGTTTCCCTCAACGACGAATCGGCGCGCATTCAGCGGGAGTTCGAGGCCTCCGGTGACGGCCGCGCCGCCTTGGCGCAACGCACCCGCCTGGTGGAAGATATCCTCGCACGGCTGTGGCGCGATATCGTTTCCCCTGATCCATCCAGGCCCGCCAACTTTGCCCTGGTAGCGACTGGAGGCTTTGGCCGGGGATGGATGTTCCCCTACTCCGATATTGATCTGCTTTTTCTCTTCGGGGATCGCGACGCCGAGAAGGCATTCAAGGATCCGGTTCGCCGTTTCTCGCAGGAATTGTGGGACCTGCGGCTGAAGCTGAGTCCGGCGTTGCGGACGCTCGGCGAGTGCGACCGCTACGACACCAACAACACTGAGTTCACGATTTCTCTCCTCGACTGCCGTTATCTCGCGGGCGATCACGACCTTTTTCGCCGGCTACATGACAAGGTAATCCCGAAGCTCGTGATGCGGGAATCCAAGGCTCTGCTGCAGGGCCTGGCGGAGGTCACGCGCGAGCGGCATGCGAAGTACGGGATGACGCTTTATCACCTGGAACCGAATTTGAAGGAAGCGCCGGGCGGCTTGCGCGACTGCAACGTGGCCAGCTGGCTCGCCCTGATTTCGGCGATGGACAAGCTGCACGACTGGCCGGACGCCAGTTCGCTGCGGGCTCCGGTGCGCAAGCAAATCGATGCCGCCCTGGATTTTCTGATGTCGGCACGCTGCTTTCTGCACTTCCGCCATGGGCGCGACGACAACACGCTCAGCTGGGAAGCGCAGGACGAAGCGGCGGCGCGCAAGATTGGGGCAACCGTCGTCGGATCGCCAACCGGAGGCGCGGATTCTGGAGAACTCTCGGCCGCCGACTGGATGCGCATTTACTTCGGGCATGCGCGCGCCGTGCAGCGCACCGTCACGCAATTGCTGGAAGAAATTCCGGAAGCGTGGTCCGCGCTCTACCGGCAGGTGCAGAGCTGGCGGTCGCGGTTGACGACTGCGGATTTTTCCGTCGTCGATGGATTGATCTTTCTGCAGCAGCCTTCGGCGCTGCAGGATCCTGAGGTGCTGCTGCGGTTGTTCCATTTTATGGCCCACCACGGGTTGAAGCTGAGCGCGACCACCGAATACCGCAT
>DATFNP010000030.1:0-4108 GCA_035266345.1 Candidatus Sulfotelmatobacter sp.
GCGTCGGTGAAGTCGTAGAGATTCTTGATCGGCTTGTCACCAAACTGAACCAGCACGTCCCCCGCCTTCAGTCCCGCTTTCGCAGCAGGCGATCCGGGGCGAACATCGGAAAAGCGGACGCCATTCTCTATCTGCCCAAAGTCCGGGATGGAACCAAAATATGGCCCGTAGCCCCGGCCTCCGCCCGCAGTTGTGCCTGGACTGTCTTCCACCACGTTGACGAAAGCTGGCCGCTCCTGTGCGTTGGCGAGTTGCAGCGTGACGTTGTATACGAGGCCGAGCAGAACCGCGGCATCATTGGGATTGATTTTCTCCCAAGTGTCGGAAGGTTTGTGGTAATCCGAGTGGAGGCCAGAGAAGAAAAACAGCACCGGAATTTTCTTGCTGACATATGACGTGTGGTCGCTGGCCGAATAACCGCCGGCGGAGTACTCGAACTTCAAACCGGACTTCGCGTCTGCTTGTTCGAGCATCGTCTTGAATGTCGAACCCGTTCCCACTCCACCGACGAAGACTTTTTTGTCCTTGATCCGTCCGATCATGTCCATGTTCAGCATGGCGACAGCTTTCTCGAGCGGAAGCGTCGGTTCCTTGACCCAGTAGGCCGAGCCGAGCAGGCCAAGCTCTTCGCCAGCGAAGGAAGAGAAGAGTATGCCGCGCTGGAGCTGGCCCTGCATCGGCGCGAACAGGCGAGCCAGTTCCAGAACGCCGGCAGTGCCGGAGGCGTTGTCATCAGCGCCGGGATGAATCTGTCCGATTTGCGAGGGCGCCAGCGAGTCGAAGTTGCCGCGCCCCAAGTGATCATAGTGGGCGCCCACGATCACATACTCGTCGGTCTTGCCGGGCAGATAGGCGAGCACGTTGTTAACCGTCGCGCGAGTGCTCTCGATGTTGACGCTGACGGAAGCGTGAAGGTCGTCAGGAAACGCAAACGAAGCTGGCTTTGATGAATCGTTGATTTGCTTCTGCACGTCGGGGAGCGATTTTCCGGCCGCTTTGAACCACGCGTCAGCTACCGCATTCTTCACCTGCAGAAAGACGATGCCCACATCCTCCGGTCCGCTGACGGCGCCGAATCGAGTCAACAGGTCTTCTTCTCCGTCGCCCAATTTCCCGTTCACCAGAACGATGGCCTTCGCCCCATGGTTTCTGGCATTGATGGCCTTGGTGATCAACTGCGAGTGCCGGGTCGTGCCCTGATTGCCACTCTTGGCAGCAAACCCCTCGGGCTCGTAGCGCAGCACAACCACGATTTTGTCTTTGACGTCCACGTCGGCGTAGTCGTCGTACTTGAATTCATCAGCCGACGCGCCATATCCGGTGAACACAAGCGGGCCGCTGACCGAACCAGAAGAAGAAAAGCTGAAGGGAACAAAGTCTTCATTGATCTTCAGCTCTTTTTTGCTATTTGCATCCTGAACGGCCAGGTGATTCTTGCCCTTGAGGCGTGCGCCGGTGATGACTGTGAACGGCTGAAAGTATCCCGCGGTTCCGGCTGGCTTCAATCCCAGACTCTTGTAACGCTGCTCGATCAGGTGAGCGGCGCGGCTGATGCCTTTGGTTCCGGCGCCACGGCCCTCCATGCGGGGAGCGCTCAGGTCCTTGACATCCGTTAGAAAACGCTGCGGGTCCGGCGTGCTGCTGGCGCTAGTGATGTCCGCCGGTAAAGCCGCTGCGAAGACGGCGAGCACCAGGACTGCCAATGCCAGAAGTTTGGGAGATGAGCGGCGCAGTTCAAATCGTGGTCTGCTGGATTGTGAGGGCATAACCCGGAAGCCTAGTTCCCCCTCGCCGAACTGTCAACCAAGCGGGATGCCCGAGCTTTGTCTTATTGTCATCCCGAGCCGCCTTCTGTTGGCGAGCGAGGGATCTGGGCGCGCCGTGCGAATGCTTCCCGTTCTTTGCGAAGCATAAAAATCGCACGTTTTGGCGCGCATCCCTATTGGCAGACTGAGCCACTACCCAGACTTTCTTCTCCTTGCGAGGGCCGTAGATTTCCGATAACGTAATCCGTTCTGGTCGTTGGTTTGGCAGGTCTGCATTCATGAACCGTATCTCCCGCTTTTTCGGAATATCTTCGAGGACCCAATTGGGGCCGCTGGAGCAGCAGCTTCTGGAAGCTCTGTGGCTGCGCGGGAGCGCCACGGTGCGCGAGTTGCTTGAGTACGGCGACGTCAAACTCGCTTACACCACGGTCATGACCACCCTGGACAGGCTTTACAAGAAGCAGTTGCTGGACCGGGTCGCCGAGGGGCGGGCGTTTCGCTACGCGCCACGCCACACGCAACAGGAACTTGAGAGAGCCGCCGCAGGGGACACAATCCGGCAACTGCTAAGCTCCAACTCTGCCGCCTCACTTCCTCTTTCTTACCTGGTGGAAGCAGTGAGCGATCACGACGTGAGTTTGTTGGATGAGTTGCAGGACTTGCTCGACAAGAAGCGCCGGGAACTGCGCAAGGAGAAGCGATGATGTTTGCCGCGCGCTGCATCGGCATTTCGCTGGCCGTGTTCGTGCTGGTGTACATGCCGCTATCGCTCGCGGTCGGCCGGGGATGGAGGTTGTTCTGGCAGATCTGCAAGCCTGCTTCGGCTCGTGGCTCGGCGAACTTCTTGTTCGCTCTGCGAATTTTCCCGCTGGCGGCCGCTTCTGTCCTCACCTTCGTATTCACTCTGCCGTCTTTCCTGCTGCTGGAGCCGCGCGCTGCCGATGAAGCCGTGGGCGCCGCTCCCACCGCGCTCGGCCTGTGCTGTCTGGCTCTGCTGGCAGTGGGCATGGCGCGGACAATATCGGCCCATCGCAGGACTTCGCGGGCGCTGGCCAAGTGGCTGGATGGGTCGACCGTCCTGCAATCAGGAGCACCCGCCGCTGTGTTTCGCACCGGGCTGGACACGCCCACGCTGACGGTGGCGGGAATACGAGATCCGAAAGTTTTGGTGTCGGAAGCCGCCGTGGCCGCGCTCACTCCAGCGGAATTGCGCACGGCCCTCCGCCATGAGATGGCCCATGTGCGCTCTTACGACAATCTCAAGAAAATCCTCTTCCGCTTTTCAGTGTTCCCTGGCATGACATCGCTGGAGCACGCGTGGTCGGAGGAATCGGAATTGGCAGCCGATGATGCGGCCGTGTCCAGCTTGCTGGATGCGCTGGAGTTAGCCTCGGCGCTGATCAAAGTTTCGCGGCTGCGTTCAGTGAATACCTCCGCAGCGGTCACAACCGGCCTGTTGCATAGCGCCACCGCGTTGGGGGAGCGCGTGCAACGGCTCTTCGCTTGGGAGGGAAACTCCGCATCACGTGCACACGTGAGATCGTGGTATGCGTTGCCTCCGGTGCTGGGAATGCTTGTGCTGGTAGTAACGACTTACGGCTCTGCTCTCAGCGGCCTTCACACCGTGACCGAATGGCTGGTCAGGTAAGTTCCTGTTTCTCCCAGTCCGATTCTTCCTATCCCCCCGCAATCCGTAGATGTCCGGATCGCGCTATCTTCTGGCGGCCGGCACCTTGACCGGTTCCGCGGGCGCGCTTGGCATGGTCGCCACCTTTGCTCCCGGGCCGGTCGTTTGGGAAGACGCAGCAGCAGACGCCGCCGGCGTCAATCCCAGTTCTTTACGCACCTCGGTTTCGAGCTTGGCGTATATGTCTTTGTTGTCTTTCAGAAATTGACGCACATTCTCCCGCCCCTGTCCGATACGCTCGCCCTTGTAACTGAACCAGGCGCCCGACTTTTCCACGATGTTGCGGGTCGCAGCGATGTCGATCAGATCGCCTTCCCGCGAAATTCCTTCGCCGTACATGATGTCAAACTCCGCCTCGCGGAAAGGCGCGGCCACTTTGTTCTTCACCACTTTGACCCTGGTGCGTGAGCCGGTCACCTGATCACCTTCTTTGATGGCGGCAATGCGGCGAATGTCAATGCGCACGGACGAATAAAATTTGAGCGCGCGGCCTCCGGTCGTGGTCTCAGGATTGCCAAACATCACGCCGATTTTTTCGCGAATCTGATTGATGAAAATCAGGCAGGTGCGTGACTTGGAAACGATCCCCGTCAGCTTGCGCAGGGCTTGCGACATCAACCGCGCCTGCAAGCCCATGTGGCTGTCGCCCATTTCG
>DATFNP010000031.1:0-32803 GCA_035266345.1 Candidatus Sulfotelmatobacter sp.
CCGATGAGCACAATCGAAATCCACGAACCAGAAGTAAAGGAAGTCAGTGTAAAGCCGGCCAGCCGCCGCGCGGCCGCAGTGTTGCCCATGACAGACCTCGTTCTGGGGCCAGCCTTGCCACCGCGGACCATGTTTTCCGACAGCCTGCTGGAATTTGGGCCGCAACGGAACCGCAAGGCCCTGGCCACAACGATGTCTTTTATTTTGAATTGCTTGGCTATAGGGACGTTGTTGACCCTGCCGCTGGTATTTACCGAGCAGCTGCCCAAGGCGCAATTGCTGACGTTCCTGGTTGCGCCACCGCCTCCACCGCCACCGCCTCCACCGGCTGCGGCGGAGCAGATGCAAAAGGTGATCAAGCAGATCCAAACCGACGTGCTCTCCACCGGGCAGTTGCGCACGCCGAGCAAGATTCCACAGAAAATCCAGATGATCAAGGAAGAAGAGGCCCCGCCGCCCATGCCCGCCGTTGGAGGAGTGGTTGGGGGCGTGCCCGGAGGAATTCCGGGAGGACAACTGGGAGGCGTGATTGGCGGCATCGTCAGCGCAACTTCCAGCCTGGCCAGCGTCCCGAAATTTGTTCCCGTGACGCCGCAACGGGTGCGCATCTCGCAAGGTGTGACCAAAGGGTTGCTGATTCAGAGGGTCGAACCCACTTATCCGCCTCTGGCCAGGGCGGCGCGAGTGCAGGGTGAGGTCATCCTGAGCGCGGTTATTGATACCAACGGCGAGATCAAGAACCTGCAGTTGGTCAGCGGCCACCCCATGCTGGTGCCGTCGGCGATCACCGCGGTCCGGCAGTGGCGTTACAAACCGTACCTTTTGAACGGGCAACCGGTCGAGGTGGAGACCACCATCACGGTGATCTTCTCGCTCAACTCTTGAAAACCGACAGGCGCCTGTAGAAGCGCCGGGAGTCAGAATATGGCTGCAGAATATACCTATCGCGTATCGGCCTGGTGGACCTCAGGCCGCACCGGACTGGCCAAATGCGAGTCCTCTCCGAACACCATTCACTTCTCCGAGGCGGCGGAACTGGGAGGCCTGGAGGGTCGCTGGACGCCGGAGCAACTGCTGCTGTGCGCTTTGGCCGGCTGCTTCACCACCACTTTCCACGAGGTGGCCCGCCTCGCCAAGTTTGAATACACGGATCTGGAGGTCGAGATCGAGGGCTGCGTCCGCCGCAGCCGGGGCGCGGGATGTAATTTCAGCGAAATTCTGGTGCGTCCCAGACTGACGGTTGCCTCCGAAGAACAGCGGGAAGCCGGGCTGGCGCTGCTGCGCCGGGCCAAGTCGCTGTGCATGATTTCGCGCGCCATCACCGTTCCGCAGACTCTGGAACCCAGCATCGAGACCGGCAAAATACCGGTCGAGGGCTGGAGCAGCCAGGATGCGGCCCTTAAAATTGGGGTGTAAGCAGGCCTCACGAACTGGGTCTACGAGTAAGACGAGGGGGTGATTATGATGTTCTCTTACAGGCTGGTGCGTCTGATTGAATCCCACGCCGATGCGCTCGCCGGGGGGCTCGAGGAAAAGGTACAGACCAGTTCTCAGGTTGCGCACTTTCGCAGTCTTCCCACCCACGAATTGAGGGAGCGGGTGTACGAAATTTATCGCCACCTGGGGGAGTGGCTGCTGGGCAAGAACGAACTGGACATCGAGCATCGCTACCGCGAGATCGGAGGGCGGCGGGCTCACCAGGGAGTGCCGCTCAGCGAGGTGATCCAGGCCATCGTACTGACCAAGGAAAACCTGTGGGAGTTCCTCAAGAGCGAAGCCGTGATGGACCGTGCGGTGGAAATCATGGGCGAACTGGAACTCCTGCAAATGCTGGAAATGTTTTTCGACCGGGCGATTTATTATGCCGCTGTGGGGTACGAAGAAGAAGTGAGCCGGACGGCGGGCGAAACCGCCGCGCTGCGGGCGCACTAGGGGAGCGGACGGATGTCCATGTCATGGGAAATGGAATACAAGAAGCGGTTGAAGAGAGCTGACGACGCGCTGCAGTGCGTGCGATCGGGGATGCGCGTCTACATTCAGCCCGGCTGCGCCGAGCCGGAAACGTTGGTCGAAGCCCTCATGCGGCGCGCACCCGAGCTTTACGATGTGGAAATCGTCCACATGATGACCATGGGTTGCGCCCCCTATGTGGCCCCGGAGATGGCGGGCCACTTCCGGCACAATGCCATGTTCATCGGGGCGAATGTGCGCGACGCCATCAACAATGGCCGCGCCGATTACACCCCCATCTACCTGAGCGAAATTGAAGAGCTGTTTGAGAGCGGGTCCATGCCGATTGACGTGGCCCTGATCGAGGTTTCCCCGCCTGACTCCCACGGTTACTGCAGTTTCGGCGTGGGCGTGGACACCACCCTCACCGCCGCCAGGTGCGCCGAGCATGTCGTGGCCCAGATCAACGACAACATGCCGCGCACCTACGGCGACAGCTTCATTTATGTGGGCGACATTGACGCCTTCGTCGAGTCTTCGCGGCCTTTGTGCGCGATGAAGAAGCCGATTGTGACCGACCTGCAGGTGGCCATCGCACGCAACGTAGCCGGACTGATTGACGACGGCGCCGTCCTGCAGACGGGCATCGGCGGCATCCCGGACGCAGTGCTGCCTCTGCTCATGGATCGCAAGGATCTGGGCGTGCACAGCGAACTGGTGTCCGATGGCGCGATCCCGCTCATCGAGGCCGGGGTGATCACCGGAGCGCGCAAGAACTTCAAGCCCCGCAAGATCATTCTGGGATTCGCCCTGGGCACCAAGCACCTGTTCGACTTCGTGGACAACAATCCCATCTTCGAGTTTCATCCCACGGCCTACACCAACGACCCAGCCCTGATCGCGCGCAATGACAACATGGTCGCGATCAACTCCGCGTTGCAGGTTGATTTGACCGGGCAGGTTTGTTCGGACTCGATCGGCCAACAGTTTTACAGCGGCATTGGCGGGCAGGTGGACTTCCTGCGCGGAGCCTCGCGTTCGAAACACGGCAAGCCGATCATTGCCATCTCCTCCACGGCCAAACAAGAAACCATTTCCCGCATTGTCCCCATGCTGGATCCGGCGGCGGGCGTGGTCACTTCCCGCGGCCTGGTCCGCTACATCGTGACCGAATACGGGGTGGCCTACCTGCATGGCAAGTCCATTCGCGAGCGGGCCAAGGCGCTGATCGAAATCGCGCACCCCAAGTTCCGCGCGGAGTTGTACGAATATTGTGAGAAGACGAAGTGGCTGCAATCTTCCAAGGTCAAACAAACAGCGGCACAGAGGTCAGCCGAATATGTCTAGCTCATCTTTATCCAAACCAGCTCCATCCAAAGCAGCACGCGGCAACGTCACGATTGATGTCGAGGAGTGCAAAGGGTGCGGGCTGTGCGTGGAGTCCTGCCCGCCCAAATGCCTGGAGCTTGCCCCTGAACTGAGTTCCTACGGTGTGCATCCGGCGCGCTATACCGGTCACGATTGCACCGGATGCGGTATCTGCTTTTACTGCTGTCCGGAGCCGGGCGCGATTGTGGTTTACCGGCTGGCTCCGCCGCCCAAGGCGGTCGTGCCCCCAACGCAAGGACGGGTGCAAGTGGGAGGCGAACATGCGCCAGCTCTGTAAAGGCAACGTCGCGGTCATCAAGGGCGCAGTGCTGGCCGGATGCCGCGCATATTACGGTTACCCCATAACGCCGGCCAGTGAGGTGGCGGAAGCGGCGGCGCTCTATCTGCCTGAGGTCGGCGGCACCTTCATCCAAGCCGAGAGCGAGACTGCGTCCATCAACATGGTGTACGGCGCGGCTTCGGCGGGAGTGCGGGTCATGACCGCGTCTTCCGGTCCGGGTCTCAGCCTCATGCAGGAAGGCATCTCCTATCTCGCCGGCGCAGAACTCCCGTGCGTCATTGTGGACGTCATGCGCGGGGGGCCCGGTCTGGGCAATATCGCCCCGGAGCAGAGCGACTACTTTGCCATGGTCAAAGGCGGAGGGCACGGGAACTATCGCAACTTGGTGGTCGCTCCCGCCTCCGTGCAGGAAATGGCGGACCTGACCATTCTGGCCTTCGAACTGTCCGACAAGTACCGCAACCCGGCCATCGTGCTGACCGACGGATTTGTCGGCCAGATGATGGAGCCGCTGGACCTGGAGTACCGCGAGATCCTCGCCCCGGCGAAGCCCTGGGCGGTGCAGGGCACGGCCGAGACGCGCAAGAATATGATCAGCTCCATTTTTCTGGAGCCAGACGAACTGGAAGAGCACCAGCGGCGCATGGAAGCCAAGTACATCCGCGCCCAGGAAACCGAAACGCGCTGCGAAGAGTACCGCACGGAGGACGCCGAGTTGATCGTGGTGGGCTACGGCATCGTCTCGCGCGTGCTGCGCTCGGCGGTGGATGAAGCGCGCAAGCAGGGCATCAAGGCCGGACTGTTCCGTCCCATCACGCTGTGGCCGTTCCCGGCGCACCAGTTGCGGGAGACGGTGCTGCGGGCGCAGAAGGTTCTGGTGGTCGAACTGAGCAACGGCCAGATGGTCGAGGACGTGCGCCTGACCCTCGAGGGCAAGCGGCCCGTCGAATTTTATGGCCGCGTTGGCGGCAACGTGCCGACGGTGGAAGAACTGCTGGCCAAGATTGAAGGGAAGAGGATCGAGGAATTAGTACCTGCATCAGTGTGAGCAGGCTGAACACAGGAGCCAATCCATGGCAGCGAACGACGTGATCCAGATTGTCGAAACCCCGGAGGAACCCAAGGTTGAGGAGCCAAAGGTAACGACCGACAAGTACGAGGTGGTCCATGCCAAGTCGGCAGTGTTCTATCCGGAATACGAACGAAAGAGCGATCTGAAGCACCAGACGCACTACTGTCCCGGCTGCGGCCACGGCGTGGTCCACAAGCTGATTGCCGAGGCCCTGGAAGACTTGGGAGTCCAGGACCAGACGATTCTGGTGAGCCCGGTGGGCTGCTCGGTGTTCGCCTACTACTATTTCGACGTAGGCAATGTGCAGGTGGCGCATGGACGAGCTCCGGCCGCAGCCACCGGTCTGAAGCGGGCGTGTCCGGAGAAGATGGTCATTGCCTATCAGGGAGACGGCGACCTTGCCGCCATCGGCACGGCTGAAATCGTGCACGCCGCCAATCGCGGGGAAAAGATCAGCGTTTTCTTCGTCAACAACGCGATCTACGGCATGACCGGGGGGCAGATGGCGCCCACCACGCTGGTCGGCCAGCGAAGCACCACTTCGCCCTGGGGCCGCCGTCCGGTGAACGAGGGCTTCCCCCTGCACATGGCGGAGATGCTCTCTTCGCTGGAGGCACCGGTTTACATTGAACGCGTCGCGCTCTCCGACAACAAGAACATCATGAAAGCACGCCGCGCCGTCCGCAAGGCGCTCGAACTGCAGCGCGCCGGCGCCGGCTTTACTTTCGTAGAGATTCTTTCCCCGTGTCCCACCATTTGGGGCAAGGATCCGGTTGAGGCGCGGAACTGGATCGCGGAGAAGATGATCCCCAACTTTCCGCTGAACGTTTTCCGCGACCGCAAAGTGGAAATGCCCAACAACAACGTGCCGCCGCACAAGACGGTGGCGGAGTTGATCGGGAATGAAGAAAACGCCTCGGGCGATGCCGCACTGCCGCGCTGTCATCATCATTTTCGCGAGTTGGGCATCAAGATCGCAGGCTTCGGCGGGCAGGGCGTGCTGCTGCTCGGCCAACTTCTGGCCGAAATGGGCATGCGCGAAGGCCTGGAAGTGAGTTGGCTGCCCTCGTATGGCCCTGAGATGCGATCCGGCAGCGCCCACTGCCACGTGTGCCTGTCGAAAGAGCGGATCGGGTCGCCGCTTTTGTCGCGCCCCCAGATCCTGATCGCGATGAACGAGATTTCGCTGCGTAAGTTCGCCCATCAGGTCGAGCCCGGCGGCGTCATCATCTACGGACGGGAACAGTTGCCCGAAGATCTTGCCATCCCGCAGGCGCAGGTGGTCTGCATTCCGGCCTCCGAAATCGCCGACAATCTGGGCTCGGCCAAGGTCGCCAACGTCGTCATAATGGGCGCCCTGCTCGAAGAAACCGAGTGCTTGTCACCCGCGACCGCCATGAAGGTGCTGGAGGCGAAAGTCAAGAATCCGATCCTGCTCGACCTCGACCGCAAGGCCCTCGACGCCGGCCGGGTCTATATTGACCACACCGTCGCCATCGGCGCGGTTACGCAGGCCGACGGCTTCGCGCAGTAGGGCAGAAGACGCCCTCGCATCTCGTTGACAGGGCGAGTCTTCGCCGATCTCTGTGACCCCAATCACGGAATCCGGTGATATCGGGCATATCGAAAATCAGGCAAACGGCCGATCCTGATATTGACTGTGGGAGGTGTCCTATGGCACTCGTTGAAGACAGAAAAGACACGCTCGCAGAAGAAGCGAAGCGCACAGCATCGTCGGTCAAGAACGTGCTTTTCGCCACCGACTTCTCCGCGACGTCTGAAGCGGCGCTGCCCTACGCCACGGCCATCTGCCGGCGGTTTGGCAGCACCTTGCACGCCGTCCATGTCCTTTCCGACGCCGGCCTGGTGATGATGACCGGCGGCGTGGACTACGTGAGCATGGGCACCATCTACGAAGACGCGCACACCGAAGCCAAAGAAAAGCTCGACCAGATGACGGCGCGATTCGAGGGATTCCCCCACCAAACCTATGTCCGGCACGGGCAGGTGTGGAAGAATCTGGCCGCCATCGTGCAAGAGAACAACATTGACCTGATCGTGGTGGGCACACACGGCCGTACTGGCCTAGGAAAATTGCTGCTGGGCTCGGTGGCCGAAGATATTCTGCGGCACGCACCCTGCCCGGTTCTGACCATTGGTCCGAGGGTGTCCGGCCGGGACAAGCTGCCGGCATTTCCAGCCCATGGCCGCGATCTGGCTCCGGTCGAACTGGAGTTGCGGCACATCCTGTGCGCCACCAATCTTGACCAGGACGCGGCTCGCATCGTTCAGGCGGCCGTGGCGCTGGCCGAGGAGTTCCGCAGCCGGCTCACGCTGATGCACGTGATCGAAGACTACACGCAACTGGGCAGCCGCCCCGGGCCGATAGAGGAAGGTGTCCAGCGGCTGCAGGCGCTGATTCCGAAGAGTGCGGCTCTGCAATACGTGCCCGAGAGCGTGCTGGAATTTGGCTCAGCCTGGGAACGCATCCTTAAGACCGCAGGCGATCGCGAATCAGACCTGATTGTGCTGGGCGCCCGCGCTAAGGCGGAAGTAGGCTCCACGCACCTGCCTTGGTCCACCGCGCACCAGGTGATTGCGCATGCTCACTGCCCGGTGCTGACCCGCCACGGTTAACAGAGAGGCGAAGCAAGTCGAATTGCGAGTAGCCGGAGGGCGCCCCTCGGCCTTTGGCGGAACCCATGGGAGTAACTGTGACCTCGGCGGGCATTTCCCGTTTCCTTCGGCGGCAGCAGTCCTACATCGCGGTAGCCGTCGCGATCTACGCTGCGCTCTGGGCTGCGGACCGACGGGCACCGCTGGGCCCCACGCTGGTCTACACCCTGTTCCTTTGCAATTTCCTTGTCATCATGCAGGACCGGCTGGGCTTTCTCTATAGCCGCAGGCGTCCCCTGCATCTCTGGGCGGTGTACTCGGTGTTTCTGCTGGCCGTTGCCGTGGCCGGCGTCGTCCTTGTCAATCTTATCCAGTATCCGGGTGCGCATTTTCCGGGTCAGACCCTGTGGCAGTTTGAGGAGTCGGGCTGGAAGTTCCCCTTCATCGCTACGGTGATATTCGGGGTGAGCTTCCAGCTTTACCGCGCGACCAAAGATCGGTTGGAGAGAAAGAACCGCGAACTGCAACAGGCAGTGGATCTGGAAGTTGCGGAGCGCGAATTACAAGGCCAGGAGCTGCAGCAGGCGCTGGAGATTCAACAGTCCCTGCTCCCCAAGGAGATTCCCCAGGTGGACGGGTTCGAGATTGCGGGCGCGTGGGAGCCCGCGCGAGTCGTGGGCGGCGACTATTACGACGTAATCAAGCTGGGCAGGACGAAGCTGGGTATCTGCATCGCCGACGTTGTGGGCAAAAGCGTCTCGGCCGCGTTGCTGATGGCCAACGTGCAAGCCACCCTGCGGGCCTTCGCCTCCGAGGCGACTCTTCCTTCCGCCCTCTGCACCCGGGTGAATTCGGTTTTGTGCGCCAACATCGCCATGGGAAAATTCGTGACCCTGTTCTACGGCGTGCTCGACGCGGAGCGTCATGAGTTCCTTTACACGAACGCCGGCCATCTGCTTCCAATTTTGATTCGTGCAGGCGGCGAAGCGACGGAACTCGTGAATGGCGGCGCTGTGCTGGGCGTTTTCCCCGCATGGAGATACGAAGATTCGGTCGTGCAGCTCAGCCCGGGGGACCGCCTGCTGCTATTTACCGACGGCATCACCGAGGCGGCTTTGCCCGGTGGGGAAGAGTTCGGGGAACAACGCCTGGTCGCCTGCGCGCGAACATACGCTGACAAGTCGGCCTCGGAATTGAAATCGTGCCTTTTGGCCGACGTGAAACAGTTCTGCGCCTCTCAGCTTGCCGACGACGTTACCCTGATCGTGGTTTCCGCGCTGCCGTCGGACGGGGCGACGCAGCAGAGACGTATCGGAGCCTGCACCACAGTCTGACGCAAACGATCGTGGCACCCGGGCCGAACTAGCCTTAGAATCAGGTAGCTGCGCTCGACCCGCGTTATGACGGTTGCGGCAAAATCCGCGACGCAACGGCTGCGCGTTACTTTACGCGGAGCTGTGCAGGGAGTCGGATTCCGTCCCTTCGTCTATCGCCTGGCTACGGAAATGGCTCTGACCGGCTGGGTGCTGAATTCCTCCGCGGGCCTGGTGGTGGAAGTCGAAGGCCCACCCGACGAACTCAACCGCTTCGAACAAAGGTTGGAGCGCGAGCGTCCGAGAGCTTCGGTCGTGACCGTGCGCGAATCCGCGTGGCTCGCACCCCAGGGCTCGACGCGCTTCGAGATTCTGGCCAGCGACAGCGACTCCGGAAAAACGGTCAATGTCCTGCCCGATCTCGCCACCTGCACCGACTGCCGCGAAGAACTGTTCGATCCTGAAAATCGGCGCTTCGAATATCCCTTCACCAACTGCACGAATTGCGGGCCGCGGTACACGATTGTGGTGGATATTCCGTACGACCGCCCAAATACCACCATGCGCGAGTTCGTGCTGTGCCCCGACTGCCGCGAAGAATACGAGAATCCCGGCGACCGCCGCTTCCATGCCCAGCCCAACGCCTGCCCGGTCTGCGGACCGAAGCTCGACGGCACGATCGAAGACGCCGCTGAGGCATTGCGGCTGGGCGAGATCGTCGCGCTCAAAGGCATTGGCGGATTCCAGCTTCTGGTGGATGCCCGCCAGGCCCCGGCCGTGGCGCGGCTGCGCGAGCGCAAGCACCGCGAAGAAAAGCCGTTCGCGCTGATGATGCCGTCGCTGGAAGTGGCCCGCGAGTACTGCGAGATTTCGCCCGCGGAAGAGCAGCTTCTCGAATCCCAGGCCGCGCCCATCGTTCTTCTTCGGCCCATGCCCGGCACGGACCTTGCCTGGAATGTTGCCCATTGCTCGCCCTATCTCGGCGTGATGCTGCCCTACTCGCCGCTGCACCACCTACTCATGCAGGAGTGCAGGTTTCCCGTAATCGCGACCAGCGGCAACCGGAGCGACGAGCCCATCGCCATCGCCAATGACGAGGCCCGCGCCCGCCTGCAAGACATCGCCGACCACTTCCTCGTGCACAACCGCCCCATCGTGCGCGCCTGTGACGACTCGGTGGTGCGTCTCACGCGCGGACGCGCCGGCATCCTGCGCCGTGCGCGCGGTTACGCGCCGCTCGGAGTTCGCGTTCGCAACAGCCTGCCGCCAGTGCTGGCCGTTGGCGGACATCTCAAGAACACGGTCGCGATCGCCGTCGGTCACGACGTGTTTCTCAGCCAGCACATCGGCGATCTGGATGCGCTCGAGGCCCGTGGCGCTTTCGAGAAGGCCATCTCCGATCTCTGCCGCCTCTACAGCTTCGAGCCGGAGATGATTGCCTGCGATCTGCATCCCGACTACGCCTCGACGCAATGGGCGGAAAGAACCGGGCTGCCGCTGGTTCGCGTGCAGCATCATCAGGCGCACGTCGCCGCCTGCGCGGCGGAGAATGAGGTGCAAGGCGAGTACCTCGGTGTCTCGTGGGACGGCACCGGATACGGACTTGACGGCGCCATTTGGGGCGGCGAGTTCTTTCGTGCGGAAAATCGCCGCGCAGTGGGGAATCAGTTCGAACGCATTGCCCATCTGCGTTCCTTCGCGCTCCCCGGCGGCGATACCGCGGTGCGGGAAGGCTGGCGCTCGGCCGCCAGCCTGATCTTCCAGGTCTTTGGTCCCGAGGCGGTGGACGTGCGCGTCCGCCCCATGCTGGAGCGGGGCATCAACGTGGTGCCCACGACCAGCGTCGGCCGGCTGTTCGATGCCGTGGCCAGCATTACCGGCGTTGCCCAGCAGAACCGTTTCGAGGGCCAGGCCGCCATGCTCCTCGAAAATGAAATTGGGCCAGTGCGCACCCCTTTAACGAGCGAAGAGGCGTATCCTTTACCGGGCGGGGACTGGGCTCCGTTGATTCTGGCAGTAATGGCGGACAGGGGTGCCGGGGTTTCCGTGCCCGTGATCGCGGCGCGGTTCCATAACGCGCTGACCGGCTGGATCCTGGAGGTTGCCGCAAGCGCGGGACTGAAGCAGGTCGTGCTCAGCGGGGGCGTTTTTCAGAACCGCTACCTGACGGAGCGGGCCGCGGCGCTGCTGGAATCGCGTGGCTTTGTGGTGTACACCCATCAGCGTGTACCGCCCAACGACGGCGGCATCGCACTAGGTCAGGCGGTGTTGGCTTCTGGAGGTTAACCATGTGTCTGGCAGTTCCAGGCCGGGTAGTCGAAATCATTGACGGGGGCGACATCGCCTTCCGCCGTGCCAAGGTGGACTTCGGCGGCATCCGCAAAGACATCAACCTGGCATACACTCCCGAGGCCGAAGTCGGGAAATATGTTCTCGTCCACGTCGGCTTCGCCATCAGCGTGATTGACGAAGCCGAGGCCCAGCGCGTCTTCCAGTATCTCGAAGAAATCGGCGGTCTGAAAGAGGAACTCGGTGAAATTCCTCAATGAATACCGCGACCCGAAGGCGGCGGAACAACTCGCGCAGGCTATCTGGAAGAAAGTAACCCGTCCCTGGACGATCATGGAAATCTGCGGCGGGCAGACCCACACCATAGTCAAGAGCGGCCTCGAAGACCTGCTGCCCCGCGACATCACCCTGGTGCATGGCCCCGGCTGTCCGGTCTGCGTGACCCCGATCGAGTTGATTGACAAGGCGGTGGCTATCGCGCAGCGCCCGGAAGTGATTTTCTGCTCCTTCGGCGACATGCTGCGCGTGCCCGGTTCTTCGAAGAGCCTGTTTGACGTGAAGGCAGAAGGCGCCGATGTGCGCATCGTTTACTCGCCGCTCGACGCGCTGAAACTTGCCAAGACGAATCCTGGGCGCCAGGTCGTGTTCTTCGCCGTGGGCTTTGAAACCACGGCTCCCACCAACGCCATGGCTGCCTGGCAGGCCGATCACGACCATGTCGAAAACTTTTCGCTGCTGGTTTCGCACGTGCTGGTGCCTCCGGCCATGGAGGCGCTGCTGTCGTCGTCGAACTGCGTGGTGCAGGGATTCCTGGCCGCGGGCCACGTCTGCACCATCATGGGCTTCGAAGAATATGTGCCGATCGCGGCGCGCTACAAGGTTCCAATCGTTGTCACCGGTTTCGAGCCGCTCGATATTCTGGAAGGCATTCTCCTGACGGCGAGCCAGTTGGAAGAAGGCCGGCATGAAGTGGAAAACCAGTACAGCCGCGCGGTGCGGCGGGAAGGGAACCGTCCGGCGCAGGAACGCATCGCCGAAGTATTTGAAATCACACCGCGGCAATGGCGCGGCCTGGGCGAGATCCCGGCCAGCGGTTTTCAATTGCGCGGGCGTTTTCAGAGATATGACGCCAACCGCCGCTTCCCCTTTTCGGGCGAGCCGGCGCACGAGTCGCCCGAGTGCATCAGCGGTCTGATTCTGCAAGGCATCAAGAAGCCGCACGATTGCCCGGCGTTCGCAGTCAAGTGCACGCCGGAAAATCCGCTGGGCGCGCCCATGGTATCGTCGGAAGGCGCATGCGCGGCCTATTACCACTATGGCAGACGGCAAACCCACGACGTTCACGTTGAGCTGCCCAGTCCCGCGAGTCGCTGACGATCGCATCGTCCTGGCGCACGGCGGCGGCGGACGACTCACTCATCAGTTGATCGAGAAGATATTCCTGCCCGCATTTTCCAACTCCATGCTGGAGCAGCGCCACGACGGCGCCGTGCTGGCGGTGAATGGATCGCGGCTTGCCTTCACTACGGATTCGTTTGTAGTGCGCCCGCTGATTTTTCCCGGCGGCACGATCGGCAACCTCGCGGTTTTCGGCACGGTCAACGATCTGGCCATGTGCGGCGCGCGGCCGCTCTACCTGAGTGCGGGATTCATTCTCGAGGAAGGTCTTGAGATGGAGACGCTGCGCACCGTGGTCAAGTCCATGCAGGAGGCCGCGGCCAAGGCCGGGGTGCAACTCGTAACTGGCGACACGAAAGTCGTGGATAAGGGCAAAGGCGACGGCATCTTTGTGAACACCTCTGGCATTGGGGTCATTGAAGGCAACGTTAAGGGGACGATCGGTCCGGCTTCGGTTCAGGTGGGCGACGCGGTCATCGTCAGCGGCGATCTGGGCCGCCACGGAATTGCGATTCTCTCCGTGCGGGAAGGCTTGGAATTTGAATCGCCCATTCTGAGCGATACGGCGTCGGTCTGGCCTGCGGTCGAAGCACTGCTTAATGCGGGAATCGAAATCCACTGCCTGCGCGACCTGACCCGCGGCGGCCTGGCAACTACGTTGAACGAGATCGCGTCCGACCGCAACGTGTGCATCAAACTCGAAGAGGCGCTCATTCCCGTGGAAGAAGTGGTGCAGGGCGCCTGCGAAATCCTGGGCCTTGACCCGCTTTATGTGGCGAATGAAGGACGGTTTGCCGTCTTTGTTCCCGGCGCACAAGTTGAAGCGACACTTGAAGTGTTGAAGAAAATTCCGGTGGCGCAGGGATCGGTCCGCGTTGGCAGAGTCGAACAGACCCCCGGCCGCACGGTAGTCCTGCAAAGCCACATCGGCGGCAATCGTGTGGTGGATATGCTGAGCGGGGAACAGTTGCCGAGAATCTGCTGAACGTATGCGCGCTATTCAGAACTTCTTCATCCGCGCCCACCACTGGCAGGTATTTCTTCTGCTCTTCGGCCTCTTCTTCCTCGGCAATGCCGTCGTGCTGCAATCGATGATGCAAAGCCCAGACAAGGTTTTCGGAACGCTCCTGCCAATTTGCGTTTTGACGGAATTGCTGGCAGTTTGCCTTGCCCTCTGGCTTTGGTGTCTGGGGGCGTTTCTCAATTCACTGGTTGCGATGCGCCTTCGACCCAAGCTCTCATTCTTTGGCTTCGCGATCGTCTATCCGCCGCTCTATATGCCGCTTTTCATGGCGTATTTTCAGAGTTTGAGCTTCAAGCCCTTGCTGCTCCTTGCTATTTTCCCGCTGCACTTCTTCGCTATGTTTTGCTTGCTCTACGATCTTTACTTCGTTTCGAAGAGTTTGGCCCTGGCAGAAAAACAGCGGTCGGTGTCGTTAGGGGACTATCTGGGGTACCTCTGTGCCCTCTGGATTTTTCCCGTCGGGGTCTGGATCATCCAGCCGCGGATCAATCGTCTTTATGCCAATGCAACAGCAACCTTGTCATCCTGAGCGGCGCTCTTCGCTCGAAGGACTTCGACGCAATCAGCTTCTCCGGTTTTCATCGAATGGACAACCTGTTGAAATGTCACACCTATGCATTTTGCCTGGCACCGGGAGGCTGCATGGGTGCTTCGCTTCGCTCAGGATGACAGATGGGCAGCGCGCCGTTACTCCTTCCAGGGATTGATCAGCCGCACGCCGCAGCCTTCGAAATCATCCGTATTCCGCGTGGCGAGCGTCGCGGAGTGGGCCCGAGTGATGGCCGCAATCTGGGCATCGAAGAACTCGATGGGCCGTCCGAGTTTGCGTCGGCCCGCTGCCAGCAGCGGGAAGATCCTTGCCGCTGGATCGTCGAATGACAGGATTCGTCCGGCGAAATCCTGCGTGAACATCGCGTCGGCTTGGCGCTCCAGACCATCCCGCCGCTTACCTTTTGGTAGAAGCTCAATTCCATAAAGAACCTCGGCCAGGGTAATGGCCGTGACAAATAAATCGTCCACCTCCTGCTGAGTGGACAACCAGGCCAGAACGGCCTCGGAACGGGAGGCCTTCATCAGTTCGGAAACCACATTTGTGTCGAGAACAATCATCAGGCTCTCACCTGATACCGGGATCTCGAATCGGTGTCCGTGGCAACGGCTCCAGTTCTACTCCGCCAAAGGGTGCGAAGCGCCGCCGAATTGCCTCGGCAAGATCGGCTCCCGTCTTCGGTTTCTGCTGTGGTTTCTGCCGCAGCGCACTCCTCAGGATTTCGCGCGCCTCCTGCTCCATGGAGTGGCCGTGCACGGCGGCGCGCACCTTGAGCTTTCGCTTGGTGGACTCCTCAAGATTGCGGATGGTAATGCTGGGCATGATTGCAATGATATCATTGCAATCGTTGATTGCACAAGACGTAAGAGTGTCAGGCTGAGCGTTGCGACCGAGAATACTGTCTGCCTGACGCCAGGGAGACTGCACGGGTTCTGCGCGCTCAGAATGACAAGGCAAGCGGGATGGCCAGAGGAGGTACCCTTGCAATCACTAACCGCCCATTTTGGCATTCCCTGCATCTCCCTGATTCCAAGCCAGATAATACCCCGTGACCCCAATCACCCCCGGTGGTGAGATATATCACTGCGACTTCCCTATGGAAGCGGAGAATAAAGAGCGGCATTATGTTCAAGTTGTACCTAATGTTCATGTTGCACCTACGGAGGTAGGAAAATTATGACGTCTGTGATGACACCTCCGGGAGTCAAGGCTCCTGGAGACTACATTGAATCCGTGATGATCAGTGTGAAAGCGAAGAACCCCGCCGAGCCCGAGTTCCATCAGGCGGTGGCTGAAGTGTTCGACTCTCTCAGGTTGGTCCTCGCAAAGCACCCCGAGTATCAGTCGGCGCGTTTGCTCGAAAGAATTGTCGAGCCCGAGCGCGTCCTCATGTTCCGCGTTCCCTGGTTTGATGATCTGGGCAACATCCAGGTCAACCGCGGTTTCCGCATCGAGATGAACAGCGCCATCGGTCCCTACAAGGGCGGACTGCGCTTCCATCCGTCGGTGAACCTCGGCATCCTGAAGTTCCTGGCGTTCGAGCAGGTGTTCAAGAACTCGCTGACCACGCTTCCCATGGGTGGCGGCAAGGGGGGATCGGATTTCGATCCCAAGGGCAAGAGCGACAACGAAGTGATGCGCTTCTGCCAGAGCTTCATGACCGAACTGCAGCGGCACATTGGACCGGATACCGACGTCCCCGCCGGCGACATCGGCGTGGGCGGACGGGAAATCGGTTTCCTGTTTGGCCAGTACAAACGGCTGCGTAACGAATTCACGGGCGTCCTGACCGGCAAAGGCCTGGCCTGGGGCGGCTCGCTGATTCGTCCGGAAGCGACCGGCTACGGCTGCGTGTACTTCGCCAATGAAATGCTCAAATCGAAGAAAGACTCGCTCGAAGGCAAGCTCTGCCTGGTTTCGGGCAGCGGCAACGTCTCGCAATACACAATCGAGAAGCTGCTTGATTTCGGCGCCAAGCCCCTCACGGTGTCCGATTCGAACGGCGTGATCTACGATCCGGAAGGCATCAACCGCGAGAAGCTGGCCTTCATTATCGAACTGAAGAACGTGAAGCGTGGACGCATCCGTGACTATGCAGATCACTACAAGAAAGCGATCTTCATGCCCACGGACATCAAGCTGGAGCACAATCCGCTGTGGAACGTGAAGGCCGATTGCGCCTTCCCCAGCGCCACGCAGAACGAGATCACCGCGAAGGACGCGGCGAACCTCATCAAGAACGGCGTCAAACTGGTTGCCGAGGGCGCGAACATGCCCAGCACGCTCGATGCGACCAAGATGTTCCTCGATGCCAAGATCCTGTACGGACCGGCCAAGGCCGCCAATGCCGGCGGCGTGGCCACGTCTGGCTTGGAGATGGCGCAAAACAGCGCCCGTCTGAGCTGGACCCGCCAGGAAGTAGACGACCGTCTGCACAAGATCATGATCGCCATCCACCAGAACTGCTACGAAACGGCCGAGAAATACGGCACGCCCGGCAACCTGGTAAACGGCGCCAACATCGGCGGCTTCCTCAAGGTGGCCAACGCGATGCTGGATCAGGGGCTGGTGTAATTGCTCGTGTGGCGCGGGCGCCCTTGCCCGCGTCTGGACTGATTGGGTGCCCCGTCCTTGTCCCTGCGGTTTTTGCAGGGACAGGGCGGGGATTTTGACTTTCAGTGACGATTCGAGAAAGAGTCAACACCCCCACCCCTTCGGCTTCGCTCAGCGCAGGCTCTGTCGCAAAGAACGCGACAACGGTGGGGCACCCGGCTGTCCCCACATGAGTATCAAGCTATGCCTCACGAGTATGATTAGCTGTTAAACATCCCGGCTATGGCCGTCCGCCCCATTACCGAGCCCATCCTCGACGCTGAAGAGCGCTTTGAAGGCTTCGAAAACCTGATGCCCTTCAAGGTCCAGAATATCCTTCTGGTTTCGAGCCTCTACGACTCGTTCATCCTGCGCGAAGACGGGCGCCTCAACGAGCTGCTCATTGATGAATCGCTTGAACTGAACTTGCAGCAGATTCCCGGGATTACCCACGTTTCGAGCTGCGCCGAGGCGCTCGATCTGGCGCGGTCGAACCGGCAGTTCAATCTGATTGTGGCCAATCTCGCCGTCGGCGACATGGATGCCGCGCAGCTCGCCCGCGAAGTCCGCCGCGCCGGGCTGGATGTTCCCGTGGTCGTGCTGGCCTACGACTACCGCGAAATCAAGGACTTCGTTGCGCACAATCCCGTCACCGACATCGAACGCATTTTCTTGTGGCAAGGCAATGCCCGCATCCTGATCGCGATCGTCAAGTACGTCGAAGACAAGCGCAACGTGCTGCACGACACACGCGCGATGGGCGTGCCTGTGCTGCTGGTGGTGGAAGACAACATCCGTTACTACTCGTCGTTTCTGCCGGTGATTTACACCGAGCTGATCAAGCAGTCGCGGCGCGTGATTCAGGAAGGCATTAACGTGGCGCACAAACTGGTGCGCATGCAGGCGCGCCCGAAGATTCTGCTGAGTTCGAATTTCGAGGACGCGGCAGAACTGGTGGAGCAATATCGCGACTACATTTTCGGGCTTGTGTCGGACGTCGAATTTCCCTGGGAAGGCAAGCTCAGTCCTGAGGCCGGATTTGAACTGGCGCGCATGGTCAAGAGCCTGGTGCCCGACGTCCCGGTGGTTCTGCAAACCAGCCGCACGGAGTTTCGTCCGCGGGCGCATGCCGAGGGATACTCTTTCCTGCGTAAGCGCTCGCCTACGCTGCTCAAAGATCTGCGCCGCATCCTGACCGACCACTTCGGGTTTGGGGACTTCGTCTTCCGCATGCCGGACCAGCGCGAAGTGGGACGCGCCAAAGACCTGAACGAACTCGAAGAACAGTTGCAGACCATTGCGCCCGAAAGCCTGATGTACCACGCGCAGAGCAACCACTTCTCGCACTGGCTGATGGCGCGCACCGAGTTCGCGCTGGCCGCCAAGCTCAGGCCGCGCAAGGTGTCCGATTTCGACGACGCCGAGCACCTGCGCCGTGACCTGATCGAGTCCATCAACGGTTACCGCCGCGAGCAGAACGAAGTCCTGATCGGCGACTTCAAGCCCGACACTTTCAAGCCCTCCGAGTCCAGTTTTCTCAGAATCGGCTCCGGTTCGCTAGGGGGCAAAGCTCGCGGTCTGGCGTTCGTGCGCCATCTGTTGCGCACGCGCCGTATCTCACGCCGCTTTCCCGGCGTGCGCATTGCGGTTCCCCCCGCGGTCGTGCTGGCCACCGACATGTTCGACCAGTTTCTCGCCGAAAATAATCTGGGCGACTTCGCCCTACATTGCGACGAGGACGCCGAAATCCAGCAGCGCTTTCTCGATGCCCCGCTGCCCATTGCACTGCAGGAAGACCTGAAGGCATTTCTGTCGGAGGTGAATTACCCGCTCGCGGTGCGCTCCTCCAGCCTGCTCGAGGACTCCCAATACCAGCCCTTCACTGGCGTCTATGAAACCTTCATGCTGGGCAACCAGCAAGCCCTGCTGCAAACTCGCCTGGATGAACTCTCCGAGGCGATCAAGCGCGTTTACGCCTCCACTTTCAGCCAGCACGCCAAGGCCTATGTGCGCGCCACGCCCTATCGCCTGGAAGAAGAAAAGATGGCGGTGATCCTGCAGCAGGTGGTGGGCACCGCGCACGGACAGCGGTTTTATCCGGACTTTTCCGGCGTGGTGCGTTCGCACAATTTCTATCCCGTGCCGCCCATGACGTTTGCCGATGGCATTGCGGCAGTGGCGCTGGGCCTGGGCCGCACCGTCGTAGATGGCGGAAAGTGCCTGATGTTCTGTCCACGCTATCCGCGGAACCTGATTCAGTTTTCCTTGGTGGAAGATATTCTCGCCAACACCCAGACCGAGTTCTGCGCGCTTGAACTCGATGGCGTGCCCCACGGCGGAGGCGCCGGCCATTTGCGCGAAGCCCGCTTCGGTCTCGACATTGCCGAAGCGGACGGCACGCTTCAGCCCGTGGCGTCAACCTATTCCGCCGACAATCACGCGGTTTACGACGGCCTCAGCCGGCCCGGATCCCGCGTGGTGACGTTTGCTCCGATGCTCAAACACGGCATCTTTCCGCTGGCTACAATTCTGGAAGTGCTGGTACGAGCCGGCGAAGACGCGTTGGGCAATCCCGTGGAAATCGAGTTCGCGGTGCGCCTGCCACGCGGCGAAGGGGCTGCCGAATTCGGTTTTCTGCAGATTCGCCCTCTGACTCTGGCGCGCGATCACCAGGACCTCGAAATCGGCGAGGTGGATGCTGCGCAGCTCGTCTGCGAGAGCACGAAGGTGCTCGGCAACGGACGGATCGAAAATCTGTATGACATCGTCGTAGTGGATTCGCACCGCTTCGAGCGCAGCCGCAGCCAGGAAGTGGCACGGTCGGTGGCGCACTTCAACGCTGTGCTGAGTGAGGAGAACCGTCCGTATCTGCTGATCGGCGTCGGCCGCTGGGGCTCGAACGATTCCTGGCTAGGCATTCCCGTCGAGTGGGACGAAATCTCCGGCGCCCGCGCCATTGTCGAAGCCGGCTTCCGTGATTTTCGCGTGACCCCATCGCAAGGGAGTCACTTCTTCCAGAACCTGACGGCATTTCAAATCGGATATCTCACCGTGAACCCAGATGCGGGCGAGGGTTCGGTGGCTTGGGAATGGCTGGCCGCGCAGCCTGCGGTCGCAGAGCAGGGCTGCGTCCGCCATTTGCAATTCGCCAAGCCGATGTGCGTGGTCATGAACAGCAGGACCAGCCGGGGAGTGATTTTCAAGCCGGAAGGGGAATAGTCGAAGGAAAGTCTACTTGCACTTGGCTTCTCTGCGCCGTTGCGTCCATTCCATGCGCCGTTTCATCGGTGTAATTCGCAGTTCGTCGTCTTTCCAATGCAAGATGACCTCATCGCCACCTTTGAGGCCGAGCGCCTTGCGGAAAGTCGCCGGGATGGAAAGGCCCCCGTCTTTGCCTATTCTTACCCTAGTTGCCTGAGGCGTATTCTCCGGTTCGGAACATGGCATGAAAACCATATCGGCACCTCGTCCGAAGAGCATAGGCAGGTGCAAACCCTGCCAGGACCAGGCATTTCCCGTAGGAATGCCTCCGCACATCGCCATGTGATCCTGATCACAGCCTCCACGCCGACCCTCCAGACACAATGATTTTGTTGGGACCTTCGTCAATTCTGTCCCGCGGAGCGCCTGTGTTCAAAATCATAAACGCCCAATTTCTAGCCCCCGGCATCAAACGGTTCGTCATTGAAGCTCCCCGCATTGCACGGAAACAGAAGCCCGGCCAGTTCGTCATCCTGCGGATCTATGAGGAAGGCGAGCGCATCCCGGTCACCATCGAGAACTCCGATCCCGAGCGCGGCACGATTAGCATCGTCGTGCAGGCGGCGGGAAAGACGACCAACCTGCTGAATACGCTGAACACCGGCGACCAGATTCTCGACGTTGTTGGGCCGCTGGGCAAGCCTTCCGAAATCGCCAACTACGGCACGGTCGTGGTTGTCGGCGGTGGCGTCGGCACGGCGATGGCCTATCCCACAGCCGCAGCGCTCAAGCGGGCTGGGAACCGCGTCATCTCGATCGTCGGCGCGCGCAACAAGGAGTTGGTAATCCTCGAGCGGGAAATGCGCGACGTGAGCGACGCCGTCATGATCACCACCGATGACGGCAGCTACGCCGACAAGGGCTTTGTCACCGACAAGCTCCGCCAGCTTATTCAGAATGGCACGCGCATAGATCTGGTCGTGGCCGTGGGCCCGATCGTGATGATGAAGGCCGTCGCCGATCTGACCCGCAACGAGCACATCCACACCGTGGTGAGCCTCAACCCGATCATGATTGACGGCACCGGCATGTGCGGCGGCTGCCGGGTGATGATTGACGGCAAGAGCGAGTTTGCCTGCGTGGATGGCCCCGAATTCGACGGGCACCGCGTGAATTTCGAGGTGCTGGTGCAGCGCAACTCCATGTACCGGACCGCCGAGCAGCAGTCCATGGAGGAGTTCAAACACAAGCAGGAAGCCGAACACGCCTGCATGGCAACTTCCTCCTCAACCCAGGGAGAACAACGATGAGTCCGACGGTGAAGAAGTCGCTGAACCCGGTGCCAATCAAGGAGCGCATCAAAGTTCCCCGCCAAGCCATGCCCGAACAGCCCGCGGAAGAACGCGCCCACAACTTCGAAGAAGTGAACCTCGGCTACAGCGCGGAGCTGGCGCAGCAGGAAGCCCAACGCTGCTTGGAATGCGCCAAGCCGACCTGCACGGATAACTGCCCGGTGGGAGTGAAGGTGAAAGAGTTTGTCGAACTGATCGTGGAAGGGAAGTTCCTGGAGGCTGCGGCCAAGATTCGCGAAGACAACGTGCTGCCGGCCATCACCGGGCGCGTCTGCCCCCAGGAAGATCACTGCGAGGGCAAGTGTCTGTTGTCGAAGAAAGTGAAGCCCCTCGGGATTGGCTATCTGGAACGCTTCGTCGCCGATTATGAAAAGCGCATGGGAACGCACGTGGTCCCCAAGGTGCCGCCGACGGGAAAGAAAGTTGCGGTCGTGGGCAGCGGGCCTTCGGGCCTGACGGTTGCCGGAGATCTGATCCAGAAGGGCCACAAAGTGCGGGTGTTTGAAGCTTTGCACGAACTCGGCGGGGTGCTTGTCTACGGCATTCCTGAGTTCCGGCTGCCCAAGCAGATCATCCGTGAGCAACTCGACTACATGCGCGAAATGGGCGTCGAGTTCGAGACCGACGTGGTGGTGGGCCGGACCGTCACGATTGACGAACTGATGGAGGAAGAAGGCTTCGACGCGGTTTACATCGGCACCGGGGCCGGCCTGCCGCAGTTCATGAATATTCCCGGCGAGCATCTGAACGGCGTGTATTCGGCCAACGAATTCCTCACTCGCATCAACTTGATGAAGGCGTACAAGTTCCCGGTGTACGACGAACCAATGCTTGATCTGCACGGAAAAAGCGTGGCTGTGATCGGCGGCGGCAACACTGCGCTCGATGCTATCCGCTCGGCCCTGCGCCTGGGAGCAAGCAAGGCCTACGTCATCTACCGCCGCAGCGATGCCGAGATGCCCGCGCGCGCGGAGGAAGTCCACCACGCGCGGCAGGAAGGGATTGACTTTCAGATGCTAACCGCGCCGGTCGAGTTCCTTTCTGACGGCAAGGGCTGGCTGACCGCAGCCCGCTGCGTGCGCATGGAACTGGGAGAGCCCGACGCCTCCGGTCGCAGGCGGCCGGTGCCCATGCAGGGCTCGGAGTTTGATCTGCCATTGTCGGTGGCCGTGATTGCCATTGGCACCAGTGCGAATCCCATTGTTCAGAGCACGACGCCCGGTCTCGGCACCAACAAACGAGGCTATATTCAGGCCGACGAAAACACGCAGCGCACCACTCGCAAGGGCGTGTTTGCCGGAGGCGATATCGTGACCGGCAGCGCTACCGTAATTCTGGCGATGGGCGCGGGGCGGCGGGCCGCCGCGTCCATTCACCAATACCTGACCACCGGTGACTGGTAAACCTCTGCCGCATTCCTGCAACGGCCGGGCGCGCAGTTAGTGCGCCCGGTCCCCATTCAATCTGCGCACGAATTTCCTGATCGCTTGCAGCACTGCGTCCCGCTGGTCGCGGTAGGCCGAGTGGCGGCAATCGGCGAGGGGAAGAATTTCAACCGGTCCGCCGGACTTACGGGCGATCGCCTGCACCTGTGCCATGGTTCCGTACTGATCTTCGAGTCCCTGAATGGCGAGGATCGGGCACGTGATGCGGGGCAGATATTCTTCGATGTTCCAGCGGCGGAAGTCGGGATGGAGCCAGATATTGTTCCATCCCCAGAATGTGCGGGCAGCGTCGCTATGATGGCGGGCGAGCTTTTCGGGAAGATTTGTGGTCTCGAATTTCACCTTGGCTTCAGCGATGCTGGCGACGCTGAGGTCTTCGACGAAGACATGCGGAGCGAGCAGCACCAGGCCGCGCACGCGGTCGTGGGCCCCGGCGTAAATCAGCGCGATCGAACCGCCGTCGCTGTGGCCGATGAGGATGGGGTTCTCGATTTGCAGTTGCGCGAGAAGATCTGGTAAGGAATGGAGCGCCTCGTCGTGCATGTAGGTCACCGGGCGAGCACCGGCGAGGAGGTCAGATTTGCCCGAGCCGTAACGGGAGTAGACCGTAACCGGACAACCGGTGGCGGCGGCGAGGCGCGCAGGGAAGTCCTTCCACAGAGAGATCGAGCCCAGGCCTTCGTGGAGGAAGACGAGTTCCGGGGCGTGAGGATTGCGGGCGGGAATGCGGCGCACTTCGAGGCGACGGCCTTGGACTGTCAGTTCGAAGGTTCGGGTGGCGGAGGAGCGGCGTGTAATCATCGATGTCAGTATTAGGAACCTCGGGCGCTAAAGCGCGTCATCCCAAAGATCGCTTAACGCAGCGCTGAAAGGCCTGCCCTGAGCGGAGTCGAAGGGCGCTGCGCCACCCGAAACCGGACTCACGCGGTAAGAGGGAGTCATTCTGCGGATACTCCGGCGCGAGTCGCTCCGCATCCCAGTCTCAAGATATCGTAAGCTATAAAGGTGAGCAGGAGGATGAGTGCGCTGTAGCCGCTGCGGCAATGAGAATCCGGAGACGAACCGCTTTTGCGGTATGTGCGGTGCGACGCTGCTGCAGACCCCGGCTGCGGTGCCGAAGGAGGCAGGGCAGTCCAAGGAATCAGCAGGCGCGCCCGTTGAATCTCCACACTCTGCCCCGCCCACGGTTCCTGCGCCGCACCCTCAAACGCAGCCTGCCGAAATAACTCCGGTGATCAGCGGGCCGTCGTTTCTCGGCTTGAACGAGCCTGCGCCTTCGCCCCGGCGCCGCGGAAGTTTGAGCATTGATCCGCATTCGGCTCCGAGTTCGGGCAATTTGGACTACTTGCTGGAAGACGAGGAGAGCAGCGGTGGAGGCGCGGGAAAGATCGTTCTGGTTTTGATTGCATTGACGTTAGCCCTGGGGTTTGGATATCTGCGTTGGAAGAATCAGGGCTTGCCGTGGCTGGGATCGAGCGCGACAAAGCCCTCTGCGGCTGCGCAGACTTCCGATGCGCCGGATACCGGCCCGGCTGCGCCTGCGGCTTCAAGCGTAGCGCCAGCGGCCTCGGCGGGCCCGGCTGCCGCGCCGCCCAACACGTCATCGCCTGCCACCCCGGATTCGGCTGCGGCGACTCCCGCCAGTTCATCGGGAGCTGCGGCGCCTGCTCCTGCGCCGGCCGCGGGAGACGCAGCTACCGCAAACGGTGTGTCCGGCACGGCCACGCCGCCAGCGCCGGTATCCGGCGACGCACCCCCGGCAACTGCCGCTGCTCGCGCCGCGCCTGTGGCGGCTGAGAAGCCGGAGCCTGCGCCGAAGCCACGGCTACCCAAGCCGCTTGCCGCGATGCCGCCGCCGAAAGCCCTCGACCCTATCAGCGAGGCGCAGAAGTACATTTATGGACGGCACGTTCCACAAGACTGCGATCGCGGTTTGCGCTTGCTGAAGCCTGCCGCGGAACAGGCCAATCCCAAGGCGATGATCGAAATGGGAGCGCTTTACTCGGCGGGGTTGTGCGCGCCCCGCGACCTTCCTACCGCGTATCGCTGGTTCGCGCTTGCGCTGCGGAAAGATCCCGACAACCAGGCGCTGCAGGCAGACCTGCAGAAGCTGTGGGGCGAGATGACGCAGCCGGAGCGGCAGTTGGCGATCAAACTTAGCCAGTAGCTGGCTTGGCGCGCGCCCGAGGACACCCAGACTTGCCGGAGCCTAAGGCCTGCTGCTATGTTTAGCGCCGCCCGCAACAGAGCAGAAGCGCGGATTTCCAGAGGTAACATTACCGTTCCCCCGGCAGGCGCAATCCGGCCGGGCCTGATGTGCGTACTTCTTACAGGGAAGAGAATCGCGTTTGTCGAGTGCTGAACGACAAGGGATTTCGGCCGATCTGGCCACCGTGAGAATGAAGGGGGCGCGGCCGCGCCCACGATGCCGATCGTGATGATGGGGACGGGAGAATAGGTTCTCCTCTGCTCATTCCTCGCTTCTTTCGTTAGGATAGGAACGCATCTAAATTTCCTATGAAATCGCCATATCTTGTTGTTTTCGTGGGTTTGTTCACCCTGGCGCTTGCGCCCACGACTGTCGTGCATGCAGGCCCGCAACGGTCAGTTGACGACGTGAAAATCCCTGCGTCGCACGCGATGGGAATCCATTTGAAGACGGGCGGGATTCCGAATTTTGGACACGTCACACCGAATCTTTATCGTGGGGCGCAGCCGAACGCGGAAGGGATCGCCGCGCTGAAGAAGATGGGCGTGGATCTTGTGGTGGACTTGCGTGGAGGACGCAGCGCGCAAGAAGAAGTCGCAGTCACGAAGCTGGGCATGCAGTATGTTTCCATTCCGTCGCATTGTCCGTTCCCGAAGGATGAGCCGTGGGCGAAGTTTTTGAAGGTGATCGAGCAGAATCCGGGGAAGAAGATTTTCGTACACTGCCGGCTGGGCGATGACCGGACAGGCATGGCAGTTGCCTCTTATCGCATCGCAGAAGAAGGCTGGTCGGCTGACGAAGCGCTGAAGGAGATGAAGGCCTTCGGGTTCAGCACGGTGCATCACGCCATGTGTCCGGGGCTGGAGGAGTACGAAGAGAAGTTTCCCGAGCGGGTGAAGAAGAGCCCGGCGTTCCGGGAATTACCATCGCGGTCCCTGGAATCGGCGCAATAGGCCCGTCAGACCTTCTGGATGGCGACGTTTTTCTTGGGGAACATCTCGCCGATGCGGCGGATCTGGGCGCCGACTGCTTTCAGTTTCTCCTCAATGTGCTCATAGCCGCGGTCAATGTGGTAAACGCGGTCAATGATGGTCTCGCCATCGGCGACCAGTGCAGCGAGCACCAGCGAAGCGGAGGCGCGCAGGTCGCTGGCTAGAACGGCGGCAGCGCTGAGCGGCGTCTTGCCGCGAACCACGGCGCGGCGGCCTTCGATCTTGATGTTCGCGCCCATGCGGACGAGTTCCAGCGCGTGCATGAAGCGGTTCTCGAAAATATTTTCGGTGATGATCGCGGTACCTTCGGCTTGCGTGGCCAGCGCCATGAATTGCGCCTGACAGTCGGTGGGAAACCCGGGATATTCTTCGGTGCTCATGTCGGCGGCAGTGAAAGGATTGTCGCCCATGACGCGAACGGAGTCGGCGGTGGCCTTGGTCTTGACTCCGACTTCGTGCAGCTTGCTGAGAACGGCACCGAGGTGCGACGGGTCGCATCCGGCCACATTGAGATCGCCTCCGGTCATGGCGCCGGCGATGAGGAAGGTGCCAGCCTCGACGCGGTCGGGAATGATGCGGTGCTTTGCGCCTTTCAGCCTGCTCACGCCCTTCACGCGGATGGTGGGCGTGCCTGCGCCTTCGATTTTCGCTCCCATTTTGTTGAGCAGGTCGGCCAGGTCGGCCACTTCGGGCTCGCGGGCGCAGTTCTGCAGAATGGTTTCGCCCTCAGCGAGAGTCGCGGCCATGAGCAGGTCTTCGGTGCCAGTCACGGTGATCTTGTCGAAAACGATTTCGGCGCCCTTGAGGCGCGCAGTCGTCGCCTCGATGTAGCCGTGTTCCTGCGTGATCCTTGCTCCGAGCTGCTCGAGTCCCTTGATGTGGAGATCAATGGGGCGTGCTCCAATGGCGCAGCCGCCAGGCAGCGAGACGCGGGCGTGGCCACAACGGGCCACCAGCGGGCCGAGCACAAGCGTGGAGGCACGCATGGTCTTAACCAGTTCATAAGAAGCTTCGGGCGCGGCGAGGTTTTCACAGTGGATGGTGGTGCGGTGCTGGGCGCGTCCGTAGCCGAGTTCGACTTCCGCTCCCATGGCGGCGAGCAGGTTGCGCGTGGTCTGGATGTCGCGGACCTGGGGAATGTTTTCGAGGATGACGGGCTGATCGGTGAGCAGAGCTGCCGCCATGCAGGGCAGAGCGGCATTCTTCGCACCGCTGACGCGGACGGTACCGAGCAGCGGCTCCCCGCCGCGAATGACGAATTTATCCATAACGGGATGAGTCCTTGAGTGCGACTTTATTCTAACGAGTATTGGCGGCCCGGGCAGGTAACCGGCAGGGCACGGACGTTTGGGGCGCGCCAGGGCCCATGTCGAGCTTTGCTCGACCGGACGGCCGAGGGCGGCCGTTCCCACATCGGAATTGCCGATCTATCGCGATTTCGCCATGGCGATGGCTTGGCGGACGCTGCCTTTAGATTGCTTCAGGGCGGCGGCGGCCTGGGATCGGTTCACGCCTGCGGCGAGCATGACGAGCGCAACTGGAGTTCGATTGCCGCTGGCTTCGAGAGCACGAGCGGCGGTTTCGAGGTCTGCCCCGGTAGCTTGTTCGAGGATGCGGGTGGCGCGCTGGATCAGCTTTTCGTTCTTGGTCCAGACATTGACCATGAGGCTGCCGTAGACGTAGCCGAGGCGGCACATGGCGCCAGTCGAGATCATGTTCAGGACCATTTTGTGGGCGGTGCCGGCTTTCAGGCGCGAGGATCCGGCGAGAACTTCGGGGCCGACTTCGGCGACGATGGCGAAATGGGCCGCGCGCTCGAGCGGGGAGTTGCGATTGCAGGTCAGGGCGATAGTGCGGGCGCCGCGACGGCGGGCGGATTCGACCGCAGCGATGGTGAACGGCGTGCGGCCGCTGGAGGCGATGCCAATGACGATGTCGTGCTTGCCCGGCTTGCGTTTTTTCATTTGGGCGAGGGCGAGGGTTGTGTCGTCTTCGCTGGCTTCGGTGGAGGCGCCGAGGGCTTTGGGACCACCAGCCATGATGAATTGAACCGTGCGGGGATCGGTGTTGAAGGTGGGCTGGATTTCTGAGGCGTCGAGGGCGCCCAGGCGGCCGCTGGTTCCTGCGCCGACGTAGATCAGGCGGCCGCCGTGCCGTATTCCAGCGGCGACCACGTCGATCGCGCGAGCGATTTGCGGCAGGGCCCGGCGGACTGCCTCTGCAACAGTTGAGTCCTCGGCGTTCATGAGGCGGACGATTTCCAGCGAAGACATGCGGTCGAGTTCGACCGCGGCAGGGAGGGATTGTTCGGTTGCTAGTTTGCGGATGCCCAGCGATCTCATTTTCTTGTGCTCGATTGCTTCACACGTTTGATTTGTTTCCGGCTCCGGCCCGTGTCGGTCATCTTTCAATCGCTTCAACCACCGCATCATGAAAATTGGGTCGCACCTGCTTGACTGCCTGATTCGTGCAATCGGGCCAGGTGCGGTTGGTTAACAAGGTTATCGAAAGCCGGCGCTCCGGGTCGATCCACAGAGAGGTTCCGGTGTAGCCGAGGTGGCCGAAGGAAGCAGGGCTGAAATGTTTTCCGGATTGCGATGGGGCAGAAGGCGTGTCCCAGCCCAGCGCGCGGGAAGTACCGGGGGGCGCGGGTTCGCGGCGGGTGAACAGGGTGATGGTTTCCGGGCGGAGAATGGGGCGCCCACCCTGCAGCATCGCGTGGGCGAAGCGGGCCAGGTCTTCGGCGGTGGAGAACAGACCGGCGTGGCCGGCGACGCCGCCCAGTACGAAGGCGTTTTCGTCTTGCACTTCGCCCTGGATGATTCTCTTGCGGAAGGCGCGGTCATCGGCGGTGGGAGGAATCTGGGGACGGAGCTCTGCGGGCGGCTTGAACGTCGTGTGTGCCATAGCCAAGGGACCGAAGATTTCCCGCTGGCAGAAGACATCAAGAGGCTCTTGCGCCAGTCGCTCCAGGGCGGCGCCAAGGATGATGAATCCGATGTCGCTATATTCCGCGCGTGTGCCGGGATCGGCGGAGAGAGGCACGGTGAAGGCAGCGCGGAGCAGGTCGTCGCGGGAGCGTGCTCTGAGGAATAGTTTCTCGTAGGGGGGGAGACCGGAGGAGTGGGCCAGGAGCATGCGGAATGTGACATCGCGGCGGCGCGGGTCGGGTTCGCCCGAGGAGTCAGCCAGGAATTCGGGAAGAGTGCCGCCAACTGGAGCGTCGAGTTCGAGGATCCCGCGTTCGTAGAGGATCGCCGATATGGTGGTGGCGCCGACCACCTTGGTGACGGAGGCGAGATCGAAGAGAGTAGTGGGGCTGACGTGAAAATCCCCAGCCTCTCGCAAAGAATGCGAGAAAGCTGGGGCAGCCTCGGGATTCTCAACGTAGGTGAAATGGCCGAACGATTTCAGTGCGACCAGTTTGCCCGCCTGCGTTATCGCGATCGAGGCTGCGGGAAAGGCGCGGCGCGCGATCGTTTCGCGCAGAATGGAGAAGGCGGAAGCAAAGACGTCGTCCTGATCATCGAAGGCCGGGGGAAGCGCTGGGGCGAAGTCGGTCAGGGCTTGGACACTCGTTGAGAAATTCGTGAACCTGTGCGGGTTATAGCAGAGTTAAGCATTGGGGTAAAGCGGGGCTGGGCCGGATCCCGCATCTGCTTCATTACCTGCGTTTGTTGAGTGGTCGGGCTGCGGTTGTGTAGAGTCAGAGCATCGTTTCCCTCTGCTCCAAGTCGGCTGTGCAGGAGATCCCCGCCTTTTCGCGGAAGACGCGAAGGGATGGGCGCTCCGTAGTTTGTCTTCTGGTGGTGGCCACACTCTGCTGGTTGACGCTCTGCTGGGGAGAGAACGCAGCTGTTCCCACATCCTCCGCATCTTCATCTCCTGTCCGTCTGGGCAACGTTGACTCCATCATTCAGCATGCGATTGCGGACGGGAGCATTCCCGGTGCGGTGCTGGTGGTGGGCCATAACAGGGCGGTGATCTATCGCAAGGCTTACGGAGAACGGGCATTGGAGCCCAAACGCGAGCCGATGACGCTGGAGACGGTTTTCGATCTTGCGTCGCTGACCAAAGTGGTCGCGACCACGACTGCAGTGATGCAACTGGTGGAGCAGGGGAAAATACGGATGAATGATCCGGTGGCAAAGTATCTGCCGGAGTTTGCGCAGAATGGGAAAGAGGACATCACGGTAAGACAGTTGTTGACACACTACTCGGGACTTGAGCCGGATCTGGACTTGAAGACGGCGTGGGAGGGCAAGGACACGGCCTACCGCATGTCGTTTGCGGAGACGCCGGCTCAGGCGCCGGGTGCGAGCTTTACGTACAGCGACATCAATTTTATTGTGCTGGGGGCGCTGGTGGAGCGGGTTTCGGGCGAGACGCTCGACGCCTATTGCACGCAGCATATTTTTGCGCCGCTGAAGATGACGCGGACGCGGTTTGTGCCTCCGGCGGCATGGCGCACGAAAATTGCTCCCACGCAGTATGACGAGAACGAGCACATGTTGCGCGGAGTAGTGCACGATCCAACGGCGCGCCGGATGGGCGGCGTGGCGGGGCATGCGGGCCTGTTCTCGACCGCGGACGATCTGGCCAAGTTTGCCCAGGCGCTGCTGAATGGGGGCGATGGCATTTTGTCGGCGGTGACGGTGGAGAAGATGACCTCGCCCGAGCAGCCTCCGGCGGCGCCGGTGCTGCGCGGGTTTGGATGGGACATTGATTCTCCGTTTTCGTCGAATCGTGGCGACTTGCTTCCCGTCGGATCGTTCGGACATACGGGGTTTACCGGAACTTCGATCTGGATTGACCCGACGACGCAGATCTACATCATTTTGCTGACAAATGCGGTGCATCCGCGGGGAAAGGGAAACGCGATCGCGCTACGTTCAAAAGTGGCAACGGAAGTGGCGGCGGCGCTGAATCTGACGGTGGACGAAAAAGATGCGCTGCGGGGGAAGAGCATCACCGGCTACAACGAAGCCCAGAGCGCGGCGCGGCGGATGAGCGCGCGTAATGGAACCGTCAAGAATGGGATTGATGTGCTTCAGGCGCACGGGTTTGATGTGCTGAAAGCCGGGGAAGGAAAAAAGCGAATCGGGCTGGTGACGAATCAGACCGGGCTCGACGCTTCGGGCCGACGAACGATTGATGTGCTGAAAAACGACGCGCTGATCCAGGCGCCGGGGATTTCGCTCGACGCGATTTTCAGTCCCGAGCACGGGGTGACCGGGACGCTGGATACGACCGACATCAATAATTCCAAAGATGCCGCGACGGGCATTCCCGTTTACAGCGTGTATGGGGCGTCGGAAGCGGCGCGCCGCCCGCCCGCGGATGTCTTGAAGAATCTCGACGCGGTGGTGTTCGACATTCAGGATGCCGGCGCGCGGTTTTATACCTACGAGACGACGCTGGGCTATTTTCTGGAGGCGGCGGCGAAGGCCGGGGTTGAAATGATTGTGCTCGACCGGCCCGATCCAATTACGGGGTCGTTTGTGCAAGGTCCCGTGTCGGACGCGGGGCGGGAGAGTTTCACCAATTACTGGACGGTGCCGGTGCGGCATGGGATGACGATGGGCGAATTGGCCAAGATGCTCAACACCGAGCGCGGCATCAACGCGAAGCTGACCGTGGTGCCGATGGATGGATGGCAGCGCGGGGACTGGTTTGATTCGACCGGTCTTGCGTGGGTGAATCCGTCGCCGAATTTGCGCAGCGTTACCGAGGCGGCATTGTATCCCGGTGTGGCTTTGATCGAGGGCACGAATGTTTCTGTGGGCCGGGGGACGGACACTCCGTTTGAACTGGTGGGTGCGCCGTGGGCGAAGAGCAGGGAACTAGCAGCTTATTTGAACGCTCGCGGCATAGCGGGCGTGCGGTTCGTTCCGGTCACGTTTACGCCGGTGGCCAGCGTGTACAGCGGACAGGAGTGTCAGGGGGTGAACATCATCCTGACGGATCGGAACGGCTTTGATGCGCCGGAACTGGGGATCGAACTGGCGGCCGCGCTGCACAAGCTGTACGCGGCGGATTTCAAGATCGAGCGCATGGCGGACTTGCTGGTGAATCAGAGTGTGTATGACGCGCTGGCGGCGGGGCAGGATCCCCGGAGGATTGCACAGGATTGGCAGGAAGGGATCGAGAAGTTCCAGAAAGTGCGCGAGAAGTATTTGATTTACAAGTGAAGCTCCCTTCGGGATAACTCGGTGGCCGCAGGGGTGCATCCAACCGGCTGACCCGTAGTAAGCTTGAATTGACCTTATAGCTTGTGAATGCCCCGGGAGGTATACGATGCGCTTACCCTTATCATTGCTGCTGGTTTCAGGGATGGCATGGGGCCAGGCGGCGGAGGCACCAAAGCCGGCGGGTGCTCCGGCCCAGACTCAGGCTCCGGCGCAGTCTGCGGGCGCGGCTCACGGCGACAAGGCGGCTGCGGCGACGCTGGCCCAGGGGCCCGATTCGAACGCGCTGGTGATCCCAGCCGGCTCGAAGATTCCGCTGACTCTGGCGCAGGCGATTTCGACCAAGAACGCGCGCGAGGGCGATGCGGTGTATGCGCAGACGGCGTTTCCGTTTGTGCTGAACGATCGAATCCTGGTTCCGGCGGGAACGTATGTTCAGGGCAAAATTTCGCACACCGAGCCGGCGGGACGTTCCGTGAAGCGCGCCTCGATCCTGATCCACTTCACAACCCTGATCTATCCGAGCGGGTATACGGTGATGCTGCCGGCGTCGGTCGAGAACACCCCCGGAGCCGATGACAAGGGCGTGAAAGATAGCGAAGGAACGATCCAGCAGGACAAAGATACGGCCAAGCGGATTGAGGACGCGGCCAAGGGCGCGGCGGTCGGCGGCACGGTCGGCAGCATTGGCGGAGTGGCTGCCGGAGGATTGAACGGGGCGCGGATCGGAGGCGCGGCCGGACTCGCGGCAGGAGTAGCCTGGGCGCTGCTGAAACATGGTCCGGAACTGAAGCTCGATGTAGGGACTTCGATCGAGATGGAGATCCAGCGGGATATCAGCGTGGACGCAAGCCGGATCCAGGTGGCCAAGGCCGCGCCTTAGGTATTCAGGTCCTTCGTTTCCCTCAGCATGACAATGCTGAAGTCCAAGCGGTCGCTGCGC
>DATFNP010000032.1:0-62897 GCA_035266345.1 Candidatus Sulfotelmatobacter sp.
GCCGTCCCTTGCCCCTCGCGCTCCCCCATCCCGGCTCAAACCGGAGATGGAAGGGACGAAAGTTGTCGTATTCTTACGTGAACGAAAGTAGGGGGCAGGTCAAGCTTCTGACCATGAGGACGAATGAAATCACTCCTTCGCCATCCTGCGGGTCGTCCCTTGCAGCTAATTCAAGCGCTCGCGGACCTTTGCCGATGTGCTGCTTTGGATCATCCTCGTAGGAGACAGTATGCAGCGACGAATGGTCAGAGTAGCCCTTATCTGTCTCTGTGCAAGTCAGGCCGCCCTGCACGCACAGGAATTCAAGCTCTTTGACCGCACGGTACAGGTTCACGGCTTTGCCTCACAGGGGTTTATCTACACCAACGACAACAACTGGCTGACCATGCACACCAGCCAGGGCAGCGGGGCTTTTACGGACTTCGGGGCCAACGCCTCGATACAGATCACCGATAAGTTTCGCGTCGGGGCGCAGGGTTATGATCGCAACCTCGGGGATCTAGGTGAATGGCACCCCTCCCTCGACTGGGCGCTCGCTGACTATCGTTTCAAAACTTGGCTCGGCATTCGAGGCGGCAAAGTGAAGACGGTGCTCGGACTCTATAACAACACCCAGGATCTGGACTTCCTCCACACCTTTGCATTGCTTCCGCAGAGTGTCTATCCGACGGATCTCCGCGACTCCACCATCGCACACACGGGTGGGGATCTCTATGGCGATATCCATTTGAAAAACCACCTTGGCACGCTTTCCTACACGGCCTACGCGGGCCAGCGTAAGGACAGCCAGTATGGCGGCTATCCTTACCTCTTGAAGACCGTCCCCATTTCCCTGACCAGCTATGGCGGACTGCAGTATGGCGGGGATCTGCGCTGGGCCACGCTGCTGAAGGGCCTGTTGATTGGCGCGTCCCGCATGAATGAAGACATCACCGGCCGGGGCACAACCACACTATTTGGCTCCGCGGCTCCTTACGAGGAACATTCCAATAGCGATTGGACCAATCAGTTCTACGGGGAATATACCGTCGGCAAGCTGCAGGTGGATTCGGAATGGCGCCGCTACTGGCGAGACCAGCAAATCTTCAATGGCTTCTTCAGAGTTGAAACCGACGTGCGTGGCGCGTACGTGGCCGGGTCCTACCGGTTCACCAAGTGGTTTCAGCTCGGCTCCTATTACTCGCGGTATTCGATCTCAATGCCCGTGACGACGCTCCCTGGTGTTCCGAGTGGACAAAACGGGCACGTCTACGACAAAGTCGTCACCGCCCGCTTCGATTTGAACAAACACATCAACATCAAGGTGGAGGGCCACTTTATGGATGGTTATGGCCTGCCGCAAATGTATCCGGCCGGTTTCTATCTGGCGGATAACCCCGCCTTCAAGCCCCACACCAATGCGTTGGTCGTCAGGACCGGCTTGAGCTTCTGACCATGAGGACGAATGAAATCACTCCGTCGCCATCTTACAGGTCGTCCGCCGCAGCTAATTCAAGCGTTCGCCAATCTTTGCCGATGTGCTGCTTGGATCATCCTCGAAGGAGACCGTATGCAGCGACGAATGGTCAGAGTAGCCCTTATCTGCCTCTGTGCGGTTCCGGCCGTCCTGCACGCGCAGGAATTCAAGCTCTTTGACCGCACCATTCAATACCACGGCTTCGCTTCGCAGGGATTCATCTACACCAACGACAACAACTGGCTGACCATGCACACCAGCCAGGGCAGCGGGGCTTTTACGGACTTCGGAGCCAACGCCTCGATGCGGGTCACCGACCGGATGCGACTCGGCGTACAGGGTTACGACCGCAACCTCGGAAATTTGGGAGAGTGGCATCCGTCAGTGGACTGGGCATTCGCCGACTACCAGTTCAAAACCTGGTTCGGTGTTCGCGGCGGCAAAGTTAAGACGGTGCTCGGACTCTATAACGACACGCAGGATCTGGATTTCCTGCACACTTTTGCCTTACTTCCGCAGAGTGTCTATCCCACCGACCTCCGAGACGCAACGATTGCCCATCTGGGCGAGTCGAAGCGGTTCATGTGTTGCGGAGGAAGAAAGAACGTATGCGAGTCGTTGAGGGCATCTAGCGCAGCCGCGATCTCCGAGAGCGCCATATTCATTGACGGCGCCCTATCAATCTTCTGCTTGGCCTCAGCAACTTTCGCATCCCAGTCAAGCCCATGAAATTTGGGGTCGTAGTAATGTTTCCGCACGTCTCCTGCCACGACCTGCAACATATCCTGGGCCCGGCCGCGATCGAGACTGGAGATTTGCGGTTGGGACTGCTGTTGCGCCCACACCTGCGCAACAAGTATCAGCACCGCAGGAAGACATCTCGCCGGATAAGTGCTCAACCGTAGAGCCTGCATAAGAACCTCCTGTAGATTTCAGGATTCGCCGGCAACAAAGTAGGAAATCACTTCAGGTTTGAGAATAAAGTCATCACTTGCCAGTCGAGGCGCCCGGCGCCCCGGCATAGTAGCCGCTCTTGGTGCGCACCGTCATCTTCCCGTGCCCCTTGGCCTTGGCCTCCACCCGTACCATGCGGAATCCGCCCGTTCCGCGCGGATTTGTCGGCTTGTATCCAATCGTGTACTGGTTCCGGATGTCGTGCGCCACGGTCCGGCTGATTTCATCCACTTCATCGAGAGTCTTCGGGAAAAATGCGATTCCGCCGGTGCGCTGCGCGATAATCTCCAGCGCGCGCCTGGCCCGCTTGGGATGTTCTTCCTCTCCCAGGATCCCGATGGCGTACACCGATGGCCCGTTCTCTTCCTGCAGCTGCTTGATGGCCTGCTCCAGATTTTCGTTGCTGGCGTTGTCCTCGCCGTCGGTCACCACGAACAACACCTTTTTCTCCAGCCGTGCGTTCCGCTTCAAATGATCGGCCGAAGCGACAACCGCATCGTAGAGCGCCGTGCCGCCCCGGGCGTCAATTTTCTCCAGCGCTTCCTTCAGCTTCAGCAGGTCGTTGGTAAAGTCCTGGTCGAGGTAGTATTCGTCATTGAAGTTGACGATGAACACTTCGTCGCGCGGATTGCTGGAGCGCACCAGGTTCAGTGCCGCCTGATTGACCTTGTTGCGCTTCTCCCGCATGGACCCCGAGTTGTCAATCACGATTCCCATCGCCACCGGGATGTCTTCGTTGTGAAACGAGATGATGTTTTGCTGCTTCCCGTCTTCAAACACGGTGAAGGCGCCGCGGTCAAGGTTGGTGACGATGTGCTGCTTGTCGTCAATCACCGAGGCATGCAGCAGCACTTCGTCCACATCCTTGCGGATGACGAAAACTCCCTGGTCATCGGGTCGCGAATCCGCTTTCTTCTCCTGGGTTTGGGCTGAAGCTGCCGGGGTTGAAGCCGCCGGCGGCGCGGCCGGTGTAGCGGAAGATTGAGGAGTAAGAGGATTTGCCGCTGGATGGCTTTCGTCCTGCGCCGGCGCGTCCTGCGGTCCAGCCGCGGTCTCGAGCCCGGGCCCGATCGCCAACGTCAGAAAAAGAATGACTCGCGCAACCTTATTCCGCAGGCGCGTAATATCCCGTCCTGGCATACACCCGTAGAGGCGGCAGTCCTTTCGGTGGCAACAGCTTCACTTTTATCTTACGCCATTTGCCGTCGCGGACGATTTTGTTCGGGCGGTATCCCAGCACATATTGATTGCGCAGTTCCACTCCGATCTTGGTCGCCACATCTCCCAGGTCGTTGGGGTTGTCAATGGTAAACGCCCGCCCCCCGGTCAGTTCCGCGATGTCGCCCAGCAGTTGCGGGCCCAGCCGCTCCTCCATGGCCGAGGCGTACCGGTCGTAGATGCCGATGGCATAGATCATCACATCGGCTTCCTTGACCAGCGCCTTGATCTCGTTCTCCGTGTAGCGGCTGTGATTGTCGCCCCCATCGGAAATGATCAGCAACGCCTTCTTGGCATATTTCGCCGACCTCATTTTGCAGATGCCCATGTAGATGGCGTCCAGCAGGGCCGTCCGCTTGCGCGGCACCGCAAACACCAGCTTGTTCTGGATCTCATCCACCGAACTGGTAAAGTCGGTCACTTCCTCCGGTTCGTCGGAGAAAGTGATCATGAAAAACTCGTCCTGGGGATTTGCCGTCTTGAAAAACTCCACCACCGCGTCTTTGGCCCGGTCCATCTTGCTGCTCATGCTGCCGCTGGAATCGAAGATCACGCCCAGCGAAACCGGAGCGTCTTCGCTCGAGAACGTCCGGATATCCTGCGCAGCATTGCCTTCGAAGAGCTGAAAATTTTCCTTCTCCAGCCCGGTCACCAGCCGGTTCAGCGGGTCGGTGATCGTCACTGGTACCAGCACCAGGTCCACGTCCACTTTCAGGGGGCGTACGTGGGCGCTCAGCCCGGTGGTCGAGGTCACCAGATCCTGCTTGGGAACTTCCTTCGCCTTCTCCACCTCTCGCGGGGCCACGTGCACATCATTGACATCGGTTTGCCCGAAGGCGGGAAAACCCAGGCACACCATCACGCAGAGGATCGGTGCAATCCACAGTCGCAGCGAGCTTGTTGAAGAGGAATTTTGGCGCAGCTTAGTTTGGGCGGGATTCCAGACGGAACCCGTGGAGATGCTTCGAACCTGATGCCCCGGGCGGGATGACCGGCGCCCCTCACTCAGGCGGGCCATAAGTACCTCAATGCCGCGGATGTTACCACAGCTTTCGCCGCGCGCAGCAGCGTTTATTGTCAAAAAACAGTCAACAGTTCCAGACTGCGCATGTCTGTTTTCCACAGCGGAAAATCGCGCAACCAGCGCCGCTTCGGCGATCCTCATCTCTATCTTGTTACAATCAAAGGTTTCCTATGGCTGACGTGCTCCCCTTTCGCGCTCTTCGCTACGATTTGCAGCGGGTTGCCGCTGCACAGGTCGTGACCCAACCCTACGACAAAATCACGCCTGCCATGCAGGAGAGCTACTACGCAGCCAGCCCCTTCAACCTAGTGCGCATCATCCTCGGCCGCCGCGAGCCGGAAGACAATACCGCGAATAACGTCTATACTCGGGCCGCCGAGTTTTCCCGCCAGTGGCGCGCCCAGGGAATCCTGCGGCAGGATTCCTTACCCTCATTTTACGCTTGCTCCCAGGCCTTCATTGCACCCTCCGGAGCCCGTTTCGAGCGTCGTGGATTCATTGCCCTGGGTCGGGTCGAGGACTATTCCGCCAAGGTCGTCTTCCGCCATGAGCAGACTCTATCCAAGCCCAAAGCCGACCGGCTCGACCTGCTCCGCGCCACCCGCGTCCATTACGAGCAACTCTTCCTGCTCTACGAAGACTCTGGCGAGATCGCCAGCCTGCTCGCCCCCGGGCCGCAGACTCCGACGATTGACGTGACCGATGAATATGGCGTGGCCCACCGCGTCTGGCAGATTTCCGATCCCGGCGTGATCGCGGCGGTCCAGGCAAAGATGCGCGACCAGCGGCTCGTCATCGCCGACGGTCATCACCGCTACGAAACCGCCCTCAACTACCGCGATGAATGCCGCGCCTCGGATCCCGCATCCGCCAACGCCCCCTACGAATACGTCATGATGACCTTCGTCAACATGAACGATCCTGGGCTCCTCGTTCTGCCCACACATCGCGTCGTGCATTCGCTCGATTCGTTTGACGGGAACGCGTTTCAGAACTCCAGCCGCACCTTCTTCCAGGTGGAAGAGATGGACCCCGCGCTCGATGCGACCCGCGCCACCGCACTGCTGCAAGAGCGCGGCCGCGCCGGAACCGCTCTGCTGGCCGTGACCGCCAATCGCACGCTCCTGCTGCACTCACCGAAAGCCGCCGGCTCTCCACTTTTCGCCGGACTCTCTTCCCGTCAGCAGTCTCTGGATGTAGTCCAGCTTCACAAGTGCCTACTGGAGGAAGTGCTGAAACTCTCCGAAGAATCCATTCGCAACCAGCAGAACCTCTCCTACCTGCGCGACGCATCGGAAGCGATGGTTCTGGTTCGCAGAGGTAAGGCCAACATAGCCTTTCTGATGAACCCATGCCCGGTGCGCCAGGTGCGCGACGTAGCCCTCGCCGGCGAAGTCATGCCGCAAAAATCCACCGACTTTTATCCCAAGCTCCTGAGCGGACTCACCGCCTATGCGCTGGATTAACCCGAACCCGGGTGCCCCATTTCTCGCGCGTTCTTGGCGCGAGAAAGCCTGCCCTGAGCCTGCCGAAGGGTGGGGATTTCGCCGCTCCGGTAGCGCCGGCCACCCGCCGGCCCTGCATCTCATGTCTCTCGCCCTCGTATCCGTCGCCGTCCTGCTTTCTGCGATCCTTCTTTCCGGCGCCGCTCCAGAAAAGCATCTTTCCGTCTACTCGGTCGCGGCCAACTATTCCCTCCTTCTCGTTCAGCGCGATGGCCGCGAGTACGTTGGCCTGCTCGAAGTCCTCGAACCGCTGGGCAAAGTCAGCGCGCGCCGACGGCCCGCGCTGGCGCCTGCGCTATAACAACGTCGAAGGCGAATTCCAGCTGGGCAAGACTCACGCCCGCGTGCAGGGCCGCGACTCCGATCTGGGCGGCGCGTTCTTGATGGAGAACAATCGCGGTCTCGTGCCCGTCTCTTCCCTCAGTTCCCTGCTGCCCCGTTTTCTCGGCGGACCGGTCACCCTGCGCGAGGACTCCGGACGCCTGTTCATCGGCAGCGTCGCCACGCACTTTACCGCATCGCTGGCCTCGGATAACCGGCTGGTCTTCAATTTCACCGCGCCGGTAAATCCCACGGTTGCCACCGAGCCGGGCGCGCTCCGCATGACTTTCTCCCGCGAACCCGTGGTCGCACCGGCCTCACCCACGCTCACCTTCGGCAGCAAGACAATCCCTTCGGCCAGCTACAGCGAAAGCAACGGAGCCTCGGTGGTCACCGTAAACTCCACCATTCCCGTGATAGCGACCTTCAGCAACGAAGGGCGCACGATCACCATCTCTCCCACGCCCGCCGCCGCGCAGAATGCAACTCCGCCGCCACCAGGAACGCCGCCAGTCCCGCCACAACCCGGCTCCGCCCAGCCCGGTGCCGCATCGCCCATTTCCCCCACCCCAATCGCCCGCCGCTACTTCGCCGTCATTGACGCCAGCCACGGCGGCGACGATCACGGAGAAACCATCTCCACCACGCTCCTCGAAAAAGACATCACCGTCGCTCTCGCCCGCAGCCTGCGCCAGGAACTCGAAGCCCGCGGCATTACTACGCTGGTGCTGCGCGACTCCGATGCCAACCTTTCCCTCGACCAGCGCGCCATCTTCGCCAACGCCGATCACGCCGCCATCTACATCGCCCTGCACGCCGCCTCCAGCGGACGCGGCGTCCGCGTCTACACCGCCATGCTTCCCATCGGCGACGACGATCGCGGCCCCTTCCGCTCCTGGACCAACGCCCAGCATGCCTGGCTGCCTCTCAGCCAAAGCATCGCGACCGCCGTCGCCGCCGAACTGCAGAAGCGCCAGATTCCAGTTCGCTCCCTGGCCGCTCCGCTCCGTCCGCTGAATAACGTCACCGGAGCCGCCATCGCAGTAGAAATCGCTCCTCAGGGATCCGACGTTTCACAACTCACCGCGCCCGACTACCAGCAACTCATCACCAGCGCCGTGGCCACCGCCATCGCCAATACCCGCGACCAACTGGGAACCGCGCCATGAGGCCAGCCCAGCAAGAGCTCCGGGTGCCCCATTTCTCGCGCGCTCTCTGCGCGAGAAGTGGGGATGTTGTGCCGAGAAAATGTGGGGACAGCCGCCCCCGGCTGTCCAGCCGCGAAGCGGCGCTCGTGTGGAGCGGACACTCCTGTCCGCCCCCGTTGCTCGATTTCGCCCGGATGCCCCATTTCTCGCGCGCCCTTTGCGCGAGAAGTGGGGAAGTTCCGCCCGCCGCCCCCCCGAGGCCCACCCGATGATCCCACGCCACTTACTCATCGGCGTCTCCGTCTTGCTGGCAGCAGCCCTCGGCATGAGCCTCTACGCCTGGCACATGCGGAAGACCGTCGCCACAGGCCCCGTCGCTTCTGCCGACACTCGCCCGCTCTCGCCTCCCGTAGCCGGTCCCACCGAGCAAGTCACGCTCTTCGTCGCGCACGATGACGATGGCAGCCTGCGGCCCGAGTCCGCCCGCATTCCCATGCCTTCCGGACGCCAGCAGCGCGCCGAAGAACTCCTCCGCACCCTGCTCTCGCTTTATCTCGACAAATCCTCGCCCCACGTTCTCGGACCGGGCGCCGACGTGCGCAGCGTTTTTCTCGTAGACCCCGGGGTCGCCGTGATTGACCTCAACGCCGCCTTCGCCGACACTCACCGCTCCGGCGTCCTGGTCGAGGAGCTGACGGTCGCATCGCTCATCCACACGATCTCGGCCAACACTCCCGGTGTTCTGAAAGTGAAGATTCTCATTGACGGCCAGGAGCGGGCCACCCTCGCCGGCCACGCCGATTTGTCTTCGTTCTACGATGTGACGGCCGTGAACCAACTCGCAACGCAACTACAGTCGCCGTAGCCGCGTTGTTTCAACGTCTGGCCGATGCTTAGCCACGGATTTGCACGGATTCTTGCGGATCAACGCAATCGCCTGACCGATCGAAATATGCGATTGCTTCATTCAGACAGGAAGGACGAAACCAGCTTCTTGCTATGGGTTGAGGCACACCCCGTTCGCCGTCTGGAATCCGTCGTAAAGCGTGTCGTTGGTGACCTGGGTAAGGTTCGAACCATCCGCATTGATGCTGAAGATCTGCTGGCTGTCGGTCGTCGGATTCTGAACGCTGCTGGGAACCGACACGAAGTAAATCTTGTTGTTCGTCACCACCGGATCCCAATTCAGTGTTGAGTTCGTCAGTTCGTGCGGCATCGATCCACTCGAAGCAATGGAATACACATTCAGGTTCCGGCCGTCGCTGTCGCTGAAGAAGATCGTGTTGCCGTCCGCGCTGAACGAGGGATACGCAAAGTATTGACTGTAAACGAGGAGTTGCTGGTTGGAACCGTCCAGGTTCATCGTGGCCAGACCCTGCATCGCCCCAACAATCTCGCTGACCGCGATAATCGAGCCATTGGTCGCGGGAAAGCAGTATTGATTTCCCACCGCGGCGTTGATGATCTGGGGATTGCTCCCGTCGGCGTTCATCACTCCGATCGAACGCGCGAGATTCCCGGATGCCTCGAACACGATCTTGCTGCCGTCCGGAGTGTACTTCGGATACAACTGGAACGAACCCGGCGCCGTCAGCACCTTCTGCTGCGTGCCATCCGGGTTGATGGTTGCTACCTGGTAGCCGATCACGTTGGGATCGTAGTAAGAGTACAGAATCTTCTGCCCGTCCGGTGAGAGCACCGCAGACAGCAGGCTTTGGCTTGACAGCACCGTGCCCGTCGTCCCATCGCTCCGCATCACTTTCAGGTCATAGGTGACGTAATTACCCGGAATTCCCGTGCGGTGCAGATAGGCAAGAACGTTCGTTGGCGGAGGCGGCTGCTTCGATTGGCTGCCGCTGCTACTGCAGCCGGACAGCAAAAGGAGCGAGCCGCAAACCGTGAGGAGTAAGAAACTGCGGATGAGCCTGACCATAACTAATGTCTCCCGTACGACGAATCAGTCTAGCATCGAGCCGCGCTCGTCTTTTCCCCCCGGCACCTGATTTACAATCCTCCATCATGTTCTATCGCTCCGATAACCGCTCACCCAGCCAACTGCGCCCCGTCATCATCACCCCCGATTTCATCACCACCGCCGAAGGCTCCGTTTTGATCGAAGTCGGCAACACGCGTGTCATCTGCACCGCCTCGATCGAAGAAACTGTCCCGCCATTCCTGCGCAACTCGGGCAAAGGATGGATTTCCAGCGAGTACAGCATGCTTCCGCGCTCCACCCTGACTCGCACTCCGCGCGAAGTCTCCAAAGGCCGTCCCAGCGGGCGCACCCACGAAATCCAGCGCCTGATCGGACGCAGCCTGCGCGCCATCACCGACCTCGCCCGCCTCGGCGAGCGCACCCTCTGGATTGACTGCGACGTTATCCAGGCCGACGGCGGCACGCGCACCGCCTCCATCACTGGCGCTTTCGTTGCTCTCGGACTTGCTCTGGAAAAACTGGTGGATGCCGGAACCCTGACCGCGGTTCCGCTCAAGGATTTCGTCGCCGCCGTAAGTGTGGGAATTGTGGACGGCGAGATTCTGCTCGACCTCTGCTACGAAGAAGATTCCCGCGCCGACGTGGACATGAACTTCGTCATGACCGCCGGCCACAAACTGGTCGAAGTCCAGGCCACCGCCGAACACCAGGTCTTCGACGATCAGCAACTGGCCAAAATGCTGGCCCTGGCCCGCCAGGGGGTGCAATCGCTGATCGCCAAACAGCAAGCGGTCCTGAGCACGCTGACGCTAAGACAATAGCGAAGAACTATATGGGGACAGCCACCTCGGCTGTCCGCCGGTCAAAGCCCCTACTTCTGCTCAGCCTTCTTCTCCGCCGCCTGCTTCTGCGCCATTGCCGTCCACGGCGGGACGATTCCGTTTTCGCGGGCATACGCCACAGCCTGGCCCAGATGCTCATGTGCGTCGGCAACCAGGATGTACACAACATCGCCGGCATTCGCCTGCGGACCCAGTTTGGGCAGCAGTTTTGCGAAATCGGCGTTGCTCATCCCGCTGATCGTCTTTTGCGTAAACTCCCACGATTTGTTCAGCTCCGCGACGATTTGGGCTTTATCGGTCGTAGACTTTTCAAATGTCTTTCGGTCGAATCCCGCTGGAGGCTCGGCCCCCATAAGACCAAGAATTCCATAGCGCTCGCCCGCGACATGCAGAAAAACTTCGGCGAAAGAGCGTGCGTCCGCCGAGGGACGCCACGTGAGTTTATCGGCGGGAATCGCGTTGGCCAGAGCCACGAACTTCTTCTGCACCTGTTCCAGGTCAACCAGCGACTGCCCCTTCATGTCGTAACTGGGAGCCGTATGGTCGGCGGCGGCCACGTCCGAATTTTGCGCCGAGACCCCGACCGCCCCAACGCTCAAGCCCACCAAAACAAGCAGCCATGCCAGAAACACCTTGTTCATGTTTTGTTCTCCTGGGAAAAGACGTTCGGTTCCTTAGACGAGGCAGGGAGAAAATGGTCCTTCACCGTTGGACACGTTATTTTGGGGAACGTTCAAACCGGGAGGTTCGTCCCTTGGCGGGCTGTCCACCTTGCGCCTCCGCCCTTCCCCTTTTAGCCGATGTTCCCGAATCGGAACCCCACCGCTACTTTCCCCGTTAGAACTCGCTAAACAACCTTTACTCCCCCTCCCCTCCGCGCTACCGTGAAACCAGCGATGGGCATTGCGAGTCCAGGCATCTCAACCGAGCTGGACCACGCGCCGCTCCCCAACCAACGGCCTGGCTCTCCGCGACCGCCCATGCAGCACGACCCGGCTGCTGCCCGCGCATCCGCCGACTGCATCACCGGCAACAATTCCGCGCTTGCCGCGGTCAATCTCCTATGGGAGTCGTTCGCATGCTCGATCGCCGGCAGGAACCACGCACCGAGGTAGACCTCGGACTCCTGGTCTGGGGGGTGGATACCCGGGGTGAACGTTTCCTGCAGGAAGTTCGCGCCCGCGAAGTGAGCCTGCGCGGAGCGCTCTTATCCGGACTGGATACCGAGCTCAGGTCCGGCGATGTGATCGGGATTCTCTACGCCGGCAAAAAGGCGCGCTTCCGTGTGGTCTGGGTTCGCCACGCCGGGGATTCACACAAGATTCAAGCCGCGGTCCACCGCCTCGAAGCCGACGCCTGCCCCTGGCTGGATCTATTGTCGGAACTATCCGAACTAGGCCCGCCGGCAGTCAGTACGCAGGCCCCATAGACAGTCGCAGTACTACCGAAGCGTCACCTTGCCCGGTAGCCCGAGGACTAACCACTGATCACTAGCCCCTGGCCCCTGCCCCTAAGCGATCCACACCGTCTTCGCGTTCAGGAACTCCCGCATCCCCACCGTGCTCAATTCCCGCCCGTGTCCAGACGCCTTCACCCCGCCAAACGGAATCCGCGGATCTGACGCCACCATCTTATTGATGAACACCATCCCCGCTTCGATCTCGTTGATGAAGCGCTCACGTTCTTTTTCGTCGTTGGTCCAGACGCTCGCCCCCAGGCCGAAACGCACATCATTGGCCAACCGGATCGCCTCATCCTGATCTTTCACCCGGAACACCGACGCCACCGGCCCGAAAAACTCTTCTCCATAGGCGGGCGAGTCTTTGGGAATATTCGTCAGCACCGTGGGCGCATAGTAATTTCCCGGCCGCTTCAGCGGATGCCCACCGGTCAGCAGCTTCGCCCCGGCTTTCACAGTTTTCTGCACGTCGGCATCGAGGTCTCTGACCCCGTCCGGCGTGGAGAGCGGGCCCAGGTCGGTCTTTTCGTCGAAGGGATCGCCAATCTGCAGACTTTCCATCTTGGCCACGAACTTGCGCTCGAACTCGTCGGCGATCGGCTCAGCCACGATAAAGCGTTTGGCGGCAATGCACGACTGCCCGTTGTTCTGGATCCGGGCTGCGACGGCCGTGGTCACCGCCGCTTCCAGGTCAGCCGAGGGCATCACGATGAACGGATCGCTCCCACCCAACTCCAGCACGACTTTCTTAATGCGTTTGGCCGCACCCATGCCGACCTGAATACCGGCCTGCTCGCTGCCGGTCAGCGTTGCCGCCATGATGCGCGCGTCGTTGAGCAGGGCATCCACTTGTCCGGAACCAATCAGCAGGGTCTGAAATGCGCCTTCGGGAAAGCCCGCCTCGCGAAAAATGCTCTCAATCGCCAGCGCGCACTGCGGCACGTTTGAGGCGTGCTTCAGCAGACCGACATTGCCCGCCATCAGAGCCGGAGCCGCGAACCGAAACACCTGCCAGAAAGGAAAATTCCAGGGCATCACCGCCAGGATCGGCCCGATTGGCAGATACCGGATGAAGCTCTTCTTCGCCCCCGTCTCCACCACTTCGTCGGCCATGATCTTTTCCGCGTTCTCCGCGTAGAAATAGCAGGCGGACGTGCACTTCACCGCCTCAGCCACGGCAGACTTGTAAGTCTTGCCCATTTCCAGCGTCATCAGGTGCCCGAACTTGGCTTTGTCGCGCTCCAGAATCTCCGCCGCCTTCCGCATGCGCTGGGCACGCACGGCAAACGGAGTCTTGCGTTCCGCCTTAAATGCGCTCACCGCAAGCTGTACTTTCTTCTCGATCTCCGCCTCCGAAAGCGCCGGAAACGTTTTGATGACTTCGCCCGTGGCAGGATTAATCGTCGCAATGGCCATGATGCCAATTCCCTTCCCTATGAATTGAATTCTTGCTGACGTGAATTCTATCGCTGTCCGAGGAGCCAGTTCCGAATCAAGATTAGGCCGCCCGAAGCGGTCATACCACTTTACCACTGCTCGCGCACACCTGCTCATGCGCCCAAGATGAGGGCCGACGACGTGGGGAAATGACTCGGACAAGCCTGGAATTTTCTAAAAGAACCTCAGCCGCTCTCTTTTCACGACCCGCAGGTTCGCCAAAGCTTCTTCCATGGCTTGTCGCTCGGAATGGTGGTCTGAGCTTCCTTCCAGGGACGCGCGGCGGGTGAGAACAGCGGCTTCGGCGATTTCCACCAGCTTGAAAAGCGTCCTGGTGTCGGCTTCCGTTAACACCGCTTCGTAGGCGCTCTGCCAGGTTGGGAAATGCGGAGTGGGAGGTGTGGGAGTAGAGAAAGGGTAATTCGGCGCCATCGCCCCGTCTCCTGCAAACGACGATAATCTGTTCACAAGAAACCGTCACCCGGCCTGGGCGCGGCGGAAGGATGTAGATAGACGATGATAGTCTACATCCAAACCCTGACGCCAGCGCACATTTATTTGTACTGCACCGCACCAACTCAGGATTGGACTTGCCAGCGCGGGCGGAGGAATTGGCGCTGTTTTTCATGGAAAGGCAATACCAAGGAATCGGGCGTTGAGTCACTCCGCTGAGGAACCACTATCAGTGCGCTTCCGCACCCTTCATTTCGTTTCCGCTTCCCAGCTCTTGAGCTGTTGCTGCACGATCGCGTAGCAGTCGCACGCAGCATCTTCCAGTTCCTTGCGGTTCAGAATCGTGACGCTGCCCCGGGTGTAAGCAATCAGCCCCGCCTTCTGCAAGACACCGGCGGCCACCGTCACACTGGAGCGGCGCGTTCCCAGCATGTGACCCAGGAACTCCTGGGTCAGAGGAAGCCGGTCCGAGAGAACGCGGTCCTGGCTCATCAGGATCCATCTGGCTAATCTCGAAACGACGTCATGCAATCGGTTGCAGGCTGCGATTTGTGTACTCTGCATCGCCAGTTGGTAGGCAAAGCGATGCAGCCGCTTTCCCAATTCAGGAAATTGCTGGATCAACTGCTTGAGCGTCTCAGCGTCGCATCGGTACGCCGTACCGTCCGCCTGGGTTATCACTCTGGTTGGGCTGTTGCTGTATCCCACCAGCAACGGCAAACCAGCAAAGCCTTCCCTGCCAATGAGACCGACTTCGACCGTCTTTCCATCAGGCTGAACCGCCAGAATGGACATCACTCCTGCATTCACGAAGTAACCAGATTTGATGGTTTCGCCGGCCTCGTGCAGCACTTGATGAAGCTTCAGACGAACGAATTCCAATCTGGAGACGATCTGCTTGGAGTCTTTGCGCGGCAGACCGAGCAGGATTTTGTTGGAAACAGTATTCCCGTCGCCATCGGACGGGTGCTTTACGGCTCGGGGAGACAGAGCAATCTTTCTCGCCATAACGGCTCCTTGCGCAGCGCAAACGCTGTCTGATTTCGCAAAGAACCGTCACCCATAAGGCGCGGCGGGAAGATGCGGGAAGAGACACCTGCAGACTACTCCCAAAAGCCCATGTTTACCATCATAGAAACGTGCCCTGAACGAGTGCTGAAGCACCTTGAACCTGCCTTCCATAATGTATATACTTAGCGTATATACGCAGGGAGGCACGTATGAGCACAGCGCGAGTGTTCCGCTCGGGAAACAGTCAGGCGGTCCGTCTGCCGAAGCAATTCCGGCTTAAGAGCGCGGAGGTCGAGATATTTCGCCGCGGCGATGAGATCGTTCTGCGCGAAAAAGACGACAACCTGGCTCGGGCGTTCGATCTGCTCGCCTCCTTGCCCAATGACCTGACGCTCGACGGGCGGGAGAAAGACTTCCCGCAAACGCGCAAGGGCCTGTAACCATGGAGCCGCGCTTCCTGCTCGACACGAATATCTGCATTTACATCCGCCAGGAAAGACCGGAGCAAGTGCTGCGCCGCTTCCGCAGGCTTCGTCCGGGGGAGGCGGCGCTTTCGGTGATTACCTATGGCGAGTTGCTGTATGGCGCGGCCAAGAGCACCCAGCGAGCCCTGGCCCTTGAGCGGCTGCGCGATCTTGTCCAGTTGCTGCCTGCGCTCTCCCTGCCAGAAAGCGCAGCCGAGACTTACGGAACCATTCGCGCCGAACTGGAATCCAAAGGCGAGATGATCGGCAACAATGATCTCTGGATCGCCGCTCATGCCCTGGCGGCCGGGTTGACGCTGGTCACCAACAACGAGAAAGAATTCCGGAGGGTGCGCGGGTTGAAGGTGCAGAACTGGGCGGCATAATGCGTTCGTCTTCCTGAACCCGGAATCCCTGACGCCTGAGGTCCGAGGTCCGACGCCGTTTGCCCCCGCCCTTGGTTTACAATTACTGGTTCCGCAGCACTCATCTTCTTTCGCATTCAGGAGGATTCCCATGAAACTCACCCCGGGCAAACTTGCCGGTCTCAAGAAAGTCTCCAACGAACGCGGCATCATCGCCGCCGCCGCCATGGACCAGCGCGGTTCGCTGCAAAAATCCCTGGCCAAAGAAAAAGGCGGCGAAGTCACCGACCAGATGATGGAGGAATTCAAAACGCTGGTCAGCGAAGTGCTCACGCCGCACGCCACCGCCATCCTGCTCGACCCCGAGTGGGGACTGCCTGCCTCAAAGCGCCGCGCCAAGAACGCCGGCCTGCTGCTGGCCTATGAAAAGACCGGATACGACAAGACCGGCCCCGGCCGCCTGCCCGATCTGCTCGACCACTGGTCTGCCCGCCGCCTGAAAGAAGCCGGCGCTGACTGCGTCAAGATTCTGCTCTACTACACCCCCTACGATTCAAAAGACGTGAACGAGAGAAAGCACGCCTGGGTCGAGCGCATCGGCGACGAGTGCCGCGCCAACGACATTCCCTTCTTCCTGGAATTCGTTGGCTACGAAGAGGGCGCCGACGAAAAGGGCATGGAATACGCCAAGAAGAAACCGCACATCGTCACCGAGAGCATGCGCGAGTTCAGCAAAGACCGCTACGGCGTGGATGTGCTCAAAGTCGAAGTGCCCGTGAACATGAAGTTCGTCGAAGGCACCAAGTCGTTCGGCGGGAACAAGGCCTACACCAAGAAGGAAGCCATTGACCTGTTCCACAAAGCCGCCAACGTCGCGACCAAGCCGTTTATTTACCTGTCGGCTGGCGTCAGCAACGCCGAATTCAGCGAGACCCTCGAACTCGCGGGCGAGTCCGGCGTGAAGTTCAACGGTGTTCTCTGCGGCCGCGCCACCTGGAAAGACGGCATCCCGGTCTACGCCAAGCAGGGCGCGGCCGCCTTCCGCAAGTGGCTCGAAACCGAGGGCGTCAAAAACATCAACAACGTCAACGGCAAGCTGAAAGCCGCGACCAGTTGGCATTCGATCTATGGCGTGGAACTGGTGCACGCATAACTCTGTCAAGCGAAGAAACTGAGGGCGCCCCACCCTTGTCGCGTTCTTTGCGACAGGGTGGGGTTTCTGACTTTCTAGTCCAGATAAAGACCGGGTGCCCCATTTCTCGCGCGCCTTTTGCGCGAGAAGTGGGGCTTTTGACTTCTGATCCAAACCCAACTCCCCACACCCGCTAAAATACCCGCATGACCACCCTCATCACCGGCGCCTCCGGCGGCATCGGATACGAACTGGCCAAACTCTTTGCCCGCGATCATCACAATCTGGTGCTGGTCGCCCGCAGCGCCGACAAACTCGCTCAAGTCGCCGCCGAACTGCAACCGGCCGGGGTCACCGTCAAGACCATCGCCCTCGATCTCGCCGCGCCGCCCGCGCCCCGGTTTCTTTTCGACCAACTCCAGCGTGAGGGCATCAACGTGGATATCCTCGTTAACAACGCCGGCTTCGGCGCTTTCGGCGAGTTCGCCGAAATGTCCGACGACGAAATCCTCGGCCAGATCAGCCTCAACATCACCGCGCTCACCGAACTTACGCGCCTGTTCCTTCCGCCGATGATCGCCCGCCGCAGCGGCCGCATCCTGAACGTCGCTTCCACCGCGGCCTTTCAGCCCGGCCCGCTGATGGCCGTCTACTACGCGACCAAGGCCTATGTGCTTTCGTTCTCGGAAGCCATCGCCAACGAGTTGCGCCACTCCGGCGTCACCGTGACCTGCTTCTGTCCCGGAGCGACGCACACCGGCTTCGCCCGGCGCGCCGGCACCGAGAAATCGCGCCTGTTCAAGCAACTCGGCGCCATGGGCGCCGAAAAGGTAGCGCTCGATGGCTACCGCGCCCTCATGGAGGGGCGCACCCTGGCGATCTCCGGAGCGCACAACTGGGCCGTCGCCCAGTCCACCCGCTTCGCCCCACGCAAACTGGTCACCGCCATCTCCCGCTGGATCGGCGAAAAGGTTGACTCGTAGAGACGTTGCTCGCAACGTCTCTGCCGGCAGCCACTGCGGCTCTCGCGTCGCAGCCGTGCCCCAGCCCAGACGTAACGGGCCTACGTCTCTACCAACACTTTAAGTACCAGGCTAGTTCGGATTCTGCCACTCCACGCTCGGCACCGGCGTCATCAAAGCCCTGCGTTTTCTCCAGCGGGGCGAGGGATCTCGCGCGCATCGGCGCAGACTGACCCACGACCATACCTTCTGGCAATTCGTCTTTTCCACAGCTTTTTTCCGCGCTTGTGACGGACAACCTTAACCGTGAATTCCACTTTCAGTATTGTGGACAGCGTAGGTACCGGGTGTGGCGCGGCGCTAGTCCTAGGACCTCTCCACCTCATCCTCACCATCAGTATCATCTACTGTGTTCGTCAACATCATCGTGATGTTAGATCTATCCGCTGTCTCTATAAAGGGTTAGCAATGATCTCTCAGGGGTATCAGTTCTAGGTCCGTGCTAGACGTGTAATCGTCAGCATTAGCTCGTCCGTGAGCTAATTCATTCAACCAGGAAACCTAGGTATGCTTACCTAGATTCAAAATAATTCTTTCCACTAGATAAGAAAGCATTTCTACATGGCATGAAGTTGGTGGTACTTACCTGCGGATTATAAAATGGCTTTGGATAGGACATAGTCCATCCAAGGAGATTACAATGTCTAACTCAAGCAGAATCGAAGCAGCTACCCGCCAGCATGTCGGAGCAGTACTCACCAATGAGCAGATTGTGGAGCTAGTCAAGATGGCTGATCCCAACTGGAAAGGTGGAGTCTACCCCAGTGACGTTGCCTACACCAGGACCCCAGAGGGTCTAGTTCCGAGAGGTAAGGTTGCGTACGGCGACGGAGTGCTGGAGTATCTGGCAGAGAACAGCTTCAAGGTGCTACCGACAGATCAGATCGTCCGGCGTCCCACGTCTAGAAAGACGAAAGACGTAGCTGCGGTACCAGCACCCACACCGGCACCGACCCCGAAAGCGGTCAAGACGGATGCCCGAAAGAATGGGCACAAGAAGCAGTCTAGACCAGCTGGCAGAATGCCCGTAGCGCCCAAGAGCAAGGCGAAAGACAAGGTTGCTTCCCTGCAGTAGTAGTATCCCCTATCCCACCTGTACCAAAGGGTGGGATTCTTAATGACTGATTCCCATCTTCGATCCGTCCTGATTACATTGAGATTAAGACAGAGCAAACAAACGGTAGGTGTGGAAGCGGTGGAGTAAACTCGCGGCCCCCGCAACCTCCCCATTTTTGGGCGCGAGGGACAGAGGGACACCCTATGCAGGGCGCTTCAGGCAAGCTACTCCGAATAGCTCGGGGCTGACGCCCGTTGTGGGAGTGATCACTCCCAACGTTGTTGCAGTAAGGGGCTCAAGGAAGATGGAAAGAAGACATATCCAGTAACCGAGAAAAAAGCCGACATTAGGGACGGTGGTATAGGTGGAAATCCACCTCCACGGCGATCTCGACTGAAACCGGCTTGCCGTCTTTGGTCGCGGGCTGAAATTTCCACTTGCTGACCGCTTCAACGGCCTTTTCGTCGAGGCCGTGTCCAATCCCTTTGGTGACTCTTATCTGATCTGTGTTTCCCTCGGACGTAACAACCATCGTGAGCACGACCACGCCTCCGTCCCCTGCTTTCGCGCATCCTCGCTGAACTCAGGCTCTGGGTTGTACGTCGCGTGGGGCAGGGTGATGCCCCTCACAACTTTGTACACGGGTTCCGCTACACCGTTGACCGTCACCGTGCGGCCCGACCCTGCTGGCTCGCCGGTCGCCGCGTCAACCGGCGGCTTGGATGCGGGTTCGTAGTAAAACCGGCAGCGGAGGCTGATTGCTTGTCCGCCGAATTGCGCGGGTAGCCGGGCGAAGGGGCCTGATTTCCTGACGGCGTCCACGGCCAGATCGCCCAAAGCCGCGTGGCCGGCGCCGTCGGTCGGCTACACATCAGCCACGCTGCCGTCTTTAAGAATGGTGAATTGCAGCGTCGCGTCGCCGCCGGTTGTTTCCTTGGATTTCAAGGCCAGCCGATACCAGGTCGCGCGAATCATGGGCAGAACGCTGCTCTCAATATAGGGTTGAAAGTCAACGCCCTGCGTGTTGCCGATGATTTCCGGGTCTTCGACCCGCGTCTGGCCCTTCCCCGGAACGCTCAGCACCGACCATGACGAGTTCTGGCTCGCACCGTCCTTGGCAGATTTTTCCGGAACACCCTGCGCAGGGAGAATTGGCACAGAGGCCCGCGAATCTGCCACGGCGCCGGCGTCTTCGGCTTCAAAGTCAGGGTATGGGTTGTAGAGGAAGCGAAAGTGCAACGCGATGTATGAGCTTTTGAATTCGGCGGGTGAGGGCGGAGGTTGAGTCGGCTGCTGGCCGGCGAGGAATCCGCAAAGCAACACGATGCTAAGGAGCGCAGAGGCTTTAGGCGATAGAGTTTGAGACAAGGCCACTTCTGCCTCCGGGGCAACTGTCACACGGCATCCGCCGCCAAATCCTAACTACTTCAGCGCAACCGTTTCTCTCTCCCCAATTGCCGGCACCGTCCGTCCTACCACCGCCGCGATCTGCCTCACCTGCACCATCAACTCGTCGAACTGATCGGGATACAGCGATTGCGGGCCGTCGGAGAGCGCCTGCTCCGGCTGGTTATGCACTTCCACCATCAAGCCGTCGGCGCCCACGGCGACCGCGGCGCGCGATAGCGGCGTCACTTTGTTGCGCTTGCCCGTGCCGTGGCTGGGATCCACCAGGATCGGCAGATGGCTCAGCCGCTGCACCGCCGGGACCACGCTCAGGTCGAGTGTGTTGCGGGTATGGTCGGCGAAGGTGCGAACGCCGCGCTCGCACAGCGCTACGTTGTAGTTGCCCTCGCTCAGAATGTATTCGGCGGCCATCAGGAATTCCTCCAGCGTGGCCGACATGCCGCGCTTGAGCAACACGGGTTTCTTGGCCCGTCCCGCGCGCTTCAGCAGGGAAAAATTCTGCATGTTGCGCGCCCCGATCTGGATCATGTCCGCATACTCCTCGACCAGGTCCAGCGACTCGTGGTCAATGGCCTCGGTGATGATCTTCATGCCAAACTGCTGCCGGATTTCCGCCATGATGCGCAGGCCTTCCTCGCCCAGTCCCTGAAACGAGTAGGGCGAGGTGCGCGGCTTGTAGGCTCCGCCGCGGAAAAACTGCGCCCCCGCGCGATGCACCCGCTCCGCCACGGCAAACGCCCGTTCGCGGCTTTCAATGGCGCACGGCCCGGCGACAATCGCCAGCCCCGGCCCTCCAATCGTAGCCTGGGTTCCCGCAAAGCGGATGATCGTGTTGTCTTCCTTGAGCTCACGGCTGACCAGTTTGTAGGGCTTTGAAACCTGGATCACTTCCTGCACGCCCGGCATTTCTTCCAGCAGGCCGGGCTCCATTTCGCCCTTGTTGCCGGTGATACCGATCGCAGTCCGCTGCGCGCCCGGCATGGAGTGCGCGCGGTAGCCCATCTTCTCGATTTTTTCGCAAACGCCGCGTACCTGCTCTTCGGTAGCGTGCGCCTGCATGACAACTAGCATAGGTTCCCCTAGGGACGGATCATGTGGGGACAGCCGCCCTCGGCTGTCCGTCGAGCGAAGCTCGACTTCTTAGCACGGCTGCAGAAAAAGCCGTGTTCTCAAGTTTACCGTTGCCCGCGCCTGCCCCGCAAATGGGGCAGCCCGCTTTGAATCCGACGAACCTGAACCGCATCCAAGTGAGAGCAACTCCGAAATTGCCCAGTCCAAATCCCTCAGGAGCGCCTTCATGAAAGCTGCAGTCGTCCCCTCTGTTAACGGCAAGTGGGAAGTCAAAGAGTGGCAGACCCCCAAGGCCGGTCCTAATCAGGTCATCATCAAAATTCATGCCAGCGGCCTTTGCTACACCGACGTTCACATCACGCACGGCATGATTCCAACCCAATTTCCGCGCGTGCTCGGCCACGAACCCGTGGGAGAGATCGTCGAAGTCGGCCCTGGTGTGACTTCCCGCCAGGTCGGCGACCGCGTGGGCGTGGGCTGGGTGCAACGCGGCTGCGGGCGCTGCGAGTGGTGCCTGCGCGGCAAGAAAGAATTGTGCCAGAACGCGATCGCGACCGGCATCGGCCTGCAGGGCAGTCACGCCGAGTACATGCTGGCCTACGCCGACGCAACCATGCTGATTCCCGACGCGCTCAGCTACGAGCAGGCCGCGCCCATTTTCTGCGCCGGATACACCGTGTGGAGCGGCTTGCGCCTCGCCGATCCCAAGCCGCACGAGCGCGTCGCCGTCGTCGGCATTGGCGGCCTCGGCCACCTGGCACTGCAATACGCCAAGGCCTCAGGATTTGAAACCATCGCCGTGACCAAATCGAAAGACAAAGAAAAGATGATCCGCGACCTGGGCGCCGACGAAGTGGTCGAGAGCGGCGCCGCACTGCTGGCGGCCGGTGGCGCGGATGTGCTGCTGGGAACGTCGAATTCCTGGGCCTCCACCGAAGAAGCCGCGCAGGGCATGCGTCCCGACGGCCGGGTCGTGGTCATGGGAGCGTCGGCCGAACCGCTGCGCTTCAACATGGGCATGATGCTCAGCCGCGTGCGCATCCTGGGATCGAGCCAGAACGGTCCCGAGTATCTCTACGAAGCCCTCGACTACGTCGCCAAAGGCAAGGTGAAAGTGGTCGCCGAAACCTACAAGCTCGACGAAATCGGCAAAGCCTATGACCGCGTCGCCGACGGCAAGGTGCGCTTCCGGGCCGTCATCACGATGAATTGAGTGCCAAAACAGAACCATTCGTAGAGACGTAGCTTGCTACGTCTCTCTCACCACCAGCAAGTCGAGCGACAATGGCAAGAGACTCGCCAGCAAGTTCACTGCGAGTCTCTTGCTATGACCCTCTACCAGGACAAATACCGGATCGAACCGGCCCGCCTCCGCGGCTGGGACTACCGCCTGCGCGGCTGGTATTTCGTAACCATTTGCACGCAGAATCGTGCGTGCATCTTCGGTGAGGTTTCAGCTGGCGAGGTGCAACTATCGGTTATGGGACGGATCGCCGCATCGGAGCTTCACGGTCTTCATGCTCACTACAACAACATCGAAGTTGACTCATTCGTGGTGATGCCGAATCATGTGCATGCGATCGTCATGATTGACGGCGATCATGGCTTCTCTCCGAATGCGAAGATGAGTCCACCCTCGCGCGTCGCAGCCTTCGCATCGCCCCTGGCGGGTTCCCTTTCCGCTGTCATTCGCTCCTACAAAGCGGGTGTGACGCGCCGGGGCCGCAAACTCGGCCTCACGCAGACGGTATGGCAGTCTCGCTTCCATGATCATTTGCTTCGCGGCGACAAAGTGATCAGCGCCGTGCGAGAGTACATTAGAAACAATCCCGCAAAGTGGGGAGCTGACAAAGAAAATCCGTTTCGTCCCCATCCCCGTCTCCATCCGTAGAGACGTAGCTTGCTACGTCTCCGCCGGCAGCATCCCGGCCGCATGGGTTCTTCGGCGCCGCCGGCAAGACGTTGCAAGCAACGTCTCTACGGACGGTTCCGCGCCACATTCCCGCCGCCCGTTGTAAAATCAGAGGCTATTCAATAACCGACGATCCTCTCTATGCCGCAGAAAGACAACACGAAAACCGCCGCTCCTCCCGCTGACCGTCCCAACCCGGAACGCGGCGACGAGCGCTACGACGCCCAGAGCGTCGAAACCAAGTGGTCCCAGCGCTGGCAGCAGGATGCTGCGCTTTATGCCGCCGAGCCCGCGTCAGATCCGTCCCAACCCGGCAAGAAGAAGTACTACGTGCTCGAAATGCTGCCTTATCCCTCGGGCGTACTGCACATGGGGCACGTGCGCAATTACTCGATCGGCGACGCGCTCGCCCGTTACATGTGGATGAACGGCTACAACGTGTTGCATCCCATGGGCTGGGACTCGTTCGGCTTGCCTGCGGAAAACGCCGCCATCTCGGCCAACGTGCCCCCGCGCCAATGGACGCTCGGCAACATCGCCAACATGAAGGCGCAGATGAAGCGCCTGGGCTTCGCCTACGACTGGTCGCGCGAAGTCACCACCTGCCTGCCCGAGTACTACCGTTGGAACCAGTGGTTCTTCCTCAAGCTCCACGAGCAGGGGATGGCTTACCGCAAGAAGAGCAAGGTCAACTGGTGCCCGAAGTGCGCGACCGTGCTGGCCAACGAGCAGGTTGTCAACGGCTGCTGCTGGCGCCACGAAGACACGCTCGTCGAGCAGCGCGAGTTGGAGCAATGGTTCCTGCGCATCACCAAGTACGCCGACGAATTGTTGCGCGATCTGGAAAAGCTCGGCGGCTGGCCGGAAAAGGTGCGCATCATGCAGCGCAACTGGATCGGCCGCAGCGAAGGCACGCTGGTGGACTTCAAGCTCGACTACGCCGAGAACCACAAGGGTTTTGGGCCTGCCGGTTCGACGATTACCGTCTTCACCACGCGTGTGGATACGATTTTCGGAGCCACTTCGGTGCAGCTTGCGCCGGAGCACCCGATTGTCGGCGATCTCACGGCTGCAAATGCCGATTTGAAGGCAAAAGTCGCTCAACTCATCGCCGAGCAGCGCCAGGCGAAAGAAACCGGAGACATCGGCGAAATCGAAAAGCACGGCGTGTTCACCGGGCGCTACGCCATCAACCCGTACAACAGCGAGAAGGTGCCCATCTGGGTAGCCAACTACATCCTCATGGACTACGGCACCGGCGCCATCATGAGCGTGCCCGCGCACGACGAGCGCGATTACGAGTTCGCCCAGAAATACAAACTCGAAATCCGGCTGGTCATCCTTCCCACCTCGAACGATCCGGAAGAAACCGTCGCCGAGCCGCCGTTGCCCTTCACCACTCACGACGGCATGCTGATCAACTCCGGCCGCTACAACGGTTTGGGCTGCGATGAAGCGATCCGGCAGATGTCCACCTACGCCGAGCAAAAGGGATTCGGCAAAGCCACGGTGACCTACCGGCTGAAAGACTGGGGCATCTCGCGCCAGCGCTATTGGGGCACGCCCATCCCCATGCTTTACTGCGAAAAAGACGGCATCGTGCCTGTGCCGGAAAAAGACTTGCCCGTCATCCTGCCCGAGAACGTGGACATCACGCTCACCGGCGGATCGCCGCTCGGCCGCGTGCCGGAGTTTGTCAACGCCACGTGCCCCAGGTGCGGCGGCCCGGCGCGCCGCGAGACCGACACCATGGACACGTTCGTGGATTCGTCCTGGTATTTCTACCGTTACACCGACGCGCGTAACGCCCGCGCCCCCTTCGACGGCAAGACCGCCCAATATTGGTTCGGTGACCGCGGCATTGATCAGTACATTGGCGGCGTCGAGCACGCCATCCTGCACCTGATTTATTCGCGTTTCTGGACCAAGTTCATGCGCGACCTGGGCCTGATCACCAACGACGAACCGGTTGAGCGCCTGTTCACGCAGGGCATGGTGATTAAAGACGGCGCCAAGATGTCGAAGAGCCTGGGCAACGTGGTCTCGCCCGACGAAATGGTCGCCCGCTACGGCGCCGACGCCGCGCGTCTCTACAGCCTGTTCGCCGCTCCGCCCGACCGCGATCTCGACTGGCAGGATTCGGGCATAGAAGGCATTCAACGATTTTTGGGGCGCGTGTACCGCTTCGTCCTGCGCAATGCATCCCCCCCTACATCGATAGAGACGTTGCTTGCAACGTCTCCCTCGCCATCATCCGGAACGCCGCAAGTAGAGACGTTGCAAGCAACGTCTCTACCGCCTGCTGCCCGCGCCATCCAGCGCAAGCTCCACCAGACCATCAAGCGCGTCAGCGACGACTTCCAGGGACGCTGGCACTTCAACACCTGCATCTCGGCCATCATGGAGCTGGTGAACGTGTTGTACGCCGCGGAAGAAGCGATTGCACAGGGTGCGGTTCCAGCCCCGTTCCTCGCCGACGTGCAGCGCGATCTCGTTCTGTTGCTGGCCCCGTTCGCGCCATATCTCGCGCACGAATTGTGGGGAATGCTGGGCGAGAAGGAGAACTTGCTCAAGGCCCCGTGGCCGAAATACGACGCCGAGTTGGCCAAAGAAGAAGAGCTGGAAATCCCTGTTCAGATCAACGGCAAACTGCGCGGCCGTGTCATCGTGCCCGCCGACTCTACCGAAAAGTTCGTGATCGAGCGCGCCCTCGCCGATGAAAAAGTGCAGTCTGCCATCGCGGGTAAGCAGGTCGTCAAGAAGATCTGCGTTCCCGGCAAATTGCTCAATCTTGTCGTAAAGTAAGTTCCCCCGTTGTCATCCTGAGCCACGTGGCCGAAGGATCCCTACAGGTTCTGGCCCAGCACTGTGCGAAAAGCGGGCACAGATTTGCGTTATCCTAAGTTGGTGGATCAGGTACTGTTCCCTGATCCCTGGCCCCTGGCCCCTGACCCCTGACCTATGTCCCTCTCTCCCACCGCGGAAGGCTTTCGCGCGGCGTTCCGGCGGCCATCGCTCACGCTGGGAGAAATCGCGTGGCGCTGGGTCACGGGCGCAACAGCGGCTGCTCTCTTCCTTTTCGGCCTGTGCGAATACCTCGACACGCTGCCCCTCACCAATGGCGAACTGCTTTTCTTACGCTCGCGGCAGCCGTATCTGATCGCTCAAGCGATTGCCCACATCCTGCACGGCAGCCTGAACCGCGCCATGATGGCCGCGCTGCTGGCAGCGCTGCTGCTCGCCCTGCTCTGGATGGTCGCCGCATCGGTGGGAAGAATCGCCACCGTCCGCGCCCTGCTCGAATATTTTCGTAGAGACGTAGCTGGCTACGTCTCTGCCGGCAGCGCCGCGACTGCCGGGCAAAGAGGCGCTGGCGACAGAGACGTTGCTAGCAACGTCTCTACGACAGCCCCGGTTGCGCACCATCCTTTCCCCGCCCTGGTCCGGCTCAACTTTCTGCGCGCCGCAGTGGCGCTGGCGGCGGCTTTCGGATTGGTGGGCGCGGCCATCCTGGCGGGCTTTGCCTCGCCCGATATGAATCCCCGCCCGGGCATCGCCTTCCTGCTGTTCCTGCCGCTGGCGGCGCTAATCGCTCTGGTGTGGATTTCGTTGAACTGGATTTTGTCGCTCGCTGGCCTGTTCGCGGTGCGCGATGGCGAGGACACGATGGGCGCAATTTCCGCCGCCGCATCTTTCTGCCGGGACCGCACCGGCGCTGTCTTCGCGGTCAGCATCTGGACCTGGCTCGCGCACCTGGTCGCCTTCGTGGCCGCGTCCACAGCAGCGTCCATGCCGCTGGGTTTCGTCGCCATCGTCCCCTGGCGGCTGGTCGTCCTGCTTATGCTGCTCGTGACCCTGGCCTATTTCGCCCTCGCCGATTGGCTCTACACGGCGCGCCTGGCGGGATACGTCTGCATCGCCGAAATGCCGGAAGCGCGGCTCGCGCCTGCGATGCCAGCGCCAATGCCCGTGCAGCCTCCGGTCTCTGGGCCACCGGTTAAGACGACCATAGACCGTGACGAACTGATTCTGAGCGACACGCCAAAACTAGCCGTAGAGACGTAGCTTGCTACGTCTCCGCCTGAGGCGTTTCGCGAAGGCTGGCCAGGGAAACGGTGGCGACAGAGACGTTGCAAGCAACGTCGCTACGAAATGATCTAGCTACTCGCGATTCCCTTTACACTGTCTCCTCGAATCTGAGAAACTCATCCGTGGCAAACCAATCCCCGCACAACCAGATTTCAGCCAACCAGTCCATCGTCATCCTCGACTTTGGCGCGCAATACACGCAGCTCATCGCGCGCCGCATCCGCGAACAGAATGTTTTCTCCGTCGTGCTCCCCTGCACGGCCAAGCTCGACGAGGTCAAAAGCTATGCCCCCGCCGGCGTCGTGCTTTCGGGAGCGCCCTGGTCGGTGTACGACAAAGACGCGCCGCCCGCCGATCCGCGTGTCTTTGAGCTGGGGCTGCCCGTGCTCGGCATCTGCTACGGGCTGCAGTTCATGGTGCACACCCTCGGCGGCAAAGTCCGCCCGGCCGCCAAACGCGAGTATGGCCATGCGGAAATTGACATTGTGGCCGAGTCGGTGCTGTTTCGCGGACTCGCGCGGCGCCAGCCCGTGTGGATGTCGCACGGCGACGAAGCCCTCGAATTGCCTCCCGGATTCGAACTGACCGCGAAGACTACGAACGCCGTGGCTGGCATTCAGAACGTCGCCAAGCGCTGGTATGCAGTGCAATTTCATCCCGAGGTGCACCACACCCACCACGGCACCGAGATTCTGAAGAACTTTATCTTCCAGATCTGCGGCGCCAAGCCCACATGGACGCCGCGGCACTTCATTGATTCGACCGTCGAGCAAATCAAACAGCAAGTAGGCAACGGACGCGCCCTGTGCGCCCTTTCCGGCGGCGTGGATTCCTCGGTCGCGGCCGTCCTGGTGGACCGCGCCCTGCGCGACGCCAAAGGCAAATCGAGGCTGACCAGTGTCTTCGTCAACAACGGCGTGCTGCGCAAGAACGAATTCGAAAAAGTGCAGAAGACGCTGCGCGACAAGCTCGGCCTGCACCTCGACGCCGTGGACGCCACCGACCGCTTCCTCGGCAAACTCGCCGGCGTCAGCGAGCCCGAGAAGAAACGCAAGATCATCGGCAACGAATTCATCAAGGTATTCGAGCGCGAAGCCCGCCGCATCGAGAAGTCGGAAGGCAAGGTCAAGTGGCTGGTGCAGGGCACGCTCTATCCCGACGTGATCGAGTCGCGCTCGGTGCGCGGGCCGTCGCAGGTCATCAAGTCGCATCACAACGTCGGCGGCCTGCCGGAGAAGATGAAGCTCAAGCTGATCGAGCCGTTGAAAGACCTGTTCAAGGACGAAGTCCGCAAAATCGGCCGCGATCTCGGCATGCCGGAAGAAATCCTGCAGCGGCAACCCTTCCCGGGCCCCGGCCTCGCGGTGCGCGTGCTGGGCGAAGTCACGCCCGAACGCCTGGCCCTGCTGCGCGAGTGCGACGACATCGTGGTCGGCGAAGTTAAAAACGCCGGCCTCTACACCAAAATCTGGCAATCGTTCGCCGTGCTGCTGCCTGTAATGTCGGTGGGCGTGATGGGCGACCAGCGCACCTATGCCTACACCTGCGCCGTCCGGGCGGTAAGTTCCGAAGACGGCATGACCGCCGACTGGGTTCCGCTGCCGCTCGACGTGCTCAAGACCATCTCCACGCGGATCGTGAATGAAGTGAAAGGCGTAAACCGCGTCGTCTACGACATCACCTCGAAGCCGCCGGGAACGATTGAGTGGGAGTAGCAACTCGTGTAGGGACAGCCGCCTCGGCTGTCCAGCCAAGCGAAGCGAGGCGGACTTCGCACCAGCCTCCGCGGCTAAGGTGCGGCTTCCCGATCTGTGAATTCTTTCCCGCTGTGACCTCGCTCTGAATCGTAGTTACTTAGGTTTCTCCGCGCCCCTAAGTTATATTGCCCCGCCCTCCGATTCGTCCTACAACCAAAATCACGACGAGTACCGACTCAAGAAGGTCGCCTCGTGGCCGATTGAAGTTTGGGACGGTGCCAGCCAATGTTTCCGGTACGAGCGATTTGTTTCCGCGTAATTCTTCCCTGTCTTGTAACGTTTGCCTCACAAGCCTTCGCCCAGACCTCGATTGACGAGGTGCAGGTCGCACCCCGAGAAAAGACAGTGGATCTGGCGACGGTCGCCTATGCCGACCCGACCGCGCGGCTAGCGGCCGGCAGCCTGATCCGCACCAGCGCGGAACTGGTGCTGGTTCCGGTGAGCATCACCGACGGCATGAATCGTCCCGTGATCGGGCTCGACCAGGAGAATTTTCAGCTCTTTGAAAACAAGAAGCCACAGGAGATCAAGCACTTTTCCAGCGAGGACGCTCCAGTCTCGATCGGCATCGTAGTGGACACCAGCGGCAGCATGTCGTACAAACTCGACCGCGCGCGGGACGCCGTCCATCAGTTCTGTGAAGAGGCTAATCCCCAGGACGAACTCTTCCTGATCACCTTCGCCGACACGCCCCGGCTGGCCACCGATTTCACCACCCGCCCCGAAGAAATCGAGAACGACCTGCTCACGGCCCAATCGAAAGGCCAGACCTCGCTGCTCGATGCCATCTATATGGGCATTCAGAAGATGCGCGGCGCCCGCTATGCGCGCAAGGCGCTGCTGATCGTCTCCGATGGCGGCGACAACCACAGCCGCTACACCGAGCACGATGTGAAGTCGGCGATCAAGGAGTCCGACGTGATGGTCTATGCCGTCGGCACCTACGAGCGCTGGGTCAGCACCCAGGAAGAAATGCTGGGGCCGGAACTGCTGCAGTCGGTTGCCGAACTGAGCGGCGGCCGCTCCTTTACCCTGTCCAACGTAAACGACATGCCGGCCGTGACCCGCAGCATCGGCAGGCAACTGCGCCATCAGTACATGCTGGCCTATCAGCCTCAAACCCCACCGCATGACGGCAAGTGGCATAAGATCAGCGTGAAGCTGCTGGTTCCGAAATCCCTGCATTTCCTGATGCACGTGGAAGCCCGCCCGGGATACTACGCGGGCGAAGAGTAAGTTCCCCGCTCCTCGCAAAGAACGCGAGAAATGGGGCACCCCGGCGCATCGCCTGCAGAGTCAGTCAAAGTTCTCGTGACTTCCAGAATTGAGGTGCCTACTCATCAGCCTTCCCCGATTGTGAATAATATGATAATCTGATTCTATGAAAACCAGCATCTCGGTGACGGAAGCCGCGCGCAACTTCGCCGACTGCGTGAACCGCGTCCGCTATCAGAACGTAACTTTCGTTTTGCTTAAAAACGGAACGCCGGTTGCACGCCTTGTTCCAGATGGCAATAAAGTTTGCACGGGCCCGGAATTGGCCGAGGCTCTGCGGCAGGTAGACCTGTCCGAGAGTGAAGCAAGGGCCTGGCATCGAGACCTGATGGCGGCGCGCAAAACTCTGAAACCACCCAAAGATCGATGGCGATAATTCTCGATACCGACGTAATCATTAAGGGCGAGAAAGGCAGCTTCGACCTGATGGGGTGGCTGGCGGCTCAAACCGGCCAGGAATTGGAAATCTCCGCCATCACGGTCGCGGAACTGTGGCATGGCGTCGAACGGGCCACCGCCGCGCATCGGGCAAAGCGCGAACTTTATGTGCGTACCATTGTCGAAAGACTCCCGGTGGTTCCCTACACCGAGGTCACCGCGCTCGAACACGCGCGCATCTGGGCCACCCTGGAATCCTCGGGCAAGATGATTGGCTTCTATGACATCATTGTCGCGGCGACAGCTTTGGAACGGGGAAGCGCGGTGGCGACATTCAACGAGCGTCATTTTGCTCAGGTGCGAGGACTGAAAGTGATCAAGCCAAAGTAAAGGCCCCTCCTGCGCGCGGCGATACATCTGCTAATCTTTGTTCTTTAAATCTTTCTTCTTCTCCCGAGCAGACGCTACCTTGAGAAAGCTCCTCTTCATCGCTGTACTGGTTCCCATCCTGATCGGGTTGGGATGGTGGTACTTCCGCGAGCGGGCGCTGCCCGACTACGGGCCGGCCTACCGCGAGTACGCCTACGTCACCAACGGCAAGAGCAACACCGTCAGCGTGATTGATCTGCGCACGTTCGCCCTGGCCAAGACCATTCCGGTCGGCAGTGAGCCTACGGGCATCGCGGCCAACGGAAAGAAGAACGAAATCTACATGGTCAACACCGGCTCCAACAACGTCAGCGTGATTGACGCCGAGAGCAACACGGTCGTAGCCACCATCGGCGTGCACGGGCGGCCCTACTCCATTGACGTCTCTGCCGACGGCAAACGCGCCTACGTGGCTAATTCCGGCTCGGCCAACGTCAGCGTGATTGACCTGGACAAGCGGCTGGTGATCGCCAACGTGCGCGTGGGCGCGGCGCCGGGACTGGCGCGGATTTCGCCTGACAACTCGACAGTCGTAGTCTCCAACCGCGGGGATAATACGGTATCGCTGATTGACGCCCGCATGCTGCGGGTGCGCGCCACGCTGCCCGTCTGCCGGCAGCCCGAAGCCATCGCCATCCTGCCTGATTCGAGCAAGGCCTTCGTTTCCTGCTCCGGATCGTCGCAGGTGGCCTCGATCGCGCTGGAGACTGGCCCCCAGAAAAAAGACCGCGTGCTCGCGCTGCTCGACGTGGGCCGCACGCCGGTCAGTCTGGCCCTGAAGCCCGATGGCGGCGAGATGATCGTGTGCAATTTCGACTCCGACAGCATTTCGATCATCGAGACCTACAACGATGAAGTCGGCAGCAGCCAGGAGATCGGCCAGCATCCCTCGCGAGGCGTGGTCACGCTCGATAATTCGCGTCTCTACGTGACCAACTTCGGTTCCAACAGCGTCGCCGTCTATGACATTGACATGGGCCGCCGTCTCGCCACTCTGACCGTGGGCAGCCATCCCGACGACATCGCGCTCACGCCCGACCAGAATTATCTGCTGGTCCTCGATACCCAATCGGGCGACGTCACCGTTATCCAGAAACGCGCGGCGCGCAAGCTGGAGCCGACGGAGTATTCTCTTCTCACCCTGATTCCCGTTGGCATGCAGCCCAACGCCATTGTGGTGAAGGCATTCATGCAGAGCAAACCCGTGAAGAAGTAAGGGAGTGCGGCTAGACCGCGGTGGGTTTCGCGCAAAGGCGGTTAAACGCGGCCTTCAGATCGGCGGCGATTTCCGGAGCTTCGCGGCGCTCGATGTGGCTGCGCGGCATCAGATAAACGATCTGGCCGTCGCGCAGAATCGCGATCGAGGGCGAGGATGGCGGATGTCCGGTGAAGTAGGAGCGGGCGCGGTCGGTCGCTTCTTTTTCCTGACCCGCGAATACGGAGTAGGCGTGATCTGGGCAGACGAAATTCTGCATCGCCATGCGGACGGCGGGGCGCATGCGCCCGGCGGCGCAGCCGCAAATTGAATTCACGACGACCATCGTCGTGCCGGTACGGTTCTTCAGCGCCTGGTCCACGTCCTCGGCGGTGCGGAGCTCTTCGATTCCCAGGCGGGTCAATTCCTCGCGCATGGGGATTACCATGATCTCGGGATACATCGGCATGTTGTCCTGATTCCCTTCTTGAGCGTGACTTCTATTGTAGCGTGAGATCAGCTCGCAGCCAGCGGAGACGTTGCCAGCAACGTCTCTACAACGAAAGCCGTGCGCCCGGTCCTCGAAAATCGAGAGCAAGGCGGCACGGCTCAAACCCTTCCGGCCATCTTGGACTGACGTACTGTTACTACTTGTTCTTGTCGCCCATCTTGCGGGTCTCGGCAGCGTTGACCGCTGGGGCTTTCGCGGCGGCCTTGGCCGCCACCGGCTTTGTCTTCCAGAAATCCGGCGCCAGCGCGACGATCTGCTCGGGCGGATTGCTGAGCTCAGGCAGGAAGTGATTAATGACAGTCTCCGTTTCGGCTATGGTTTCCGTGCTGGTCTTCTGGAACCGTGCATAGCCCTCATCCCCCAGCAACTGCTGCAGCGTCGGGACGGAATCGAACGCTGCCAGCGATTTCTGCAGCATGGTCAGGTAATACACCGTGCCTTCCTGCCCCGCCACTGCCACCGAGACCAGCACGGTCTGGGGTGGGGAAGCTTTCTCGCGCGCCGCCTTCAGATCTTTCAGCTGCGCTTCAAAAGCGGGCGCCTGGCCCGGCCGCACGTGGACCTCAGTCGTGCGCAGCCAGCGCGAATCGGCGATCAGTTTGGCGTACGCCGCGGGATCGGTGGGAGCATTGCTGCTCAAATCCCAGCGCCGCCGCCGGATTTCCGAACGCGTACTTACGACGCACTGGTTGAAATCCTGAAATAGCTTCTCTGCCGCGGCTTTTCCCAGGCCCTTGGTCATGGCCTGTTCGAATGCGCCCATGGCGGTTTCGACGTCCCCATAGCTGTTGCGGGTACTGATAAAGCTGACCTGGTTCCCGCGTCCGTAAACGGTTTCCATGGCGAGCCAGATGTCGCCTTTGTTTTGCCGGTTGGCCGCGACCATCTTCGCGTTGATGGCGTCGAATTCGGCGCGCTTTTCCGGTTTCACTCTCGCAATATATACATCCAGGTAGTCTCCGACCGCCTGCTGCGCTTGTGCGGCAGCCAACGCTCCGAGCAGCATGACAGCCAGCATTGCCCCAAATGCTTTCCTTGGCATGACAGCCTCCTTGTTGGGCGTGAACGCCCCGGCACCGGGACGCTACACCCTCGAGGAAGTGCCGTCAAGTACGCACCCACCGGGATGCGACCCGCGGCGAATCGGCTATCCCATTAGGGGAAAACGCGTGCCCCTGCGGCCTCCTCCAGCGCGTTGTATATTGAAGACCGTTGGTGCAGATCCTCGAGAACATTCCGCTGGCGCCGCTGACCACCTTCCGCGTGGGAGGCCCGGCCCGCTTTTTTGTGGAAGCCAGGTCACGGGCCGAAGTCGAAGAGGCGGTCCGGTTTGCACAGTCGAAAGACCTTCCTCTCTTCGTGCTGGGCGGCGGCAGCAACCTGCTCGTAGCCGACGTCGGCTGGCCAGGGCTGGTGTTGAGAATCGCCATCCCCGGCATCGAACAGCGTCCCGGCAAAAACAAAGACGACGAAGGCAAGGTCTTGTTCGACGTAGGCGCGGGCGAGTCCTGGGACCGTTTCGTCTCGCACGCGGTCACGGCCAAGTGCGCCGGGGTCGAGTGCCTGAGTGGAATCCCGGGCAGCGTGGGCGGCACGCCGGTGCAGAATGTCGGCGCCTACGGGCAGGAAGTCGCCGAAACCATCGCATCGGTCGAGGTCTTCGACCGCAAAGAAGGCCAGGTGCGAGAGCTGTGCAATGAAGCGTGCGGTTTCACCTACCGCTCCAGCGTTTTCAACACGTCCGAGCGCGGACGGTTCATCATTCTCCGCGTGGTCTATGCGCTCACGCCCGGAGGCGAGTCGCATACCGGCTACGCTGATCTGCAGCGCCACTTCGCGGGCCGCGACACGCGCCCCAATCTGGCCGAAACGCGCGAGGCCGTACGCCACATTCGCGCCCGCAAAGGCATGCTGATCACGCCCGGCGATCACGATTGCCAAAGCGCAGGCTCGTTCTTCAAGAATCCGGTACTTTCCGAGGAGCAGCTCGAAGATCTGAAGAAGCGTGCCGCCGCGAAACAATTGATTGTTCCTTCTTATCCCGCTCTCGAGAAAAACAGGAAAGTATCGGCCGCATGGCTGGTGGAGCACTCCGGCTTCGCCCGCGGATATGGCTACGGCCACGCCGGTATTTCGAGCAGGCACGCCCTCGCCCTGGTGAATCGCGGAGGCGCCACGGCCGCGGAGATCCTCGCCTTGAAAGACCAAATCCAGCACCGGGTGGAAGAACTCTGGGGCGTGCGACTGGAGCCGGAGCCGGTCATGGTGGGGTTCTAATCTGTGCCGTAGAGACGTAACTTGTTACGTCTCTGCCGGCACCATCGCCGAACCCCAAGTTCGAGGCGCCGCCGGCGGAGACGTTGCAAGCAACGTCTCTACGGACGTTCTTGAACAAGCGTTACAGCTCGAAGTCACACTGCAAAAAGCGCCGCCCCGGTTCGTGACCCTGCTTTATCGGCTGTGACCCCGTGCGAGGGGAAGGTCGAGCGATCCGGCACAGGCGGCGCCTCGGTTTATCCATCGGCAAGTCTTGCCGCCTCTTGAAATATTTTCGCGAACATCTTCCGCGTCAGCTTGCCTGTCTGTGTGTTTTGGTTCGACGGATGGTAGGACGCCAGTAACACCTTGCCGTCGGGCATGCGGTAACTGACGCCGTGTTTGAAGGCGTAGAGCTTCTTATTGAAGCGGGTGCCCCATCCTAACAGCCTGCCCTGAGCCTGCCGAAGGGTCGCGCTTTTTGCGACGTTAGAGCCTGCCCTGAGCGACTCCGAGTGCAGCGAGGGGGAGTCGAAGGGGTGGGCTAGGCGGCGCTTTACGTAGTTCACATAAGCGTCAAAACCGATCTTGCCCAGCGCCACCACAACCTTGACCTTTTCTAATCCGGCAATCTCCCGATCGAGAAAGTGTGAGCAATTCGCAAACTCTTCGGGGAGCGGCTTATTGTCGGGCGGCGCACAACGCACGGCGGCCGTGATGTAGAGATCCGTCAGCTTCATGCCGTCGTTGCGATCCACGGCCGTGGGTTGGCTGGCGAATCCGGCCTCATGCAGCACGGGATACATGAAGTTGCCGCTGGCATCGCCGGTAAAAGGACGCCCGGTGCGGTTCGATCCGTGCGCGCCCGGGGCCAAGCCCATGACGAGCACGCGCGCCTGCGGGTCGCCGAAGCCCGGCACGGGCTTGCCCCAGTATTCCCAATCGCGGTAAGCGCGGCGCTTCTCGCGAGCGACCTGCTCGCGATAGACGACCAGCCGCGGACAGCGCGTGCAGTTGACGACTTCGCGGTTGAGGACGGTCAGCCAGTTCACCCGGCCATTACATCACACCGCCCGCGCATCCCATCGTAGAGACGTAGCTTGCTACGTCTCGGCGGCGCCACAGAGCCAGAGTGCCGAGGCGCCGCCGGCAGAGACGTTGCAAGCAACGTCTCTACGATTCCGGGTTTGGGCCTGCAAGCAACCGAGAACGCCTTTCCTCGTTTGACGCTGCTCTCCTTCTGTCTTTACACTCAAGGTTAACGTTGTGTAAACGATCGGGGTCCTGCTCGCAGGACCGCGACGGCCAGCCAGAGGCCGGAAGATCCAGAAGTACGAAGAGCAAGTCGAAAGGGCAAACGTGAGTCCCACCGAAACAGCCGGCGCCACCAACTCCGAGACCAAGAGCGCCGAGACCAGCAGTGCCGAAATGAAGAAAGACGGCGTCAAGCGCGAGATTTCCGTCGAAATTCCCGCCGCGGAAGTCGCCCGCGAAACCGAGTTGATCATCCAGAAATATCAGAAAGTGGCGCGCCTGCCCGGCTTCCGGACCGGGCACGTTCCGGCATCCGTCATCCGGCAGCGGTTCAAAGAAGATCTGAAAAGCGACGTGGTCGAGGCGCTGGTGCCGCGCTACTTCCAACAGGAAGCGGGAAAGCTGGGCATGATTCCGGTGTCGCAGCCGCGCGTCACCGACCTCCACATTCACGACGGCGAGCCGCTGCGCTTCAAGGCCAGCTTTGAAGTCATGCCCGAAATCGTGGTCGAAGGCTACAAGGAGCTGCGCGCCGACCACCCGGAAATCGTGGTCAAGGACGAAGAAGTGGAAGAGGCGCTGAACAGTGTGCGCGAGCAGCACGCCACGTTCACGTCGGTGGAAGGGCGTCCGCTGGCCGACGGCGATTTTGCCCAGGCCTCCATGGACGGCAAGCCCAAAGAGGATGACGGCACGGCCAAGCCCGTTCACATGGACGAAGTTCTGATCGAGATCGGCGGCAAGAACACGGTGCCCGAGTTCACCGAACACCTGCGCGGTGCCAATGCCGGAGAAGACAAAGAGTTCGAGGTCAGCTATCCCGCGGACACGGCCGACAAGCGGCTGGCGGGCAAGACGTTCGTCTACACGGTGAAGATTCAGGCCATCAAGCAGAAGAGCCTGCCCGAACTGAATGACGATTTCGCGAAAGAGCTGGGGGAGTTCCCCAGCCTCGACCAGGTGCGCAAACAGATTCGCGACAACATGGAGGCCGAGCGCAAGCACACCGCCGAGCGGGAAGCCAAAGACAAACTTGTAGCCGAGCTGGTAAAGCGCAATGATTTCGAAGTGCCCGAATCGCTCATTGACCGTCAGATTGATCTGCGCCTGGAACGCGGCTTGCGCGCTCTGGCGGCGCAAGGCATGAAGATGGAAGACATGAAAAAAATGGACCTGCCCCGTCTGCGGGCGGGCCAGCGCGACCAGGCGGTGCAGGATGTGAAGTCGTCGTTGTTACTGGAACGCGTTGCGGAGCTGGAGGGAATTGCGGCCAGCGACGAGGAGTTGAATCACGAACTGGAAGCGCTGGCGCAGCAGTCCAAACAGACTCCGGAAGCGGTCCGCGCTCGTTTGACACAGGATGGGGGCCTCGATAGAATCCGGAACAGAATCCGCAGCGAAAAGACCCTCGACTTTTTGTATCACCAGTCCGCGTAATTCCTCGGAAAAACGCGGACCACTTTCGATCCTCCCCATGCAAGAAGAGAGCTGTATTGGGGTGGAGTGTGGCAGGTGAACGTGAAACCAAATGATTCTGGAAAAAACGACCCGCAGATGATGCTGGTCCCCATGGTGATCGAGCAGACCGGGCGGGGCGAACGCGCCTACGACATCTATTCCCGGCTGCTCCGCGACAACATCATTTTCATCGGCACGCCGATTGACGACAACATCGCCAACCTGGTGATCGCCCAGATGTTGTTTCTGGCTCAGGAAGATCCGGAGAAAGACATCCAGCTTTACATCAACTCTCCGGGCGGCTCCATCACGGCCGGCATGGCCATATACGACACCATGCAGTACGTGAAAAACGATGTCATGACGCTGTGCGTGGGGCAGGCGGCCTCGATGGCGGCGTTACTTTTGGCATCGGGCGAACCCAAAAAGAGATTGGCACTGCCCAATTCCCGGATTCTAATACATCAGCCCTCCATGGGAGGGTTGTCCGGCCAAGCTACTGATATTGATATCCACGCCCGGGAAATCCTGCGCATGCGGGAGATTACCAACCAGTTACTTTCCAAGCACAGCGGGCAGAAACTGGACAAAGTCGAGAAAGACGTGGAGCGCGACTTCATTATGAACGCGCAGCAGGCTAAGGAATACGGAATCATAGACGATATCATCTACAAGACGGCAAAAGCGGTATGATCGGCCTTCGCGCCTGAAGGAAACCGACGGCGGGAAAGCGCGACGGCCGCGGAAGGCCGGGGCCGATTCTGCCGTAAGAACCGGTGAAGGAGTAGAGCCGAGTGAAAACCAAGTCGGGATCCGACGAGATTTTGCGCTGTTCGTTCTGCCATAAATCGCAGGATGCTGTGGCCAAACTGATTTCGTCGCCCAGTGACTATCCCCGCGCCTACATTTGCGACGAGTGCGTGGCGGTCTGCAACTCCATCCTGGAAGACGATCGCACCGCAACTCCACCCAGCAGCGTTCCCAACCAACTGCCCAAGCCTCAGGAAGTGAAAAACTTCCTCGATGAGTACGTGATCGGGCAGGAGCAGACGAAGAAAAAGCTCGCGGTCGCGGTCTATAACCACTACAAGCGCATCTTCATGAACCGGCAAAAAACCGGCGACGGCATCGAACTGACCAAGTCGAACATCATGCTGATCGGCCCCACCGGAACCGGCAAGACGCTGCTGGCCCAGACCCTGGCGCGCATGCTCGATGTGCCCTTCGCCATCGTGGACGCGACCACGCTGACCGAGGCCGGCTACGTCGGCGAAGACGTCGAGAACATCATCCTGAAATTGCTGCAGGCCGCCGACGGCGACGTGAGCCGCACCCAGACCGGCATCATCTACATTGACGAAGTGGATAAGATCGGGCGCAAGGATGAGAATCCCTCGATTACCCGCGATGTTTCCGGCGAAGGCGTGCAGCAGGCCCTGCTGAAGATTCTGGAAGGCACCATCGCCAACGTGCCGCCCCAGGGCGGACGCAAGCACCCGCACCAGGAATTCACGCCCGTGGACACCACCAACATTCTGTTCATCTGCGGTGGGGCCTTTGTGGGGCTCGACAAGATCATTTCCCGCAGAATGGGCAAGAAGTCGCTCGGGTTCCGCAGCGGCGAAGACGCTGAAAAAGAAGACGCGGCGGTTTCGCGCAAGCGCAATTACGAACTGCTGAGCGAAATCCAGCCGGAAGACCTGATCAAGTTCGGGCTGATTCCGGAATTTGTCGGCCGCCTGCCCGTGGTCGGCATGCTGGAAGATCTCGACGAATTCGCCCTGATCGAAATCCTGACCCGTCCCAAGAACGCCATCGTCAAGCAGTACCAGCGGCTGTTTGAATTCGAGAACGTGCGGCTCAAGTTCCACGAAGAGGCCCTGCGCGCCATCGCGCGCCAAGCCATGGCGCGCAAGGTGGGAGCGCGCGGCCTGCGCATGATTCTCGAGGAACTCATGCTCGATCTCATGTTCAACCTGCCCAGCCAGAAGAAAGTAAAGGAATTCGAAGTCACGCGGGAAATGGTGGAGAAGCGCAGCGCGTCATTTGCCACCATCATGGAAAAGGCAGGATAGGCAGCAGGTTTGAGGAACCGGATGGCCGGCATTATTTAGGACATGGCCGTTAAGAGCTATGCCGCCGGACGGTCCGGGCAATGTAGAATGAAGGTTGTCTGTGGCTTCATCCCAGGGAGACTCAGTGACCACATCCAAGGAGAAGTTCGAATCCAGGAAGTTGCCCATGATGCCCATCCGGGACGTGGTCATCTTCCCGTTCATGATGACGCCGTTTGTGGTGGGCCGCGAGTCGAGCGTGCGCGCCCTCGAAGAGGCCCTGGCGGCGGACAAGAAAATCTTCCTGGCCACCCAGCACGATGCCTCCATTGACGAACCCAAGGCCAACGAAATTTACCAGGTGGGCACGATCGTCAACATCGTGCAGAGCCTGAAGCTGCCCGACGGCAACATCAAAGTCCTGGTCGAGGGCATTGAGCGCGGCAAGATTCTGCAGGTCACCGAGACCGACGGCTACATGCAGGCCACGGTGCGCGTCGCCCGCTACGGGACCGAAGCCAACCCCGCGCTGGAAGCCGGAATGCAGCGCGTCACTTCCCTGTTCGAGCAATACGTCAAGCTGTGCCAGGCCCTGAACTACGAGACCATGATTTCGGCCGTGCGCATGGAAGACCCGGCCAAGCTGACCGACGTGATCTCGGCCAACCTGCAGCTCTCGATTGAAGAAAAGCAGGAACTGCTGGAGATTTTCGATCCCGCCGAGCGGTTAACCCGCATCGCCGACGTGCTCGATATTGAAATCGAGAAGTTGAACGTGGACCGCACCATCCAGTCGCGGGTGAAGCGGCAGATGGAAAAGGCGCAGAAAGAGTATTACCTCAACGAAAAGATCAAGGCCATCCAGAAGGAACTGGGCCGCGGCGAAAAAAGCGAATTCGACGAACTGAAGAAGAAGATCGAAGCCGCGGGCATGCCGAAAGAAACCAAAGACAAGGCCCTGCAGGAACTGAAGAAGCTGGAAGCTATGCCACCCATGTCGGCCGAGTCCACCGTGTCCCGCAACTACCTCGACTGGCTGCTGGCCGTGCCCTGGAAGAAGCGCTCCAAGGAAATCCGCAATATCTCCCGCGCCGAGAAAGTTCTCAACGAAGATCATTATGGCCTGGAGAAAATCAAGGAACGCATCCTTGAATTTCTCGCCGTGCGGCAGTTGGTGAAGAATCCCAAGGGCTCGATCCTGTGCTTCGTTGGCCCTCCGGGCGTGGGCAAGACTTCGCTGGGCATGTCCATCGCCAAGGCCACCGGCCGCAAGTTCGTCCGCATGTCGCTCGGCGGCGTGCGCGACGAGGCCGAAATTCGCGGCCACCGTCGCACCTACATCGGCGCCCTGCCCGGGCAGATCATCCAGATGATGAAGAAAGCGGGCACCAAGAACCCGGTCTTCATGCTCGATGAAGTGGACAAGATGTCCATGGATTTCCGCGGCGATCCGTCGGCGGCGCTGCTCGAGGTGCTCGATCCCGAACAGAACTACATGTTCGTGGACCACTATCTCGACGTGGAATACGACCTGTCGCAGGTCTTCTTCATCGCCACCGCCAACGTGATGCACACCATCCCGCCGGCCCTGCAGGATCGCATGGAAGTGCTGCGCCTGCACGGCTACACCGAACAGGAAAAGCTGGAAATCGCCAAGCAGTTCCTGGTGAAAAAGCAGATGCTGGCGGCGGGCCTGTCGGACAAGAACGTCAAGTTTACCGACAACGCCATCCTGGGCCTGATCCGCTCGTATACGCGGGAAGCGGGCGTACGCAACCTGGAGCGCGAAATCGGCAACGTCTGCCGCAAGGTCGCGCGCAAAGTCGTCAAGGAAGGCGAGAACTATGCCATCACAGTCACGGGCGAGAACGTCAACGATTTCCTGGGCGTGATCAAGTTCCGCGACACGCTGGCCCACGAAAAATCCGAAGTCGGCCTGGTCACCGGCCTGGCCTGGACCGAAGTCGGTGGCTCCATCCTCAGCACGGAAGCGACCGTGGTGGACGGCAAGGGCAAACTCACGCTCACCGGCAAACTGGGCGACGTCATGCAGGAATCAGCGCAGGCGGCCATGTCCTACGTGCGCTCGCGTGCGCACCGGCTGGGCCTGACCCGCGACTTCTACCGCAATCTCGATTTGCACGTGCACGTGCCCGAAGGCGCCATTCCCAAGGACGGCCCCTCGGCGGGCATCACCATTGCTACTGCGATTTCGAGCGCGCTCAGCAAGATTCCTGTGCGCCGCGACCTCGCCATGACCGGCGAGATCACGCTGCGCGGCAAGGTGCTGCCCATCGGCGGCCTGAAAGAAAAGCTGCTGGCCGCGCATCGCGCCGGATTGTTTGAAGTGATCCTGCCCAAGGACAACGAAAAGGATCTGGCCGAGGTCCCGGAAAACCTGCGCACCGCCATGAAGCTGCATTTCGTGGATACCATGGACCAGGTGCTGCAGATCGCACTGGAATCGCCTCTGCCCGCAAGCGAGCCGGATGCCCAGCCGATCGCACCGCCGCTGACCACCGTTGCCACAGATGCTCCCACGGCGCATCAGTAACCGAATCGTAGAGACGTAGCTTGCTACGTCTCTGCCGACGGCGCTGCAAACCATCGTTTCGAGGCGCCGCCGACAGAGACGTTGCAAGCAACGTCTCTGCGACGGCCACGCTTTCCGGCGGAACTCCCTCCATCGCACTACTTCTTGACACTTGAAACGCTCAGCGGAAAAGAGCCGATGAGATACTTGCCTTGATCGCTGTCAATCGCTTCGAGCTCCAACAACTCCACGGCCCGCGACATAATCAGCCGTGTGCGGTAGTAATAAACTTTGTCCGCCTCCGCCGTGAAATGCGCTAGTTCCACGCGCTGCGCCACCAGAGACGACTGCAACGTGACGCACACATGATGCTCTCCCGGCTCGACGGAAACCGAGAAATAGGAGTTGCCATGGTTCGCGCCTACCCATGCGCCGTCGAATCGCGAGTTTCACCGTTGGATATCCTAAGGTTCGGCCGGTACCGGCATCCTGCAGGAAGTAAACCCGCGCCTTGCCCGGGTCCGGAGGCGTCAGCGTGTGTTGGGTTTCCTCGAGCTTCACTTTGAAGCTGACGTTCGGGGGCCCGCAGGCCGCCGGAGGAGTGGGCGGCGCGACCTGGGCAAATGTGGAGGCCGCAAATAGCAACGTGACGAGGGCGATTTTCATGACTTCCCTTCTTTCTTCCTTCTCTACCCTTTTTGCTTCTCTACCTTTTTCTTCTCGGCTTGCTTCCTTAATTCCTTCCTCTTTCCCTTTGGATGCCGGGGCGGAACGTCCCGTCATCTCTTTTCTGCTCCAGTTGAGCCCGTTGAACCCGGAGATTGAGGACTGAACCAAGTTAGTCCAGCCCGTGCTTGCCAATTACTCCTCGGTCATTGCAAACTTGAGCATGAGGATTCTGTCACGCTTTCTGGCGGCGGCCACCGATGCCGCGCGCTTCCCGGCTCTGGGCCTGCCGGAGATCGCCTTCCTGGGCCGCTCCAACGTCGGTAAATCCAGCGTGATCAATTCCCTGGTCGGCGCCAAGCTGGCCCGCACCAGTTCCACTCCCGGCCGCACTCGCAGCATCAATTTCTTCGAAATCCGCTGGCCGGGGAAGCCGCGCCCGGAGCTGATTTTCGCCGACCTCCCGGGCTACGGCTACGCCAAGATTTCGCGTGAGATTTCCCAGGAATGGCCAAAGTTCATCGAGCCTTATCTCAACGACCGGGCCACTCTGGCGCTGTGCGTGGTGCTGGTGGATGCCAACGTTCCGCCGCAGCAGAGTGACCGGCAACTGCTGGAGTTTCTTTCCGCCACGGGCCGCGAGGTCCTGCTGGTCGCCACCAAGAGCGACCGGCTCTCGAACAATCAGGTGAACAACGTGCTGCGAACTTTCGCCCAGGAGTATCCATCGGCCCGCCTGATCCCCTTCTCGGCCAAAACCGGCGCCGGGCGCGAAGAACTGTGGAAGCTGATCCGCCAGGCGGCCGAACAAGCGCAAGCCGCCGGAGCTTCTTCGGGCACACTCTGATCTGCAAAGAGGTCCGTGACTTCCCCATCTGTTTTTGCGCAGCGGCACGAATTCCATTGGATTCGCTATGATGAACAGAATATGGCTCTCTTTCTGATTACAGGCATTGGCGGCTTCATCGGATCCTCTCTGGCCCGGGCATTGCTGGCCCGCGGCGAACAAGTGCGCGGCGTGGATAATTTTTCCACCGGCAAGCGGGAGAACCTGGCCGAAATTGCCGCCCACATTGATCTCCGCGAGGCCGACATCCTCGATCTCGACGCCATGCACAAGGCCTGCGCAGGTGTGGATTATGTCCTGCACGAGGCGGCCATTCCTTCGGTGCCGAAGTCCGTTCTCGATCCCCTGGGAAGCAACCGCGCCAACGTGGACGGCACAGTCAACCTGCTGGTCGCGGCCCGCGACGCCAAGGTCAAGCGCGTGGTCTATGCCGCCTCGTCTTCGGCCTACGGAGACACGCCCACGCTGCCCAAACACGAGGCCATGAAGCCCGATCCGATTTCACCCTATGCCGTCGCCAAGCTGGCCGGCGAGCATTACATGACTTCGTTCTACCGCTGCTATCAGCTCGAAACCGTGTCCCTGCGTTACTTCAACGTGTTCGGGCCGAGGCAGGATCCGTCTTCGCCCTACTCGGGAGTGATGGCCAAGTTCATCACGGCCATGCTGCGCGGCGAGCAGCCCACAGTTTTCGGCGACGGCGAACAGAGCCGCGACTTCACCTACATTGACAACGCGGTCGAGGCCAATCTCCTAGCCTGCACGGCCCCGGCAGCGCGGGCGGCGGGACAGGTTTTCAACGTGGCCACCGGCCGCAGAATCACACTCAACGAAACCTTCCGCGCACTGCAAGGGCTCACCGGATACTCCGTACAACCCAAGTACGCCCCGGAGCGCGGCGGCGACATCAAGCACTCCCTCGCCGACATTTCCAAAGCAGCAGCCAGCCTCGGCTACAAACCCAGCGTGGACTTCGAAGAAGGCTTGCGCCGCACCGTGGAGTGGTACCGCGGGAACTGAATACGTCCCCTTGGGCCGCCTGGACCCAGTTGTGATTGGAAAACCCTGATCTCTGTGTACCCGATGGTATGAGGGCCCGATCGGCCCGAATCGGGCCCGGGCACCCACCGCGGGGGCCAGATGGAGCGAGCCGAGGCTGCGGTTGTCGCCGTATATCCATACTCTGAAGTAGTCCGATGGGTTAGGCCAGGAAGCTACTTCCTTCTGCCAGTACCGTCTTCCCTCGCGCCGTTGTAAATTGCCCGCGCCCTGCTTTGGCGGGGGTGTGACTTCATGGGTTCTTGAAGTCAAGAAGGAAATTCCCAATGAAACCTCGCTTATCCTTTCTCATCGCTGTGTTTGTCGCCACCGGAGCCCTCGCTCTGGGACAGGATTCACCCGGGGCCAAAGCTGCCCCCGATGCGGCGACTCCAGCCTTTGCCACGGTCGTAACCGGCACCGGCACGCCGAACCACATCGCAAAATGGCTAAGCAAGGACACGATCGGGAACACCGGTATCTTTGAAAACGGTGCGGGTAACGTAGGGATCGGCACAACCACGCCTGCCGCCAAGTTCGATCTGAATGGAGCCGGCGTCGTCCGTGACACCCTCTCATTGTTCCCGCCGGGTACCCATCCCGCGCTTTCTGTTTCCGGGACCGTTTTTTCGATCGGTAGTACCGGCCTGGTGACGTTTGCGGCAGGGCAGATCTTCCCGGGAACTGGCAGCGTCAGCGCCGTGAACAGCGGGTTGGGATTGACCGGAGGCCCGATCACCACAACCGGAACGCTAAGCATCAATACCTCGGTGGTTCCGTTGTTGTCGTCTCCCAACGTCTTCACGGCCAATCAGTCGATCATCGGCGATTTAGCCGTCCATGGTGTTTTCGGGTGGGGAGTGACCCTGGATGGATCGGTTGCAAGAACAATGGGCAGCGGGGACAACCCTAACAGTGGCGAGGCCGGAAACTCGCTGACCGTCACGGGCGGCGGCGCAGCAGTTGGCGCTACCGATGCGGCAGGCGGAGACCTGATCCTTGCGGGAGGGAATGGCACCGGCGCCGGCGGCAGCGGTGCTGTGCGGATTCAGGCGGCGGCAGCTGGCTCGTCCGGCACCACCGCTGACACTTTGGTGGACCGGCATGTCATCGCGCCGAAGTCAGCGCCTATGGGCGGACAACTCGGATCCGCGCAAATATTGCTCGTCAACCCCGCAAACGGCGACGCCGCAGGCGTGACCGTGCGTTTTACCATTCGCGCGAACGACGGCGGTTCCAACTATGGGACGGCTATGGGTAGCTGTTTGATGGTGGAAGCCGTCCGTTCCGACGGCTCACAATTAATGGTCCAATACCTTTTCGGTTCAGATAGCGCGGACCTCTCTAGCCTAGTGAACCCTTACTGTTTTTTGGTCCTCAGTGGGAACGAAATTGGGATCGGGATAGGCGATGGCTTGACTTTCGTGCCGACAACTCACGACATCTACTTCGAAATTGACAACGTCTCCGGATCGCCTCTAATCACCCTGGCTCCGCTGGTGAAAACTCCATCGGCCTACGTCCAAGCAGAGCCTGGTCAGAGGGTAGATGCCCTCCATCCAAAACTTACGATACAAAGGAACCGCTGAGCTTTACAGCAGCCCGACAAAGCGCTGCCCGGCCGTGACTGTTGCCATCGGGCCATTACACTGGGAACCCGATGAGCGCCCGATCACCGCCCGGCGTCCACGGAACCTCAAAACATCTGAAGCCGGAGCCCCTCATTACGTTGGTTATCTACGGCCTTACTCGCCACATGGCTAGAGTGAAGCCATGACACTCTCCTCGATGGTGGTCTCGCGCGACTGGCAAGAAGTCAGTGTTCTGGAATGCATCCTCGGCGGTCTTCACATGGACGTATCCGTCGAACAAGAGCCGCAGCGGGCTCTGGCCCGCCTCAGCAAATCGAAAGTGGACGCGCTCATCGTGGATTGCGATCTCCACGGCAGCACGCAATTTCTGCACGACCTTCAATGCGGGAACAAGCGGACGGCCACCGTTCCCCTGGTCATCATGGGCGGGCCGCAGACCCAGCGCAGCGTGAATGAGACCGGCGCCCTGTTCGCCTTCGAGAAGCCGATTTCCGTAGAACAGGCGGTGCGCACGCTCTCCGCGGCGCGCAACATGATTCTCGACGGACGGCTGCGCTACCATCGTGCCGGTCTGGACGTCCCGGTGCTGATTGAAGGCAAAGGACAGCCGAAGAAGAATGCGTTCCTGGTCAACCTGAGCCAGGGCGGAATGCAGCTTCACAGCGACGTTGCCGTCGAGGCCGAGAGGCCCATGTCGGTCTCGTTCGCCTTGCCGGGCGCCAAGCGCACCTTGAGGGCGCAGGCAGAGATCGCCTGGCAGGACCAGCGCGGAAACCTGGGTCTCCGCTTCGTCAAGATCGCTCCCATCCAGCAGCGCAGACTGCAGCTCTGGCTGGCCCAGCAGTATTTCGCGGATTAGAAGCAGGGGTCAGGGGTCAGGGGTCAGGGGTCAGAGGTCAGGGATCAGACCGGTCCTCAGCGGAAGCGGGCTACATCAGGTTCTTTTTCCTCTTGCAGATCATAGCCGGCCAGGCGGGCCAGCCTGGTGCCGGGACTGGCGCCTCCGAACAGCTTGAAGAATCCCCAATACAGGGCAGTGACGCAAATGGCGGCGCCCGCCGCCATGGCCGCCGGCCATTTCGGAAGTTCGCGGGTCACGGCCAGAAACACCAGCGCAAACAGGAACAGCGACGCCACCACGGCGAGCGCGTTGACCGTCCACGCCAGGCCGCGGCTGGAAAGCGGCTGCGACAGCCAGTCCAGTTCCGCCGGTTCATGAGGCAAACTGGCGGGGGCTTCGTGAATGCGCAACTCCTCCGCCGGCTCGGGCCGCGTGGGCAATTCGATCACCTTGCGCGGCGCGGTCGAAATCATCAGGCCGTCTTCCATCGCCTGCGGAAGCGGCGCCGTCACCAGCGACTCGCCAAACATGCTTCGGTCGCTCTCGGAGTGCAGAGGAATGCCCTCCAGCAAATTCCCCAGGATCCACTCGTCAATCTGCCGCGCCATGCGCGGAGAAAGATCGAGAAAACGGATGCCGCACTGCCCGGAGAAAGTCGCCCACGTCACTTCGCCGCGGGTTTCCACGCGCAGCCGCGGATAGCGCAACTCGAAGCGCACGCGAAACTGCTGCCGCGGCCGCACCGCGGCCACTACCTGCACCGCGATGCCTTCATGAGTGAGATTGCGAATGATGCCGCCATTCGCCTGGTCGAGGGTGACGTAGGTCAGGGTCCGGAGTTCGTGTCTGTGACGAGCTCGGGCTTGTCGCGCGGGGGAGGTTCCAACGTCCATACACGCTCTGGCTGCAAAAGGGCGGGCCACGCCCTTCTCCACTGAATGTTAGCCCGGAGTGCTAGTGATGACTCAGTAACTGTGCTGGTTCGCAGCGAAACGTTCACTTAAGAAACGATCAGCAGCGACTCGATCAACGGCGAGTTGCTGCGCGGTGGAAAAAGCCTGGGGACTTACCAAAGTACATGCCCAAAGGGTCATCCCCCGGTAATTGAAACTCACTGCGAAGCCCGATAACTTAAAAGTGAACAGAGTACTTACTGGTGAACACGCCCACCAAGCCAGACACGGACGGGAAAGATCTCTTTTCGGGGGTCAGTGTACCCGCCTGGCCGCGCGAGCCCGTTGAGATTCCTGACGCCGGAACTGAAGATCGCATAAAGATAGACCTCATAAAAACCGATCATTCGCAGCTCGACGCGCAGTACCTCGAAGCCGTGCATGATCCAATGGCGGAAGCTCCCTCTTCGCGTGACGCCCTGCAGGCGTTGCTGGCGTTTTCCGTGCTGCATGAGCAGGTGCGCCGCAGAAAAGTTCTGGCCGCCAGCAAGAACAGTTTCGACGCAGCGGTCCCATCCTCGGAATTCGATGCCGGCGAGCTGTTCGTTCTGGACGAAGTGCTGCAGTTGGTGGCCGAGCGCGCCGTGGCCATTACCGGCGCCGACGGCCTCGCCATCGCGCTGGCCGAAAATGACGAAATCGTGCTGCGGGCGTCGGCGGGCACCGTGCGGCCCGACGTGGGCCAGCGCATTGACCGCGACTCGGCCTTCTCCGGAGCCTGCTTTCGATCCGCACAGATCATCAACTGCGACGATACCGAAACCGACCCGCGGGTGAACCTGCAGGCCTGCCGCCGTTTAGGCGCGCGCTCCATGGTGGCCGTGCCGCTGTGCGGACGGCGCCGCGTCATCGGAGTGCTGGAAGCATTTTCCACCTGGCCCTTCGCCTTCAACGACAGCGACATGCAGAATCTGAGCCTGTTGGCCGAGTTGGTGGTAGGCGCACTGCGCCCGGAAGACGAAGACCGCTTCGCCGCGTCGGCACAGGTTGCAGCGACAAAGCTGGAAGCGGCTCCGCCTGCACCCGCTCCCGTGCCCGCGCCGATCGTCCCGAAGGCAGTCGCCCCTCCGGCAATCGTGCCTCCGCCGTCAATCCGCACCGAACCGGCGGTTGCGACTCTGGAAACAGCATCCGAGGAAGACGATACTTCCGCAGTCGCGGCATCGATTCTCACCGAGCCCGCGGCCGTGCTCGATCAAGCGCCTGAAATCGAAACCCCTTTCTCCGCCGCGCCTGCGCACGCAGTCGCAGAAGAGGAAGCGGAGACTGAGACCGAGCGCCGTGGGCCCGGCATGCTGCTTTTGCTGGTCTGTATCGTCATCATCGCTGCATTCGCCGGAGGAATGTGGTGGAAGCTGAAGACGGCGCAATTGGGCAGCGCGATGGTGCGAACGGAAAGCATCTCGTCAAAGCCTGCCTCATCCAACACACCGGCAATCAATTCCAACGGGAACACAGCGTCGCAGCCGGGTGCGAATCCGGCGTCCGACGCCACCGACGACACGATGCAGCCGGCCAGTTCGCCGGCCACCGCGCAGGAACTGTCGAAATTCCCGCGCATCACCGGCATCCGCCACTGGTCCTCGGCCGATTCGAGCACAGTCGTGTTTGATCTCGAAGATCAGGTGCAATATGAGGCGCACCGCCTGGCCGGCCCCGAGCGCATCTACTTCGATCTGCATGACACACAGCTCGCTTCCGACCTTGTGGGCAAGCCGATTGACATCGGCGACACGCTGCTGGGCCGCGTCCGCGTAGCGCAGCCTGTGACCGGCATGACGCGCGTCGTGTTGGAGACTAAAGGCAATTCCAATTTTTCCGTGAGCCTGGAGCCGAATCCTTATCGCCTGGTGGTCGAGGTGCGCAAGATCGGAGCCTCGCCCAAGGAAGTAGTCAACCTGTTCCCCAACGCCCCGCCAACCGCGGCCAACAGACTCGCGATTGTGATTCCGCCGCCCACGCAGCAGGATCTGCAACTGCGGGCGCGGATGCCCAAGCTGCGCATCGCGGTGGACGCCGGACACGGCGGCTGGGACCTCGGCACGGTGGGACGGCGCGGGTTGCTGGAAAAAGATCTGGTGCTTGAAATCGCGCAGCGCCTGGGCAAGCTGCTCGAAACCCGCCTGGGCGCGGACGTGATCCTCACCCGCAACGACGACAACTACATCCCGCTCGACGAACGCGCCGAGAAGGCCAACCAGGCACAGGCCGATCTGTTCATCTCCGTGCACGCCAACTACAGCGACCTGCCTTCAGCGCGCGGCGTGGAGACCTACTACACGAGCACGTTCTCGGCGCCCAACGCGAAAGATGCCGACGCGCACGCCGGCAACCCGAAGACTCCGGTCACAAATTCTCAGGTCACACCGTCGCTGACGCCCGCCGACTTGCACGAGCGCATCGAACAGTCGCGGCGGCTGGCGGCCAGCGTACAGCGGTCTTTGTATGGCACGCTGTCGGTGCAAAATCCGGGCTTGCGCGACCGCGGCATCAAAGAAGCCGGCTTCGTGGTCCTGACCGAGAGCGCCATGCCGGGAATTCTGGCGGAAGTTTCGTTCGTCTCCAGTCCCACCGACGAGCAAAAGCTCCGCAGCGACGGCTACCGCGAGCAAATCGCCGAGGCGCTGTACAAAGGCATCGCGCGGTATGCGGCCAGTTCGCGCGGTGTGAAGGTCGCCAGCGCCGGGAAGTAAGTACCGAGTGTCTGTGGCTTCTGAAGTCCTTACTGGAATGGGTTCACGATACGAACCCCGTCGATCTCACGCGCCCCTTGCATGTCCTCCGAAAAAAGCACGGTGCATCCTGCCTGTTTGGCTGCGCGTAGGATCAGGGCATCCCAGAAGGAGAAACCGTGAAGACGGTGCAGGTCTATCGCCGCCAGAATATCCACAACTTCGGGAGCGGCCACGTCGAACTCGGCCAGCAGTTCGACCTTGCGACGGGCGATGCGGGCATCTAGCTGCAGCTTCCGCGTGACCGTGACGAAATACTCCTGGAGCACCTGCAAGGATACAACTCCGGTCCGCGCGCGCCGGTGCTCCGTGACGAGGTCCAGGGACTTTCGTTGCTTCGCGGGAGCGGCCTTGTCGTCCGCGTAAACGAGCACGTTCGTGTCGAAGAAACTACGAGCGGGCATTATCTTGTCGAGAATGAATCTCTTCGCGGTTGAAGCGCCAGCCGCGGGAGTGCCCCTGACCCGAGAGCCGCTTAAACTCTTCGATGCTGCGCTCGGGATCGTCTCCGCCAGCCACTGTTTGCAGGTAATCGCGGATCAACTGATTGAGGCTTTTGCCGAGGGCCTCCGCCTTTTTCCGGGCGCGAGATACGAGCTGCTCGTCTATGGAGAGAGTGACATTCACTTACACAGTATACGTGGACACGTATTATGTGTCAACTGCTCGGGGTTGGGCTGCCACAGGGCAAACGAACTCGAGAGCTCTCGCCGCATGCTTCAACCTGCCCACCCTCAAACCGCGACTCGCCTCGGGATCACAGGCGGGCTGAGTTGTCGCAAGAGTCGGTGCCGTCCCCGGGGCTCGGTTCCCTTTTTGTTTCGCTTACCCCTTCCCGGCACTGCGTTGTCATCTAGAGCCTTCGTTGGGCAAAAGGCGCGCACTTACGTCCGGGGCTATTGTATGTCGCCCCTACGGCGCTGAGGGTGGGTGGTGCTAGCTACCGGTCTGCGCCCGGTGGACAGCCGAGGGCGGCTGTCCCCACATAAGCCAAAATGCTTTCCCATATGGACCCAGCGTCAGTTCCCTGCCGGCACGCCGCCGTACTTCTGCAGCCACTTCAATTCTTCGCGGACTTTGATTTTGCCGTGCCAGGGATTCTTGGCGAGCGAGTGGCCTTCGCCGGGGAAGATCAGGAGCTTGTTGGGAATGCCGAGCGAGTAGAGCGCGTGCTCGAGCAGATATTGTTCGAGCGTGGCCACGCGGACGTCGTCGGCGCCGGCGACAATGTGCGTGGGCGTGCGGACCTTGTCTACTTGAAAGATGGCAGCTTCGTCGTGATAGCGCTGCGCGGCTTCCCAGGGACGTCCGCCGAGAAAGTAGGCGTCGTCGTAGGTGGTGTCGTCGTTGCCCCAGTTGGCGAGGTGCTCGACCGCGCCGGCGCCGGTGACGGCGGCCTTGAAGCGCGTGGTCTGGGTGATGAGCCAGTTGGTCATGTATCCGCCGTAGCTGTAGCCGCCGATGGTGAGGTGGCCGGGATCGGCGATGCCGTCTTTCACCAGCGCGTCCACGCCTTCGAGAATGTCCTTGCCGGGGCGCGAGACCATCTGCGGCACGATCTGCATGAGGAACTTGTCGCCGTATCCGGTTGAGCCGCGATAGTTGGGCTCGAAGACCAGCCAGCCGTTGGTGGCGGCGAGCGCGGCCCACTGGTACCAGTCGGCCTCGAAGTGATTGCCGTCGGCGTCGTTGGGGCCGCCGTGAATGAACGTGAACATGGGCAGGTGCTTGGCTTCAAATTTGCCCGGAGGATAGATCAGCATGCCTTCGATGCTTGTGCCGTCGTCGGCTTTCCACAGATAGGGCTTGCCCTGGGGAAGATCGCGCTGGGTGAAAAGCTGGTTGAACGAAGTGATGGGGCGGGCTTGATCAAGCGTTCGAGCGCTGTCGGCGAGATAGACTTCCTCGGGCTTTTCGAGCAACGAGTAGATGAAAGCGATGCGCGGGGAGCGAGTTGCGGCTGAGATCGCCGCGTAGGTTCCGTTCCAGTGACCGACGGCTCGGAGGGAATCGGAGGCTTTGCCGACCGAGTACATCTCGACTTCGGTGCCGAGACGCGCGGAAGTCAGAACGTTGTCGCCGGCGACGGCGTAGTGCTCGACGTTGCCAACGAAATCCTGGCTCCATTGTTCGATCGCGCCCGATTCGGCGTCTACCCAGTAGAGATGCGGCTGCAGGTCGCGGTAAGGGCCGCTTACTGCTCCGCCTTCCACGCTGAAGAAGATGTGGCGGCTGTCGTTGGCCCAGTGCGGGTGGATCTCCGTGGCTTGGTTGTTGGTGACGCGGCGGGGCTCGACTGACTTTGCTTCAACGCTGGGATTGTCGTGACTGCCGGCAGTGGCGGGCAGAGTCCGGGCATTCCCTGAGCACGGCCGGGCTGCGCCCGGCGGACAGCCGAGGGCGGCTGTCCCCACACTTAAATCAACGGTATAGATTTCCACGTCTTCGTATTTTTCCTGACGCTGGTTGATGGCGTTGGTGAGGAAGGCGAGTTTGCGGCCGTCGGGTGAGGCGATCAGCGTGTCAATGCGAAGAGGCGTGGTGGCGAGCGGCTGAGCGCCGGGGGTGGTGACGTCTTCTTTGTCGGAATCACTTTCGGCTTTCGCGGGCGCGGCGGCGTGGTGCGCGAGGGCGGTAGCCAGGTTGAGCGCGAAGATCGTGTCGCCGCGCTCGGAGGTGCGGTATTGCACCACGTCTTTCCAGTCTTTCTTGTAGTCGTCCTTCTGGGTCTTGGTCCAGGGCTGGCGGGTGGCGAAATAGATTGTCCCGGAGTCGGCGGACCAGTCGAATGCGTGGACTTCTTCTTCTCCCTGCGTCACGGCGAAGGCTTCGCCGCCGCTGGGAGAGATCAGATAGATCTGGGCAGGCGGCTCGTCTTTTTGGTCGGCAGCGGCGTCGGAATCGGAATCGCCGGATTTTTCCGTGGACGATTTGCGGCCGGAGAGGAAGGCGATCCAGCGGCCGTCGGGCGACCACTTGGGTTCGGAGTCGTGGCCCGATTGCGTCAACTGAATCAGGGAGCTACCCTTGGCGTCGTCGCGGTAGAGCCACAGGTCGTCGCGGAAGATTTGCTGGTCCCAGTCGGCGCGTTCGGCGACGATGACGACGAAATTGCCGTCGGGCGAAATCTCGAGCGCCGGGTAGCCGACGGAGTTGAAAAACTCGTCGAAGGTCAGCTTGGGTTTCGATTCGGTTTGAGCCAGAGCGAAGGTCGAGCTCACGACCAGCACGGCTACGAAGGCAATTCTGCGAATTCTCTTTTCCTTTGTTCTCGGTAGCAGGATTCTCATAAGGGAAACAGGTTTATACAACGCGGGATTCATGCGAAGCAAGTTCGCGATCCGGGAACGTGGAAGACTGACGCCACAAGATCCACAGCAGCGCGGCGAAAGCCGGGACCGAAAGCTGGAGGTGAGTCCAGCGGGAGAGCGGGCCGATCAGTGGTAGAACGAAGGCCAGATAGACCAACAAACGGACAGCCGCGACGGAGAAGGCGTGCTGCGTGGTCTGCCGCGCCGTGCTAGAAAACGTCCAGTCCACCAGAAGCAGCAGCGCGGGGGCGAGAACCACCAGGTCGTAGACAAAAAGATGCGGGTTGACCAGCACGGCCGTGAGCGAGAGCGCGGAGAAACGCAGGGCCAGCGGGGATGCAGATCTCCAGACCACCGCCGCCATTGCGACCGCGACGAGAGAACCCAGAACGTAGAGTGCGAAAGCAAGCTCCGGCCACGGAATCAGCAGCGACCAGAAAGCGCGCAGGGAGTGCATTTGGATCGGGGCGAGGCTGAGTTCGGCGGCGCCGAGCCAGCGCGACAGGTGCCACAGCGTGTCGAAGTAGGCGCGCATCACGGCGGAGCCGAAATAAATCCAGGCGAATGCGAGTTGCGCGCCGGCTGAGAGGGCGAGGCCGGCGAAGACTTGCCAGGCGCGAGCCAGCAACAGCACCAGGGGAATCGCCACCAGAAACTGCGGCTTGAAGACCAAGACCCCGAGGGCAATTCCGGCGAGCCAGCCGCGCTCGGCGCGCAGCGCAAGATAGGCGGCGGCGAAGCAGGCCAGCAGCGCCACGGAAATCTGCCCGCGCAGAAAGCAATGGAAGAGCGCAGGAAAGGCGAAGGCGGAGATGGCGACCATTCCGGAATACGGGTGGAGAGCCGGACACGACTTCCAGATCAGGCAGACACAGGTGAGCCATCCGAGCAGGCTGACGGTCGCCCAGATCCATGCTGCGGCCGCGAAGGAGAATCGCGACAAAGGGACAAAGAAGAGTGCGACTTGCGGCCCGTAAAGATAGGGCAGAACCAAGCGAAGAGGTGCGCCCCTCTCATGGTCTTCCTTCGTATGTATCGGCGTCTGATGAAGCATCTGTTGGATCTCCGCCGCCGCCGCTTGCTGGTCGTAGAGTTGGCTGGCGCGGCGGGTGGCGATCATGCGGGCAGAAAAGTAGAAAGGCAGGAAATCCTGAAATTTGGTGTTGCCGGCACGGTCCACCAGTCCGGGCGTGGCGAGGTCGGCGGCGCAGACTCCCCCCAGGCACAGGGCCAGCAGCACGGCCTGCATGCGGAGGCGGCGCGGCGTGAGCCAGGCTGCAGAGGAGGCAAGCCAAGCTGGCGTTTCGGCGAGTGCGGGCGGGGTCACGGGACGCTTCACGGCACAGGCTCGGCGTTCTTGAGGGCGTCGTCGAGCGTCTGGGGCGTCGGCTCGGGACGGGGCGCGCTCGTGACCAGGCGCCAGCCGTCGTCGTAGACGCGAAAGCCCACGCTGGAGCGGTAATGCACGTCGCCCGAGTAAAGGGCGGCCCCAATTTCGTTCAGCGAAACCCATTTCCAGGTGAACTCAACCTCGGCCACATTCCCCTGGCGGCTGACGCCGGTCACGCCAATCAGTTCCCTTCTGGCCACAGGAATGGTGAAGGTGGACTGCTCGGCTTGATCCGCCGGAATAGCAGCGCGCACGGTATCCACGCCTGAAGGCGTCAACTGAACGTCCCAGCACGGGGGAGGACCGAGGCCCTGCGAGCAAAAGGCATTGGCGGCGGAGATCCAGCCGTGATGCTGCAGCACCAGATATTCGGGGGAGACAAAGTCCTTGTTGGAGACGACTCCGGTTTGCACGACGTATTGCTGCTGCGCTTTGAAGGAGGCGGAAGCGGCGATCAGGTCGGCGGCGAGGCGGCGCGTGAGATAGTCACGCGGAGAACAGGCGGAGAGAAACAGCAGAGGTCCCGCGAGACAAAGAATCAATTTCTTCCGCATGAGATCAGAGCCACGAACAAAACCGGACAGCCGAGGCGGCTGTCACCACATTATTCAACTGGCTGTCCCCACATTATTCAACTTATTAACGACCTGTGATTGTAAATAAACGCGAGCGCGGAGTCGCTGAATTATTGTGCGGCAGGAAAGGATGGGAGGCGATCTGGCCGTCGAATTGAGCGGCCCAGCGGCCGGGGATCGGGCAGGCGCAAGCGGGGCAGCGGCCATCGGGAGTAAGGCGGTAATCCTCGATGAAGTATCCGTGGCGGCTGATTACGGTCTCTCCGCACTGCGGGCAGCGCGTGTCTTCCAGGCGGCCGATGCGGCCGGGCAAATTGCCCGCGTAAATGTAGCGCAGGCCGGCCTGGCGGCCGATTTCGGCGGCGCGCAGCAGATCTTCCGGGCTGGTGTCGCGGTGGTCGTCGCCCTGCATTTTGTAGTCGGCGTGGAAGGCAGTTACGTGCCAGGGAATGTCGGGTGAAATTCCGGCCACAAATTCGGTGAGGCGGCGCAGTTCGTCAGGGGAGTCGTTGAAACCCGGGATGAGCAGCGTGACGATCTCGAGCCACAGCCCCATCTGGTGAATGCGGCGGATGCTGTCGAGAATGGGGCCGATGCGCCCGCCGAGTTCGTGGTAGTGGCGGTCGTCGAAACTCTTGAGGTCAACCTTGTAGAGATCGAGCCAAGGGCCGAGATATTCGAGAACTTGCGGCGTGGCATTGCCGTTGGAAACGAATCCAGTGAGCAGACCCGCGGCCCGGGCCTCCTTGAATATTGCGACGGCCCATTCGCTGGTGATCAGCGGCTCGTTGTAGGTGCTGACCAGAACTTTCGCGCCCTGGTTGAGCGCGTCGCGGACCAACTGTTGCGGCGAAACTTCAAGAGGCGGCGAGACGGCATGAGGATCGCGCAGCGCCTGCGACGTCACCCAGTTCTGACAATAGGCACAGTGCAGATCGCAGCCCAGCATACCGAAACTGTAAGCCAGCGCTCCGGGGTGGGCGTGGAAGAAGGGCTTTTTCTCGATGGGATCACACTGCCTGCCGGCGGTGTATCCCCAGGGGACGTAGAGCGTTCCACCGCGATTGAAGCGGACTTTGCAGACGCCGGGCTGGCCTTCGGGGATGGGACAGCAGTGGCCGCAAGAGAAACAGCGAACGCGATTGTTCTCGAGCTTCTGATAGAGCGAGACATCGGCCGCGCGGACTTTTTGGTCGAGCATGTCGCGGAGCGTGGGCACGGCGGGCCTCTGTGGATATTCTACGCGTGCGGAGAACCTCGAGGGTGGACAGCCGAGGCGGCTGTCACCACATGAGCAGGTTGAGGTCCCTCCCGCGGGAGATCCCTCGCCCCGCTGGTAAAAGCGCGGGCCTTCGGGATGACGCCTCCGAGAGGGTGTCTGGGCCGAGGGCCGAGGGCCGACGTCCGAGGGCCGAGGTCTGCTTCAGTGGCCGGCGGTTGGTTTGGTGGGGGCTTGATGCTGCTGCAGCCAGAGGTCGGCTTGCTGTTCGATGGCCGCGGCCTGGCTGCGGGTCATGGCCGAAGCGAGAACCGTCGCAAGATATTTGTTGCTTTCATTGCCACGAGCACGGGCCAGCACCGTCCAGAAATAGGCGCGGTTCACGTCCTTGGGAACGCCGCGTCCGCCCGAGTACAAAAAACCAAGCTTGGCTTGGGCGGCCAGGCTTCCATCTTCGGCGGCGCGGCTGAACCAGTGAAAGGCTTCCTTCTCGTCCCGCCGGATTCCGTTCTTAGGGTCGCCTTCAAAATAGCGAAGGCCCAAAGCATTCTCGGCGGCGGGGTCGCCGTTATCCGCCATCTGCTGGAGCTGCTCGACGGTCGCAGTCTCGATCGAGGGGCCGGAAGCGGTGTCCGGCTTGGGCGAAGACGCGAGCACAGTGGGCAAGTGGCCGTGGCCGCGAAGGTGAAGTTTGCTATAGGCCCAGGGAGCAACGTCGTGCTGGATCCACGGGGCAAGGCCATAGCCAAGGGCCAGGAAAATGGTAGCGGCAAGACAGGCAAGAAGGATCAGGTGCGAGAGCGGCAGGCTGATGCCGTGTCCCGGCTCCTCGGAATTGTCGTCTTCTTTGGGTTGGTCCGGCGACGCGAAGAGCACGCTGCCCGGAGTCGGCGCAAAGCGGTTCCTGGAGGATGAAGCGGAGACCGGGGGCAGATTCTCGAAGCGGGCGGCGCGGTTCAGGGCCGCGAGAACGGTTTCCGCCAGGCGCTGCAACAGGCGGTTGTCGGTAGCAGAAAACGAATCCGGTGCGCGGGAAAAAACTTCGATGATGCCGATGGATCTGTCTCCGATGCCAACGGGAGCGGCGAGAATGGAGCGAATGCCCAGAGCGCGGCAACTTTCGCGATCCACGCGGGGATCGAGTTCGGCGTCATCGCAGCGCAGCAGCATGCCGCTCTTCACGCATTCTCCGGAGAAACCGGATCCGATGTGCAAGCGCGCCCCCACCGGCGGAGCATCGGGCCCGGAGCTGGCGCGGCATTCCATGAACTCGGGATCGGCGGCCACCAGGGCGAGTGCCGCGCCCGAGGCGCGCAGCAGAGTCTGCGTGCGCATCGCGATCAGGCGCAGAGCTCCGGCCAGATCCGGGCCGAGGGCCTCCACTTCCCGCTGCACGGCGGTCGCGAAGGTGAGCGTGTCGGTGTAGCTGGGAGGCGCGGGAACGTGCTCGGCCGGCAAAGGCAAAACCCCGGCTTCCTGCGCTCCTGCCATGGCGTTGAGGAACAACCACTCGCGCAAAAGAAACAGCGGGGCCGGAGGCAATTCGGAAAAACGCAGGCCCGCGCGCCCGGAATCGCTGGTCCAGATGACCTGCCCCGTGGTGTAAATGTGCTCCGCGCTCCCGGCCAGATCCAGGCAAAGATTCACCTGGCGGTCGGCTTCGAGCGGGGCGTGACATTGGATAGAGACCCCGTCTTCGCTGAGATTGATGATCTCGTGCAACTCGAGCATCGCGCCTTCGGATCCCTCGGCAAAACTGGCATAGGCGGGCGTCTGGATTCTGTGCCGTACACGCCGGCGGCGGTTGGCTGAAGATGCAAAAGCCGAGGTCATAGCTGCTGTTGGGAACGGGTCCGAGGATTCCCGCAGTGTCCATATTAGCGCGGGAATGGACAAAAGTAAGCAGAGAAGAAAATCAAAAGGACGACAGATAGAGATGGCGCCGTGCCAGGGCGGGAAATCGCGGCGGCGGGGGCCTAGCTGTTCCGGCGCAAAGTCTGGGCCCGGTGCAGGCTGGAGAGCCGGGAAATGGCGGCGACCATCATGCTGGAGAGCAGTTGCATGGTGGCGACGTCGCGCTCATCAAAGGCCCCGGGAGACGAAGACAACACCTCGAAGATGCCGAGGTTGCGGCGGTAATAGCGCAAAGGCGAGACCAGGATGGAGCGGACGCCAAGGCGGCGGCAACTGGCCAAGTCCACGCGCGGATTTCGTTCGGCGTCGTGGCAGAGCATGACTTCGCCCGAACGGACGGCTTCGGCGGAGATGCCGGCGTCGGTCTGCAGGCGCACTCCCAGGTCGGGCGCGGTGCGGCCGGTGCGGGCGCGGCAAACGATTTCGTCGCCGGCGCGCAGCGCGATGGCCGCTCCGGTGGCGCCCGTCAAATGCTGAGCGCGTTCGGTGATGGCGCTGATGGCGGGCTCCAGATCGAGCTCGGCGGCATGAATCTCAAGCTCTTCGGTCATGGGCATGGCATATATCCCTGACGCCGGATGCGCGGCGTTGGCCACGCGCAACTGGCTGCGCATGGCCAGCGAGGGCGTGCGGGAGCGATCTTGTCCGCTCAGATCGGCAGTGATAGACGCGGGCTCGGGCACGCTGCGCAGCAGTCGCGAACCAGGCTGTCGAGTTCCGAGTCGGTGATCAGATGCGCAGTCTGCTGCTGCAGCAGCGATCCGCCCAGCACGCGCGACAGGCCCAGCAGGGAATGGCTGCCGCAGGCCAGACAATAAGGCCTGCTGTTGGAGCTGATCAGCTCACATTGCACACAGAAGGTTGCCGATTGCAGGGGAACGAAATGAACATCCTTAAAAGCAGGGCCGTACACAGTCTTGCCAAACATAATTGCGGATTCCTCATTTCGATCACGGTGGGATGAAGGTACAGAGAGATGGCGGCGGGTAAAAGTAACGGCAGGGGTTCCCCGTGTGGAAAACTAAGAAATGAGTCAGCGCCGGCGGGCGGGGGGATGTGCAGAATCTTGCAGCCGGTTCCCTCCAATTCCAAAAGCCTTGCAGGACACGCGTTTACGGCTGGTCTGATTCCTTGCAGTGGTATTGATTTCGGGGAGCGGCTGGGCTATGCTTAACCAACGTTCGCGGCGATTCCTGCCGCAACGATACTGGGGGAAACTATGCAATGGACAGCGCCCGCTTTTGAAGAAGTTTGCCTGAACTGCGAAATCAACTCCTACGCCAGCGCCAAGCTGTAAACGGAAACGCTCCTCCCTCACGGTTTTCTGTCGCGGGCTGGGCCACGCCTTGGGTCCGGTGCTGCGCTTCCCATGATGACCTGCGCAATGCGGTCGGCGGCGTGTCCATCCCAAAGGGGCACGCGACAGTAGTGGTTCGTCTCCGCGGTTGTTGAACCTTTCTGTTTTGAACCAGTCCCCATAATTTCCGCCGCAGCCAGACGCAGCCGCTGCAGATTCCTTCTCACCAACTGATTCGTCCCGTGCGTGATGGTGACAGGCCGTTCGGTGTTTTCACGCACGGTGAGACACGGAACACCGAGGAACGTAGTCTCCTCCTGAATCCCGCCGGAATCGGTGATGACCATCTTGGCCTCGCGCTGCAGCGCGAGGAACTCCAGATAAGGCAGCGGTTCCATCAGGCGTAGCCGCGGGTTTGAGTCGCCGGCGATGCCCAACTCTTCCAGGCGCTGGCGCGTGCGCGGGTGGATGGGAAAAATCACATGGAGCTTGGTGCTTAAATCGGTGAGCGCGGCCAGCAGGTCGCGAAGCCAGGGAAGATCGTCCACGTTCGAGGGGCGATGGAGCGTGACCAACGCATAGGGCTTCGGCACACCGGCGGGAAAATGCTCGACGGCGCGGGGGAGCAGGCGAACCAGCGTGTCAATCATGACGTTGCCGACGAAGTGGATGCGGGAAGGGTCAATGCCTTCGCGCAGCAGATTCTGGTCGCCGTCGGCGGACGGGGTGAAAAGCAAGTCGGAAATCTGATCGGTGAGCAGGCGGTTGATCTCTTCCGGCATGGTGCGGTCGCGCGATCGCAGCCCGGCTTCGACATGGCCCACGCGCACCCCGAGTTTCGAACAGACCAGCGCGGCGGCCACCGTGGAATTGACGTCGCCGTAAACGAGGACGAGGTCCGGCTGGCGCTCCAACAGCACCGGCTCGAAGGCGAGCATGATCGCCGCAGTCTGCTGCGCGTGAGTGCGGGCGCCAGAGGACGAGCCGACTTCCAGGTTGCAGTCGGGCGGGGGTATCTCCAACTGTTTGAAAAAAACTTCGGACATGGCGGCGTCGTAGTGCTGGCCGGTGTGGACGAGAGTCTGACGCAACCTGGTTTGGCAAGCGGTGGAGTGCGCCGCCAGCGCGCGCAGCACGGGCGCCGCCTTCATGAAATTGGGCCGCGCGCCGACGACGTGGAGGATGTGCATGGGCTTCGGCGGCTAAAGCCGCAGTTCTTTAGGACACCTTAGCGGCGCGGCTAAAAGCCGCGCCTTTCAAAACGTCCAAGGTGAAGGAAGATTGTATCCGTTTTGGGGAGACAGCCAGCGAGGCTATCCGGCCTGGGCGGCGATCAGCGAGCTATCCTGACCCGGCAGGGCGATGACCTGCGCCGAGTGAGCCAGGGTACGGTCCAGGGCGTCGGCGAGCACGGTGGGAAATACCGCAGTCAGCAGATTGACGTCAACCTGCAGATCGCGGGAAGAGTAGATGCGGCGCACCAGCAAGGTGCCGCGGCGCCGGTTGGCGGAACTCAGCAGGTCGAGCGAGAGGGTCCACTGGGCGGAGTTCTCGCCGACTCTGGCGACACCGGGCTTGGCCACACCAGGCTTACTCCAGCGGAACGAGAGTCCGCTGCGGCGCGCCGCCGAAAGCTCGCTGGCCGTGCCGGAGAAAGCGTCTGCTGGAAAAGTCTCGCCGGGCAGCAGTTCGAGTTTGAGTTCGAAGCTGTCGAAGTCGTTGCTCCCGAAGGCGGCCAGCAGAATCCGGCGGACCTGATCGTAGTCACGCGCGACTTTGAGTTCCTCGGTGGCGCGGCGGATGGCCAGATTGTTGACGAAGATCTGGGGCTGATCCAGGGTGCGGTGGGCGACGCGGGCCAACTCGCCGAATTCCAGGTAGCCGAGATGCTGCACGCCGATCCAGACGCCAATGCCCACCACGGCCAGCACCAGACCCAGCGAACTGCCGGTCGGCCACAACAGGAACAGGCTGAGCAGCGCGAACACAGCCGAGACCCCGTACAGCAGAATCACCACCTGGCGGTGGGTCATGCCGTGCTGCAGAAGCTTGTGGTGAATATGCTCGCGGTCGGCGGTAAACACGGGGCGTCCGCTGATCAGGCGGCGCACGATGGACAGCGCCGTCTCCAGAATCGGC
>DATFNP010000033.1:0-2565 GCA_035266345.1 Candidatus Sulfotelmatobacter sp.
AGGCCGCGGCTGATGAGCGCCAGCCGGCGCAGGATGAAAGCCCGCATGAAAACTTCGCTCAGCTCGGCGTCCCTTGCCACCAGCGACCGTAAGCCGTCGCCGCTGATTTCGAGAAACTCACCGGCTTCCGTAACGCGGCCCCGCACCAGGCAGCGCTGACCGGAGATCATGGTGATCTCGCCGGTGAACTCACCGGGGCCGTGTGTCGTTATGGGGCGCTCGCCGGTAAGATCCGGCTGCACGATCTCCATGTTTCCCGACAGCAGCACGAAAAAAGGGACTTCCGTATCGCCGGGCTGAAACAGGATCTCGCCCGGCTCGACCTTTCGCAGCTTGCTGCCGGGGCGAACCCGGGCGATCTGCGCCGCGGTCAAGACGGGAAAAGCCTGGGTGCGGGCATCGAGCGCGCTAGGTACAGGCCAAGCAGACATAGTTCCTCATCCCCGAACAAACTGTGCGTAGTAGATGAAGCAGGCGCAGAGTTGGTTCACGTCGCCACAGCAGTGCCCGACCACGTATACTTCGGACCCGTCTGATCGCGGTGCAACCTTCCTGGGTTATGAGCGATGGCGGAAAGAGCGTGATCGAGAGGGCTCGCACAATCAGCAGTCCGCGACCCCAAATAAGATTGCCCAAGGCAGCGAAAGGATTCGCCTCTTTCACGGGGCCGCACTATGGCTGACTCATCCGCCCACGCGACGCTGAGCCTCTGGCGGCCTTTGCGTACGCCGACGTTTCGCAATCTCCTGGCCGCGGATGTCGTATCCGATGTGGGCACGTTCATGCAGAGCGTGGGCGCTGCCTGGCTGATGATCTCGCTCAACGCGGGCCCGCTCTATGTGGCGCTGGCACAGACTGCCTCCGCTCTGCCCTTCTTTGTCTTCGCGCTTCCCGCGGGAGCGATCGGCGACATTGTCGATCGCCGCAGATTGATCCTGTACACCGAAACCTGGATGGTTGCGGTTGCCATCGCGGTTGCCGCGCTCACCATCAGCGGCTGGATCTCCCCGCTGTTTCTCCTCATTCTGACCTTCGCTTTGTCCGCTGGAGATGCGTTTGAAACCCCTAGCTGGCGCGCCGTGTTGCCCGAACTGGTCCGCAAAGAAGATCTTCCGGCTGCTTCGGCGCTGAACGGCATCGAATTCAATTTCGCCCGGGCCGTCGGACCGGGACTGGCTGGAATTGTCATCGCCGCGGCCGGCGTCGGCCCAGCCTTCCTGATCAATGCGGCTTCGTTCATCGGTGTCATCGTCGTGATCGCGCGCTGGAAACGAGTGCTTCACCAGCGAACCGCGCCCCCGGAGACGGTCGCGGGCGGCATGGTTGCGGGCATCCGATACGTCCGCAATTCACCGGCGATTCGCACCCTGCTGATGCGGTCAGGATCCGTCTTATTCTTCGCCACCGGCCTCACCGCCTTGCTGCCTCTCATTGCTCACTCCGTGAAGAACAGCCCGATTGTTTATGGAATCCTGCTCGGATGTTTTGGCTTGGGCGCGGTGCTCGGCGCCGTGGTGATGCAGCGCGCGCGGGCCCGCTGGTCGGCCGAAGCCGTGGTCTCGGCTGGGGTTGCGCTCTACGGTCTCGCCACCCTGGCCGCCAGCACGCTGCGAGTTCTTCCGGCGCTGTGTGCCGCCATGTTCATTGCCGGTTCAGCCTGGATCATGTTCATTTCCCTGATCAACGTGCTGATCCTGAATCACGCCCCGGACTGGGTCCGCGCCCGCGTGCTTTCCGTCTCCACCCTGGTCTTTCAAGGGGCAGTTGCCGCGGGAAGCGCATCTTGGGGCGGCGTCGCCGCGCGTCTTGGCATCCATGCCGCCCTGCTCTGTGCCGGGGCGGGAACGATCGCAACAACCGCACTGGCTCTATTTTTCCGGTTGCCGGATGCCACGGTTGATCTGACCGCCTGGAACCATTGGCGCTTGCCCGCCTTGGTGGGCGGTGTCCTTCCGGCAGGCGAAGATTCCGGCCCTGTGCTGGTCACCGTTGAATACGAAGTGATCCCTGAAAATGCGCAGGAATTCATGAAGGCGGCGCGCTGCTATGGACGCATTCGGCGCCGCGATGGCGCGACGCGGTGGGGCATTTTCCGCGACCTGGAGAAAGCGGACCGGTATCTTGAAACCTTTATCGTGACTTCATGGGCGGAGCATCTCCGGCAACATGAGCGCATGACGCGCGCGGATCACGAAATTGAGGAGCAGTTGCAACGATATGTCCGCGGCAGTCCAACGGTGCGGCACCTGGTTTCGGCTGCAACTGATCGTTGATCTATTTTGTGTCCGTGCCCAAGGCGTGTTGACCGTCTTTCGCACCCGCCCCTACAATCGAAAGTTCTCGCATCAGCCCTGACGCTCGATGGCGCTGCGCCTGTTCAACACGCTTTCCGCCAAGGTGGAGGAGTTCCAGCCGCAGCAGGATCACCTCGTGCGCATGTATTCCTGCGGGCCCACGGTGTACGACTACGGCCACGTGGGCAACTTCCGCACCTTCGTCTTCGTGGACATCCTGCGGCGCTTCCTCGAGCAGAGCGGCTACAAGCTGAAGCACGTCATGAACATC
>DATFNP010000034.1:0-2322 GCA_035266345.1 Candidatus Sulfotelmatobacter sp.
GCGTGGATGAAGGGTGCGAGCATCGAAGCGTTTACGGCGGAGGTGTTCGGGGACAAGCACGCGCAAGACTGAATCGTCTGTCCGCCAAACCATCACAAGAGGCTTTCTGTCTGACGAAACACGGCGCCGCAAGACAAAACCGGGGACGGTTTTCCCGTCCCCGGTTTCTGACTGCGTCAACGTACAGAAGTGAACTAATTCACCTGATCCAGTTCCACGGCGTCGCCGGCGTGCACATCTTCCATGGAGAAGACGACCATGCCGGTGGCGGTGGTGGGGGTGACGCTGATGATGACGATCTCGCCTACGGCCCGCCGCGGCAGGTCGCGCACGTGAATCACCGGACCATTCGACTTGGTGAACATGGCCGGGTCCACGGAAGGAGTTTTCAACTGCGTGTCCTCGGCGATGGCGGCCTTGAACGAGAGCGAATCCACCGGATCCTGGAGATCGGCTTCATAGGAGCGCGTGGCGCGGAAGAAATCGCCGATTTTCACGCCCTGGTTCGCGCCCACGTTGATGTAGAGCTTGTGGCCGGTGCCGAGCTGTGAGTCAAAATCCTTTCCCATGACGATGCGGCCGCTGACCTTGTTGCTGGACGGCAGAAAGCGGTCGAAACGGATCGGAGTATGGAACGCCAGGGACGGCTTCTCGGCGAAGGGAATGGCGGTGTCGCCGGGGTTGACGCCGTCGCAGGCGTATTCGATCTGGGCAATGGCGGCCTTGCTGCGGGTATCAATGATTTTGACCCGGCCGATTTCCTGATAAGGCTGGCCGGTTTCCTTCAGCAGTTTCCTCTGCCCGGGGAACATCTCATATTCGTTGACGTCGCGCAGGGCGCGCACGATTTCGTATTCCGCGCCGGCGCTGTAGCCGGTGCCCTGCAGATAGACCATGTCGCCGCGGGTGAACTTGGTGGTGCTGGGCGTTTGCAGCCCCCCGGCCACGTAGTTGGCGTCGGGCAGGATCTGTTTGCTGATAAATCCGGCGCAGTACAGGTCCGCGTAGGTGGGCGTCTGCACGCGCTCGGTGGGAAAGCTGGCCGAAGTCGGCGAGGTTCCCTGCGGAACGTCGCCCGGGCTTGCGTCATTGCCCGTTTGCGCCCAGGCCGCGGCTGCTAGCAACAACACGAACAGTCCTGTTTTCTTCATGTTACCTCCGGAAAAGGACCGCCAAGCGTCCCCCTCCACCAGTTAAATGCCAGAAAAGAAAGGCTTCAGTCGGAAGGTAACAAGGGGGTAAGGGTGGGTCAAGGTTACGAGGGTGTTGGGCAGAGTGGGGCGAAAGTTTTTCCACAGAACAATGAATCGGTTGTTGCATATGGAGTTACGCCCCTGTAATAATTCGCCGTCGTTTTACAGCAAAACTTTAAGACCTGTGTCCGAAGCCAGAGTGATGAGCGCTGGTTACACGCCACGACTGCTGCCGCTGCGCCTGCCGCGGGTGTGCGTGGCTGTCATTGGTGCCGATCCCAACGAAATGGCCGAGAAGGCGGAGGCCCTGGCTCGGGATAACTCCTTCTTGGAGTTCAGGTTGGATTATCTGTCGAAGCCGGGGCTGGGGCTGGCGCGCATCAAGCGCTTCACCGAGTCGCACCCGGGGACGGTGGTGATTGCCACCTGCCGGCGGGCGGCGAGCGGGGGAAAGTTCCGGGGCTCGATTGCGGCGCAACTGGAAGTGCTGGCCAAGGCGGCGGCCGCAGGCTGCCAACTGGTGGACGTTGAACTGCAGACCGCCAGCAAGTGCAAGCCCGAACAACTGAGGAAGTTACGTAGCCGTGCCGCCCTGATCCTGTCGTTTCACGATTTCCGGGCCACCAAGAAGCTGCACGAAACACTGGAGAAGATGCTAGCCTATCCGGCCGACTTTTACAAAGTGGTGAGCACGGCGACGACGCTTTCCGACAGTGTGGCGATGATCAAGTTCCTGGCGCGGGAAGGCGACCGGCACTCCCTGGTCAGCATGTGCATGGGGGAGCAGGGAATCATCAGCCGGGTGCTGGGCGTGCGCGCGGGCAGCTTGTTCACCTTTGCCTCCGCCAGCGCCGGCGAGGAGACCGCGCCCGGGCAGGTGACGGCGCAGGAACTGCGCAACGTGTACCGCATCGAGCAGGTGGATCAGGCCACGCGAGTCTTCGGCGTGGCGGGCGATCCCATCGCGCATTCGCTTTCGCCGGCCATAATGAATGCGGCCTTCCGGCGGGAGAACGTCAACGGCGTTTATCTGGCGCTGCACGCTAAAACGCTGAAGGATCTGCTGAACTGCGTGCGGGAAGTTCCCATTCATGGCATCAGCGTGACCATGCCCTATAAGCAGGCCATC
>DATFNP010000035.1:0-82170 GCA_035266345.1 Candidatus Sulfotelmatobacter sp.
ACGATCGTGTTGCCCCATCATGATTAGCACCCCTCCGAGAATGGTGATCCAGCAGAACATGGCAAGGATTTATTCCTTGTACCACGCTTCTGCTCCCACTCCGATTGCTAATCACGGTGACTTTTTCAACACCCACAGGCGATTACACTCACAACTCATCTACCGCGGCATCACCGCGACCCATTCGCCGGCCGCGATGTGCTCGCGGGCGGGCGGGATTACTACGTAGCAGTTGGCCAGTGCCGTCGCAGCGATGTCGCCCGATCCCTGCCAAGCCACGCGTTCGACCTCGGCGTTGTCGAATTCGCCCGAGATGATCGCGGGAAGAAAACGCCGCAGGCCGGGCTTGACGCGAATCTCCGATTTCAGGCGGGCATGAAGGAACGTCAGCTTGCGGGGAGACTGGCCCGCCAGCGCCTCCAGCATGGGCCGGGCAAAAAGTGCGAACGTCACCATGGTGGAGACGGGATTGCCCGGCAGGCCGAAGAAATAGGTGCCCGGCTTTTCGGTGGCGGTTTCGCGGGCAGGGGCGCCCGCGCCACGACTGCCACACCTGCCGGACACCACCGGCCGGCCAGGCTGAATTTGCGCTCCGGTGAAGAAAAATTCGGCGTGCATTTCCGACAGCACCTGCTCGACCAGGTCGTAGCGGCCCACGGAAACTCCTCCCGTGATCAGCAATAGATCCGACTGTAGGCCTTCTTCGATCAGGCGGCGCAGGGCCTGGCGCTCGTCGGGCGCGATGGGTAGCAGAACCGGTTCTCCCCCGGCCTCGCGCACCTGCACGGCCAGGGAATAGCTGTTCGAATTGCGAATCTGCGTTGGCCCGGGAGCGGCGCCAATCTCAACCAGTTCGTCGCCAGTGGCGAGGAGGGCGACCCGCGGCCGTTGGTAGACGTTCAGGCCCGACTTGCCCACGGTTGCGGCCAGAGCAATGGCCGCATCGTTCAGGCGGAGGCCGCGATCGAGCAACTGGCTGCCCTGCCGCGCTTCCGCTCCACGGGGAACCACATTGGCTCCGGCAGCAACACTGCCGGCGATCTCTACCACATCGCCCCTCGTGCTCGGCCGAAGCGTGGTGTGCTCGACCATGACCACCGCGTCAGCGCCGGTGGGCACGGGCGCTCCGGTCATGATTGAGGCGGCCTGGCCCGGGGCGATGTGGGACGGGATTTCCTCCGGCCGCGCGCCTGCCTTGATTTCGCCAACGACCTTGAGGCTTGCAGGAAGTCGAGATAGGTCCGCGGCTCGCAGAGCATAACCATCGCGCGCCGATCGAGGGAAAGGCGGGAGGTCGCGATCCGCGAACACCGGTTCGGCCAGCACGCGGCCCACAGCGGAGAGCAGATCAACCTGCTCCGGGGCTGGAGCTTGAACCTGCGCTGCCTGCCGCTCAACCGCACGGCGGGCGTCTTCAAAGCTCAGGACAATCGAATGGGCCGGTGAAACTCCCATATAGAGATCATAGAAGAAGGTACGGCTCAGATTGCAATGGGTCGAGTTGGAAAGACTACGAGGCATCTTACGATGCCTTATGGGACAGTCGGCGTTCTCAGGGCTCAAACCATTTTTCTTCCGACCTGGGACAGCCACGCAGGCTGCGGCGACAGCTCGCCACAAACAATCTTCTCCAAACGAATAGAGTCTTCCGGCTCTGTCGGGCCCTGCCTACCGGGTCTACAATGTGACATCGTAATGGGCCGCGGCATACTCAGCCGGGGCCGGGATTCCACTGGCCGGGCGCGGCTTGGCGGTCTGGCAAGCCGAATGAGATGCAAGTACAACCTGCGCGTGGCCCCGGTAGACATGTAAGTTGCTGATTCCACAGCGCGAAATAATCCACCGCTCGCTCCCCCCAGACGGTGGTTGATTAAGTTGCTTAAGAGGCGGACCTGATCCGCAGAACTATTTACCCAGGAGAAGGAGGGGGATTCCCATGAGGACAAAGGCTTCCGGGATCTGCATGATCGCCGCATTGCTGCTGACGAGCGTCTACACGGTCGCTCAAACTTGCACGTCGGGTGACTGTCAGCCGGGTGTGATTGCTGGCCCTTACTCTGCGCCTCTGGTGGCTGGGAGCACATTTTCCAACTTCCCCGTCTGTAAGTCTGCGGCGTGCACCACTGGATCGTGGACCACGGACCAGATCGAAGGCGTGGATGCCCAGCAAAACATTGGCACGGCCTACCAGTTTTACGATAACGCTCTCGACCTCGATACCAACGTTGCAGTAGGTCCCACCGTGAGCGGCAAGAAAGCGCAAGTGCTGCAATGGGTGAATTTTCAATACATTCAAGCCTTTGACAAGGTGACGGGTCAACCCCTCTATACGTCAGCCGGAGGAACCGAGGCCGTGCCGCGGAGCGTCATCCGCCTTTGGTCTGCGACGACGCAGCCGGAATGCCGGAGCACTACCGACGGAAACGTGCAAGTCATCTACGACCGCCTGGACAACGAATTCGTAATCAGCCGGCGCGTCCACTACGTGGTCAGCGGCATCAACCACTACGCCATGTGTATCGCGGTGAGTTCGAGCAGTGATCTGTCCAAGACCGAGTGGTACTCCTACGAATACAAAATGGACACAGTGCTCCCCTGCGTCAAGAATTCGAACAACTGCACGACAGGCAGCACTTATTATTACTTTCCGGACTGGCCCAGAATCGGGACTTGGTCGAACGGGTTCTACATTACCTTTGACTTGGAGGACCCGACGAATGGCTTTAACGAAGCCGGCTTCGAAGCGTGCCAGTTAGACCGGGCGGACATTGTGCTAGGACAGCACACCAATCCGATGAGCTGCTACACCTATACGATTCCCGTCGCGGACCGGCCGTCCCTCATTCACTCTCTGGACGTCGCTGATATTGACAGCCCCACGGGACCTCCGAGTAGCGAGCCGGAATACTTCCTTGCGACTGTCAATCCCAGCAACGCGCAGCAAGGCGGGAACGGACAGACCTGGTGCACCAGCGCGACGACTCCCTGCACATCCGACCAGCTGGCCCTGTTCACTTGGGGAACCAGCGGGCTGGCCGGTCCGACTTTTCTCACCGTGAATCCCTACACGCCGGGTTGCTACGATACATCTGCCGCAGGTCGCGAGTTCAATACCGTGTGCGTGCCGGAGCCGAGCACGAGCCTTGCCGATCTCGGAGCCTATGGCGGCCGCTCCTGCGGGGACTTCAGCACTCCATGTGTTGACTCGCTCGGCGACCGCATGGCAAACCGGCTGACCTACAACAATCTGTCCTCCACCGGAGGCGGCCCCAACGGCGAGTTTCTCACCGCGTCCCATGTCGTGATGGAAGACGCCAACAACCAGAGCACGGGCATTCGCTACTACATTCTCAATGTTTCCAATGGAACCGCGTCTGTCACTGTCAACAGCGGTGGCACGGGCGGGCCTCCGGACCTGGCGGACCCAAACAATGTGCTGTCCTACTTCATGCCTAGCGCCGCTCTCGACAAGAATGGCAATCTGGGGTTCACCTATACGGTTTCCGGGTACTATTGTTCGACTTGTCAAACGCAGGCCCATCCTGCCATTTACTTTGATGTGCTGCCCTGGGCGTCTACCAGTTTCGACACGTCCACGCTGATCATCGGCGGGACCGCCGACGCGGAAAATTCAATTCACTGGGGCGAGTACGCCGCTACGGTGATAGACCCAACCGACAATCTGACGTTCTACGGCGTGGGGGAGTACTTCAATACCAACCAAACGGGCAAAACCGGCTGCACGGTGCCTGCTAACGATTGCTATACGTGGCAGACCCGTATTCTTCGTGGCCAGTACGGCAATCCCTTCTGACGAATAGTCAGGCTCGCTATAACGCTTATTGACGTGTTTTGAGCCTAAGGGCCGCGGAGCGCTTCAGCGCACGGCTTACCGCGCCAGTGCCTGCCCCAGCACCGCCGGATTGCTGGCGAACGAGAGTCCGGTCTCGAGGTCCACGACGCGATCGCGAACTAATTCCGCGATCTCGCCGTCGAAGTGCTGCATGCCCTCAGAGGAGCTGGCTTTCATGATCTCGAGCAGAGTCTTGCCTTCGCGTTCGCCTTTTTCGATGCACTCGCGGGTACGGGCGTTCGCTTTCAGCACTTCGAATACCGGAACCCGTCCGCTGCGATCAGCCTTGGAAATAAGCCGCTGGCAGATGATATAGCGGAACGATTTCGCAAAACGCTCGCGCACCGGCTGCTGCTCGGCCGGCGAAAACGAGCTGACGATGCGTTCCACGGTCTTCGATGCGTCCATGGTATTGAGACTGGAGAACACGAGGTGGCCGGTCTCGGCCGCTTCGAGAACGATTTCGATGGTCTCGCGGTCGCGCATTTCACCCACCAAAATCACCTTGGGAGCCTGTCGCATCGCGGACCGCAGGGCATGCGCAAAGCTCGGAGTATCGCTGTGCAATTCCCGCTGATGGATGGTGCAGCACTTGTGATTGTGCAGAAATTCAATGGGATCTTCGATGGTGATGATGTGGTAGTACTTCTCCCGGTTGATACAGTCGAGCAGAACGGCGAGCGTGGACGACTTACCGGACCCGGCGGTTCCGGTGACCAGGACAATACCATCGCGCAAGCGGCTGACTTCTGATAGCTGTTGCGGCAGCCGCAGCGCGGCAAAGTCGGGAATGGCCGTCGGAATCACGCGCATGACCACGGCGCAACTGCCACGCTGGATAAAGATGTTGACCCGGAAACGGGCCAACCCCGCCAGCCCGTAGGAAATGTCGCAAGCTCCTTGTTCGCGCAGAGTAGTGATGGCCTGCTTGTTATCGCCGATAAGGTCGGCGGCGATATGGCGCGTGTCGTCTGCGGTGAGCTGGTTGAGCCCCGGCACCTGCACCGGGATCATCTGGCCATAGACCTGCACCTGCGGCGGACGCCCCGGCGAGAAAATCAGGTCGCTGATTTTTTCCGTGGCCCCCAGCATCGCGCTCAGCAAAGCGGAAGTGGCGATCCTGCCGCTTCCCGAGAAGCCTTCTAAAACGACGGGGATAGGTGCAATGGTTGGCGCAGCCATAGATTCTCACACCACGGGAACCGCACGCACCACAGAAGGGAAGAAAAGCAGATAGCTAACTGTACCGCGCGGCAGGGCAGGAGCGAAGGCCAGCAAGTACATAGACCTTGGTAACTCGCCTGGCCCGAAAACGAGGTCCGAAAATAAAGGCGGCGGCCCGCTGAGCCGCCCGTCTAGTAACCTGCAAGTCGTTGTATCCGCTAAAGATCTTACTTCTTCGGCGGCTTCTTCTTGTTCCCGAAGCTGGTTTCGACCGAACCCCCAATGGTGGCCAGCATCTGCTTGGCTGGATCCGCGTAGGGCCCCGTGGGCTGTAGCTCCAGGTACTTCTGGAAGGCCTCAGCCGTTCCGGGAGGCGCGACCATCTTGTCCCCCTGCAGGGTGGCTTTGCCGATCATGTTCACGCCCTTCCAATAGTAGGCATCGGCCTTGTTGGGATCAGCAACAATGACCTTGTCGAAGGCCACAATTGCATCGTCCACCTTGCCGGCATTGGTGAGAACCGCGCCAGTATTGAAGTAGGCCTGCGGCGCTGAACTCGGGTCGGTCTGGGCGGACAGAGCATAGGTCTTCACTGCGTCGTCAATCTTACCAGTCTTGGAATAGGCCTCGGCCAGGTTGTTGTAGTAAGCGGCAAGAGTTTTGGCGGAAGCAGCCGGGTCCTTGTCCGCGGGCGCAGCCTGCTTGAGTTGCACCGCCTTCTGATACGCGCCGATGGCAGACTCCAGACGCTTCTGCTTCTCAGCGGAATCCGTCTGTTTGTTGGCAGACATGCGGTAGTAGTCGCCCAGCTTGAACCAGACCAGATCACGGGAGGGGTCCACCTGGTTGGCGTCATTCAGGGCTGCGATGGCCGTATCAAAGTCGCCTGCGTCGGCGGCGGTCTTCGCCGCATTCAGTTTTTCGTTCAGGGCCTTGACCGTGTTGCCTTCCTTCTTCTGTTTTTCCTGCTGCTCCTGCATCTGCTTCAACTGCTCAGGAGTGAGACCCTGCCCTTTGGCTGCGTTCTCCTGTTCCTTCTTTACGTCGAAATCCAGCGTGTTCTCGTCAAGTTGGACCTGGAAGCCGTTCGCGTGGTCCATCTCCTTGCCGGCCTTCTGCTCGTCAGCGTTCCGGTAAAGTGTGACGTTGTACTTCCCGGGCGAAATTCCCAGCGAAAAATATTCGCCTTTCTTGTTGGTCTTCAGCGTGTACTTTTGACCGTTATCCAGGTTTGCGTAGACCACGATTGCCTCGACAATGGGCTTGCCATCCGCGTCTTTGCACGTACCCTTGGCCGATCCTGCCGCCTGGCCGAAAACTGGAGCAGCGCACAGTCCCACCGCCAATACAGCGCTCAAAAGAATTACGAAGTGCTTTTTCATCTTGCCTCCCGGCAACTTGGAGTTTTGCTCGCCGAATCTCACGTGTCCTTGTCCTTCGGCTCACCACTAATCCACCACTCGCAGATCTCTATCTCGCCGCGTATGGAATTGGATCCTTCACTCCCGCGGCCTCAAACGCGCGCAGGCGCAAAGCGCAGCTGTCACAGACGCCGCAAGCTTGATCCTCGCGGCTGTAACATGACCAAGTTAAATCGAAGGGCGCACCCAGTTCAAGGCCAAGCCGTACAATCTCGGCTTTCCTCATGGCAATGAGAGGTGTGACAATTTCGATGCGGCCTTCCTTTGTGCCCGCTCTCACGACTTCATTGAACGCCCTGTAATACGCGGGGCGGCAATCGGGATAACCGGAACTGTCGGGCTCGACCGCGCCAATATACACCTTCCCGGCGTCGAGCACTTCCGCCCAACTCACGGCCACGGCCAAAAAATGCGCGTTGCGAAAAGGCACATAGGTGACGGGGACACCTTGTCCAACATTCTCGGCCGTCGGGACGGCGATGCTGGTGTCGGTAAGCGCCGACCCGCCAATGGCGCGGAAAGCTTCATTCCGGACCACCAGCTTGTCCCGAATCTTCAGCCGCTCGCAGATGGTGAGAAACGACTGCCGTTCCCGCTCCTCGGTGCGTTGCCCGTAGCTTACGTGAACTGCAGCAGCGTCGTAATCGCGCGCCGCCAGCGCTGCACAAACGCAGGAATCCATGCCTCCGCTGAGGAGGACAACGGCTCGGGATGGACTGCGATCAACCATCACAAAGGTGCCGCCTTAAACTCCCTTTACCGCCGGATCCCAAATGAACTTGTGCAACTGCAGCCCCAGCCGCGCGGAAACGTTGTCGGCAATCATCCACTCGGCCAGTTCCCGCGGATCGAGCAGGCAGTGCGAACTGTCGCGGGCCCCGGTGGCGTCTTTGCGGAATGCAGGCGAAAAAAGCACGGCATTCACCCTCTGTGCAAGCTTGTGCTGCTGGGTGAACTCCCGGGCAAACTCGTAATCGGCGCGGCTGCTGAGCACGAACTTGATTTCGTCGTGAGCGGTCAAGGCTTCCAGATTCTCCATGCAGAAGGTGCCGGGCTCGCCCGAGTCCGGGCACTTTACGTCCACGATCTTGATTACGCCCGCGGGAACCCGCGCCAGCGGCCGCTCTCCGCTGGTCTCGAGCAGGACCGTGTACCCATCGCCCACCAGATGCTGCATGAGCGGCACTGCTTCCTTCTCCTGCAGCATCGGTTCCCCGCCCGTGATCTCGACCAACCCCCCGCCTGGACTCAGTCGCGAGACTTCGTCACGGACCTTTTCGATCGTCATTTTGCGGCCGCCCTGGAACGTGTACTCACTGTCGCACCAGGTGCAACGCAGGTTGCACCCCGTCAGGCGGACGAACACACAGGGAAGGCCCGCATAGGTTGATTCCCCTTGCAGGGACTTGTAGATTTCGGTGATCTGCATGGAAAGCAGCCGTCAGCCGCAACTGATCATTCGCTGTATTTTGCCGTCGTTGTGTCGGTTTCAAATACCGTCACGTCTTTCACCCGCACGCGTCCGTTGGTCACCTTCTGCAGCCGGCTGTTCGATTCGTCATAAAAATATTTCGCCAGGTTTTCGGCCGAAGGATTGATCACGGTGAACGGCTCAATATCGTTGATCATCCGGTGGTCGAGCCGCTCGATGACGTGCTTCATCACTTCGCGCAGATCCTTGAAGTCGAGCAGCAGACCGGCTTTGTCCAGTCCGGCGCCGGCCAGCGTCACCCGGATCTTGTAGTTATGCCCGTGCGGATTTTCGCACTTGCCCTTGTAGTTGCGCAGGTAGTGGCCTGCGGCAAACGAGTCTTCGACCGTGACCTCGAACATGATCCTCCGCAGGCCCGCACGCATCCGACAACGGGCCGCATTCCTCGGAACCAATGATTGTATCGCTTGTCCGAGGATCAGCACCGCAAGAACAACTCTTGCGCGCTTCCCCCAGCAAGACTTGACTCTATTTCATTATCCTTACTATAATGTAAGGAGTATGACACAAGGAAGGGAGCGGCCTTGGCGGTTGCAACTTTAACTTCGAAAGGACAGATCACCATTCCCGCCCGGGTGCGCACAGCGCTGGGGCTCGACGCCGGGGACCGCGTGGAATTCGTTGAAGTGGAACAAGGGCAATTCGCCCTCGTTGCCGCCACTCGCTCAGTGCGGGAGCTGAAAGGGCTATTTCAAGGCAAGCGGAGCAAACCGGTATCGATTGAGGAGATGAACGCCGCCATCGCCAGGCGTGCGTCCGGATCCCGTTGATCGGCCCAGTTGCAACCACCTAAGATATGACCGGCCTCGATACGAATGTCGTTGTCCGCTATCTTGCCCACGACGATCCCTCCCAAACGGCCGCGGCGGTGAAGGTGATGGACTCACTCTCCTCGGAGTCACCCGGATTCCTTTCCCTGATCGTCATCGTGGAACTGGTTTGGGTGCTGGAGGTCTCCTATCGTTTCAAGAAGAAGGAGGTTGAGCAGACTTTGGACGCCTTACTGCGCAGCAAGGAGCTCATCCTGGAGCGAGCAGAAATCGTCGCACAGGCATTGCGCAAGTTCAGCGCCGGCCGCGCCGACTTTGCCGATTGCCTGATCGAGCGCTGCGGCCACGCGGCGGAATGCAGGTACACGGTAACTCTTGACCAGAATGCCGCAGCCCTGGCAGGTATGCGGCTGCTCGGCTGAAGGCCACACGGCAATCCTGTTTTACCCGCCCACCCCGAAGAACTCCTCCACCGCGCCCATGTCGGTGGTCTTCTTATAATTCGGTAGACTCTCGACGAACACCTTCCCGTACTGCTTTTTCAGAATTCGGTTGTCGAGCAGCACCAGCAATCCGCGGTCGTGCAGCGACCGGATCAGCCGTCCGAAGCCCTGTTTCAGCGTAATCACCGCCGCGGGCACCTGATACTGGAAAAATGCGTTGCCGCCTTCGGCGTCAATGGCCTTCACCCGCGCCGCCACCACCGGATCGCTCGGCACAGCGAACGGCAGCCGGTCAATGATCACACAGCTGAGTTGCTCGCCCTGTACGTCCACGCCCTGCCAGAACGACGACGTAGCAAACAGCACCGCATTCGGCGTCAACCGGAACTCCTCGAGCAGCGCGCTTTTCGGCGCGTCTCCCTGCCGCAGCAGGGGAAATTCCACCTCGCCCAGCAGGCGCTGATGAATTTCATTCATCTGGGCGTAGCTGGTAAACAGCACGAAGGCGCGCCCGCGTGTGATCTCGAGCAGCTTGCGAATACGCTCCGCCGCCTTGGCTGTGAACTGCGGCGTTCGAGGATCAGGCAGGTCGGGCGGCACATACAAAAGCGCCTGGCTCTCATAATCGAAATGCGAAGGCAGCACCGACTCGCGCGCGTGTTCCAATCCCAGCCGCTGCCGGATGTACTCAAAGCCCCCGCCCACGGCGAGCGTCGCCGAAGTTAAGACGGCACATTCCAGCTTCGACCAAAGGCATTCTCGCAGGATTGGCCCCACATCAATCGGCGTTGCTTGAAGAAAGACGTTGTGCCGCCCATGAGAACTATCTTTTGGTTTCTCCGTGCCTCTGTGCCGCTGTAGTGAAAGCCCTCTTCCGCGCCGTTCGATCCAAAAGACCGTGTTGCGATCTTCCGACTCCAGCGTGAAACCAAGTTGCACCTGAATTTCCTGCGCCCGCCGGACAAAGTTGAAAATCTCCTCCGGCTCTTGCGGCAGGCCCTCCAGTTCTCCCGCCAGCCGCGTGAGGGCCTGATTCAACGCCAGAAACTCATCCCCGTTCTCCTCCAGAAACTCGCGGCGGGTCTCAAAAGCAAAGCGCCCTTCTCCGGGCGGCAGCAACGAAAAGAAAAATTGCGAACGTTCGCGCAAACTCCCCAGCGCTCCTGACAGTGACGCCGAGGACATCCGGTTGTGCAACAGCGAATTTTCCACGTCCCGCGCCAGTTCCTCCACGCGCAGATTGCTCACCGAAATGCCGAAATAGTTTCCGGCTACATCTTCAAGTTCATGCGCTTCGTCGAAGATCACCGCCGCCGCGTCGGGCAGGATGCCAGCATCCGGCGCGCCCTCGGCCTGCAGCTTGATGGCAAGGTCAGCAAAAAACAGGTGATGGTTGACGATGATGATGTCGCTCTCCATCGCCCGCCGCCGCATTTCCGTGATGAAGCAGCGCTCCCACTGGCTGCACTTCTGGCCGATGCAGGCGTCGGCCCGCGCGTCCAGCTTGTACCAGAGCAGGCTGGCCTCGGGCAGTTCCGCCAGTTCGGCCCGGTCCCCGGTCCCGGTCGTCTTCTCCCACGCTGCGATTGCGCGGAACTGCTCAATCTCATCCAGCCCGCTCAGCACCGGCTGATCGGTCAGATCATAGAGCTTCTTGCGGCACAAATAATTGTTGCGGCCCTTCATGTAGCAGACCGAGAGCCGTGAGCCGGAAGCCGGGTCGCCATACAGCGCCTGCTCCAGAAACGGCACATCTTTGTAGAACAGCTGTTCCTGCAGATTCTTTGTGCCAGTGGAAATAATGACGCGCTTGCCGGAGCGAATCACGGGCAACAGGTAGGCCAGGGTTTTGCCCGTGCCTGTCCCGGCTTCGACGATCAAATGCCGCTTTTCCTCCAGCGCCTGCTCCACGGCCTGCGCCATCTGCAGCTGCCCGCGGCGAAATTCGTAGGCTGGATGCGTGCGCGAAAGCATTCCGCCCGGAGCAAAAAACTGATGCAGCGAGGCATCCTTCCCGCTGGGCGCGGATCGATTTGGGGTGGTTGAAGCCAAGAGTCTCTATAATACGAGTTCCACCCGCAAAGCAGAGCTAGTGCTTGTGTGGGGACAGCCGCCCTCGGCTGTCCTGTCGAGCAAAGCTCGATGGGGCTTTGCCGAAAGTGCGTTAACCGTGGAAACTAGCTCAGCTTCGCTGAGTTGGACAGCCGAGGGCGGCTGTCCCCACATTAAAGACCCATTTTGACCCAGCCCACCTACAACTCGACCAGCACCATCGCCACCGCCGCCGCCGGCATCCCCACAATCGCCATCGTGGGGCGCCCGAACGTCGGCAAGTCCACGCTGTTCAACCGCATTGTCGGCTCGCGCCGCGCCATCGTCGGCGACGAACCGGGTATCACCCGCGACCGCCTCTACGGCGACGCCGAATGGGGAGGCCGCCACCTGCGCATCGTGGACACCGGCGGCATCCTTCCCGAAGAAAAAGATCTGATCCCCTCGGAAATTTACCGCCAGGCCCGCGTTGCGCTCGACGAGGCCGCCGCCATCGTCATGGTCGTGGATGGACGCACCGAACTTGCCGGTCCCGACCTCGAACTCGCCCGCCTGCTGCGCAAGGCCAACCGTCCGCTCTTCCTCGCCGTCAACAAAGTGGACAGCGACAAACAGTCGTCCCTGATTGACGATTTTCATCGCCTCGGCATTCCGCGGATGTTTCCCATCTCCGCCGAGCACGGCCGCGGCGTGGACGATCTGCTGGACGCGGTGGTCGCCGTTCTTCCGGAAGGGCTTTTAGCCACAGAGGACGCTGAGAACACAGAGGAAGTGCGGGTTGAGCCAACGACCAACGACAAACAACCTACGACGGTCGTCGAACACGAAACCAAAGTCGCGATTATCGGCCATCCCAACGTCGGCAAATCCACGCTGCTGAACTGCCTGACAGCGTCGGACCGCGCCATCGTTTCACCGATCCCCGGCACGACGCGCGACGCCGTGGACGAGGTCGTTGAGCGCAACGGACGCCGCTTCCGTTTTATTGACACCGCCGGCATCCGTCGCAAGGGCAAGACGCACCTCATGGCCGAGAAGCTTTCGGTCGTCATGGCGCGCAAGCATCTCGAAGCCGCCGACATCGCCCTGCTGGTCATTGACGCCACCGAAGGCGTCAGCCAGCTCGACGCCTCCATCGCCGGATACGCTCACGAAAGCGGACGCTCCCTCATCATCGTGGTCAACAAATGGGATCTCGTGATTCATCCTGAGAAGATCAGCGGCAAACAAAAACCGGCCCGGCCCACCAAAGCCGAGCGCATGCGCGAGTCCAAGCGCCCCGGCGACCGCGACGCCTACGAGCAGCGCCTGCGCTACGACTTGAAGTTTCTCAATTACGCGCCCATCGTCTTCATTTCCGCCCAGAGCGGCAAAGGAACCGAGAAGATATTCCCTCTCCTAGAAGAAGTCGCCACCGAACGCCGCAAGCGCGTCACCACCTCGCAGATGAACCGATTCATCGAGCGCGTGGACTTCGACCGCGCCTCCGTCCCCATGCGCCAGCGCGTGAAGATTCTCTACATGACGCAAGCCTCGGTCGCTCCGCCCACGTTCGTCCTCTTCACCAATCGCGCCGTGAAGCTGCACTTCTCCTACCAGCGTTTTCTGGAAAATCAGATCCGCGAAGCCTTCGGCTTTGTGGGCACGCCGATCTGGATCAAGAACCGAGCGAGGGATTCGTAGAAGAGCCTCGTGTGGAGACAGCCGCCTCGACTGTCCGACCAGGCAATTAGCGAAGGATCGCCACAGTAACTGAGTTTCCACGGGTCAACTTACAACTTACTCCCCGGCGACCTCCTGTCCCTCCGTCAGCAATCCCACCCGCTGCACCCCCGCGTGATGGGCCAGGTCAATCACGTCGGCCACGTACTGGAAGTCCACAAAGGCGTCCCCGCGTACGAAAGCCACTTTCTCCGCGCGTGTCAGATAGATCTGCGCCAGCCGTGTCTCCAGATCTTCCCAGCGCACGTCTTCCCGGTTGATCTTCACCGTCGGCGCCTGGTCTTTCGCCGTCCCCACAACCTGAATGACCACCGTGCGCTCCGGCTGCGGAACGGACTTGCCGTCGGCCGGCGGCTGCGGAATCTGCGCCACCTCCCCGTGCTCCTTCTCCATGGAAACCACCAGCATGAACATCACGATCAGCGTCAGCAGCACGTCAATCAGCGGCGTAACGTTGATCTGCGGCCCACGCGCACCTCCGCCTGCCATTGAGAAAGCCATGGAAAGTCGCTCCTCTCGGGCACGCGCGTGTCTGCAGGATCAGACACCTCGCGCGGCCTGAGAGTTCCTCAACCGCACCCACCATATGTTTGCCGTTCCGAAGGCGCAACGCGACGAGGAACCTGTTGTTTGCCTCCGCTACCGCAAACCGTGCATCATGGAAGAAACGGTCGCGACGAACTGCGGCCTGCGCACTGATGAGACCCTTGGCCCTCAAATCGCGACCCATCCTTTTCGCACTTCTCGCGGCCTCGTTCCTCGCCGCGGCCATCCTCTCCCCGCTCGCCCACGCCCAGGACAACTACGAAATCCAGGTCTACAGCTACGAAACCGTGACGCCGCGCTCCACCATGGTTGAGATTCACTCGAACTTTACGGTCGAAGGCAGCAAAACCGTTCAGGACGGGATGCTGCCCACCAACCACGCCGAGCACGAAACGCTGGAACTCACACAGGGCATCAATGAGTGGTCCGAGGTCGGCTTTTACGTCTTTACCAGCATCCAGTCCGATGGCGGATGGCAATGGGTGGGCGATCACATTCGCCCGCGCGTGCGCATCCCTGAGAAATGGCACTGGCCCGTGGGCGTGAGCCTGTCGCAGGAAATCGGCTACCAGCGTGCCGCCTTCTCGCCCGACACCTGGACCTGGGAAATTCGCCCCATCATTGACAAGAAAATCGGCCGCTGGTATCTCGACTTCAATCCCTCGCTCGACCGTTCCTTCCACGGGCCCAGCGTAAACAAAGGCGTGGAGTTTTCGCCCAACATCAAGTTCAGCTACGACATCACCAAGAAGATCGCCGGCGGCCTGGAATACTACGGTGCCTATGGCCCGCTCACCGGCTTCGACCCGGTTCGAGATCAGCAGCAGCAGTTTTTCCCGACCATTGATGTGGATTTCGGCCCGCAGTGGGAGTTCAACTTCGGCGTCGGCGTCGGCACAACGCGTTCGACTGACCACCTCATCGTGAAATGCATCATTGGCCGCCGGTTTTCGTGGCCGCACGGGAAGGACGCGAAACTGAAAACTCCGTAGCCCCAGATCGCCGCCCGCCCCTGATTTTCGGTAGCGTGGCGCTGATTTTGGGTGGCGCAGCGCTTTAGCGCTGCGATTGCGGTGAGTGAGACAGCAGCGGCTTGAGCCGCAGCGTGGACCTGTCTATCCGGCCGGAGCCGGCATGAGTGGCGGCGGTTCCTCGGGCGGCCCGCCAGCCGCCACCGCCGGAGGCGGCGGATACAGCACCGTGCTCAAGGCCGGGTACCGTGCCGCAAAGAAATAAATCGAATACGCCGGAAAGAACACGATCACCGGCACCGAGATCAGCGCCAGCAAGTACAGAAACGCCGCCAGCAAAATGCAACCGGCCACCACGGCCACGGTGATGGTGAAGACATTCCACGTCAGCCCCGCGGTCTTGCCCGTCAGCACGGCAACAATGCCCAGCAATACAGTCGGAATCGCCACGATAAGACCCAGAATCAGCGACGCCATGCCGACGACGATTCCCGCCCCGATGGCCAGGACGATCTTCATTCCCACGTATCCGGCATAGCCGCGCCCGTCGGCTTGGAGCATAGGCCAAAGCCGTCGCCATCCTTCGATCACGCCAATCCTCTCCAGCGCCATCTGGGGCACTACAAAGTCCTTGGTCAGGACCTGAACCACCGCCGCAGTTACGGCGAAAATCAGGAAAAGAAAGACAAGCACAATCCCACCCAGCACCAGACCCAGTACATGCTGGCGGGGTTCCTTGAACCATCCCAGCGCCAGGGCAATGAGCGCGGGAATGCCAAGCAAGATCAGCATCGCTCCCAGCGTCAGCAGCAAGTAGGCCAGCTGCCACAGAAAGTACCGCCAGCCCTCGGCCTGCCTGCCGCTCCATTCCCGCCGGATGTGGCACTCCTTCTCCAGCACGCTGTCGAACAACGTGAACCGCATCACGCTGCTCACGTACATCATGATCAGACCAAATACCAGTCCCGTCACTAACAGCACCCCAATCAGCGCGGCCAGCAGGGCCGGATCGATCGAGCCAAACGGATGCAGCGGGTTCTGCGAGTCTCCCGTCTGCGGAGAGGAAAGGCCGTTGGAAAAATTGCATCCCCCGCCTGAGCCCAATTCTCCCGCCAGGAACCCGACCAACGCCAGCCGGGTCCATTGTCCCAGGCGAAAGGGTTGCAACAGCTGCCGCCTGACGTGCTGAAAGGCGAGCGCGATTGTATCTGTTGCGGAAATGGGCAAGACGCACCTCGTTGAGAACGCCTCAGCAGCAAGGTACTGCCAACCGCGGTGCGGATCAAATCAATTCTGGAGGAGTGGCGCACGGCTCTTTTGCGTCACCGCGTCACTCGTACCGCAAGGCTTCCACCGGATCCAACTTCGAAGCTTTCATCGCGGGCACCAGCCCGCTGACGACTCCCACCACCAGCAGCACCAGCGTCGAAAGCATCACCGTCATCATCGAGATGCGCAGATGAATATCTCCTTGTCCCGAATCGTCCTCGAACAGCGGCCCCATCATGGGCAGCGTTCCCACCGCCCAGGCGATCCCATACGACAGCAGCACGCCGATGGCTCCGCCTAGCATCATGATCAGCAGCGTCTCGGCCAGGAACTGCAGCTTGATGTGCCGCTTGCGTGCTCCCAGCGCCCTCCGCAGCCCGATCTCGCGAATGCGCTCGTCCACCGACACTAGCATGATGTTCATCACTCCCACGCCACCGATCCCGAGTGTCAAAGTCCCAATGAAGGTCAGCAGCACCTGCAAACCGATGGTCAGCGCATCAATCACAGGACGGAATTCGTCCCGACCGAACATCTGGAACGCCTTCGGATCGGTGGGCGAAAAATTCTGCCGCGTCGCCACGGCGGCCAACACCTGCGCCTCGGCCTTTTTCTCAAACTGGGGAGCGATCGGCTCAAACACCATCACGGCTGCGTAGCGCGTATTCCACAAATCGCCCGCGGCGGAATAAGGTATCCACGACGATTCGTCGTCGCTGGAAAAATAATTGCTGAGCTGAATTTTTCGCGCCATCACGCCGATGATGGTGAAGCGCACGCCGGAGACTTGCACGGTTTCTCCCACCGCGGGTCGTCCCCCAAAGAGTTGCTCTTTGAGTCGTCCACCCAGAAAAATAACACGGCGCCGCTCTAATTCGTCCTCGGCGTCAATCCAGCGGCCTTCCGCGGGGACTTCATTCCGCATTTCGCCGTATTCCGGGCAGACTCCCCGCACCGGCGCCGTTCCCGCGATGCGGTCTCCGTAAGCAATTCCCGGGCGCCGGACGGTTTCGAGGCACACGTGCTTTACCAGCGGAGCCGTCGCCTTCACCATGTCCAGATCCGCCTGCTCCAGGACAACCTTCTTCCCTGCGCGTTGTCCGCCAGGTTGCTCGCTGGTCTGATTCGGCCAGCAGATCACCACGCTCTTGCCGAAGGCGTCGAACCCATGCACCAGAACGCTGCGGAAGCTGCCGCCGTAGGCGATGAGCAGCGTCACCGTTGCGATGCCCCACACAATCCCCAGCATGGTGAGCAGGCTGCGCGTCAGGTTGCGTCTCAGCGCGATCCAGGCCTCGAGAATGATCTCAATCAGCATTTCCTAATGTTTCAAAGTTTCAAGGTTTCAAAGTTTTCAAGGTTTTCCTGCCGCCAATCATTGGGCACACTCGCAGTTTTGCGCGCCGTAGCTCTGAAACCTTGAAACTATGAAACTTTGAAACCTTCCTACCCTCCCGCCTCGTACCGCAGCGCCTCGATCGGATCAATGGAAGCCGCGCGCCGCGCCGGGTATAGCGCTGCCCCCACGGCAATCGCTCCCAACAGCCCCGCCGCGGTCAAGCCTGAACTCCAACTCGGTATCAGCCCGGCAAAAAAGTCGGGCATGGGCAGCGTTCACCAGAGCGCAAAATCCGAACGCCGCGGCCAGCCCGACGCCTCCGCTCAGGAAGGCAATGATCAGGGCCTCAATGAAAAACTGCCGCAGAATCGTCCGCGCCGGCGCGCCAATTGCCTTGCGCACTCCGATTTCCCGCGTCCGCTCCCGCACTGCGACCAGCATCACGTTCATCACGCCGATGCCGCCCAGCAGCAGCGTCACGATCCCGACCGCGCCCAGAAAGAACTTCATCCCGTCGGTCATCGTCTTGAACGCCTGCGCCTCCTGCACCGTATCCCAGATCGGACACGCTTCCTTGTCGGCAGGATCATAGCGATGCATGCGCGCTAGCGCCGCGCGTACCTCATGCTTGCAGGCTTCATGTTGCTCGACCGACTTTGGCGTCACCAGCAACTGATCAAAGGTTGAATTTGTTCCGGGAGGCTTGTCGGGAAAGTCGCGCCGCATGGCGGCAAAGGGCACGAACACTTTATTCACGTCCCAACCGTCATAGCTGGAATCCTGCTTCTTTTTCGCCATCACGCCAACCACGGCGTAAGGAAAATCATTTAGATAGATCGTCTCCCCCACGGGATTGCGCCCGGGGAACAGTTGCTTGGCCGCGTCCGACCCGAGAAATGCCACGCGCCTTGCCTCGCGCATGTCGTCCCAGTCGTAGAAGCGTCCGGCGCCGACATCGAGGCTGCGAATATATCCAAACTGTGGATACGAGCCAGTCACCGTAAACGCCGCATTGTTGAAGCTGGAGTGCGTGCGAACCGTATCCTGCTCGAGTTCTGGAATCGCGTACTCACAATCGGGCGATTCGGCCTGCACTACTGGGACGTCGGGATCCTCCCAGTGCACAATGCGTCCGGCGCGCGTTCTGCCCGCCTGCAGGCTGGTACGCCCGTGGAAAACGATCATGATATCCTTGCCCAGGTTGCGCGCCTGCGCCTCCTGCCCTTTGCGCAGCCCTTCGCCCGCCGCCACCATGAGCACAATCGAAACAATCCCCCAGGCAATCCCGAACATGGTGAGAAAGGCGCGCAGTTTGTGGGCCCACAAGGTCCGCAGGACGTCGAAAATGAGGTCGCGCACCGTCATAACAGGTTGGACGAACCTGGGAAGAGAAGGTAATCCCCCGGCCTGCAGTTAGATACGTATCGGCAGACCCTTTTGTTGCAGAAAGATGCAGAAAAATCAGGGTGCGGAAACGGCTCATGTAGAGACAGCCGCATCAGCCTGCCCTGAGCGAAGTCGAAGGGGCTGTCCATTCGGGGCGCAGGCCGGGTGAGTTGGTTAGGGGCTCAAACTTGGATGGGAATCACCCCAGCGCGATCCATCCACCCGTCAAATTCCTTAAGCGCCAATTCACACTGCAGCCGATGCCGCTCTTTCCGATCGCGAATTTTCTTCTCCAGCGGAGGCAGCAAATCAAACGTAATGTTCGCGGGCTGGAAGTTCTTCGCGTCCGCGTGAGTCACATAGTGCGTGAGCGATCCGAAGGCAGAAGCCCGCGGAGCCGGCGTCAACTCCGCCCCTGCGATCAGTGCGGCAGCATGCATCCCCGCGATCAGACCGGTCGCAATGGACTCCACGTACCCCTCGACCCCGCATATCTGTCCTGCGAAAAACACGCGCGGATGAGCCTTCGCCTGCAATGTCTCCCGCAACAGTGTAGGGGCGTTAATGTAAGTATTCCGATGAATCTGCCCGTAGCGCAAAAAGCGGGCGTTCTCCAGCCCCGGGATCAGCCGCAGCACCCGCGCCTGCTCGCCAAACTTCAAATGATTCTGAAAGCCCACCAGGTTGTACGAATCCGCCCGCAGGTTTTCCTGCCGCAACTGCACCACGGCATACGGCATCCTGCCTGTTCGCGGATCCTTCAGTCCCACCGGTTTCATCGGACCGAAGCGCAGCGTGTCCCGGCCACGGCGGGCGATTTCTTCAATCGGCAGGCAACCCTCGAAATAGTTCAGTTTCTCCCAATCGCGCTCTTCCACCGACTGCGCCGCCAGCAGCGCATCCAGAAAGCTTTCATATTCCTCGCGTGTCATCGGGCAATTGATGTAGTCCGCCGACCCCTTGTCATAGCGCGCCGCCATGTACACCCGCGACATGTCAATCGAATCCGCCTCCACGATGGGGCTGATCGAATCGTAAAAGTAAAGATGGGGGGATTGATTTTGGGTGGCGCAGCGCTTTAGCGCTGCGATATCAGGCGCGCCCTCGCGGGCGGATTCAGCCGCTGAGGTCGGCCCGGCGCTCAGCCGCGCAACCTCTTCTGCGAGTCCGTCCGAAGTCAGCGGCCCGGTGGCAATGATGGTGATCGCCCCTGCTTCATCTACCGCGGTAACTTCTTCCCGCCGCACGATAATCCGCGATTCTCGCGATATGGCTTCAGTCACCCGAGCCGCAAAGGCGACCCGATCCACCGCCAGCGCATGTCCGGCAGGAACCGCGCATTCCCGCGCGATCTGCAGCAGCAGCGATCCCGCCCGCCGCATCTCTTCCTTCAGCAGCCAGGGAGCCGTATTCTCACTGTCCGACTTCAGCGAATTCGAGCACACCAGTTCGGCGAAGTCCGGCGTCTGGTGCGCCGGGGTCGAGCGCACGGGACGCATCTCGAACAATTCCACGTCCACGCCCCGCCGCGCACACTGCCACGCCGCCTCCGACCCGGCCAGCCCCGCTCCGATGATCTTCACGCGCGCCGTCACAATGCCTTCTCCGCGCAAAAACTCCTGCCCGCACTCTAGAAGCAAGCCACGCGAGATGGCAAGTGCCCCTCTATCCTGTCTGGAGATCTGGTATCTACTATCATGGAAGTACCTTCTCTTTGGAGGACCCCATGGCTCGCATTCACCTGGTGACCCCGGAAATCGCCCCGCCGGAAGTTCTGGAAATCTTCGAAAAAACGCTCCGCGGCAAGCCCAGCAACGCCCAGAAGGCGCTCGCCCATCGCCCTGAGATGTTAAAGAATTTTCTGGCCTTCTATGGCAGCGTGGGCCGCTCCCTCGACCGCAAGCTCTATGAACTGATCTATATCCGCGTCTCGCTGATCAACGGCTGCCATTATTGCACTCAGCACCACGTCGCCTCGTCGAAACGCGTGGGGCTCACGGCCGAAGACTGGTCCGCGCTTCGGGCCGGCAACTACTCGCGCTACGGCGAAAAAGAACACGCTGCCCTGAACTACGTGGACAAGCTCACGCGCTCTCCGCACGACGTCAACGACGCGGATTTCGTGCCCCTGAGGGCGAACTTTTCCGATCCTGAGATCGTGGACATCCACCTGCTCACGGGGCTGGCCAATCTCACGAACCGCTTCACCGACCCGCTGGGCTTGGAACTGGAATTCGCGGAGGAAAAAATCTAACTTCTCCGCCACGGATTCACGCGGACTTGCGCGGATAAGACAAATATCTTCATGTCTTATCCGTGGACATCCGTGCCAATCCGTGGCCAATTTAGAGAATTTCCCGCACATCGCCCACGCGCCGCGTCACTCGTTCTCGATCCAGATACTCCAGCAGCGGGATGGCATATTTGCGGCTGACTCCAGTCAGTTCTTTGAACTTCGTCACGTCGATCCTCGGAGATTTCGTCTTGTAATCTGCCAGGTGCCGTCGCAACTCTTCCAGGGCAGTGCGATGAAACACCAGCTCCTGCGAGACTTTCACCAGTACCTTGTCACGCAGCAGCAGGGTGACGATTTTCTGCGCCCTCGCTTTATCCAATTTAAGCCCAGCCAGCACTTCGGCCAGCGCGGGCACCTTTAGTCCCGCGGAGGCGAACGCATCTTCAATTTTCTTCTTCGCCTCCGCCTCTTCGTCTTTCATCTCCGTGCCCCGGCCGGGCACACGAACCAGGTCGCCTGCAACCTCCAGCCGTCTCTCCCGGATTAGCGACGACAAAGCCGCGCCAAACACTTCGCCAGCCATTTCCAAAGCGAGGCTCATCTCATCCTGCAATTCACTCTTGGCCATTCCCGGCCGGAGCGGATCTTTCTTGTGAGAAGCTGCCACCGCGTCCAGCATGCTCTCTTGCGCCAGCTTCAATTCGTACTCAGCGAACAGTCGGTCTTGAACCCGCATCACCAGCAGGTTGTCCGTGAGGCCCGCGGCAAGCTCGCCGACTTCGCGTGGGTGCCAGCCCGTCTCGGCAACCGCCTCAGCCAACGACAAGCCGCGCTTCCCGCGCCGGGTCACCCTTAGCGCAAGAATCGCTCCCCGCTGCTCAGACTCCAGCACCTCCATCATTTGACCGAACCCAGGAAACGCTGCCGCTTGCCGGGGTGTCAACATCGGCGCTGAATCCAGCACCACTCCTCCGCCGATTGTCACGACCGGAGAAAACTGGCGCAGGATGAAGCGGTCCCCGGGCAACAGCAGCGCGGGTGCAGGCAACATGGCGCGCGCAGAGCCGCTCTCCCCGGGGACCAGTTCCCCCTGGCCGTACAACCTCAGATCCGCGACCACTTCCATCGTGTTGGAGTGAAAATGCACCCTCGTACGGTTCTTCAGCGGCCGCGGCGCTGAAGCTAGCATCTGCACCTTCACATCCGCCCTCCGTGTCGCCGCAAACGTCACCACAGGTGCCAACGTCATCCCGCGCGACAAATCCTTTGTACTCACACCTGCCAGGTTCAGAGCCGTGCGCTGCCCCGCCACCGCAGCGTCGGCCGCGCTCCCGTGCACCTGCACTCCACGCACCCGCACTCGTAGCCCTGTCGGAAAAACCTCCAACTCATCTTCCTTTCGAATCGTGCCGGAGATGAGAGTCCCGGTAACCACCGTCCCAAATCCCTTCATGGTGAAGACGCGGTCTATGGGAAGCCGCGCCAGAGCTTGAGAGTCCCGTGCTTCGACTTCTGCCGCGGCCGCGACCATCGCCTGCTTCAGATCGCCCAGCCCCTCGCCGGTCAACGCGCTCACCGCAACCACGGGAGACTTCGGCGACTCCAGGAAAGTCCCACGCAGGAACTCCTCCACTTCCAGCCGGACCACATCAAGAGTCTCCGCGTCCACCGTGTCGGATTTAGTGAGGACGATGATACCCCGCTTCACGCCGATCAACCGCAGAATGTCAAAATGCTCCCGCGTCTGCGGCTTGATGGATTCATCCGCCGCGATCACCAGCAGCACCAGATCAATTCCACCCACACCCGCCAGCATGTTGCGCACGAAGCGCTCGTGCCCCGGCACGTCCACAAATCCCAGCCGCAGAGTTTCACCGGCGGCCCCGGGCAGGTCCATGTGCGCGAAGCCCAGGTCAATGGTGATGCCCCGGCGCTTTTCCTCTTCCAGGCGGTCGGCGTCAATGCCGGTTAGCGCCTTTACCAGCGCCGTTTTCCCATGGTCAATATGCCCCGCCGTCCCTACGATGATGGATTTCATGCCAGAAGAATCCTAGCAGGAGAGCAGGACTCGGGCGTCGGACCGGCGGAGGTCGGACGGCAGCCCTCGGCCCTCAGACCACCGCCCTTGTCTGCTCACAATGCAGGCTGAGTCTGAAGTCTGAGGTCCGACGCCTGGTTTTTCTGCCTATCCTCCCGCGCCCTGAAATGCGACAATAGAACTTCCTCTCATGGCCACCTCTTTGATATCTGCCCACTCGCCGGAGACCCTCCGGCAACACGGCCTCACGCCCGATGAGTACGACAAGATCAAGCAGCTTCTTGGCGGCCGCGAGCCCACCATCACCGAACTCGGCATCTTCAGCGTGATGTGGAGCGAGCACTGCTCCTACAAATCGTCGCGGGTGCACCTGAAGCGCCTGCCCACCCGCAGCCGGCGTGTTCTGCAGGGGCCGGGCGAGAACGCCGGCATCATTGACATTGGCGACGGCTGGGCCTGCGCCTTCAAGATCGAGTCGCACAATCACCCCAGTTTTATCGAACCCTTTCAGGGCGCTACCACCGGTGTGGGCGGAATTTTGCGCGACATCTTCACCATGGGAGCAAGGCCGGTCGCGGTGATGGATTCTCTGCGCTTCGGCCCGATCACTCCATCTAATAAGGATGCTTCTCAGAAAGAACTTCACCGCAATCATTCCATCCTCGAGGGCGTCGTCAGCGGAGTCGCTTCCTACGGCAACTGCTTCGGCGTTCCCAACCTCGGCGGCGAAACCAAGTTCGAGCCCTGCTATTCCGGCAATCCCCTGGTGAATGCGTTCGCTCTGGGGCTGGTGCGCAAGAGCGAGATCTTCTACGCCCGCGCGGCGGGCGAAGGCAACCCGGTCATCTATGTCGGCGCCAAAACCGGACGCGACGGCATTCATGGCGCAACCATGGCCAGCGAGGAATTCAGTGAAGCTTCCGAAGCGAAGCGTCCCAACGTGCAGGTCGGCGACCCCTTCCTTGAAAAGCTTCTGCTCGAAGCCTGTCTCGAAGCCATGCAGACCGGCGCCATCGTTGGCATCCAGGACATGGGCGCGGCAGGCCTCACCTGCTCCACCTGTGAAATGGGCGCGCGCGGACATGTGGGCATCGAAATCGAACTCGACCGCGTCCCCCAGCGCGAGACCGGCATGACCCCCTACGAGATCATGCTCAGCGAGTCGCAGGAACGCATGCTGCTCGTCGCCCGGAAAGGCCGCGAGCACGAAGTCTTCCGCGTCTTCGAAAAATGGGGACTCGATGCGGTCGAAGTCGGCAAGGTCACTCTCGACGATAAGCTGCGCGTGCTCCAGCACGGCCAGGTAGTGGCGGAAATTCCGAACCAGGCGCTCACCGACGACGCCCCAGTCTACAAACGCCCCTTGGCACGCTGGGAGCCTCCCGTGCCGCGCGAGATGCCCGAACACGTCAAGTTAGATGGTACCCGTGACTTCACCGCCGATCTGAAACAGTTGCTGGCCAGCCCCAACATCTGCGGGAAGCGCTGGGTCTGGCAGCAGTACGACCACATGGTCCAGACCAACACGGTCGAAGCGCCGGGCGCGGGCGACGCCGGCGTGATCCGCATCAAGCATTCCGGCTCCGGCCCGCAGCGCGGCCTCGCCATGGCGCTCGACGGCAACGGCCGCTGGTGCTATCTCGATCCGCGCCTCGGCGCCATGCACGCCGTCGCCGAGGCTGCGCGCAAAGTCGCCTGCTCGGGTGCGACCCCCGTGGGCGCCACCAATTGTCTGAACTTCGGCAATCCCGAAAAACCGCACATCATGTGGCAGTTCTCGCAGACCATTGACGGCATGACCAAAGCCTGCGAGGAACTGGAAATCCCCATCACCGGCGGCAACGTCAGCTTCTACAACGAGACCCTCGGCGAGGGCATTTATCCCACGCCAGTGCTCGGCGTGGTCGGGATTCTCGATGACGTACACAAAACCGCAAAGATGCATTTCGTCGCTCCGGGACGCACCATCGTGCTATTGCGCGCGGGCGTCGCCGGCGATATCACCGATGCGGAGTGCGAGTTCGGTTCTTCCGAATACGCCAAGGAAATTCTGGGCAGTTTTTGGGGATATCCGCCGGAATTGGATCTGGAGCACGAAGCTGCGCTGCAGAAGGCTGTCATCGAATTGATTCAGCAAGGCTTGGTGGATTCGGTTCACGATTGCTCCGACGGCGGCCTGGCAGTCGCTCTGGCGGAAAAAGCGTTCCCCAAAGGCGTGGGCGCTCGCGTGAACATTGCATCGCAAGAACTTCCTTCCGAGTTTGCGCTGTTCGGGGAAGACGCCAGCCGCATCGTCATCTCTTGCGACCCGGCGAACCTGGCGCGAATCCAACAGATAGCGGGGAACATGGGGATCGCGGCAGAAGTGATCGGAGAAACGATTCCGGACCGGCTGGCAATCTCACTCGATGGCAAACCGGTAGTTTCGGCCCCCGTCGCGGAGCTGAGCCAGGCTTACGAAGGCGCTCTGGAATCGGCGTTGCGGACCGATCCCGAGTTGCTTTCCGCAGATTGAATGAGACCAACGATTCGGGCTTGAGCTAAGAGCTAAAGGCTAAGAGCTAAGGGTTTAAATGCATTCAAGCGACAAATTCCACGACGAGTGCGGCGTAGTCGCCATCTTCGCCCATCCCGAGGCGGAGAAGCTTGCCTACCTCGGCCTGCACGCCCTGCAGCATCGCGGGCAGGAATCGGCCGGAATCGTCAGTTCCGACGGGTTGACCCTACGCCAGCACAAGGCCATGGGCCTGGTCGCCGACATCTTTACCGAAGATGTGCTCAGTCGTCTGCGCGGCTCGCTGGCCATCGGCCACACCCGCTACTCCACCGCCGGCGATTCGGCCCTGCTCAACGCGCAGCCCATCCTGGTGCAATCGAACAAAGGCGCGATTGCCGTGGCCCACAACGGCAACCTCGTCAATGCCCACACCATTCGCCAGCGCCTGGAGAGCCAGGGCTCCATTTTCCAGACCAACAGCGATACCGAGGTCATCGTCCACCTCATCGCGCTTTCCCGCGAGCAGACCCTTCCCGACGCCATGGCGGACGCCTTGCGCCGCGTCGAGGGAGCGTTCTCGCTGGTCATCATGAGCGCCGACCGCATCTTCGCCGCCCGCGACCCGCGGGGCTTCCGCCCGCTGGCCATGGGCCGCATCCGGGCCACAGAAGGCCACACTCGCGATACCATCGTTTTTGCCTCCGAGACCTGCGCCTTCGACCTGATCGGCGCCGCGTACGAGCGCGATGTGAAGCCAGGGGAACTCGTCGTGGTCGAAGCGGGCGAGATTACCTCCCGTTTCTACTCCACCAGCACCGCGCAATCGAGTTGCATTTTTGAGCACGTGTACTTCTCGCGCCCTGACAGCGTGGTCTTTGGCCGGGCCGTCCAGACCAGCCGCGAGAACCTGGGGCGGCAACTCGCCCTGGAAGCGCCAGTGGAGGCCGATCTCGTGGTCCCCGTGCCCGACTCCGGCGTCACGGCCGCCGTCGGTTATTCCGCCGGGAGCGGCATCCCATTCCGTTTTGGGCTGATCCGCAACCACTACGTGGGCCGCACCTTCATCGAGCCCAGCCAGAGCGTGCGCGATTTTGGCGTCAAACTGAAACTGAATCCAGTACGTTCTCTGCTCGAAGGCAAGCGCGTGGTGTTGATTGACGATTCCATTGTGCGCGGCACCACCAGCCGCAAAATTGTGCGCCTGATCCGCGGCGCCGGCGCCACCCAGGTGCACATGCGCATTTCCTGTCCTCCGACCATTTCGCCCTGCTACTACGGCGTAGACACGCCCTCCAAGAAGCAGCTTATCGCGGCCAATAAGTCGGTCGAGGAAATACGGGAATACATCGGCGCCGACTCGCTGGCTTACCTTTCACTTGATGGAATGAAGAAGGCTTGCGGCGAAGGCGCAAAAACTTCCTATTGCACCGCCTGTTATACCGGCAACTATCCGACCGAGATCATTGATGTGGAGGAGATTCTGCCAGCGGCTACCCGCCGCTAGCTGGGTTGCATTCCCGGGCAAAAAGAATCGGGGCGGCCTCACGGCCGCCCCGATCGTGTTGTTCGACAGAGCGTCTATTTGAACGAGTAAGCATCCACGTCCGGGTTGCCGCGAAATGTCTGATTTTCGAATGCTCCGATGAATCCGGAGTGCGAATTCAGGAAGTCGCTGGTCAACTGGTCGTAGTCGCCCATGTAAATGGAGTTGATGAAAAGGTCTCCACCGTGCGTGGGAGCAAACGGCGGCATGCCGATATCGTTGTCGCTCCAGCTGAAGCCTTGGCTGGTGGATTCAGCGCAGTGACGCCGAATACCGAAGTTTTCGTTGTCAGCGCGACGGTCATACCAGCAAGCGCCTACGTTGCCCCGGTTGTCCACAGCAATTCCGGACTGGAAGTGGTCGCGGCCACTGGCCAGGCGCGGTTGGATGTCGCTGTTCACCTTGATTGGGCCCAACCACGTATTCCCACCGTCGAATGAAACCTCGACAAACACGTCGTCGTAGGCATACGCGCCCTGGATGCCCAACGGATCGGGAACGATCTTGTCCCGGCCGTCGGCCCAGGTGATGTACAGATAACCGTCCGAAAGGGTTCCGGAATGGTCAATCGCCATGGCCATATCCAGGAAGTCGCGGAATTCACCCTGCAGGTAATAAGAGTCGCCACCCGGCTGCACTGAGCTGTTCACCGTGACAGCCGCCGACAGAACGCCGCCCGACCAGCTGGCGACCTGGATCGTCCTCGGGCCCAGCGGGAAGTTGGTGCCCAGATTGACCCAGGAAATGTACAGGGTTCCCGTCGAACTGACTGCCAACTGCGAGCCCTGAACCGCGCCGGCTCCGCAAACCTCGATCGCGATGTTGGGTGTTCCCGTCCAGGTCGCGCCGCCGTCGAACGACTCGACGAACTCGATCGCGGTGCGGGAATTCGCGCCGCAGCCGGGACTCGAGTACGAATAGTCGAAATCGGTGTAGGAAACGATGATGTGGCTGTGGTTGGAAGGATCAATGGTTGACCACGGCTTGTCGAGTAGGTGATAGTAGCCGCTCTTGGAAATGGCCGCGAGCGGATCGCCCCAGCTCTTGCCGCCGTCGGTGGAAGTGTTGATGGCGATCGCCGCATAGGGATTGAAGCTGGCGTCGTAGTAGTCGAAGATCTGGGTGAAGTAGAAGGTGTTGGCGTCCGCGCAATTCACCATCGGGTCGCCACCCAGGAAGTTGTAGTTGTTGGTTCCGGGATTGATCGGTCCGATGTCGGTGAAGGACATCCCGCCATTAGTCGAGTAAGACGAACCGCTGAAGCTCTGGCCGCCGCTTCCGGTGTAGTAGAGGGGAGTCTCAAACACGCTGCCCGAGTCGTTGAAGCCAACCACAACCGTGTTGCCGCAACGCGCAGTCGAAGTTTCGCTCTGGGTGAACCCACCGAAAGAAGAATAGGCGACGTCGGTGGCCGGGTTGGAAACCGGAACGATTCCTCCCGCGCCCGGAGGCATTGCCTGGCGAGTGACCGCCTTGGCCCTAGAGACGAAGGTTGGATCCGTCATGTGCATGCCGTAGTTCTTCCACGCTGTGGCAAGGGTGTTGATGTTGGCATAGCCGTCAAGTAACTGCTGCTTCGCGGGCGGCATCTTGCCGATCGTGCTCTGTATCTGTTGGAGGATTTTGTTCGTGGCAGCGACCTGAGTTGGGGTCAGCTGCGCCGCGGCAAACGAAGAGGCGAACAACGCCGTGGCAAAAGTACCGGCCACAAAGCGCGACAACCTGGGTGATTTCATGCTTGTCTTGTCTCCTTATCCGGCAAACTTCTTCTGTGATCTGGTGATAGCAGTTGAGTAGAGTTGGGCGCCGACGCGCTACTAATCGGCATAGTAGTAAGCCATTGATTGGGGCGATGCGTCAAGTGAAATTAGTTTGGCGAAACAAAATGTGCACAAGTGCGCAGAATCTTGCACACCGCCGAAAGGCAAGCGGGACAGGGGATTCCGACGGTCCTTAGCGCCACGTCATCTCACAATTGCGGCTTGCGCGCTCGCGCAACGCGCGGAATTGACTGCAGATCCTGCGTAATGCTGATGTCGTTCCAGGTCCCCAGCAGCCGTTTGGTTTCATCCGCAATCGTGCCGCTAATCTCCATGATCAGCCAGCCGCCCGGACGCAACACGGCATCAGCTTGGGGAATCAGGCGCGCGATCACTTCCGTGCCTGTGGGCCCGGCAAAAACCGCGTTGCGCGGTTCGAATTTGCGCACCTCCAACTGCACCTGATCTTCTTCAGATTCGCCGACGTAAGGTGGGTTGGAGACGACAAAGTCGAAGTCCTTTGGATTCAACCTTTCCAGCAGGTCGGTCTGGTGGAATTGAATCCGATTCTCGAGCTGATGGCGGGCCGCGTTGGCACGGGCAATCTCCAGGGCGGAGGCGGAGATATCCGTGGCATGAATTTCAGCGCTGGGGAGTTCCTTGGCTAAGGCCAGAGCGATGCAGCCGGAACCGGTGCCGACGTCAGCTATGCGGAGTTTGACCTCAGACCTCGGACCTCGGACCTTGGACGGCGCGGCGCTGAGGTCCGACGTCCGAGCTCTGAGGTCTGCTTTGCGAAGTTCAAGAACCGTTTCGATCAAGTGCTCGGTCTCGGGCCGCGGGATCAGAACTGCCGGGGAAACGAGGAAATCCATGCCCCAAAATTCCTGGTGGCCGGTGATGTACTGCGCCGGCACTCCGCGCCCCCGCTCCGCCAACACCGCTTCGTAGCGGCGTTCCTCGTCGCCGGTCAACTCGTGCTCAGGATGCGCGTACAGGTAGGCCCGGTCGCAGTCCAGGATGAAGCGCAGCAGCAGTTCGGCATTCATCCGCGGGGAGGGCACGCGCTCCGCGGTGAGGCGGTTGATCGCCGAGGTGAGAGATTCTCTTAGTTGCACAAATCCGGGGCCGCTGAGTTCAATGAAGGCGAGGTCGACCTCTACACCACGCTGGCCGTTTCTTGCTTCAACTTCTCCGCCTGATAATACGTAACCAGCGCCTCGAACAGCGGCTGCAGTTTGCCGTCCATCACCGCGTCCAGTTGGTGAATGGTGAAGCCGATGCGGTGATCGGTCAGCCGGTTCTGCGGGAAGTTGTACGTGCGAATCTTCTCGCTCCGGTCGCCGGAGCCCACCATGGCCTTGCGCTCTTTCGCTAGCGCCTGCTGCTGCTTCTCCATTTCGATTTCGTGGAGCCGAGAGCGCAGCACGCGCATGCCTTTTTCGCGGTTCTTGATCTGCGATTTTTCGTCCTGGCAACTGACCACCGTGTTGGTCGGAATGTGCGTGATCCGCACCGCCGAGTACGTCGTGTTCACCGATTGCCCGCCCGGCCCGGAGGAGCAGAACGTGTCAATGCGCAGGTCCTTGGCCTCGATCCTGATGTCCACGTCCTCGGCCTCGGGCAGCACGGCAACCGTAACCGCCGACGTGTGCACGCGTCCCTGCTGCTCGGTCGCAGGCACCCGCTGCACGCGATGCACTCCGCTCTCATACTTGAGCTGCGAGTAAACGCGGTTGCCCTCAATAATCGCGATCACTTCTTTCAGCCCGCCGGCGGACGACTCCGACGCCGACAGCACTTCGACCTTCCAGCGCTTCGTCTCGGCATAACGGGTGTACATCCGGAAGATTTCCGCGGCGAACAGCGTGGCTTCGTCTCCGCCGGTGCCCGCCCGGATTTCCAGGATGACGTTCTTCTCGTCATTTGGATCCTTCGGCAGCAGCAGCACTTTCAATTCCTCCTCCACCGCGCCCACTCGCGCTTCCAGTTTGTCGAGTTCCTCTTGCGCGTACGCGCGCATCTCCGGATCTTTCTCCTCCCCCAGCACCGCCTTGCTCTCGCTGATTCCCTTGCTTAGATCCTTGTATTCGCGGTACTTCTCCACCACCGGCGTTATTTCGCTGTGCGCCTTGGCAGTTTTCTGGTATCTCGCCGAGTCGTTGACGATCTCCGGCGACGCCAGCGCGTTGGTCAGCTCTTCGTAACGGGCTTCAATTTGGTCGAGTCGTTCAAACATATAAGCTTCCGTAGAGACGTAGCTTGCTACGTCTCGGCTCGGCCGCAAACCCAGCGCACGGGCGAGACGCGAACATCTGCATCTCTTCTACGGCATTGTAGTGTTGTCGGGAGGTCGAGAGGAAATATTCGCGGCGGGACCGCTACGCAATCACCAGCTCGCCACCGCGTTCCTTTTCGAGCGACATGGCGTGGTCGAGGGCGGCAATCGCACAGGCAGCCTGCTCATCCGATGGAGGCTTGGTGGTAATACGCTGCAGCCACAGGCCGGGCGCGGTCATTAGCGCGAACAGCGATCCCCGGTGCCGGGCCGCAAAGCGAATGATCTCGTACGACACTCCCGCGATCAGCGGCAGCAGCGCAACCCGCGAGGCAAAGCGCGCCCAGAACGTCGTGAACGGCACCAGCATGTAGAACCCGATCGAGATCAGCATCACTGTCATCAGAAAACTGGTGCCGCACCGCGGATGAAAGGTCGAGTACTTCTGCACCGTTGCCGTCTCCAGCGGGTCGCCGTTCTCGAACGCAAACACCGTCTTGTGTTCGGCGCCGTGATACTCGTAGAGGCGGCGGATATCCTTCCACAGCGACACGCCCCAGATGAAGAAAAGGAACAGGATCAGCCGAACCGCGCCATCAATCAGGTTGAAAATGATCCGCCCGCCCAGCGCCGGATCCATCTTCTTCAACTCCGTTGCCGCCAGCAGCGGCACGTATTTGTACATGAAAATAAAAAACGCGAGCGAGATCACGACATTCACCCCGGCCAGCCAGTTGGTCAGAGTTGCCGCCTTTTCGCGAGCCTGCTGCTTGGCTGCAGTCCGGGCGCCCGAGGCCAAAACTTCCTTGCGCGCCGGAACTCCCTCTTCGCTCTGCAACACATCTTCAATAGCGACATTCGCCGAAAACCGCAACGCGCGGTAGCCCAGGTTCATGGCATACCCGAGCGTCATGACCCCGCGGAGAATCGGCCAGGCCATCCACTTGTGCTTTTCCGACGGCCGCTCCAGCGCTTCGCTCATGGTCACCACTTCGCCCGAAGGCTTGCGGCAGGCGATCGCCCACGCGTGCGGAGAGCGCATCATCACTCCCTCCAGCACGGCTTGCCCGCCCACCAGCGTCTCCTCCCCGCTTTCCAGGGCAGGCAGAAGCTGCACGGCAGCAAGAAATCTCAGGTAATTTCGCAGCAAACCCATGTTGATTAGATGACCCTTCCGCAGAACTGGCACCAAATAGTAGGTTATCACAGGTGGCAACGCCGCCAGAGGGGCCGCGGCCATCGCCGAAGGGCCTGTTTTATCAAGCAGTTAGACCCTTGCGACAGACCGGGCCGCTCGGGCAACTCATCATCCGCGGCCGAGGAAGACGATGCATCAGCTGGCGACAGCCTGCGAAGCGATCGCAGCGACCGCGAAAAAGCTGCGCAAGACGGCGATCGTCGCTGACTATCTGAACTCGCGCACGCCAGAAGAGGCGGCCGTCTCAGCCGTGTTCCTGTCAGGACGAGCGTTTCCGGCCTGGGAAGAGACCACGCTGCAGATCGGCGGACGGACGATTTGGCAGCTCGTGGCCGAATTGGCCGAAAAAGATGAAGCCAACCTGACCGCCGCCTACCGCCGCCACGGCGACCTGGGAGCCGTCGCAGGAGAGGTACTTCCCGAATCCCCCGGTCAAGGCCTCGGCGTGCTGGAAGCTGAAGATGCATTTCGCCAGATTGCCGCCGCCCGCGGCCCCGCCGCCAAAACCGCGCTGGCGCGCGATCTCCTGTCGCGTGCCACTCCCCTCGAAGCCAAATACATCGTCAAAATCATGACCGGCGATCTTCGGATCGGGCTGAAGGAAAGTCTGGTCGAGGAGGCAATCGCGAAAGCATACGGCAGCCCTCTGACAGACGTGCAACGGGCCAATATGCTCCTTGGCGACATCGGAGAGACGCTGCGGCTCGCGCTGCAGGGCAAACTCGCCGAGGCCAGAATGCGCCTGTTTCATCCGCTGGGATTCATGCTGGCCAGCCCGGTCGCTTCGCCCGAGGAAGGACTGAGCTACTTCCTCGAAGCCGCCGTCGAGGACAAGTACGACGGCATCCGAGCGCAGGCACACGTGGCCAGTGGTGGAGTGAAGCTCTTCTCCCGCACTCGCGACGAAATCACCGAATCGTTCCCCGAGTTGCCCGAAGCCCTGGCCGGGCTCCCGCAAGACGCAATCCTCGATGGAGAGATCATCGCGTGGGACTACGCCGCCGGTCACGCGCGGCCCTTCAACGTCCTGCAACAGCGCCTGGGACGCAAGAAAGTCAGCGACAAAATGCTGCGAGACGTTCCCGTTGCGTTCCTCGTGTTCGACGTGTTGTATACGGGGGGTGAGCTGGTCATTGACCGTCCGCTCCGCGAACGGGCGCGCATTCTGGATGACTTGCTGGCTGCGCCGCGAAAACCTGCCAACCCTCGGGAGCATCGGGGCTCACAATCAACGCTTATCTTCGACATGGACGGACAAGATGCGCAAGCGGCAGCGACCCGCATCATTCGTGCACCCGTGTTTCACGCCGCATCCCCTGAAGACTTGGAAGAATTGTTCGCCTCCGCCCAAGCGCGCGGCAACGAAGGCCTGATGATCAAAGACCTCAACGCGCCCTACACCCCCGGCAAGCGCGGCAAGTCATGGCTGAAGATGAAGCGCGAACTGGCCACGCTTGACGTCGTCGTCACCGCCGTCGAGTACGGCCACGGCAAGCGCATCGGCGTCCTCAGCGACTACACCTTCGCCGTGTGGGACACGGATAAAGACAAGCTCGTCAACATCGGAAAAGCCTACTCCGGCCTCACCGACGCCGAGATCGCCGAAATGACGCAATGGTTCCTGGAGCACACACTGGAAGATCAAGGATTCCGGCGCACGGTCGAGCCAAAGATCGTGCTGGAAGTGGCCTTCAACAACATGATGCGTTCCGACCGCCACGACAGCGGTTACGCCCTGCGCTTCCCGAGAATCATCCGCCTGCGCCCAGACAAGTTGCCGGAAGAAGCAGATACGATTGAACGGGTGAAAGAGATCTACGACAAACAGAGAAAATAGGTGTCAGCCGCGTTCAGTGGCTGTGATGATGGTGCTCTTCTTCGCTCTCGCTCACCGGAATCACGCACCCATGGGCCACTTCGCAAATGACGTGCTCAAACTGAATGGTGGTGTGGTCAATGCGGAAGTCGTGCAGCAGCCGCTCTTTCACGTCGCGCAAGATCCGCTCGCTCACCGACGGCGGAATGTCGGCAATCGAGATGTGGCAGGAAAGCGCATGCGTTTCCGACCCGATACTCCACACATGCAGGTCATGCACTTCATTGACTCCTTCCACCGCACAGATCGCTGACTCAATCCTCTCCAGACTCATCCCGCGCGGCGTGCCTTCCAGCAGAATGTTCAGAGTCTCGCGCACAATGCCGAACCCGGACCACAGGATCAGCGCGCCAATTCCGACCGACAGCGCCGAATCAATCCAGTAATTTCCCGTAACCAGGATGGCCCAGCCGCCCACAATCACAGCCGCGGTCGAAAGCGTGTCCCCCACCTCGTGTAGCAGCGCGCTGCGGATATTAACGTCGCCTCCGGAGCGATACAGCAGCAGTGCAATCACTCCGTTCATCACCACGCCGGCCGCGGCCACCCACATCATCACGCTGGCCTGCACATGCTCAGGATGCTGCAACCGCCGGAAGGCCTCGTAGAAAATGAAGAACGAAACCGCCACCAGTGAGGTCGCGTTCACCAGCGCCGCCAGCACCCCGGCGCGGTGGTAGCCATACGTCTTCCTGGAGTTCGCCGGGCGCGACTGGAAATACACCGCCACCAGCGACAGCAACAGCGCCAGAAAATCCGATAGGTTGTGCCCCGCTTCGGAAAGCAGCGCCAGCGAGTGCGCCCGAATCCCGGCCAGGACCAGCAGCACGATGTAAGCCAGGGTCACGCCCAGCGAGATCTTCAGAACCCGCGTCGGACCGCCCGCTCCGTGAGCGTGTACGTGCATCTTCTAAGTTTACGGGCCATTCCGGCGCGCTTCAAGCCGCTCAGCCCGCCCGCACCTGTTCCGGCGTCCATCCCGACTCACGCAGCTTGCGGATGCTCAACGCATCATGGCGCTTGGCCAGCCGCACGCCCGCCTCGTCGCGCACCAGATCGCAGGGATAATAGTCTGGGACAGAAAAGCCGAGCGCCCGGAACAAAAGAATCTGCCGCCCCGTGGACTTCAGCAGATCGGCTCCGCGCACCACTTCCGTGATCCTCATGGCAGCATCGTCCACCACCACAGCCAGCTGGTAAGCCGGCACATCGTCGCGCCTCCACACGATGAAATCCCCAAAATCCCGCCCCGCCAACATCCGCTGCGGCCCCAAATGCAAGTCGGTGAAGTAAATCTCTGCGCCATCCGGCACGCGAAACCGCCAATTCACCCCCTTGGGTTCGGCATATTCCGCTGCCCATGTGGGGACAGCCGCCTCGGCTGTCCCGCGAAGGCGAAGCCGAGCGGCCCCAGAGACACTAGGCCGGCAAGTCCCCGGATACACCAACTCATCATCGCCCTCATTCGGCGCACCCGCCGCCTGCGCCACATCCTTCCGCGAACACGTACACGGATAGATCCAGCCCGCATCGCGTAGCTTCTTCCACGCCTCCAGATAATGTCCGCGCCGCTCGCCCTGCGCGTACGGACCAAACTCTCCACCGCAGTCCGGACCCTCGCTCCACTCAATCCCCAGCCAGCGCAGGTCCTCGATCATCGCCAAAACAAACTCAGCCCGGCATCGCTGCGAATCCAGATCTTCATTCCGAAAAATCAACTGCCCGTGACGCTCCGCCGCCCGCCGCGTCGCAGTCCAGAAAGTCCGTGCATGTCCCAGATGCAGCAGCCCGGTCGGCGAAGGCGCCAGCCGCCCGCGATACAGTTTGTAATTGGAATCGCCAGACAAGAGAGTTTTGACTCGGATCCGATCGAGGAACTACCGCACCGCACTGCGCGGAACCGGAACCACCACGACTTTCTCCGGCGTAATCTGCAGCATGGATCGTCCGCCCACGTGCACAAAGCTGAACTCCCGCGCCGCCAGCAGCGCGTTCACCGCTTCCTTCACTTTCGACCGCGCGATGAAGTTTCCAAACAGCGTCTCCAGTTCCGCCTGCTCCACTGCAATCACTGCGTCCAGATACTTCGACAGCATGGCGGTCAGGGCCTCCGGCACCGACAACCCCACGCCCTCCTTCACCGCCTCCGGCGCCCAGCGGTAGAGCACATCCCACACCGATCCTTCGCTCGCCTTGTAGTCCACCCGCGTAATGCGCAGTTTCGACCACAACTCGCCCAGCGCGCCATCAAGAGCGGGAAACGACACGCTTCCGCCCAGCACTTCCTGCATTTTCTGTTTCGAAATCGGCCCATCGCGCCGGATCAACTCGAACGCATCACAGGCCAGCGCGGAATAAGGAGACCGCGACCCCGCCTTTGGCGCCAGCTTCGGGTTGCGCTCGCCCACCAGCGCATAAAAATACGGAAACACCGACGCCGCCACCAGAAACCCGTTGTTCTCATCGAACAGATTGGCCTCGAACGCCGCCCGCTCCCGCAGCATCCGCACCATCAGTTCGGTCGCCTCCGCCGCCCGCGGATCGGCAAACGCATGCTGCCAGCCCGGCAAACGGTCCTCCGATCCCACAAACGCGCCCATGAACGTCGGCACCAGCAGCGGCGGCCTCTGCGGATACATCAGGCAGAACCCTACCTCCTCCAAAAACGCGCGCGCCTCTTCCAGCGTCCGGATGCGCTTGCCATCCAGCCGCCACTTTTCGCGCCGCAGTTGCTGCAGTTCAAGATCAGTCATAAACAAGCTAGATTCTCTTAAACGCCTTCTGAATATCCTTCACAGAATACCGCAACACCACCGGCCTCCCGTGCGGGCAAGACATTGGGTGGTCGGTCTTGGCCAGTTCTGCCAGCAGCCACTCCATTTTGTTCTGCTCCAGGGGCATGTTCACCTTGATCGCGGCGTGGCAGGCAATCGAGGCTGCGATGCGCGCGCGAATCTTTTCCAGGTTCAGCGACTGCTCCTCACGCGAGAACTGGTCGAGCAACTCGTGCAGCATGTGCTCGACCGCCGCGGCCTCCACTCCGGCCGGGGCGACTTTCACAGCTACGCTGCGCGCGCCGAAAGGCTCGGCTTCAAATCCGTTGTGTTGCAGTTCCTCGGAAATTTCGGCAAACACCGCCTGTTGCGCCGGAGACAGCTCCAGCACGATCGGCATCAGCAGTCGCTGGCTCTCGACTTTCTGTGCCGCCCGCTGCTTCAGCACCCGCTCAAACAGCACGCGCTCGTGGGCCACATGCTGATCAATAATCCACAGGCCATCCTCATTCACCGCCAGGATGAACGAATTCCGAATCTGCCCCAACGGCCGCAGCGTGCCCAGGGAAGACAGCGTCGGCTCTTCTTCTCGCACATCGAGAGCCGGAGCGCAGCCGTTATCCGGAATCGTCTCCGGAACACGCGCCTGCAGTTCCCGCGTCTCCAGCCCGCGTGCGACGGGAATTGCCGCGTTCGCCTCCACCGCAATCCCGCCCTCAAACTGAAACCGTGCTGAAATCGGCGGCGGCGCTGGCGGCTGCAACGCGAATCCTCCGGAAACAGCGACTCCGGGCGCCTGCCATCCGGCTTCCGGAAGGCGAACGCCGGAAGCCGGAAGCCCTGCTTCTCCCGACGACGGCTCCCACTCCGCGCCGGGTGTCAGCGCCCCCGGCGTCAGCGCCTGACCCGCGGTGGCATGCGCCCGAATCTCCGTCATAAACTGCGGCACCGGACGCGCCTTCATCAGCGCCGCCCGCACCGAGTCGCGCACAAAATCGTGCATCACCGTCTGCTGGCGGAAGCGCACCTCGGTTTTCGAGGGATGCACATTCACATCCACCTCGCCCGTGGGCAATTCCAGAAACAGCAGCACCACCGGATACACCGTCGGCGGAATGATGTTGCGGTAAGCCTCGGTCAGCGCGTGCTGCACCAGCCGGTCGCGAATCAGCCGCCCGTTCACAAACACAAAAATCGAATTCCGGTTCAGCTTCTGAATTTCCGGCTTGGAGACGAAGCCGTGCAGGCGCATCTCGCCCGGATCTCTCGATGAAAGATCTTTTTCCGAAACCTCACCCTCCTCTTCTTCCCTCCGCCGCCACGGCGGAGGCTGCGGCAATCCCACCCGCTCCAGCGCCTGCCGGGCTGCTACCGGAATCAGCTGATCCAGAGTTTCTTTACCGAACACCTGATAGACGCGTTCGCTGGTTCCCGCTACCGGAGGCGCGACCAGCATGGCATTCGTCGCCGAGTGCAATTCGAAGTGCTTGTCCGGATGCGCCAGCGCGTAATGCGTCACCAGCGATGCGATATGCGACAACTCGGTGGACTCCGACTTCAAAAACTTCTTCCGCGCCGGAGTATTAAAGAAAAGATCCCGCACCGTGATCGAAGTCCCCAGCGGCAATCCGGCTTCTTCCACCCGCGCGATCTTTCCTCCGTTGATCTCGATCACCGTCCCGGCGTCTTCCTCCGCCGCCCGCGTCTCCAGCCGCAGCCGCGCCACCGATGCGATCGAAGGCAGCGCCTCTCCGCGAAATCCCAGCGTGGCCACGTGCAGCAGATCTTCCGCGTTCTTGATCTTCGAAGTCGCGTGCCGCTCAAACGCCAGCATGGCATCGTCGCGCACCATGCCGCAGCCGTTGTCGGCGATCTGGATGAGCTTTTTCCCGCCCGCCTCCACGATGATCTTGATCCGCGTCGCCCCCGCATCGAGTGCGTTCTCCAGCATCTCCTTCACCACGGACGCAGGCCGCTCCACGACCTCGCCGGCGGCGATCTGGTTGGCAACGGTCTCGGAGAGTACGTGGATGCGTCCCATGGGCAGTGGTCAGTGATCAGTGGCTAGTGGTCAGTTTCGCAGATGGGGTGGGAAAAGCAAAGAAGGGCCGAGCATTTGATGTCGTGGAATGACGAATCGGGAAGGGCACGAGTTCCACTCGTGCCGATAGGAGGTCCATGGAAGAAGCGGCTTTGAGCCGCTGAGGTGTGCTTCGAAGCGGACCTCGGCGGCTAAATCCGCACTCGCTCCGGCCTCGTTGCGGCACGACTGAAATCGTGCCCTTCCCGGTCTTCTCTCTCAGCCGCGCGAGGCGATCGAGAATACAAAGCACAGCACGCTGAACTGCAGCAGGCTGGAGGGCTTGAGCCCCACGTTTTCGCAGATGCTCACGCCCACGCTGGTGGCGAAGTAAAAGAGTGAGCGGAAAATCAGCGCTAGCACCGCGCTCGCACATCCCAGCAGGTACGTCCATTCGGCAAGATTCACTCGAGTCATTCGCATCCTCCTGATTCGGCACTGCCAGCGACCTGCAACTGATCTGCGCCCTGAGAGTGGGCGCAGGAGAGACCCAAAAAGCAGCCCCTTGATTATCACGCAAAAGCGCCGATTGCTGTGATTTAAATCACATTCAGGCGAATCTGCGGGCCGCACCCGGAGGTCGGCCGGCCTGGGCAGCACAAAGAAAACGGCGCGCCCTGGTAACGGGAGCGCCGTTGGCTTCTAACTATAGAGTCTAGTTCTAGTTCTGGCGTGCGCGGCTTACTTTGCCACCGCCGTCACGTTCAAAACAAAGGTCGTGCTTTGGTTAGGAACTGAACCCCCGGCACCGGCTGTGACGGTGATCGTTGTCATGCCTACCGGCGTTCCGGGGTTCGAGGTGCTGCTGCCGCTGCTGCCGCCGCAAGAGCCCAGCCAGAGCGTGGAGCATCCCAGCACCATGATCAGGCCCAGCAGGCGCATGCCGCCGAGCCCGCGCTTGCGCGACCCGAAGGTGAACGCGATACCTAGCAGACCAGGCAACAACACCGCGTAAAAGATGCGCGTTCCCCGATCAAACGGCCGCCGCAGTTCAGCCGTCGGTGCCGTCGTCTGGATCGTTAGCGAGACCGCCGTTGCCTGCGTGGTTGCCGTACCATTCCCGTTATCCCCAGGGCTCCACTTGCAGTGAGACTCGCTCGGAAGGTTTGTACTGCAGCTATAGGTAACCGGCACGACCGTTGCCGGAGCCCCGCCACTGGAAGTGACGAAGCTGGGAGTGCTCGAGCTGCTGATGGTGAAGTTGATTGCGGCCGTCGTCTGCCCCTGGGCGACTGTTACAGTGCCCCCCGAAGGCACGCTCGGCGTAAGCGTGAAGCTCTCCGTCGTGGCGGTCACATCGAGGTTGACTGTCGCCGACTCCGAGATTCCCGACGCTGTCCCCGTAACCGTTACCGTGGTTGTTCCGACGGCCACATTGGCATGCGTCTGGATCGTCATTTGGGTGGTGCCGCTCCCACCGGATACGGTTGCCGGATTGAAGCTGCAACTCGCGCCACTCGGCAAACCGGAGCAACTGGTCGAACTGAACGAAACCGTCCCAGTAAAACCATTCTGGGGCGTGATCGTAATCGTGGTGCTGTTGCTGTTTTGTCCGGCAACCGCGCTGAGCGAGGCGGGACTCGGAGTCAGCGAGAAACCCGCCAGCGAATCCGCCCAGGCTGTGGCAAACGCGTTGACGTCCAACGATCCCCAGCCCGTGACAAGGTCGTAACCGGTCCCCGCGCTGAAACCGTACTGCTGAGTGGCTGGGGGAGCCGGACAATTCGGCGAGCCAGTCGCACACGGCACATCGTTGTTGCCGCTGGTCACGTCGTTAAACGCACTGGGATTGGACGCTGCCAGTTCATAGAGCTTCTTGTTGATCAGGCCCAGACCGGTGCCGCCCAGCTTTTGATTGAGCAGGGCAGTAACGCCCGCCATGACCGGTGTCGGCACGGAAGTTCCGCCGAACGCCGAGAAGTAAATGAAACCGCCGCTCTGAATGTCGAGGGCATTGGCGATGCCTTGGGTGCCGCCGGGATTGCAACTGCTGGTTGAACCGCTAAGGCCTAATTCAGAAAGCGGAGTGCAAACGATATACGGGTCGTGCAAGTTTGCAGCGGAAAAGGAAATGTCCGGTATGTCGCGCACACCGTCCGTAGGGACCCCGGTTCCCGTCTGCCACGAAGGCTTGGGGAAACCTGAAACACACGCCGTAAAGGTAGCGTTCTGAATGCCGCAGTTGCTCGGCCCGCCGCCGGTGGCATCCAGGGCCAGGCTCTGTGTGGTGTCGTTCCACACGATCTCGGGAATAGGACCCGTCGCCGAACTTTGGTTGGTGTTGGTGGAAGCCCAGTAGCTCCCGACTTCATCGTTAAATTCGGTTCCTCCCAACGCCGTCACCCACTGGCTGCTTGCCGGGTAACTCACCGAGAGACCCTGGGTGCCCTCCGTCGGAGGGTTGGAAGGATTAGCGTCGCACGCGGCAGGCCCAACGTCGCCGGCGGCGGCAAAGAACGAAATACCCTCGCTCGCGGCCTGCTGATAGAGCATGTCCTGGGTGGCGAGAGACGGCGGCGTACTGAACAATTCGCACGCCCCGTAGCTGTAGCTGATGATCGGCGCCAGCAGCGGATGGGAGTCAATTGCGGTCTGGGCGGAGAATCCAACGCCACCCGATGCCAGGGTGGAAGTAACGAAAATCACTTTGGCACTGGGAGCCATCGCGCCCGACCATTCAATATCCAGGTCCGACTCGCTGAGGTTCCCCGCGTTATAACCCACGCTTCCGTTAGCCTGGATGTACTGAAAGTAGGTCGTGTTGCAACTGGGCGGAGCGCTGCAACCGCTTATGGCAGGAAGCCCGAAGCCGCTTCGAAAGTTCTGAATATCGTCAACGTAGATGTCGCTTTGGCCGACAATCACGATGGACTGCCCGGTGCCGTTGATCCCCGTGTTGGCCAACGTGTTGATGTCGTAAATTGTGTAAACGTCACCCGGAGCAATGAAATGGAACGTGCCTGCGCCGTTAATCGTGTCGGTGTAATCAGGGCTAGGGGGGGCTTTCCGGCCCAGCGGTCTCGGGTTGAAGTCGTGCAAGCCTCGAAAACCAGTCACGATGCCGCTTAAGGCAGCCGGAATTTTCGGGGCCGTGGCATTGGCAATGTGCATCTCGCCGTTCACGTTGTAGCGGTGAATCTGGGTTTGGAACGTGTTCGCGATCTGCGCTGCGGTTCCGCCGAAGACAATAAATTGACGGCCGTTGGCGACGCTGACGATCTTGAATCCCTGCGACTTGAGCCACGCCACGATGGTCTGAACATCCTTTTGGCTAAGGCCAAAGCGCTCGCCGAACTGAGTGGAGGTGAGCCAGTGGTGGTAGTTGGGAGACGCGGGATCCTGCTGCTCGGTCAGAAGTTCTTGCAGAGCCTCCTGCTGGCTGGCCGAAGGCTGAAGAAACATCGTGACATAGTCCAGCCGGTAAGAAGGCTCGACCGGACCCTGGTCAAACTCCGGCCGCGCCTTGACGTGAACCTGTCCTGTCAGGGTCACCAGCGGGCCGCTGGTCAAGGTCCCGCTGATCCGGTCCGGCGTCGCCGCGGAGCTCAGGCTGGAAAAAAGGCAGGCTATCCCTAAGGCGGGCAGCAGGAATCGTGCAATTCGCATAGACGCTCCGGGCAGATCGTTTAGGTGCTGTGTCTAACCTTATAACGGCTTGTCCCCATTCGATCAAGCAAGATGAGCCGAAGGTTGTACGGTTGGACAAAAACTTAACAAGAAGTCGGGCAAAACGCGGCGCTTTCCGCGCCCGGCGCCTGAAATTCCCTCAGAACAGCGGCAAAACGCCGCCTGTTAGCGGCTCCCGCCCTGCAAATCCCGGAACTCATCCCTACTGCCGTATACTGCCCCTGCCTGATTCTGCGCCCACCGCATGCCTGCGCCCGCTGCCGCGAAATCGCGCCTCACCTATATTGACTGGATGCGCGGCCTGGCCTGCCTGCTGATGTTCCAGACCCACTGCTACGACTCCTGGCTCGGCGGCCCCGCCCGCCAGACCCGCCTTCTCATGTACTCGCAACTCGGCGGAACCTTTCCCGCCCCTCTGTTCCTCTTTCTTGCCGGAATCTCGTTCGCCCTGGTCACGGAAAAACTCCGGCAAAAGAACCTTCCGCCCGCGCAGATCGCGCGCACCACGCTCCGCCGCGGCGCGGAAATTTTCGCCTTCGGCCTGCTCTTCCGCCTGCAGGAGTACCTCATCGCCTGGGGATGGGCCCCCAAAAGCGACCTGCTTCGCGTAGATATCCTCAACACCATCGGACTTTCCATGATGCTGATGGCTGTAGTCTGCTGGATGGTGTTGGCGCGGAAAGGAAGCGTGTGGGGACAGCTGCCCTCGGCTGTCCCACACGGTCGCCTGGCACTGATCCTCGCGGCCTCAGCCACCGCCCTCCTGATCGCCCTGCTTACGCCCCTGCTCTGGACCACCTGGCGCCCCCGCTTTCTCCTCTGGCCGCTCGAGTCCTACATCAACGGCGTACACAATCTGGGCACACCGCAGCCCTGGCTGTTCCCCATCTTCCCCTGGACCGCTTTCGCCTTCGCCGGCCTCGCCGTGGGATTCCTCCTGCAGAGCCCGACGGCAAAGGCTCGTGAAGCAACCGTATTTCTATCTCTCGGCGGCGCCGGCATTGTGCTGGTCGAACTCGCCCGCGGGCTCGACACCCAGCCGCTTCAGATCTATCCCGTCTATGATTTCTGGCACACCAGCCCCAACTTCTTCCTGATTCGTTTGGGAATGTTGCTGGTGATACTCGCCGCCGGCCATGCCTGGTGCCGCTGGGTTATCGGAGAAAGGGGCGCAGCCCAGTGGGGATTCAGCCCGCTCATTCAACTCGGCCAGGCGTCGCTGCTCGTCTACTGGGTGCACATCGAATTCGTTTACGGCCGCTTTTCCATCCTGCCCAAACGCGCCGTAGGAGCCCGCACCGCTTCGCTGGGCCTACTGGTGATCTTCCTGGCCATGCTCGCGCTGGCCTACGTTCGCACGCACGCCAAAGGATGGATCAACGCCCGCCGCGCGGAGGCACAACCCCGAATGTCATCCTGAGCGCCTTCGCGGATTGGAGCGCGGATTTTGGGTGGCGCAGCGCTTCAGCGCTGCGATAAAGGCCTATTTTCGAGGAGCGGCTTCCGCCGCCGAGGTTGCCCGTTTCAATTTTTCCGCAGCTTTCAGAATCTCTTCACAAACTCCACCACTTCGTGTTCCGCCCACCGCCCATCATCCCCATTTCCGTTGCTCTCGCCGATAAATGCGCAATGTCCGCCATCCTCGGTCTCAACATACGTAATATTGGGATTCGCCCGGATGCGCTCCAGCGTCCCCGCCTGCACCCGGATGAACGGATCATTCCCCGCATGAAGGATCAGCGCCGGCACCGCAATCCGGTCCACCACATTGGCCGCCGCCGCCCGCGCGTAATAATCGTCGGCGCCCGTGTACCCGCAGTAAAAAGCCGTAACGCGGTCATCGAACCCACGCAAGGTCGAGACCCCCTGCAACCGCGCAACGTCGAACGTTTCCGGGAAAAATCTGGCCTTCTTGCGCAGCCGCCGGAACAATTGCATCAGAAAATAGTATTCATACAGCCGGTTGGCCGGCTCATGCAGCGCGTCCGCCGACGCCGCCAGATCTATGGCCGGGCACACCGCCGCTACCGCGCGAAACTCCGGCGGCCCGTTGCTTCCCCATTCCCCCGCCAGCTTCAACGCCAGATTTCCGCCCATCGAGAAACCGGCCAGCGCGAACCGCGACACGCCGTCGTTTTCAACCACGCTCCGCGCCACCGCGGCAATATCCGCCGACAAGCCGGAGTTGTACAGCGTCGGCGCGTAGTGATCCATCCCGCCGCAGTTGCGCTGGTTCATGAGCACGACGTTCATGCCCGCCGCCAGCGCATTCCGGGCCACCCCCAGCATGTACTGTGACTCGCTCGAGCCCTCAAGCCCATGCAGCACAATCAATGTCAGCGCCTGTTGCCTGCGCTCGCCCTGCCAGCGGCACCAGCAGCGTACTTTCACCCCCGGGGCGACCTCGACCAGCCGCTCCTCCGCCGCCGGCAAATGAATTCTCCGCGGCAGCAGGAAGCTGGCAATCGTCTGCACATGCCCGCCCTGCAGCCACGGATGTGGCCGGAACGGCGGCCGTCCCATCCACTGCCCCGTAGCCTCGAAGGCATGACCCGCAGAATTTGAGATTTGCGAACTCCCCACAAATTGATTCTAATAGGGATTCGGAGCCACTCATGCCCATCTTTGAGTACATCTGCCAGGAATGCCAGCACCACTTCGAAGCCCTCCTCTACGGCAAGAAAAAAGCCGAGTGCCCCAAGTGCCACGCCACCAGGCTGGAACCCCAACTCTCAGTCTTCGCGGTCTCGGCCAAAGGCTCGTCGCCCTCGGCGTCAGCCTCGTCTTCCCCAACTGGCGCCTGCGGATCCTGCGGCGACCCGCGCGGCCCCGGCGCCTGCTCGCTCCGAGACCTGAACTGATCCCTGAGCGTTGGCTACCCCTTGTGCAGTGATCCGTCCCTAAGGCTCGCCGATCAGCGATAATGACGGCTGTGATTCCCGGCGCTCCCTCTGAAGCTCGTTGGATCCGGTCGGAACCACGGCGTACTCTGGCCGCTCCGATCCTGGAGCGCATAGTTCAAACCGCGTTTCCGGGCCGCCACATCGCCGAGGTCCAGCCGCTCACCGATGGTTTTCGCAACGCAAATCTCAAAATCCGGCTCGACACGGGAGACGAGTGGATCGTTTTGCGCGTCTACGAGCACGATGCGTCCCTTTGCCAGAAGGAAGTTGACCTGATGCGGCTGCTTGGCGGCTCCGTTCCCGTTCCCGATGTAATCCACGCGGAGCCGGGCGGTTGCGACAATCTCCCACCATTTGTCTTGATGCGCTATGTCGAAGGCATCAGCCTCCATGAACTGAAACGTAGCGGCGACCACGGTGCATTCGCTCAGGCAGCATATTCCGCGGGCCAAACTCTGGCGGTGATCGGCCGATTCACCTTTCCGCGGGCAGGATGGCTCGCTCCCGGACCAACCGTCGCCTCGCCCCTGCTGGAAGGAGCGGATCCGACGCCGCGCTTTGTGGATTTGTGCCTCGCGTCGCCGAATCTGAAGTTGCGCATGCCGGCGGAGTTGGTGGATCGCACGCATGAGTTCGTGTGGTCATGCGCGTCTCAACTGGCGGAACTGGACCGGCAGGCATGCCTCGTTCACGGCGATTTCGGGAAGCGTAACCTGCTCGTGCGGCCGAACAACGCGCGGGTGAACGGCGGGCGGTGGACCGTAGCCGCCGTTCTCGACTGGGAGTTCGCCATTTCCGCTTCTCCCCTGGCCGACCTCGGCCATTTCCTTCGCTATGAACGCGCGGCTCGCGCTTTCGCTGAGCCGCATTTCTCTGACGGATACGTACACGCCGGCGGCACGCTGCCAGCGGAATGGCGGCGCTTGGCGCGGCTCATGGATCTGACCGCCTTGTGCGAGAGCCTGACGCATGACCAACTCCCGGCACCGGTGGTTGCAGAGTTGGTGGAACTGGTTCGCGCAACGGTGGAGAATCGCGACCCAGTACTGCCGTGACAAGAACCTTCGGTACTTCAGTCGTGTGACTCCGGTAACCTGTGCTTCCCCGCCCTCAACCCGTTACCATCCCTTGAATCCCCCCATCGAGGTTATTCATGGACCGCCGCCGCCAGCCGCGTGTGTTCGTCGAGCTTCCCGTGCAAATCTGGGGTATGGACGCCAATTCCCGCCCCTTCACCCAGCCCGCCAGCCTGCGCACCATCAGCGGCCGCGGAGCCACGTTGCAAGGCATAAGCGCGCAATTGAGACCGGGCGACGTCATCGATCTCCAATACCGGAATACGAAAGCTCAATTCCGCATCGTCTGGCTGGGTAAGCCCGGAACCGAGATGCAGGGCGAGGTCGGGATCGAGAACCTCGCCGCCGACGTCCAGCTCTGGGACTTTGACCCTCTCCGTTGCGCTGCCTCCGTCGGCCAAGGCTAGTAATTGATCCGCCGCCCGGCTGCTAAACTCCCTTACATGCGCGTCAAGATTCTTGGCTCGGCTGCCGGTGGAGGATTCCCCCAGTGGAATTGCGTCTGCGCCAACTGCCGCGCCCTGCGTGCCGGAACCTTCCACGGAAAAGCCCGCACCCAAACTCAGGTTGCCATCAGCGCCGACTCGCGCTCCTGGTTCTTGCTTGGAGCCTCTCCCGACTTGCGCGCCCAGATCGAAGCCGCTCCCGAACTTCACCCGCGCCAGGGTCACCAAGACAAAGCTCAACCAGATGAAGCCCGCCAATCGCCCATCGCCGGGGCCGTGCTGGCCAATGCTGATCTCGACCACGTCCTCGGCCTGCTTCTGCTGCGCGAGTTACACCCTTTCCGCGTGCATGCCACCAAGTCCGTCCGCCGCATTCTGACCAAAGACAATTCCATGTTCGCCATGCTGCAACGCGTTCCCGACCAGGTGACCTGGAACGAGTTCACGCCGGGAGCATCGTTTCCGCTGCTGAACGCGGTGGGCGAAGCTTCGGGATTGCGCTGCCGCGCGCTTCCGCTGGGGACGCATTATCCCGCGTACGTTTTGCCGCCCCGCCGCTCGCAATTGGCTTTGCTCGAGGCATCTCTGGGCCTCATCATCGAATCGCCCTCGGGAAAGCGGCTGGCATATATGCCCGCCGTGCCACAACTCGACCCGCCGCTGCTGAAGCAGCTCGACTACGCCGACGTGCTCCTGTTCGACGGGACTTTCTGGAGCGACGACGAACTCATCCGCATTCAAGGTTCGGGACAGACTGCCCGCGAAATGGGACACGTCCCGGTATCCTCCGCTGAAGGCAGTCTTAACAAGTTGGCGCAACTGCGCTGCCCACGTAAAATCTATGTACACATTAACAACACCAACCCCATGCTGAATGAGGCTGGCCCCGAGTTCCGACAGGTGCGCGAATCCGGCTGGGAAATCGCGGAGGATGGATGGCAGTTCGATCTGTAGAAGGATCCGTAGAAGCAAACGCCGGAAGTCTGCTTTCGTCCGACGAACTTCGCGCGCAACTGCGCGCCGTGGGCGAGGAGCGCTATCACCACAAGCATCCCTTCCACGTGATGATGCACGAAGGCCGCCTCAGCCGCGGCCAGTTGCAGGCCTGGGCCCTGAACCGCTACTACTACCAGAGCATCATTCCGATCAAGGATTCCATCATCCTGTCTCGCGGCCCCGACCCGGTTTTTCGCCGCGCCTGGCGCAAGCGCGTCGTGGACCACGACGGCGACGCCACCAGTGAAGGCGGCATCAAGCGCTGGCTGAAGCTCGCCGAAGCCACCGGGCTCAACGCCGATCAGGTGCGCGCCGGAACCGGCATTCTTCCGGCCACCCGCTTCGCCGTCAACGAATACCTGAACATCGTGCGCAGCCGCACTCTCCTCGAAGCGGTCGCGTCGTCTCTGACCGAACTGTTCTCTCCCGACTTGATTTCTCTGCGCGTGGAAAAGCTGCGCCTGCACTATCCGTGGCTGGCGGGCGGGTTGGACTATTTCGAGGCTCGCATGTACCAGGCTCCGGAAGATTCCAAGTTCGCGACTGCCTACGTTTGCGAGAACGCCAAGACGCGGGCCGAGCAGGAACTCGCCATCCAGGTTCTGCGCGACAAGTGCGACATTCTTTGGGCACAGCTCGACGCGCTCTATTTCGCCTACGTGCAGCCCGGCTGGCCGCCGCCGGGCGCGTTTCGCATCGAGGCCAGCTAGCATGGAGTGGAACCCCAACACCCTGTCATCCCGAGCGGAGCATTGCGATGGACCTGATCCATCGCAGTGCGCAGTCGAGGGACCTTGGGTTCGGGCTTGGGACGATAAATATGCCGCCTCCTGCTGATTCCAGCCAGCCGCGCCTGGCCGCCGGATGCCGCTGGGGCGGAACAACAGAAGAGGAGCGCGTGGTCCTGTTCCCCGAAGGCGCCATCAAGCTGCAAGGCACGGGACGGCAGGTGCTCGAACGTTGCGACGGCCAGCGCACTTTCGGCGAGATCATCGCCGAATTGCAGAAACAGTTCGACACGGCCGATCCCGCCAAGATTCGCGACGACATCAGCATTTTCCTGGAGCAGTTGCAGCGCAAACGGATCGTGGACTATTAGGACATCGGGCAATTTAGCAATTGAGTAATTGAGCAGACAGAGGCGGGAGCTACCAAATTTGCTCAATTACTCAATTACTCAATTGCACAATGCCCTTTAATCCTCTCGCCCTGATCGCCGAAGTCACCCACCGCTGCCCGCTGCACTGCGTCTACTGCTCCAATCCCATGCAACTGGCCGGAACGCAGACGGAACTTTCGACCGGCGAATGGGCCAGTATCTTTCAGCAATCGGGCAAGCTAGGCGTGTTGCATGCGCACTTCACCGGAGGCGAACCGCTGGCCCGCGCCGACCTGACCGAAGTGATCGCCGCCGCCCGCGCCGCCGGACTCTATACCAATCTCATCACGTCGGGCATCGGTCTCAACGAGCAGCGTCTGCAGGCGCTGGTGGCCGCCGGACTCGATCACATCCAGATCAGCTTTCAGGATTCGCGGGAAGATTCCGCCAACTGGATTGCCGGCGCGAAGGCCCACGCGCACAAGATCGAACTCTCGCGCGCGATTCGCCGCTACAAAGTCGCTTTCACCGTAAACCTCGTCGTGCACCGGCAGAATCTCGACCATCTGGAGGAGATGATCGCGTTCATCGAACAACTGCATCCCGAGCGCGTCGAAATCGCCCACACGCAGTACTACGGATGGGCGCTTGCCAACCGCGCCGCGCTGATGCCCACGCGCGCCCAACTGGAGAAAGCAGTCGTGATCGTCGCCGAGGCCGAGAAGCGATTTGCCGGACGCATTCGCCTCGATTCCGTCGTGCCTGACTACTACGCGAAATATCCCAAGGCTTGCATGGGCGGATGGGGAAGAAGATTGCTGCTGATCAATCCCGCCGGCAAGGTTCTTCCCTGCCACGCGGCGGAAGTGTTGCCCGGACTGACGTTTGAGAACGTGCGCGAAAAGTCGCTGGAGTGGATCTGGCAGGAGTCCTCATCGTTCCGTCGCTTTCGCGGGGAAGACTGGATGCCCGAGCCCTGCCGCAGTTGCGACCGGCGCACGGAAGACTTCGGCGGCTGCCGCTGCCAGGCTTTCCTGCTAGCAGGAGATGCTACCGTGACCGACCCAGCCTGCTCCCTGGCGCCCTCCCACCACATCGTGGAATCTGCCGTGCGCGAAGCCAATTCCAACACGACCGTGACGCAACCCGCTCCAGCTTCGTCCTTCGTGCAATTGCAGAAGTTGAGCGCGGATCTTTGGGCCTATCGGACCAATCCTGAATAGATCAGAGTGTGTGGGCGAGTGCGGGGCGCGGAACGCGGATTGCAGAAGTCAGATTTCAGATTCACATTCTGAAACCGTCACTTCGAAATCTATAATCTGACTGCCGCACAGCCCCCTCACCAGCGCACTCCAATCGTAATCGGGCGCACGTCGGTGGTGACCTTGTTGTGCGTGCCGTGCAGGTAGCGGAATTCGGCGTAGAATTCAACGTTCGGGCGGATCTTGCGCGTGATGCCTCCCCCGAAGTTCTCGCCCAATTCGTTCTGGCTCGACTTCAGAAAGTCCCCCCTCAGCGGAATGCTACCCGCGTAACATGCTCCCCACCACGTAAAGAACCCGCCGCAGGCCGACCCGGGAACTGCATTCGAAGAATCCAACTTGCCGGAACGATGGTAAAAAGAAGGCCCACCCAGAACATATAGGCCCCACTCTTTCGTCACCTCAACATTAAAGACGGGATCCACCATCAGCGAATACACCTGGCTGGTCGCCCCGGGAGCCAGCGCCATATGCAGCGCGGAATCGCGCAGCGGCAGGTTGTCCCATTGCACGTCGGCGCGGAATCCGAAGTACTTGCTGTAGTTGCGGGCCACTCCGCCGGCGGCAACGATGCCGCCGCCCCGTACATAGGTTTTGGTCGCGCCGTTGTAGAGGCCGGCTCCTCCGCCCAGGTTAAAGGTCCAGTTCTTGTAGTCCTTCGGCTTGGTCTTGCGCCGCGACTCTTCCGGAGAAGCTTCCTGGCTGCTGGACTGTTGATTATCGGGCTTCTGGCTGTCGGGCTGCTGCTGGGCTGGAGTCTGCTGCGCGCGCACAAGCGCGCCTCCCGCCAGAATCGTCGTTAAAAAGGCCCCCTGCACAACGATCCTGAATCGGGGAAACGCCGCGAACCTTCCAATCATTCCTGCTCCTCTCGCTGCCGGGTGGTGCGGACCGCAGCGCTCGGATGCAGAAGCGCCTGGAAAAGAGCGAGCCCGCGATGCTCCCGCCGTGATTCGACTCGCAGCAGGAATCCTTTATATTACCAACTTTGATGCCAATTCCGCCCACGATGCCGCCTGCTGCGCTCCGCTTTGCAGTTCACCAGAGCCGCCACCCACACGCACGCGGCCACACGGCGGGGCTACACGGTATGATAGAAGATTATTTTCTTGCGGGGCGTGAGCATTGCCTAAACGATCCTCCAAACCGGCGAAAGATCAGGCCGTCAGCAGCGGCGCCGAGCCGTCACGCAAGTGTCGTGTCGCGCTGATCGGCTTCGGAACCGTGGGCCGCGCCGTGGCCAAAATCCTGTGCGAAAGCGGCGGCAGTTCCCTGCGGCTCACCCACATCTGCAACCGCAACGTGGAGCGGAAGAAGCAGCCCTGGGTGCCGAGCGACGTCATCTGGACGGACGACGCGCAAATGGTTTTGAATTCCGACGCGGACATCGTCATCGAACTGATTGGCGGCTTGCATCCTGCCGAGCAGATTGTGCGCGGTGCGCTGCAGGCGGGGAAGTCGGTGGTCACGGCCAACAAGCAGCTCATCGCGCGCCACGGCCCCGATCTTCTGCAACTGGCCGCCCGCCACGGGCGCCAGCTCGAATTCGGAGCGTCCGTCGCCGGCGGAGTCCCGGTTCTGCCCGCGCTGCGCACCGGACTGTGCGGCGACCGGTTGCATGGCATTGCGGGAATCCTGAACGGCACCTGCAACTACATTCTGAGCCGGATCGAAAGCGCAAGAATCCCGTTCAGCGAGGCCCTGGAAGAGGCGCAGTCCCGCGGCTATGCCGAGGCCGATGCATCCGAGGATCTGGACGGCGGCGACGCCCGCGCCAAACTCGCCATTCTCGCACTCGCTGGACTGCACACGCAGGTGGCTCCGGAATCGGTGCGCGCCCGCACCATTCGCGCCATTGACGCCGTGGACTTCGATTATGCCGCCGAGCTCGGCTGCACTATCCGCCAGATTTCGCGCGCCGACTTGAAAGGAAACACGCTGTTTGCCGACGTTGGCCCCTGCCTGGTTCCCGCCGATTCTCCCTTTGGGCGCGTGCAAAGAAATCTCAATCTGGTGCTCACTTCCGGCCAGTACGGGGGCGACATGGCGTTTCTGGGCGCCGGGGCCGGCGGCGATCCCACCGCCGTGGCTGTGGTTTCGGATCTGATGTTTGTGGCGGAGGGCTTTTCCGCGGGCAGGAAACGAGACGCAGCCAGCAACGTCTCGACCGCGGGGATTAGCAGTGATTTCGAGACGGCTTGGTACCTGCGTTTTTTCGTGCGCGATCAGCCGGGAATTGTGGCGCGGCTGGCGGAAATCCTGGCGGCGCATCGCCTCAATATTGACGCTTTGCTGCAAAAGCCGGGTTTCGACAAAGCCTCGCTGCCGTTCGTCATCACGCTCGAGCCCTGCCGCGATACTCAACTGCAGCCCGCTCTGGAACAAATGGCCGGGCTGGATTTCTCAGTCCGTCCCTGCCTCTGCCTGCCGATCCTGCGGTAGATTCGACAAAAAATCAGCGCCGGTCGTCGCTTCGCTCTAGCTTGCGACGATCCGGCGCTATCCGCGGTTCAACTCAAACTGCTTCAACCCAGACTGCTTCAACTCAAGCTTAGTTCCAGAAGGGATTCTTCAGACCCGCCGGCTTGAGCGCGCTGTCAGCTTTCGTTTCCGTTCCCGTCTCATCGGAGATTTTCTCGTCTATGAAACGGGACGATGGCGCGTTCAATTCGGTTCCCTTCTCGGGGTTGCTCGGAGAAAAAGGATAATCGGATTTCATTGGGACAGTCCTCCAGCTTTATGATCTAGCCCTATTGAACCACTTCTGGCCTCTCTGCGGGACGCAAAATTCTGATCCCTGCCATCGAAAAACCAGCAAGGCGACTCGCGGCACCAACGCCTCCTCCTGACAAATCGGCGGAAGTGGCGGGGACGAGCGAAAATTGTACCTGCGATATATTCTGTTGAGTCCGCTTCGGAACCTGTTCCCAAAGCGGATGCTCCCGCTCGGATACCTCTGCAGCGAAGGACGGCGTCATGAAATACCGCAAACTCGGCCGCACTGGGTTCGAAGTCAGCGACATCGCCCATGGACTTTGGGGAATGAGCGGGTGGAGCGGCTCCGACGAGCGGGAATCACTCGCCGCGCTGCAACTCGCCGCCGACCTGGGCGGCAACTTTTTCGATACGGCCTGGGCTTACGGCGCGGGCAAGAGCGATGGCCTGCTGGGCGAAATCATGGCGCGCAACTTAACCCGCAACCCAGGCAAACGCCTCTATGCCGCGTCCAAGATCGCTCCCGGCAATGATCGCTGGCCCGCTCGGCCGGAATACAAGTACAGCGACGTTTTTTCCGCCCAGCATGTGTTCAAACACGCGGACCTTATCCGCAAGAAGCTTCGCGTCGAGACCATTGACCTGCTGCAGTTTCACGTCTGGGACGACAGTTGGACCGACGAACCGGAGTTCCGGTCCACTGTCGAAAAGCTGAAGCACGACGGCTGGATTCGGAGTTTCGGCCTCAGCCTGAACCGCTGGGAACCGGAGAACGGCATCCGGGCATTGCGCACCGGCCTGGTAGACGCGGTGCAGGTCATCTACAACATCTTCGATCAGTCGCCAGAGGACGAACTTTTTCCCGTATGCCGGGAACTCAACATCGGCGTCATCGCCCGCGTTCCGCTCGACGAAGGCAGCCTGGGCGGCAAGATGACTCTGGAGACCACCTTCCCCAAGAACGACTGGCGCTCGGGATACTTCGGCCCCGAGAATCTGGCGAGGACAATCAAGCGCGTCGAAGCGCTTAAGAAGATTGTGCCGGCCGGGATGACGCTACCTGAGATGGCGTTGCGGTTCATCCTGTCGCAGCCCGCCGTCAGTACCACCATCATCGGCATGAGAAAACCCGGCCATGTGAGGCAGAATATTGCCGCCAGTGACGCCGGCCCCCTGGACAAGCCCCTGCTGGCAGAACTCAAGAAACACCGCTGGGACCGGACTCCACAGCGCTGGTCCGACTAGCCGGGCCTCTGATGTTTCCGCAGGTTCCACGGGGGCATATAGCCCAAACGCCGCTCTGGACAAGGTGTTTGCCGCGATTTCTACGAGCGCTGGTAGTAGTTCGCTCGCCCAAGATACCCTTCGGTGCTGGCCGCCGCCCCCCGAAATCAGGCTCCGGCAGAGGCCCCTTGCTCAAACACATCTCTTTCAACCTCACAATCATCGTTGTCCTGGCTCTCGCCTTGCAGGCCCAGAACCCGCGAGGCTCCCTCCGCGGCGCGGTTCAGGACTCCACCGGGGCTCGCATTCCTGCCGCGAAAATCGCGCTGCGGTCCGTGGATTCCTCCATGCAACGCGAGACTACCAGCGAAGACCGCGGCGAGTTTCGCCTCGATGACCTGCTCCCAGGCGTGTACCGCATGACGGTGAATGCCACAGGCTTCGGGCAAGCCCAGGCTGAAGTTTCCATCGCGGTCAGTTCTGTGCGCGAAGTCACGGTCACGCTCAAGCCGGTGGCTGCGGCAGAAACGGTCAACGTAAAGAGCGAAAATTCTTCCATCACGACGCAGCCCATCGATCTGTCCGGCACGGTGCATGGGGGAGTCGTCGGCAGCCGGGATCTCGAAGCTCTTCCGCTCCCGGCACGCAGCTTCGCCAACATCGCTTATCTCGTACCCGGAACCGAGCCGGTTGAGCCTTCCGATCCCACCAAGGCGCGCATCACTGCCGTCTCTACCGGCGGAAGTTCCGGCTTGAACAACGAACTATCGGTGGACGGTGCCGACAACTCCGACGACTGGATCGGCGGCTTCCTGCAAAACTTCTCGCCCGACGGCATTCAGGAATTTGCCGTGCGCACCTCCAATGAAGATGCGGACACGGGCGGGACCACGGCTGGCTCGGTGGTCATCACGACCAAGCGCGGAACCAATGCCTGGCACGGCGATGCCGCTTTTTACGACCGCCAGGCCGCACTGAACGCGCGGTTTCCCATTGAGAATCCGGCGCCCAATCCCAAACAGCCTTTCTCCCGGCAGAACTACGTGGCTACGATCGGCGGACCGCTGGCAAAAGATAAGGTCTGGGTTTTTGCCTCATTCGAGCACGTGCATGAGAACGCCAGCATCGCGTACAGTCCCGCCAGCAATACGCAATTTCAGGCGCTGGCTCAGTTGGCGTCTCAGGGTTTGATCAGCGGCGTTCCTTCGATTGCGGTTCCCTCGACCGTTCCCGTTCCCTTTCGCGACTATCTCAGTTCCGTACGCTTTGATTGGGCCCAGTCGTCGAAATCGAACTGGTTTCTGCGCGCGTCACAGGACAGCTATCTCACCCACAACGCTCTGGTGCAGCAGGCTACGTTGCCCTCCACCGGCCTGATCACGCACAACAATTATTGGAATGTGGCGCTGAGCAATACTTACGCGTTCAATTCGACCTGGCTCGGCAACCTGGTTCTCGATGCCAGCCTGTTGCATCTCACCCAGACCCGGAATTCCGATCTGGGCTTCGCCCTGGCGTTTCCTTTCAGCTCGACAGCGCTCACCGTATCCGGTTTCGAAACCTTCGGCGACAACCAGTTCGCGACTCCCATCACTCTTTTTCCCGATCTGCGCAATCAGGACAAATACCAATTCCGCTACGACGTGAGCCACGCCACGGGCGATCACTCGTTTAGGTTCGGCGTGAACTTCATTCACGAACCAGTGCTGAGCGGGGCCTTTGCCGGGACGGCAGAGACCCTTGCTTCCTACGTCAACAACCCGGTCTATTACGTGCAGAACCCCGGCGTGTTCGGAACTTTCAGCCCGCAGTGCGTCAACTTCACCGCTTCCGACGGCTCAACTTGCACGTACACCCCGCCCAGTGACGGCAGCTTTTCGCAGAACCTGCAGCGTATCGGAGTCTACGCCGAAGACTCCTGGCGCATCTCGCACCGGCTCACGTTGAACTACGGCTTGCGCTACCAGACGATCTGGGGGCTGATGGCCGGGTCGGGGCGAAGCGAAGCCGAGAACGCCGCCTACGTGACCCTGCAGACATTACAGATCCCGATTGTGCCGAGCGTGCCAAGAGACTACCGCAAGCAAATCGCACCTCGCCTGGGCATCGCTTACTCGCCCGGAGACAGCGGGAAGACGGTGATTCGTGCTGGGTTTGGCATTTTCTACGACGATCTGGCGCAGAACGGATGGGGAACCGCCTTCCAGGGCGTCAACAACTCCACCTTCACCACGGGCACGTGCAGCCTGACCGGCGGTCCGGGCACTTATGCGCTCGCCGGCGCGGGTTGTCTGACGGGCGGTGCCGGGGCCACGGGAAATCTGATCGGCTCCGGTTACAAAACGCCTTATGCCATCCACACGACCGGGGGCGTTCAGCACGCATTCAACGACCACTGGCTGCTGAGCGCCGATTACGTGCACGAGCAGGGCAATCACGGTTACCGCGCCTTCCCCTACGGCGGCGGGTCCAATCTATTCACTCCGCTCATTTCCACATCAGACCCAAACTACGCCACCGATCAGACGAACGTGGTGCCGAGCGTCAATGTCTTCGAATCGGATAACCGTTCCAGCTACAACGCGCTGATGCTGCACTTACAGGGCAATCTGCACCGCTTCAATCTGGTGGCGAACTATACGTTCTCCAAGGCGCAGACCTGGGGTTGCGTACTGGGCGAACTGTTTGACTATGTGGATGGCGTCTGTCCGAACGAGCCCAATCAACCGAATGCAGGCTTGCTGAACGCTTTCCGGCCCGGCGACTACGGCCCCTCTGGTGAAGATGTTCGACAACGCTTCGTTCTAGCCGGCACAGTTCACGTTCCCGGCGGTTTCGAGTTGAGCACGGTGACTCAGTTCGAGAGCGCTCGCCCTATCACCATCACAAACGCCAACAACTCCGACCGCATCTATGTAAATGGACAGTTCACCAGCCTCGATGAATTCCGCGGTACCCCCTACATTCAGTCCGACCTACGCGTCACGCGTCCCATCAAAATCAACGAGCGCTGGCGGATTGATCCGTTCATCGAGTTCTTCAATCTCTTCAACCGGAACAATCCCGGCGCGAACTTTGCCGCCAATGTGGCCCAGCTACCAATCCCGTCAGCCCAAATGATGCCCGACCCGGTCACAGGCATCACAAATGTGACGAGCATTTGCACCATCGCAGATTGCTCGCAGACCGCCCCCATCACCAGCCTTAAGCAGCTCGAGATACCGGAGGGCGGCCTGGGAGACTTCTTCGGCCCGGGGACTACGGTAGGAATTCCATTCGCGGCGCAAATAGGCGTGCGCGTGACTTTCTGATTCCTGCTCGGGGAACTGGAAAGAAAAAAGAAAGAAGGGCGGTGCGCTACCGCACCAGCCATTCCGTTGCCGTGTGTACGTGCACCAGCAACTGGCTGTAAGTGACGGCGAATGCCGCGACGGCCACCAGCGCCGCGCTCAACCCGTACCACGGAGAATACTTCGCCGGAGGCACGCGGCGCTCGTCGTTCCAGGTAATCAGCCGCTCCACGCGGGCGTTCATCACCGACGCCGGACTGTGCACCAGCGCCGCCGTCAGGTCCACGGGAGGCTCCACCGGCCCCAGCCGAGACAACTTGATCAGCGCCGCCGCGAGATCGAGCGCTTCGCCGGCGTTTGACACCGCCGCGTCGTCGGCCGCCATCTCGGTGGCCTCGAACCATGCGGCTTCCAGACCGCGCATGCCCGGAAAAGCCACAAAGCGCATGAGCAATTTCCTCAGATTGTCCCGCCGCCGCACGTGCGCCACTTCGTGATTCAGCGCTGTCCGCAACTCGCCTGCCGTCAACATGGACTCCGCCGCGCCCGACAGCAGAACCCTGGGCCGGACAATGCCCGTGGCCGTCATCGCCGGGACGGTCCGCGAAATTCGCAGCACCGGAACCGCGGCGCCCGATTCGACCGGCTGCGCGGCACGCGTCCACTCCGAAATCGTCCGCGAAGCCCGGCGCGCCGCCAGCGCAGCATTCCCCAGACCAAAAATCCCCAGCAACGCGCCGCCCAAACCCAGCGCCAGCGGAATCTCCCCCAGCGGCTCATTGATCGCGCGCGGCTCGAGCAACAGGAAAGACGGGACGGTGAAGGCCGCGGTGATCACCGCCGCGGTAATGAGAGGAAACATGCGCAGCGCGAACAGGAAATCGGCAATACGCCGGACCGGACGCCTCTGGCTGTAAAGCCACACCTTGTGCCAGCCGAGGCCTACCGCGAGCGAGAGCGCGCAGTACACCATCACGAACACCGAAAACGAGACGGCCATGCCGCGCACCAGAAACACTATTTATTCTCCTTGTCCGCCGGGTTCGTATTGCCGGCGCGCAACTCGCGCCGCTTGGCCTCGATCAACTGTCGCAGGTCGTCGAGCAAACGCGCGTCGCGCTCGGTCACGATCTCCACCAGATACGACAGCGGCAACGACGCCGCCGGGCTGGCATCCAGCAATTGCCGGAACACCTCACCCGCCGCTTCCTGGTGCATTTCCTCCCGGGTCAGCCGCGGAGTGTAGCGGAAAGCTCTGCCTTCCGCTTCTCGGGTCAGCAGGTTTTTCTTGAAGAGGCGATCGAGCGTGGTCATGACCGTCGTGTAGGCAAGATCCTGGCAACCGCCCTCCACCAATTCCCGTACGGTGGCATGGCCGCGCTCCCACAAGGCTTCGAGCAGACGCTCTTCGAGCGGGCCCAGTTGTGAGGAAGACGCGCGGAAATGGAAGACCCGCTTCATGCGCACAAGAAATCGCCCTGAGATTTTACCCCAGCCGCAAGGCCCGCGCCACAAGGGATTTCAGCCATTTTGCGGGCGCGGAAGCTGCAAGTTCTTGCACTCGGGGGGGCGCCTGGTTACTAATGAGCGGAGCGAAGGAGCGGAGACTTTTGGCGACCCCGGAGGGAGTCGAACCCCAAACCCTCAGATCCGAAGTCTGATGCTCTATCCAGTTGAGCTACGGGGCCGCGATTCTATTCGGACGGATACTTCGCCGGAGAGAACGCCACGAAAGAAGAGCGAGAAGATGGGGTGGGAAACGGGAATCGAACCCGCAACCGTCGGAGCCACAGTCCGGTGCTCTGCCAGTTGAGCTATTCCCACCGCCGCCTTGATTATAGCAATTGCTCTCTTGGGCCGTCAGACATTCCCTGGTCTTGAAACGCATCGTCGGACATCTTAGCGTCGCTCGCACTCGCCTCGAGTTTTCCACAGCAAAAAAGCAACGTTGTGACGGATGACCGTGACCAAGAATTCCGATCCTCGTATTGTAGACACGTTGGCCAGGATGTTGCGCCACGCAGTTCCGGACACCTCGTGGCCCTTGTGTCCCACCCTCGGGGGCAGGCGGAGCAAGGTACATCTGATGCGGGCGTTTACAGAAAAGCTACCCTGGATAGCCCAGGGCTGTCGCCCGTGGTGGGAGTGATCACTCCCCAGCTATAAATCACCACGAAAGGCCGTTAGTTCAACAGCGGAAAGACCGAAAAAGCATCGAAAAGTAAGGATCGATCGAAAGGAAAGTATCGCTCGAGGAAAAAGACAGGAGAGTCCCGGTGGAGAACCAGTAGCCGGTCAGAACTTCATCCATCCCTAGCGCCGCGCGATCTGCGCCGCCAATACGATCGCCGAAACCCGCGAGCAAGCCCAGGATCACCTTGCGCGCTGCGCGCACCCGTGCGCGTTTTTCCGGCGGAAGCGAGGGAGCCATCGCATCCAGCACGATCACGCCGATGTACAGATCAACAGCAGTGAAGAGAGTCCACCACACCAGATAATCTTAGCGGAAGCAATTGCAGGAAGGAGTCTTGAAGAAGCAGGTCCCGAAGCTGTAATCACCGATTAGGCTGGCGGCTGATCACTGACCCCTATTCCCTGACCCCTGGCCTCTGCTTCTCTACCCGCGCCCCACGCCCATATATTCGAACCCCAGCGCCCGCAGCCGAGCCGGATCCAGCAGGTTTTTCGTATCCACGATGACAGGCTTTTTGAGCAGGTGCTTGATGCGGTCGAAATCGAGCGCGCGGAACTCGGGCCAGCCCGTGCCCACGACCAGGGCATCGGAACCCTCCGCCGCAGCATAGGCAGAGTCGCAGTAGCGCACGGTGCTGTTGAGCTGCGTCTTTGCCTCAGGAATGGCCACCGGGTCATACGCGCGCACATGCGCGCCTTTGGAGACCAGCGACTCAGCCAGCCGAACCGACGACGATCCCGCCACCGAGTTGGTGTTGGGCTTGAAGGCGAGGCCGAGAATTCCCACTTCCTTGTTCTCCACCGAATTGAGCACATGGGCAATCTTGTCCACCAGGCGGTCGGCCAGCAGGTGGTTCACGTCGCGGGCCGCGCCCAGTACTTTCAGGGACACGCCATGCGCCTGCGCCAGCTCTGCCAGCGAATCCATGTCCGACTCGGCGAATACGCCGCCCATGCCCGCTCCGGGCTGCAGGCAGCGGGGAGCGATTTTCTTGTCCAGACCGAGGGCAAGCGCCAGGTTCACCGCGTCCGCGCTCACGCGCTCGCACAGCGCCGCCACCTCGTTGATGAATGAAATCTTCGTTGCTACAAACGCGGTCGCCGCTTCCCGCACCAGTTCCGCGGTGGCCTGGTTGGTCACAATCACGGGCACGCCGCGCATCACCAGGGGATGAAAAATCTGCTTCAGAATCTGCACCGCTTCGTTCGAGGTGGACCCCAGAATCAGCCGGTCGGGCCAGTTGAAATCCTCAACCGCGCAGCCATCGGTGAAGAACATGGGCTGGGACACGATGGTGGCCTGCAGTCCAGCGTCTTTCATGCTCTTTTCCAGGGCACTGGCCGTGCCCACAGGAGCCGGCGTGACGATGGTCAGAATCGGAGGCTTGGAGGCCAGCCGCGCAATGCGCATGGCCACGTCTTTCAGATGTTCCACTTTGTCTTCCGCCAGGAAAATCACGGGGGTCTTGCGGGCGAACGATTCAATATCCGTGGAGTAGGCCAGACGCCCGGCGCGAACATTGCGCCGGATGATCTCTTTCAGGTTCTTTTCGAAGAAGGGAATGTTGCCCTGCGCCATCTCGACCATGCGCGAGCGGTCGGGATGACAACATGAAACTGGAGTGCCAAAGTCCGCCAGGCAGGCCGAAATCACCGTTCCCAGATAGCCCGAACCGTAAACTCCGATCTGCATTCGCTGTCTCCCGTTCTTGACGGAAACCGGAAACCCGCGTCAGAAGTGGCGTTTGGCGGGATTCCGCGTGTTGCCCTACTACCTTTATTTACAGCCAGCGCACAGTCTTTTCAACGCACGGGAGGGAGATGTACCTAGGGCCATGTTTAGCGGGCGGGAGTAACCGGTCCGCGATTACGGGAGCGTCAGGCGGGGAACCTAGCGCGAAACCAGCCGGCGGCCCAACTGCACGGGTGCCAGGTCTACCCAGTGATTCTGCGCGTCCTCACGGACAAAGGTCAGCCTTTCCAGCAGGATACGCCGGCTGGCCGCATACCGTGCCCAGCGCCCGGTGGCCATACTGCAGGCGTCATTTGCTTCCTGTTCCGTGGTCATTTTAACGATGGTCAGGTGCGGGATGTAAGGCCATTCTTCATGAAAACCCAGCACCCCGGCATTCAGTCGGCTATGCAGTTTATTCATGCGTGTGGCCGCACGCTCAACTCGGATAAATATCGTCGGAGTGACCGGGATAAAGGTCTCGACCCCGCCGAGATTCACCTCAAACGGTTCTTCCTCGCTGCAGATGCGCTCGATCTGTTGCAGGGCCGCACTCTCCGTGCCCTCGAGGGGGCGAGGCGGCAGGATGGTCAGGTGAGCCGCCAGGTGCGGCAGATGGGGATGCAGTTCGCGCCGAAGGTTCTCAACGAACTCTCCCGCCGGACCTTTCACATAGGCCACCAACGCATAACGCGGAATTTGCATACCCGGATCAAAATTATACCTTGATGCGGGAATGCGAGCACCATCCGGCCTCTCTGCCTTCATTGACTCGCAGGTTTCAACCACGTAACATTGCCCGCCAGTGTTCACCAAACAATGATCGGCCAAACCATCTCGCACTACCGCATCGTCGAAAAACTCGGCGGCGGCGGCGGCATGGGCGTGGTTTACAAGGCCGACATCCCCATCCTGAAAGAAGCCAAAGCTGAGTACGCGAAGCTGCAGTAAGCGGTCCGAAACCGCGTCACCGCCGATGGATCTTTAGGTGAACGTTCCGTTGGATGTTCTGCCGGACGATGCTTTAGAATCCAGAAGTAGGCATAGTCGGGGCGTAGCGCAGCCTGGTAGCGCACCTGCCTTGGGCGCAGGGGGTCAGGAGTTCAAATCTCCTCGCCCCGACCAATAACTTCTTCTGCACCAACAAATCCGGGAAGCATCCGTATACCAAAATCGGAATTTGGGTCCGACCTTCCCAAAAAGTTGTGGCCCTCAAAACAGCCCCCTAAGGAGACACTCACGGCACGGTTGATTTCCGGCGGAAGCAACGAAGAAGTTGGGGAATCAGGTGTTCAGGCTGCTCAAGTCAACCAGGAGCAACTACCGATGCAACACAGCCCCGTCGTCCCGGTCACCCGGGCTCATCAACGAATCGAACCTCAAATCCGGAAGGAGACCGTTTTGAACTGTCGTGAATTGATTGCTGCCGTAGGAATGATGGCCGTAGCAGGGGCGCTTCATAGTGCAGGTGCTCAAAGCTCGGCAGGGATGCGCCCCGGGAGGGATCACGCATTGATAGGTAAAGCCGCAAACATACCGGTCACCGCAGCCACTCCTGTTTTCTCTTTCAGTCCGGTCGTGTTGTCGGTTCCGGGGCGCGCCGTGGATCTGGAGATAAAGGTTTCCGCGCCGGCGACCGGGCGCAATCTGCCCATCATTCTTCTCTCGCATGGCCATGGAAACTCGAACAATCTCTCCTCGCTGAACGGCTACGGGCCGCTCGCCAATATCTATGCGGCTCACGGCTTTGTCGTCATCCAGCCCACCCATCTGAGCTCAAAGTCGCTAAGCCTCGACCCAAACGGTCCTGAAGGACCCTTGTTCTGGCGATCCCGCGTAGAGGATATGAAGCGCATCCTTGACCAGCTTGATTTCATCGAGGCTTCGGTTCCGGGACTCAGCGGGCGTCTAGATCGTAGCCGAGTCGCTGTCGTCGGGCATTCGATGGGCGGGCATACAGCAGGTATGTTGCTGGGTGCGCGCCTGACCGATCCGAAAGACGGAAAGATCATCGATATGGCCGAACCCCGGATCAAGGCAGGTGTGCTGCTTGCCGCGCCTGGTAATGGGGGTGCTGATCTCAGCGCGTTTGCGGCTGAGCATTATTCATTCTTCCAGCACCCCGGCTTTGCTGAGATGACGACGCCAGCACTCGTAGTCTTTGGCGATGGCGACATCGACGTCTCCCACCATCTAACGGTTCGGGGTGCGGACTGGCACGCCGATCCGTACTTTCTGAGTAAAGGCCCCAAGTGCTTGCTCACTGTGGTTGGCGCAGGGCACGGTTTAGGCGGAGTTGCCGGATACGATGCGGCCGAGACGACTGACGAAAACCCCGAACGAGTGGCTGTAGTCGAGCGGCTCACCTGGGCTTACCTCCGCTCCGCGCTGTACCCGGAAGACTCTGCCTGGTCCAAGGCGCGTGCGGCCCTTGCGGAGATGAAAGAACTGGGCCGAGTCGAATGTAAGTGATGCTCTAAGGGGCACGGGGCCGGAAGGGCGCTACGATTTTAAGAAGCGTCTGTTTGGGATAGAGGTGGAAACTCAGACATAGGTCATACTCCTGCGGCATCCGAATAGTCCAATGGCATTACGTCGGTATTTTCTCCCCACAGAGCTGGGCAGCCGGTTCTCCATGACCCAGCGCGGCACCCGAAGATACAATCGCACACATTCTGTTCCGCAACTGGACGACCACGGACGCCCTGAATCAATCATCGTGCTGTCGCCAGCATTGAGCAAGACCTCTGCCCCGCTCTGCACGTAGCGCCTTACACCCGCAATCTGCGTGATCACTGGCGGCCGCGTCTTTAACATACGGCCCGAAAGCCAGCATCCCCTTGATGCTCGGCAAAACATCTCGCACTATCGCATCATAGAGAACTTGGGCTCAGGTGGCGAGAAGTCGCCATTTCACTCATTGACCAAATTCCGCGGGAAAAAGGGAGGGAGAGCAGATGCTGGCTCAGAGCGGCGGTCCCAGTCTTCGCAGCGTTCCAGAGGTTGGAGCCGAAGAGACGTGTAGAGACGGTTGTTATCCCGAATTGCAAACCCAGCGGCCTTTCGATCTATAATCGCGCTTCTGTTCCATTCCATCTCTTCAACGGGGAATTACGTGAGAGTTAGCCGACAGCTCGCGAACCTCTGTGCCGTAATTGCGGCGCTGCTTTTGCCGGTGTCGCTGTCTGCCAGTAACACACTGTTGATTCACGGCCACATCTACACCGGGAATCCAAAAGCGCCTTGGGCGCAGGCCCTAGCTATCACGGGTACGCGGATTGAATCCGTGGGAACCGACCAGGAAATATTGAGCAGGCGGCAGGCGAAAACGGAGGTGATCGACCTGCACGGACAAACCGTGATTCCCGGCATTTCGGATTCCCACACGCACATGTGGCTCGGTGCTATGGAACTGCACGGCTTTAATCTTTCGACGCCCGAGGACAGTATCACCCCGAGCACCCCGGACGAGCTTGTCGAGAAAATCAAAGCCTTCGCCGCGAGTCATCCCAACGACAAATTACTCATTGGCCGCGCCGATTTCGGCACTGTACCTCCCGCGGTGGCGACCCATGAGCTTCTCGATCGTGCCATTCCCGACCGCCCAGTGATCATTCACAACACCAGCGAACACGCTCTATGGGTAAATGCCAAAGCGCTCGCATTCGCCGGAATCACTGACCATCCGGTTGCCGATCCCGCCGAAGAACGCAATATCATCCGCGATGCCAGCGGCCACCCCAGCGGCCTGCTTCTCGAAGCCGCCATGGAACTGGTCGAGCGCGCCGTGTTTGCGGCGTTGTCGCGCGAGGAAAAACTCGCGCTGCTTCGTGATGCCTCGCACTACTTGAACCGCTTCGGCATCACCAGCGTCGTGAACGCCACCGGCAGCCCGCCCGAGATCGAGTTGTACGCTGCGCTGCGCGATCGCGGCGAGCTGACCGTGCGCACACGCAATTCGTTCGGTGCCGTCGCGGTGAACCATCACCTTACGCCGGATTTCCTCGCCGACCTGGAAAAAGCCCGTACGCAATACCACGACGACTGGGTTTCCGCCAATCTCGTGAAATTCTTCTCCGACGGCGGCAGCGGAATGATCCCGCCGCTCACCTACGAACCGGCTGAATACAAGAAGCTCGTAATGGAATTAGACAAGCGCGGCTATCAAGTGATGACCCACGCTCTGCGCGGCGACTCCGCGCACATGGTCCTGGAAACCTATGAAGAGGTGGAAAAAGTGAACGGGCCGCGCGATCGCCGTTTTCGCATGGAGCACGCGGAAATCTTCCCGACGGAAGACCTACCCAGATTCGCGAAGCTCTCCGTGCTGGTCAGTACGCAGCCGTCCTTCTGCTGCAGCGACATCGGCTCCAACTTCGATCCGCAGGACAAGACGCCCACCGATCGCTGGCGCAGCCTGGAGGAAAGTGGTGCGATGCTCGCCTTTGGAAGCGATTGGCCCTGCACATGGCCGCCTGACCCGTTTGTCGGCATGCAGCAGGTGGTTCGCCGGACGGTATGGCATTCTCCGGCGTCAAGTGCGATGGTAGGCGGCGTATTCGACGGCGGAGGCCAGGGCGGAGCCGTTCCCACTTTGTCATCGTACGTGCCTGAAGAAGCGATCACCGTTGAACAGGCCGTGAAAGCCTATACGCTTGGCTCCGCCTACGCGAGATTCTCCGAAGACCGCCTCGGTACGCTGGAAGCTGGAAAAGAAGCCGACCTCGCCGTACTTTCGCGGGATATCTTCTCTGCCGATCATGGAGAACTCGCAAAGACTCACGTTGTGATGACCATGGTTGGCGGCAAGTTTGTGTTCAGCGAAATGAAGTTACAGTAGTTCCTCGCAAGGTCGAGTGCGGTTTCAGTCACCCCTTTACAGCAGTGGTGTACTCGACTTCCAAGAAATGAACCTCCGCTTTGCTCTGGTTTCCCTAGAATTCTTCCACTAAGACAATGAATATGAAAAAACATCAAATTGGTTGTGAAAGCGAACCGTGGCGGTCCTCGACTGATTGTTGACGACAAATCGCCTCATTAGTCGGCGTCTGAACGAGTCCAAGCAATTCTGCTATGGCCTGATTAGAAAACTGCACATTCCTGACGCCATCAATGGAAATCAAGAAGCTCAAGGTTTACGGCCCTTCCACGTGAGCTATTCTGAGCATGTTTTCTAACAGCCCTGCTGACGGTGTGTTGGAACGCTTCTCCGTGGGGCCGGATCGATCACTGAACATCAACCCCCGCGCGACTCACCCTTGCGATGGCAGCAAAAAGCAGTGCCAATAGGATTCCGAGACAGACTGCCCCCTCCCCTGCGTGGGACGTAGGGTTTCCGGCTTGCGTCCCCTTGAATATAGGGGCAATTGGGGTCCGATTGGGTCCAATGACAGTTCCTTGAAGTTCGCTTCGCTGCCAAGGCTGATGGCACTGAGTTTCGGGTTTCATTGCGGACAGATACCTCGACACGGCAGGTGCCGGAGGGATTCGGAGGTTCAGCACCCCCGAGCACGGTTCTTGCACTTCTCAACCGTATGGAAATGCTGAGGTGCAAGGCGAACGATTGCTTTCAGTCGCCATTTGACCCTTTACTTGGTCAGCGGTTCAGGTCGGTTTCGCTGATTTCGAGTCGAAAGCATGAGATTTCGGCACGGCCAAGTCTCCCAAAACGTCGCCCCTGAAACCTGTACGCTACAGTTGCTGCCACTTTGTCTGGCCCTCATGAATCGTGATGTAGCGGTCCACGGGGAGATCGGTGAAGCGTTGGACGAGGCCGCTGGGTTGCGGCCATGCGATTTCGAGCCAGTCGATTTTCGTCCGTTTGCCGATTCCCAGCACCATGCGTGGGTCGTGGGAAGAAAGATAGCTCCCGCCGCCCACTTTCATGCGACTTCTCTTGAGATCGCCAGCCTGGTAGGTGAGGCGGGCGCCGATGGCGTCAATGTTTGACTTCTGGCCCACCAGTTTCACGCCCAGCCAGTGATTCTGGCTGCCCACGTTGTTGCGCAGCAAAACCGGCGGCTGGTTGTTGCAGGAAACGAGCACGTCAACCGCGCCGTCGTTGTCGAAGTCGCCGAGAGCCAACCCGCGCGCCGACATGGGCCGCGCGAAAAGCGGTCCGCTCTGCGCACTGACGTTCCCCAGGGTCTTGCCGGAACCATGAAACAGCAATAGCGGTTCCTCGTAGTTCACATCCTTGTAAAACACCTGGATCAGGTCATCCGGGTTGCCGTTGGCCAGAAACAGATCCAAATCTCCGTCATTATCGTAGTCAAAGAACTTCAGTCCCCAGCCGCTCATCAGCCGGGTGGCTTTCGCGATGCCGAGAGACAAAGCCACATCGTCGAAGGTTTCGTCATGATTGTTCTGGTAGAGGGAATACATTTCGTGATCAATGTTGGCGACGAACAGATCCATCCAGCCGTCCTGATTGAAGTCGGCAGAGTCTACACCCATGCCGGAGCGTGGACGGCCTGCCTCACTGTAAGCGACGCCGGCTTGGGCCCCAATTTCTTCGAACCTGCCGCCGCCCCGGTTGGCAAACAGAAAGTTCTGCACCGTATCGTTGGCGACGAACAAATCCATGCGGCCATCATTATTGATGTCGGTGGCGACGGCTCCCCAGGCTTTTCCCAGAAAATTGCCGATGCCTGAGGCCTTGCTTACATCGGTGAACGTTCCGTCGCCGTTGTTGTGGAAGAACCAGCTGGGCATCGGCTTATAAAGGCGCGGGATGCAATAGCCGGGACTGTCACCGGCCGCGCAAGGAAGATTCTTGGACTTGTCGAAATCGACGAAGCGGCAGACGAACAAGTCGAGCCGGCCATCATTGTCGTAATCGAACCAGACCGCGCTGGAGGACCATCCCGGAGCGGCAACTCCGGCCTTTTCGGTGACGTCGGTGAAAGTGCCGTCTCCGTTGTTGTGATAGAGAATGTTTCGTCCATATTGCGTGACGTAGAGATCGGGGAAACCGTCTCCGTCATAATCGCCCACGGCGACGCCCTGCCCGTAGCCGCCGACCGCCACACCGGCTTTCGCGGTGACATCGGTGAAGGTTCCGTCGCGGTTGTTTCGGTACAGGGCGTTGCGCAGAGGCGGATCAGGGTTGAAGAAGTCGCACTTTCCGCTATTGACCAGATAAATGTCCATCCACCCGTCACCGTCGTAGTCGAGGAACGCACACCCCGCTCCAGTCGTTTCCGGCAAGTATTTCTGCGGGGACTTGCCGTTGGTATGGGTCCAGGTGATGCCGGAGACGGCAGGCGGGATCTCCTCAAACGGGTAGACAGGATTTGGCGTGGCTCGAGAAAAACGGGAAAAGCTGGGAACCAGGAGACAGCTTCCCATTCCCCAAAGAAAATGGCGACGGGAGAAGGGAGAGGAGCTTCGGGTTGGCTGCGCGGGCGGGATCGGGAAGAAGCTCGCTTTTCGCTGCCCTCAGACACGACTACGGCGTGGAACTGGCTTACGCCGACGAGGAAATCGACGCCACCGTTGCCGACCCCAATCTCGCTGAAATGCTTGAACTGCCTAAGGGGGCTGCGCTTCTGCGCATCCGCCAGGTGATCTACTCCACTCAGGGCAAAGCTACGATTTATGTGGTTGGATATTACCGCTCCGAGCGCCACACACTATTCATCCGGCGTTTCCGTTAGTACAGCATCGTCGGAGTCCGATTCGCGCCACGATGTTCAGGCGCGCCAGTCGCGATAAAGGAATTGGGTATGACCCGGCACGTGGCCCAAACTTGGGTCCAACTTGGGTCCAATATCGTCCGAACAGGCAACAAAACCACAGTGCAAGACGCAGAGCCGACCTAGGCGAACCAATCACATAGCATTGGTTAGTTTGCCTTGGGCGCAGGGGGTCCACGGTTCAAATCCGCGCGCCCCGACCAATATCCCCTTCGGCACGGCTTCCAAGACGTCTCCCGGAAGCCTGTAAGCTACAGGGACTGCCACTTTGGCTGGTCCTCATGAATGGAAACTCCGGGGGAAATCTCCGCTGGTTTCTAGGTGGCGGGTGCCAACCCCCACTTATTTTGCAAACGATGTTCCATGCCTTTGAACACCACGCCATCCACAATGTAGCCAATGGCGATGATCAGGATCATGACAGCGATGACGGCGCTCATGTCGTTCAAGTCGCGGCCCATCATCAGCACCTGGCCGAGGCCGAGACTCAGGTAGAGCATTTCGGCGGTAATCAGGGAGCGCCACGCGAAAGCCCAGCCCTGCTTGAGTCCGGAAACAATGAACGGCAGACTGGCCGGCAGCAGGACGTACCAAAACAGCTTGAAGCCTTTGGCGCCGAGGTTGCGTCCAGCCTGGCTGAAGATCTTGGGCATCTGCTTGCGGCCGTCTTCCATGGCCAGGGTCACGGACAGCAGCGAACCCATGATCACCACAAAGAGAATGGCATTCTGGTTGAGCCCGAACCAGAGCAGCGCTAGAGGCCACCAGCAGATGCTGGGCAGGCTCTGCAGGCTGACCAGTAAACCGCCCATGGTTTCTTCGAGGAATTTATTGCTGGCGACGCCCAGCCCTAGGATCATGCCGAGGATTACCGAGATGCCGTAGCCGATCAGGACGCGCTGCATGCTCACACGGATCGCGATCAGGTAAGTGTGATCCTGGAATCCGGCGTACAGGGCCTGGCCGACGCCCCAGGGAGTGGGGAACAAGTACGGCGGCCAAATCTTCAGTTCGGCAAGCAAGGTCCAAAGACCGAAAAGCGCGGAGTAGAAAATGATGTAGCGGGCGGCGCGTTTCATACCTGAGACCTCCCTCCGACTCCTATTGTTATGCGGTGCTTCACACCGTCTTTGTATTCGGCTTCGAGGGAGCGGTTAATCTCTTCGCGCAGTTCGTCGAGAATTTCCCGGGCGGTGCGAGCGACGGTCGGATCCTCCAGATGGCGGGGGCGCGGCAACTCCACGGGGAATTCGCTCTTCACGCGGCCGGGGCGGAAAGTCAGGAGAACGACGCGATCGCCAAGCCGGACCGCCTCGCGGACATTGTGGGTGACGAAGATGATGGTGCGCCCGGTGTCGCTCCAGATGCGCTCCAACTCATCGTGCAGCAGGTCGCGGGTCTGGGCGTCGAGCGCAGCGAAGGGCTCATCCATGAGGAGGACATCGGGTTCGGTGGCGAGGGCGCGGGCGATGGCAACACGCTGGCGCATGCCGCCGGATAGCTGATGGATGTAACTCTTCTCGAACTTGGCCAGGTGCACGAGGCGCAGATAATAGCGGGCCCTTTCGACTCGCTCAGCCCTGGGGATGCCTTTCATCTTCATGCCGAATTCGACATTCTGGCCGACGGTGAGCCAGGGAAACAGGCTGTGCTCCTGGAAGATCATGATGCGGTCCGTACCCGGACCTTGCACGGGTTTGCCGTCAACCAACACCTGACCGGCAGTCTGCTGATGCAGGCCCGCGATCAAATGCAGCAAGGTGGACTTTCCGCAGCCGGAAGGACCGACAATGCAGACGAACTCGCCGGCACGCACCTGAAGATTGATGTGGTCGAGAGCGAGAAGGCGCTCTCCGCTCTGAGTGCGGTAACTCAGGCAGATGTCGCTGAGGCCGACCTTGTAACTCTCTGGCGAAACAGCAGGAACGCGGCGGCCGATTGAGACTGGACCGACCCTGGCGCCAGGACTGCCCGAGTGCGCTGGGAAGCGCGGGTCAACTGGGATGGGGAACTGATTGGGAAATTTCTGTACGTTCGTGCTCATGGGATAGCCTTTCGTCCCTTTTCCGCGAGAACCTGGTTGAGGAGTGTCAGATCGTAGAGACGGGAGAGATCGGGCATCTGCCGGCCAAGAAAACCGTCGTCAAAAGCCTGCTGCGCAGCGGTAGCCAGCGCGTTGTGCAGCGGGTCGTAGGTGACCTGCATGCGCGAGAAAGCCTCGTCGAGCACGGCGGGGGGAAGAGCTTTGCCGGTTTCGGTTTGAATCTGCTGGTTCAAGAGTTTCCTGGCTTCGGGTTGGTGGCCGTTGATCCAGTCGGTCAACTCGACGTTGGCGCGGATCCAGTTCTTGACCAGGTCGGGGTGAGCCTGGAGGAACCTGGTGTTCACGACAAGCAAGCCGATGACGAATTGTCCGTTTGGCCACAGAGTACGTTCGTCCAGAAAAAGGCGGCCATTGCCTTCGTGAATCAGGCGCGTAGCCCAGGGTTCAGGGGCCCAGGCGGCATCCAAGTCCTTCTTGAGGAACAGGGTCAACTGGTCGGGATTGGCCATGGGGATAATCTGCACGTCGCCGCCCTTATCGTTGGTTTTCATGCCGTGATTCTTGAGCCAGTTGCGCAGGGCGACGTCTTGCGTGTTGCCGAATTGAGGAGAGGCTACGCGCTTGCCGTGAAAGTCCTCGGGCTTGTTGATGCCGGAGTCGTTACGGACAATCAACGAAGCGCCGCCGCTCGCCGCACCGGCTACGACGCGAAGGGCCTCGCCGTTGGAGCGGACATAGCCGTTGATCGCGGGGTTGGGGCCGACATAGGTCATGTCAATCGCGCCGGCGAACAGAGCCTCAATCGCCGAAGGCCCGGCGTTGAAGCTGGTCCACTGCACTTTGACCTGCGGACCCATGGCCTTTTCGAACCAGCCGTTGGCCTTGCCCACCATGGCTTGCGCGTGAGTGATGTTGGGAAAAGCGCCGACACGAATGGTGGCGGCGGTTCCCTGAGCCCATCCTGAAACCACCATCGCCAACCAGACCAGCAATGCGATTAGGGAGCGTCTACTCACGTGTGCACTCCTACGACATCATGACTTGCGGGGGGAAGAGTCTTTTGGGGAGGGCAACACTGGCAGACTATCTCATAAATCCCAGTTAGTCAATGGACTATATGGACATTAAAGACAATGCAATTCAGATTCCATCGGGACAAGGATCGCCACGCGAATAAAACCCGTGAAATGAACAACCTGCTAATGGAGCAGGCAGCGGCTGGACCTGTAATGTGCAATGGATTGCAGTTCGGAGGCACGGGCGAGTCCCCCCCTGCAGAACCGAAAAAGGGATTGCGTGTGGCTATGCGGCCCCCTTGCCAGGCTTTTGGCGAGGTCAGGCCGACTCCATTTGCTCCGCCATCTCCAGCATCCTGGTCACGCTGTTCCAGTTGCGGGCGGTGCCCGGAGGAGTCTCCAGCTTCTTTTCGAGAGAGGACCACTGCAGTTTTGACCGCCCGATGCCGGCGGGGAAATAGATGTACACTTCGCGGCCGATGAGGTGCAGTTCTTCGGGATCGGGCTTCAGGGCGAGGAGACGGGCCCGTGCCCCGGCGCTGGGTTCAGCGGCGAAAAAGGTCACGAGCAGGCTGGCGGGATTGAGATCGCGGCGGCCGGCGAAGGGATTGGCGGCGATGGTCTTGCGGAATTCCTCCGGCGTGCGCAGGATGACGGCGGGGCGGAAGCCGAACTTGCGCTCGATGGCGTTCTGGATTTTCTGGGCCAGCGCAGGGGAGTTCTTTTCTTTGGCGCGGAAGATTACGTTGCCGCTCTGCACGTAGGTGCTCGGGTCTTCGAACTTGAGGGATGCGTAAAGGTCGCGCAGGGCATCCATTTTGATTCTGTTGTGGCGGAGGAGATTGACGCCGCGGAGCATGGAGATGAGTACGGGCATGGTCAACTTGATTCTGATCGGGACGAGTCTGGCCGATATGATAGCCGATCCGGACGTGTTGCCGGCGGACCATCCTGCACCGCCGGGCATTTCCGTCTGTCACTTCCGTCCCGGACTTCCTACCTGCCCTTCCGACGCGACCCGAACCAAGAGAAGTACTTTGAAGGCAGGCAGCGTTCTCCGAGAATCAGGGGAAGCGTCACGAACCGCGCTGGTCGAATAGCGCCCTCGTCGGAAACAGATCTTTCCAGGTCTGCCCAAGCAGGCCGCCGGGAGAAGTGTTATGTCGGGACAAGTCATTTTGTATTTCGACGATCAGGAAGACGCGTTGCGTTTCGCGCTGGCTGCAGGGTCGGTGATGGCGGGCGAAGGCGGCACGATCAGCGGCGACCTGGTCGAGGAAACAGCCCGCGCCACCCGCATCCGCCTGGACGCGGTCAATGCCGGGAATACCCAGTCGCCGAATTCCGGGCGCGCGGCCTAGACTACATACAGTCTATCCCCAGTGATCGAAGTCACTGACGGCCTTCAGGTGGGGTGCAAGAATTCCCGTTGTGGTCTGATACGTCCTTCTGGTGTCGTGCTTCGACACCGTATGCCAACGATCTTTTGCGTACGCTGTGCTACGCTGGCTTCAGTTCCTCGAATCGGTCGAGGGGGACGACGAAGCAACAGCGATCTCCTACTTTGCGGCTCAGTTAGATGTAGAGGCTAGGAGGTCTTGTGGTTGCTGAGAGTGTGCTGGCAACCCGGGAAACATCGTGGAGTGAAGCGGTGTCGCAAGTGCATGCAGTTTTCGCGGCCAGCGAGTTGGGAAGACTGATCGAAGCCGTCGCGCGCCGAGGCTATGCGGTCCTGGGGCCAACCGTGCGAGACGGGGCCATCGTTTACGATCAGATCGAGTCGGCGCAGGATCTGCCCGCGGGCTGGACGGACGAGCAAGCGCCGGGGCACTACCGGTTGAAGCGGCGCGACGATGACGCGCTGTTTGGCTACGTCGTGGGACCCCAGAGCTGGAAGAAATACCTGCACCCCGCCGAAGTGCGTCTCTTTTCTGCCGAACGTCCTCCCGGCGAAGGTCAGGGCGGAACGTTCCGAATCCTCAACAATGAAACGAAACCCAAAGCGCCGCAGGCGTTTCTGGGGGTACGGGCCTGTGAACTGGCGGCGATCGCCGTTCAGGACCGTGTGCTGCTGGAAGACAAATACCGCGACGCGGTCTATGGAGCGCGGCGCGCGGGCGCGTTTCTGATTGCGGTGCAGTGTACGCAGTCGGCGGCGACGTGCTTTTGCGCGTCCATGGGAACGGGACCGGCGGTCGCCAACGGCGCCGACCTGATTCTGACGGAATTGCTGGGCGCGGGCGGGCATCGCTTCCTGGTCAAGGCCGGGAGCGAGCGCGGCGCGGAAGTGCTCTCGGACCTGCAGACCCATGCTGCCACGGACGCCGACCTGCACCAGGCCGAAACGGGAGTCCAGGAAGCGGCAAGCCAGCAGGTACGGCGCATCGAAAACGACGGTATTAAAGAACTGCTGTATCAGAACTTCGAACATCCCCGCTGGGACCACATTGCGGCCCGTTGTCTGACCTGCGCCAACTGCACCATGGTTTGTCCGACCTGCTTCTGCACCACGGTGGAAGACGTGAGCGACGTGACCGGAGACCACGCGGAACGCTGGCGGCGCTGGGATTCCTGTTTCACCGGGAGTTTTTCCTACATTCACGGCGGCAGCATACGCACCTCCAGCAAAGCCCGCTACCGGCAGTGGATGACGCACAAGCTGGCTTCGTGGATGGATCAGTTCGGCAGTTCGGGGTGCGTGGGCTGCGGGCGCTGCATTACCTGGTGTCCGGTGGGCATTGACATTACCGAGGAGGTCCGCGCCCTGCGCGACGGAGGCAGTCATGGAAACCCTTGAACGGATTATTGCGGAACATCCTTTCTTTGCCGGATTGGAGTCCTACTACACGGGCCTGCTGGTGGGCTGCGGGGCCAACGTACACTTCCAGCCCGGGGCTTACATCTTCAAGGAAGGCGAAGAGGCCAATGAGTTCTATTTGATCCGGAGCGGGCGGGTGGCGCTCGAAATCTTCGCCCCCCAACACAAGCCGCTGGTGGTGGAGACTCTGGAGGAGGGCGACATTCTGGGCTGGTCGTGGTTGCTGCCGCCCTACCTGTGGAAGTTTCACGCGCATGCGGTGCAGGATACGCGGGCCATCGCGCTCGACGGCAAGTGCCTGCGCACCAAGTGCGAGCAGAATCATGATCTCGGCTACGAAGTGCTGAAGCGCTTTGCCCAGATCATGGAACGGCGCCTGGAGGCGACGCGCATGCAGTTGCTCGATGTATACGCGGTACGGTGAAAAGTCTTATGGCGACCGCAGTGATCACCGATCCGATGCTGACCACGCCCTATCTGTTGCGGGAGGTCGCGAAGGAGACTCCCGACACTTTCACGCTCAAGCTCGCGCCGGAGGAAGGTGGGAACGGCAGTTCATTCCGGCCGGGGCAGTTCAGCATGCTGTGGGTATTTGGCGTGGGCGAGTTGCCGATCTCGATCAGCGGCAATCCGGCTGAGCACGACCAGTTGGTCTATACGGTGCGCTCGGTGGGCCAGGCGACGAATGCGCTGGTCAGCCAGGCTGTGGGCTCGGGCGTGGGCGTCCGGGGCCCGTTCGGCACGGGCTGGCCGGTGGAGGCCGCGCGCGGGCGCGACGTGATCGTGGTGGCAGGGGGCATTGGCCTGGCACCGCTGCGGCCGGTGATTTATGAGGTGCTGCACCATCGCCAGGACTACGGCCGGCTGGTGGTGCTGTATGGAGCGCGCAATCCCCGGGATCTGCTGTATCGCAAGGAACTGGCGGCGTGGGCCCGCCATCGCGACACCCAGGTGCTGGTCACGGTGGATTACGGCGGGATGAGCTGGCGCGGGCATGTGGGCGTGGTGACGACGCTGTTCAAGTACGCGCGCTTGAAGCCGACGAACTCTGTGGCGATGGTCTGCGGACCGGAAATCATGATGCGCTTCGTCACGCGCGAACTGGTGTCGCACGGGCTCAGCCGCAATGACATCTATCTTTCGATGGAACGGAACATGAAGTGCGCCGTCGGCTTTTGCGGACACTGCCAGTACGGGCCGCACTTCATCTGCAAGGACGGCCCGGTGTTTACCTATGAGCAGATGCGGCCGTTACTGGAGAAGTATGAGCTCTGAGGCCAAAGGGAAAACGAACGGCAAGCCCAGCACCCGGCCAAAGATCGGCGTGTTCAAGTTCGCCTCGTGCGACGGATGCCAGTTGAGCCTGCTCGACGCCGAAGACGAACTGCTGGGCGTGGCCGGGGCGGTCGAGATCGCCTACTTCCCGGAAGCGACCCGCACCATGCTGAAAGGGCCGTATGACATCGGGCTGGTGGAAGGCTCGATCACGACTCACCACGACGCCGAGCGGATTCAGCAGGTGCGGCGGCAGTGCAAGAAGCTGATCACGATTGGAGCCTGCGCCACGGCGGGAGGGATTCAAGCGCTGCGGAACTGGAAGGATGTGGACGAGTTCGTGCGCGCGGTATACGCCTCGCCGCAGTTCATCAGCACGCTGAAGCTTTCGACGCCGATAGCCGAGCACGTTCCGGTGGATTTCGAACTGCGCGGCTGCCCCATCAACAAATACCAGTTGATCGAGCTGATTACGGCGACGCTGGCGGGGCGGAAACCGAATATTCCAACCTACAGCGTGTGCATGGAGTGCAAGCGCAAAGCGAATGTGTGCATCGCGGTGGCTCGGGGCGTGGCCTGCCTCGGCCCGGTCACGCAGGCCGGCTGCGGGGCGCTGTGCCCCAGCTACGACCGCGGATGCTATGGCTGCTACGGGCCGATGGAGACTCCGAATACGGCGTCGCTGACCAGCCAGTTGCGCATTCTGGGGCAGACGGACGAGCAGGTATCGCGCGCCTTCCGCAGTTTCAATGCCTGGGCGTGGCCGTTCCGCAAGGCCAGCGAGGAGTGTGAGCGCTCATGACCGGGACTGGCACGAGAACCATCAAGGTGGACACGCTGGCGCGGGTGGAGGGCGAAGGCGGTCTTTACATCAAGATGGCGGGCGACCGCGTCACCGACGTGAAGCTGAAGATCTACGAGCCGCCGCGGCTGTTTGAGGCGTTCCTGCGCGGCCGCCATTTTTCCGAAGCGCCCGACATCACGGCGCGCATCTGCGGCATCTGCCCGATCGCCTATCAGATGAGCGCGGTGCATGCCATGGAGCGTGCGCTGGGAATCACAATTGACCCCGCGGTGCGGCTGCTGCGCCGGCTCTTCTACTGCGGCGAGTGGATCGAGAGCCACACCCTGCACGTCTACATGTTGCACGCACCGGACTTCCTGGGCTATGCGGACGTCATCGAAATGGCCAAGGATCACCGCGCGGTGGTGGAGAAGGCGCTGCGGCTGAAAAAGATCGGCAACCGGATTGTGCAGCTGCTGGGCGGGCGCGAGATTCATCCTATTTCCGCAGCGGTCGGCGGCTTCCACAAAATACCTACCAAGAGCCAGTTGCGCGAAATGGTCAACGACCTGGAGTGGGCGCTGGAAGCCTCGCTCGAAGCGGTGCGCTGGACCGCGACGCTGCAGTTCCCCGACTTTGAGCAGGACTACGAATTTGTGGCGCTGCGGCATCCCACGGAATATCCGTTCAATGAGGGCCGGCTGGTTTCAAACCGCGGGCTCGATATTGACGCGGCCGAGTACGAAGACCGCTTCACCGAGTTGCACGTCAAGCATTCGAACGCGCTGCATTCGGTGGTACGGGGGAGAGGCTCTTATCTGGTCGGCCCGCTGGCGCGCTTCAACCTGAATTTTGACAAGCTGCCCGAGGTGGCGCAGAAAGCGGCGCTCGGAGTGGAATTGAAGCCGCCGGTGAAAAACCTTTTCCGCAGCATCACGGTGCGGGCGGTGGAACTGGTGTTCGCCTGCGCCGAAGCGCTGCGCGTGATCCGCGAATACGAGCCGCCGTCCCCGCCGCGCGTGGAAGCTCCCAACCGTGCCGGCGTTGGCCAGGCCATCACCGAAGCGCCGCGCGGCATCCTCTACCATCGCTATGCAGTGGACGGGAACGGGCTGATCCTCACGGCCAAGATCATCCCGCCAACTTCGCAGAACCAGAAGCGGATCGAAGACGATCTCCGCGAATACGCCGCGCAGCTGGCTGCCTGGCCTCTGGAAGAAGCGACCTGGAAGTGCGAGCAGGCCGTACGCTCCTACGACCCGTGCATTTCCTGCGCCACCCACTTTCTGAAAGTCGTGATCGAGCGCGAGTAGAATCACGACAAGACTAAACCGACCGACCTTCCAAAGATGCTGATTATTGGCTGCGGTAACCGGCAGCGAGGCGACGATGCCGCGGGAGTCCTGGCTGCGGAGCGACTGCGTGCGCTCGGCATCGCGGCGGAAACATGTTCAGGTGAGTCGTCGGAACTGATCGAGGCGTGGGCTGGCGCCGGCGACGTGATCGTCATTGATGCCGTGGTAACCGGCGCTCCGGCAGGAACCGTGCACGTCTGGGAGGGTCGGGAGCTTCCTGCGTTTGCCACGTCTCGCGGCTCGACCCACGGGCTGGGGGTCGCCGAAGCCCTCCGACTGGCGCACGCTCTCGGCCGACTTCCGACAGAAGTGCGGGTGTACGGGATCGAAGGGATGCGATTTGAGATGGGGTGCTCGATTTCGCCGGAAGCCGAGCGTGGAGTCGAGGACGTGGTGGCACGAATTGTCCGGCAAGTAGAGGGCTGATCGAGTGCTCGCCCAGTTTGCGTCGAGTCCGCGCGAGATCCTTCGCTGCGCCTGAAGAACGGCTACGCTCAGGATGACGCCCTCGTAGAAACTCCGCCTACCAAATACAGTCACGACGTGTGATCGCAGCGGAGGCCTACGGAGCACTACGCGCTGCCGGCGTTGGTAAAGGCTTCGAGAGCATCCGCAAGGGTGGGGAAGACCAGCAATACGTTTTCGACCTTGGTGATTTCGAAGACTTTTTGCACCCGCTGGTTCACCCCGGTGAGAGCGAAGCGCCGCCCGGACTTCACGCAGGACGTGCAGGCGCTCACCAGCGATCCCAAGCCAGACGAATCCAGGTAAGGCACGCCGGATAAATCGAGAATCATGGTGGGAGCGTCTTCGCGCCGGACCGCATTCATGAAAGGAGAAACGTTCTCCATGGTCAGGGGACCGCGGAAGCTGAGCACTCCCCGGTCCAGACGCTCGATCTGCAACGGCTCCGACGGCATGGAGCAGCGATTCTAGGCCACAGGACGAGGCCGGTTCAAGTTCACGTGTACTCTTGAGGTTCCTCTCATTTTCATTACGTTGGGACACTGCCCTGTCTTTGTAATCTTTTTGTGTTTTCTTTCTGCCGGCGGTTCACGGCGAGCGCGCACCGCTTACGATGACAACAACGGCATGTGGGGGGAAACGGATGATGCGACGAAGTGGAGACTCAAACCGGCACTGATAAGACTCGATCCAGCAATTCCGACAAACATCCCAAGGGAACACAGGCCCGCATCCTGCTGAGTTCGGTCTTCGGACCGTACGCGCAGGACGACGAGTTCGGCAGCCGCTCCATCAATCCGATGGAGCTTTATCACAATCAAGTTACGCGCGCGCAGGGGAGCTTTTCTTTGCGCATGTTTCACCGCTCCTGGGGCATCATGATGATCCAGGCCAACATATCCGCGCCCTGCACCGTGCTCGATTTCCCCAACCGCGACGACTTCGCGCGCGAACTGACTGCCCACCAATATGACGTCGTAGGAATTTCTTCGATCATCACGAACGTGGGTAAAGTGCGCGAGATGTGCCGCATGATCCGCGAACTCTCGCCTCACTCGGTAATCGTGGTGGGCGGCCACGTGGCCGCGATTCCCGGAATCGAAACCATGATTAACGCCGACCACATCGTGCGCGGCGAAGGCATTTCGTGGATGCGGCGCTATCTGGGCGAGAACGAGGGCGCGCCCATCCGCCATCCGGCCATCGTTTCCGGAATGCGCACGCGCATCATGGGAATCCGGCTGCCGGAACGCAAAGGAGCGACAGCGGCGACAATTATTCCTTCGGTCGGCTGCCCCATGGGATGCAACTTCTGTACCACCTCGGCGTTCTTCGGCGGCAAGGGCAAGTTCGTCAATTTCTTCGAGACGGGTGACGAACTGTTCGAAGTAATGAGCCGGATGGAGGATGAGCTCAAGGTGCATTCGTTTTTCGTGATGGACGAGAATTTCCTGCTGCATCGCGAGCGGGCCATGCGGCTGCTGGAGCGCATGAAGGAAGCGGGCAAGAGCTGGACGCTTTCGGTGTTCGCATCGGCCAACGCGATTCGCAAGTACACCATGCAGGAACTGGTGGAGCTGGGCGTGTCGTGGCTGTGGATGGGGCTGGAATCCCCGCGGGCCGGCTACAGCAAGTTGCAGGGCACGGACACGCGCGAACTTACGCGCGAGCTGCGGGAACACGGAATTCGCGTGCAGGGCTCGACCATCATTGGATTGGAGCACCACACGCCCGACAATATTCTGGCGGAAATCGAGCACGCCGTATCGCATGACACCGACTTCCACCAGTTCATGCTGTACACGCCGGTGCCGGGGACTCCGCTGTATCAGCAGATCGCGGACGAAGGGCGCCTGCTGCCCGGCGTGGACTATGCCGACATTCACGGGCAGTTCAAATTCAATTTCAAGCATGCGGCGATTTCGCGGGACGACTCGAAACGTTTCCTCGACTGGGCCTTCTGGCGCGATTTTGAACTCAATGGGCCAAGCTTGTACCGCATCTCGCGGACGTTGCTGGCGGGATGGAAGCGCTACAAGGACTCGCCGGACGCCCGTGTGCGGGAGCGGTTCGCGCGCGAAATGGGACGGCTGAGCGGCATTTACAGCTCGGCGTTGTGGGCCATGGAGCGCCAGTTCAGGAAAGTGGACGGCAAAGTCAGCGCACAGATTCGGGCGCTACGACAGGAATTCAAGCAGGAATCGGGCGTGTGGTCGCGGATGCTGCCGGCCGTGCTCGGTCCGGTGCTGCTGTGGACGACGCGGCGGGAAGAACGACGGCTGGCGCGGGGGAAGACCTATGAGCCGCCGACGATCCTGGAGCGGACTCACTGGGTGGAGGCGTAAGGCAGCCGACTCTGACTTACCCTGTCCGACGCGCCGAGAGCAGGCCCAGGATTTCGCGCAGGCCCTGGCGGATGTGCTGGATCTCCGATTTGGAGTGGGAGGGGAACGGGATAGCGGCCTGCGTCTTGTCGGGCTTGGCCTCGGCGCGCAGTTGCTGGCGGGCGCCCGCGATGGTGAATCCCTGTTCGTAGAGCAGTTGCTTGATGCGCAGCACGTTCTCGACGTCGCGCTTGCGGTACATGCGCTGGCCGGTACTGCTCTTGACCGGCTTCAGTTGCGGAAACTCAGACTCCCAGAAACGCAGCACGTAGGCGGGCAGACGGCACAGGTTGGCGACTTCTCCGATGCGGAAATACAGTTTGTCGGGGATAAGAATTTCATCAGTCTTCTGCCTGCTCGCGTTTTTTTTTCTGGCCGCCATTTTTCGGGGACTCCGGCAACGCCGCTTGGTTGTTATTGTGACACAGAGCGCGCCGGGGATGCAGATTTTCACGGTGCCCGCCCAAAAAGGAAAAGCCCCTCAAGAGGTGCTTCTCTTAAGAGGCCAGTGAAATTCGTGGTGGGTGCGAGGTGACGCCTCGCCAACGGTTAGTGTTTCTTCTTTTTTGCCTTCTTCTTCGTTGCCATGAAGGATCCTCCGTGAACGATTTTCCCTTGCAAAGGTTGCGAAATCTGGGCCCGTACTCGAAAGGCCAATCCCACTCGTAGTATGGGACGACCCTATGACACAAGATATTGCGGCAGGATGAACAAAGTGTCAACAGAATTTTGCAGCTTTTTCGCGGATTTTTTCGGGCATGTCGTTGGCCGCTGGTCGTGGGTCGTTCGCCAAACCCGCAAACGCCACGCCGGCAGCGCTGAGATTCGCCAACGACCGACGGCCAGCGACTGACGACTGGTAGTACACTGCGCCTGATGCTGCGCGATCCGGTCGAACTGGAAATCTTCAAGAACCTGTACCACTCCATCGCCGAAGAGATGGGGGCGGCGCTGCGGCGGACCGCCTTTTCTCCCAACATCAAGGAACGGCGCGACTACTCGTGCGCCGTGTTTGACGGCGCGGGCGAGGTGATCGCCATGGGCGACCACATGCCGGTGCA
>DATFNP010000036.1:0-6968 GCA_035266345.1 Candidatus Sulfotelmatobacter sp.
GCGCGTCCAATTCCTCACCACGCGCCTGTTCGGGCGACATGTAGGCAACCGTGCCCATGGAACTGCCCGGACTGGTCAGCTGATCATCGTTGAGCACGTGCGTCTGGGTGGGCCTGGACGTGGCGGCCGCGGTCTCGGCGATGGGCCGGAGCGCAGGGGCAACCTTTGCCAGGCCGAAATCGAGAATCTTCGCCTGGCCGCGTTCGACGAGAAAGATATTTGCGGGCTTGATGTCACGGTGGACGATGCCCTTGGCATGCGCTGCATCGAGGCCGTTCGCGATCTGGACGCCGATCTCCAGAAGCTCCGAAATCTCGATGGGTTTCCCGACAATCCGATGCTTGAGGGTCTGGCCCTCAAGCAACTCCATGGCAATAAACGGCCGGCCATCAACCTCGCCGACGTCGTATATCGTGCAGATATTCGGATGATTCAGCACGGAGGCGGCCCGCGCTTCACGGCGGAACCGCTCAATCGCCTGCGGATCATGGGAGATATCGTCGGGAAGAAATTTCAAAGCGACATTCCGACCGAGGCGCGCGTCCTTGGCTTTGTAAACCACGCCCATGCCACCACCGCCGACTTTGTCGACGACGGTGTAGTGGGAAATGGTGCGGCCGAGGATCGAGGAAGAATCAGCCATAGGAGATGAATGTTACGCCAGCGGCCATATTCAGGCAATTGTGCTGGTCCGCCCGACCGCGCTCCCGTCTGGCGCCACGGCGCGGTGTTATCCTAGTCAGGACGACGCCCCAGCTGAGGCTGTAACCTTTCATGTCCAATCCAGCCAGTCCTGAAGCCCGACCTGTCAACGAACCCAACGAGTCGTTCAAGGACCTTCTCTCCCAGTTCGAGCAGAGCAGGTCGCGCACGCCTGAGGAAGCGGGAAAGGGCCGCGAAGGTACAGTGATTGCCGTCACCGTCGATTCGGTCCTCGTCGACATCGGTTTCAAGACCGAAGGGATCCTGCCGCTGACAGCGTTCCAAAGTACCGGCGAAACCGCGAAGGCCGGCGACAAGGTAGTGGTCTCGATCAAGGGTCGTGATCCAGGAGGCTACTACCAGCTCACCCGCGGCAAGATCGAGCGGCCAAAGGATTGGGCGTCACTGCAGAAGGCGTTTGCCGAGAAAACGACGATCATGGGCACAGTAACGGCCGTGGTCAAAGGCGGTCTGAGCGTGGACGTGGGAGTGCGGGCTTTCATGCCTGCTTCGCGCAGCGGGGCACGCGACGCAGCCGAGATGGAAAAGTTGGTGGAGCAGGAGATCCGCTGCCGGATTACCAAGCTCGACGAGGCGGAGGAAGACCTGGTCGTGGACCGTCGCGTCGTTGCCGAAGAGGAAGAACGGGCGATGAAAGACCGCCGCTATTCGGAGATCACTGAGGGCGCGACGGTGCACGGCACGGTTCGCAGCCTGACTGATTACGGTGCTTTCATCGATATTGGAGAAGTGGACGCCCTGCTGCATGTCAGTGACATTTCCAGAAGCCGCGTCAACAAGCCTGCCGACGTGCTCTCAGTGGGGCAAGAGGTCGAAGTCAAGGTAATAAAGATTGATCCCGGGAAGCGGCGCATTTCTGTCGGCATGAAGCAGCTTGAGCCGGATCCCTGGGTTTCGGTGGCCGTCAAATACAAGACGGGCGAGCGTGCTCGGGGCACCGTGACGCGTGTACTCGATTTCGGTGCGTTTGTAGAACTTGAGCCAGGGATTGAGGGGTTGATCCACATCTCGGAGATGTCGTGGGCAAAGAAGGTACGGACGCCCAGCGACTTGGTTAAGCCGGGCGAGACGGTAGAGGCCGTGATTCTGGGCGTAAGCGCGGGCGAGCGCCGTATCTCTCTGGGCCTGAAGCAGACTTTGGGCGACCCATGGGCCGACGTGGTACAGAAGTTTGCAGTGGGCTCGGTCATCGAAGGCCCGGTCACCAGCCTGACCAAGTTCGGAGCCTTCGTGCAGGTTTCCGAAGGCGTTGAAGGCATGATTCACATCAGTGACATAAGCGCGGAGAAGCGCATCAATCACCCGCAGGACATGCTGAAGGTAGGGCAATCGGTGAAGGCCCAGGTGCTCGAAGTCGATACCGGAAGGCGGCGACTGAAACTGGGGATCAAGCAACTGGTTCCGACCAGCATCGAGGAGTACATCGCAGAGCGCCAGGAAGGCAATGTGGTGTCGGGCCGCGTGATGCAGATTTCGGGCGAACAAGCACGCGTGGAACTGGGTGAAGGCATCCAGGGTATTTGCCGAATTTCGGAGCGATCAGCGATGGAAAAGACGCTGGTCGAAGCGAAAGCAGATTTAACATCTCTAAGCTCCATGCTGCAGGCACACTGGAAGCGGGGTACCGGCACCGGCGGATCCAGGCCGGAAGCCGTCCGCGCCGGGCAGATTCGCAGCTTTCGGATCACGAAGCTGGATCCGGCTGCAAAGAAGATCGAATTGGAACTAAGTTAGGAAGGCAGCTCCGTCTTGGCGACAAGCACTGTATGCCGCGAAGTAAGTTGGGGACAACATGTCTAAACCGATGAAAGGCCGCCTCACCCAACCGCTGGTGCGCGAGAACGGTTCGCATCGTCCCGCCACCTGGGATGAAGCCATGGACCGGGTCACTGTGGCATTCCGCAAGTCCATCGAGAAAAAAGACCCGCGGGACTTCGGCATGTTCAGTTGCTCCAAGACAACCAACGAACTGAACTACGCGGCGCAAAAATTCGTCCGCAGCGTCATGGGTACGAACAACATCGACAGCTGCAACCGGACTTGACATGCCCCCAGCGTCGCCGGTCTGGCGGCGGTATTCGGGGCGGGCGGCGGGACAAGCTCGTATCGCGAAATTGAAGACACCAACGTGATCCTGCTGTGGGGATCGAACGCGCGGGAAACGCATCCGATTTTCTTCCACCATTTGCTAAAAGGTGTTCGCTGTGGCGCTGAACTTTATGTGGTGGACCCGCGACGTACCAGTTCCGCTCGCTGGGCGAAACTCTGGCTGGGCCTGGATGTCGGTTCTGACATTTCGCTCGCGAACGCCGTTGGACGGGAGATCATCGCCGCCGGGCTGGTCAACGAAAAATTCATTCGCCACGCCACCAGCGGATTTGAAGCCTACAAAGCACACGTTGAGAAATACACGCTCGAACGGGCTGAGCGTGAAACCGGCGTGCCGGCGGAAGCCATCCGCAAGATGGCTCATGCGTATGCCGGCGCTCCGCGCGCCCAGATCTGCTGGACTCTGGGTATCACTGAGCATCACAACGCCGTCGACAACGTGGTCGCCCTCATCAACCTTGCACTGCTTACAGGACACATTGGCCGCTACGGCAGTGGCGTAAATCCCCTGCGCGGACAGAACAACGTCCAGGGCGGCGGCGACATGGGCGCGATTCCTGACCGCCTTACTGGCTTTCAGCACGTTGAGAACGACGCCTTGCGCGCTAATTTTGAGAAAGCCTGGGGTGTAAAAATCCAACCCAAGCGCGGCTGGCACCTGAGCGATATGTTTGAGGCCATGGAGCACGGTCAGCTCACGACGCTGTACGTGCTGGGCGAGAATCCCGCCGACTCTGAGGCCGACCGGCATCGCGCCCTGAAGCTGCTGGGCGGGCTGGAATTCCTCCTTGCACAGGACCTCTTCTACACCAGGACCGCTGAACTCGCTGACGTTGTGCTGCCTGCCGCAGCCGGCGCTTTTGAAAGCGAAGGTACTGTGACGTCCAGCGAGCGGCGCGTGCAGCGCGTCCGTCGCACGGTGCCGCCTCCCGCCGGTGTTCGTGACGATCTTGAGATCATTTTTGATCTGGCTCGTCGCCTCGGGCATGACTGGGGCACGCCTGATCCCGAGGCGATCTGGAATGACTTGCGCTCGTTGAGCCCCATGCACGCCGGCATGAGCTACCGCCGACTGGAAGACATGGGCGGCATTCAGTGGCCGTGCTATGACGAATCACACCCGGGAGAAATGTTCCTCCACGGCCGGCTGTGGAGCGACCCGCTGATCGGCCCGCGCGCGCCGTTCAGCGTGGTGGAATTTGAGCCGCCGGTGGACCAGCTCGACGAGCAGTATCCCATTCGCCTGACCACCGGCCGCCGGCTCGATGATTACAATACCGGCGTTCAAACCAGAGAATATTCGTCGCCGCTGCGGCGCAAGGAAACGCTGGATATTTCTCCGGAAGAAGGTCAGCACTTCAGGTTGCGAGAAGGTGAAAAAGTCCGGGTGACGTCACGGCGTGGTTCACTCGTGGCACCGGTGCGCTTTGATTCGGCGTTGCGTCCGGGCCTCGCATTCCTGTCAGTCCACGCTCAGGATCAGGTAGCGACCAACGAGCTGACGATTGACGCTGTGGACCCCAAATCAGGCACTTCGGAGTTCAAGGCAACGGCCATCCGTATTGAAAAAGTGTAAAAGGACTTGATTGGACCTTCATCTGACCGACGCGCAAGCGACCGCAGAAGAACGCGCGGCCGTTGATTCTGAGCTGGGCCTGCCCGAATCAGGCTGGCAAGGCGGACACCGGCAATCCGCCGAAACGCGTGTGGTTTTCAACTCCGATGCGACTGGAAGGCGACATCGTCTTCTGCCTGCGCTTCATGCCGTCCAGAACCGCATCGGCTGGATCAGCCCCGGCGCTCTCAACTATGTCGCGTTGCGGCTGGACGTTGCCCCCGCTGAAGTTCATGGTGTCGCATCTTTTTATGGAATGTTTTCGCTCCAGCCCCGTCCTCCAGTCGTAGCCCACGTCTGCGATGACATTGCGTGTATCACGCGTGGCTCGGACAAACTTTGCGCCGAACTGGAAGGCATGCTTGGTCCCGCGGGATCCCCTTGCTCCGGCGGACGCGCTATCTGGCTTCGCAGCCAGTGTCTGGGTCTGTGCGAGCGCGCTCCCGCAACGCTGCTTACGTCGGCAGGGGAAAGGTTGCATGAACGAGTGTTGGCGCCTGCGTCGGCGGAAGCCGTGCAGTCTTTAGTAGACGATGCGGTCCAAGGCCGCCTGCCCGCCGAGCCCGACGTGCTGAACATTCAGACCAGCATGCCCCAGGCAGCGCAGAATCATGAATCCTTGCCGCTCCGACTTCTCCATCGCCTTGGCCAGGGTGGCGCTTCAGCCCTGCGAGCCTATGAAAGGCTCGGCGGCTATGGAGGTCTGCGCAAAGCCTTGGAGCTTGGCCCTGAAGCCACGTTGCGCGAGCTTTCTGCTTCAAAACTGCTGGGCCGCGGCGGCGCGGCATTTCCCACCGCCAAAAAGTGGGAAGCGCTATTCCTGCAGAGACATCTGTTGCAGCAGGAAGCTGGCCGCGCGCACTACATCATCTGTAATGCCGATGAATCCGAGCCTGGGACTTTCAAGGACCGCATCCTCATGGAAGGCGATCCCTTTGCCGTTCTCGAAGGCATGACGATCGGCGGTTTCGTCACTGCCGCGCGGCAAGGCTATATCTACCTGCGAGGAGAATATCCTCTGGCCGCCCAGCGGATGCAACTCGCGATCGAGTCGGCCAGTGAAAACGGGTTTCTTGGCGACAACATTCTTGGGAGCAGCCTGCAATTCAACATCGAAATTCGCCGGGGCGCCGGCGCTTATATCTGCGGTGAAGAGACCGCACTGTTCAACTCGATTGAAGGCTATCGCGGGGAACCGCGCAACAAACCTCCGTTCCCCACACAGTCCGGGCTCTTCCGCCAGCCCACCGCAGTCAACAACGTGGAAACGCTGGTTAACGTGCCTGGCATCATTCGCGAGGGTGGGGCTGCATACGCGAAGCTCGGCACAGAAAACTCCGCCGGAACCCGGCTCTTTTGTCTTTGCGGGCACGTCGCACAACCCGGTGTGTACGAGATCTCTATGGGAACCACGCTGCGTCAACTTATTGATCTTGCCGGAAGTGTGGCTGGCAGCGGCAAACTGCAGGCAGTTTTGCTGGGCGGCGCGGCAGGAACCTTTGTTTCGCCTCAGGAATTGGACACGCCGCTCACCTTTGAAGGCACGCGCGCCATCGGGGCCACGCTTGGTTCTGGCGTGGTCATGCTCTTTGATGACACGGTTGACCTGCGTCGCATCCTGCTGCGCATCGCCAGTTTCTTCCGCCACGAAACCTGCGGCCAATGCGTTCCCTGTCGTGTCGGCGTAGTACGTCAGCAAGAGGCGCTGCAGCGGCTGGTGAACGCTGAACCGCTTGGCTCGGCAGCGCAGGAGATCACTCTGTTACGCGACATGGCCCAGGCCATGCGCGATGCCTCAATCTGCGGTCTGGGCCAGACCGCGGCCAGCGCCCTGGAATCGGCCCTGCAGCGATGGAGTCTCTTTTCATGATCGAAGGCTCACCAAAAACCAATCCCGTGCTCGACGCGCCCCAGGCTACCCTCCCTGTGCCTCGCGGCCCGGCCCCGCAAGCCCCGCCTCAGCTGGAGCGCCGCACCATCGAAATCAAAATCGATGGCAAACCGGTTTCAGTGGCCGAGGGATCCACCATCCTCGACGCCGCAAACAAACTCGACATTGACACCCCCACGCTCTGCTTCCTCGAGAGCCTCACTCCCGTCAATGTCTGCCGCGTGTGCGTGGTAGAGATGGAAGGTTCGCGGACACTCGTCCCTGCTTGCTCACGCAAGGTCGAACCCAACATGTCCATAAAGACGGATTCCGAGCGCGTCCGCCTGAGCCGGCGACTGGTGCTGGAATTTCTGGCTTCGTCCGTTGACCTCTCCACGGCGCCAGCGATGCAGGAGTACATGGAGCGTTTCGGCGCGCACCCCGAGCGCTTCGGCCCAGCTCCCGCCACCGTCACCCAGCCTGTGAAAATTGACAACGATCTTTACGTCCGCGACTACTCCAAGTGCGTTCTCTGCTACAAGTGCGTCGAAGCCTGTGGCGTTGACGCGCAGAATACTTTCGCCATCGCCGTGGCCGGACGCGGTTTCTCCGCGCATATCGCCACGGAATTTGACGTTCCCCTGCCAGATT
>DATFNP010000037.1:0-27282 GCA_035266345.1 Candidatus Sulfotelmatobacter sp.
CGCGATTGCGCACGTCACCCGGACCACACGGGCCGCGCTGGCGGTGTACCCCCTGGCTCGCGCGCATTCGGCGATGTTTTTTGGACTCGCGGTCACTCTGCTCTACCGCATCACTCGTCAGGGCACACGGCAGGGTTTCTACAACATTCTCTGGGCAGTGGTGTTCGGTTTTGCCACCCTCAATATTCTCAGCCTCGCCACCAGGCGTTTTGAGCCCACCCGCCGCGGGCTCACTTTTGGCGAACTGATGGCGGTCTGCGTCGTGCTCGTTTCGGTTTTTCTTCTGGGATGGGAGATGCTTACCTTGTTCCACGTCTTTCCCATCAAAATAAGGCGTTGAAGGCAAAGTGCTTAGAGGATGAGATTTTCACAGTGTTCCTTACGGAACACTTATACGTACGAATAGATACGTACACTGAATCTCGAAGTCACACCCGCTCATCCCCTTCGTGGTTGACCGCCTTTTGCGGTATCATTCGCACTGATGGCGAAGAACACCCCCAACTTCGAAGTGACCTGTCCCTGCTGCAGCGCGGTGCTTAAAATTGACATCGAGACGCGCGCCGTGATCGCTCACACTGCTGCGGTGAAGCCGAAGATGTTCAACGATATGGAAGCGGCGGCCAAGGCCATGCGCGAGCAGGACAGCCGCCGGGAATCCATTTTCCAGCAGTCGGTCGAAGCCCAGAAACACGCCTCCGATCTGCTGGAGAAAAAGTTTCAGGAGGCGGTCAAGAAGGCCAAGGAAACTCCCGACACCGGCAAGCCCATCCGCGACTTCGATCTCGACTGATCCGGCCCGCCCATGACTTCCCCAGGAACGATTCCTCCGCGCACGACTCGCCCTCTTCTCCTCGGCCACCGTGGCGCCCGCGCCCGCAAAGAGATTATGGAGAACACGCTCGCCTCGTTCGACCGCGCACTGGCCGACGGCTGCGACGGTTTTGAATTCGATGTGCGCCTTACGGCCGACGAAGAGGCGGTGGTCTGCCACGATCCCAAGACCGCGGGAATGGAGATTGCCCGCGCCAGCGCCAAGCAGGTTTCCCAACTGCCCCGCCTGCGGGATGTTCTCCAGCGCTACCGCGATTCGTTTCTCGACATTGAACTGAAGGTCAAGGGCCTGGAGAGAATCGTGCTCGACCTGTTCCTCAGACACAAGCCGCGCCGCGGATTCGTGGTCTCATCGTTCCAGCCTGGAGCCCTGAAGTCCGTGCATGCGCTAGACGCCGCGATTCCACTCGGCCTGATCTGTGAATCGAAAACCCAGCTTCGCCTCTGGAACGAACTTCCAGTCGAATATGTGATTCTCCAGCAGGAACTGGTCCAGGCAGAATTACTCCGCAAAATAAAGGGAGCCGGAAAGAAAGTCTTCGTCTGGACGGTCAACGCCCCCGCGGACATGCAGCGCTTTGCCGAGTACGGCGTGGACGGCATTATCTCCGATGACACGGCCCTGCTCTGCCAGACCCTAGGTGCGTCGAATGCATCTCCCTGACAGAGTCAATGCGTGTAATGGCCTTGGTTACGTAAACTGTCCAGACCTGTCTCCCCGCCCGGCTTTCCGTGGTGGGTTATTTCCCGGTTGCGCGTCCTCGGGAGCAGCCCTGCGAGCCTTCGTGATCTCGGGTGCCAGATCATTTCCCCGAAAACGATTTGCAACTGGACTTCTCGTTACTCACTGGTTGAAACAGTGCTCGGGACGTTAAGTCAAAATGACTGTTGATTTTATGGGCAAAATTTCTGTAGCTGCAATTGCTGCTTTCGAAAAGTGGCCAATCTCTGCGGCACATTGCGGAGGGTTACTCCGGGCTGAAACCACGACAGCGTAAAGTAAGACCCCGTTCAGCAGTAACAGGATCCAGACGAAGTATGGAACAAGAACAAGGTTCCACCACGCCGAATCCGTCACCCATGATGGAAAGTATGGCCCTGCTCGGGCTAGAACGGACTGACCAGCAGCCAGCATCAGCACCAGAGCCACGACCAAGCCCCTTGTCCGCCTGAGCTGCTCGGCACCTTCCTCGAACCCCCAACAGAGTGCCAGGGTCAAGATGCCGGCATCATTGATGCGGTGATATACGCACAGGAAGCTTAAGGCGAGTAAAGAGCTGATTGCGAGAGTGTCCGAGCGCAGACGACCCCAGAACATGGCGTATGCCCAGATAGCCGCCCCTAAGAGGAAGATGGCATAAGCCAGGGCATTCGCGGCAACAGCACTATGCGCGAACGGGTACAAAGCTACCTGAAGATTGACCAATGGGAAGCGGAACGGATTGGCAGTAGTAAAGTCGTTACCACCGCCAGGGCCAAACCAGTACTGTAGATTCCTTCTATAGCCACCGACTAAAGCGGCAGGAGTCAGCGGAATGTGGGCGATCGCTACTCCGGCCAGCACAACACCGACCAACACGCCAGCGGCGACGACTCGCCATCGTCGTTGGACCAAGTAGTAGGCAAGAATCCATAAGCCAAAATGGGGCTTTAAGCAGGTCGCGATCGCGAGAATGGCTCCGGAAGCCAGGTCATGTTTGCGGCCGGCAAGATAGACGGCAAGCAGGCACAGCGCAATAGTAATTACTGCAGCGTTACCCACATGCAGTGCCGTGTGGAAGGGGCGAAATGTGAAAACGATAGCGGCGATGAGCCACGCTTTAGTATCATGAATGGCAGCGAATCGGCCCATGCGGACCAGCGACCATGCAATAATCCCCACACCCGCGAGCCCCAGCGCGGCCCAGCAAAGGTTGGCCGATCTCCAAGGTAGTAGGCTGAGAGGCGCAACAAGCAGATACGTAGCGGGCGGGTAAATAGGGACAATAGAAAGGCGTGACCCTACCAATTGCTTGGATGTGGCTGCAGCTAGGGCTCTGTCATAGGGATTTTCGCCATGACGCCAAAGCCAGGCACCGATGAAGGGGTCCGAGAAATCGTTCTTGCGAGCAATCAGGGCTGGGGCGACGTCACGATAAACGAAGTCCCCCAGCATGATCAAAATAATGAATGCCAAGAGTATCCGAGTCCCGTTGATCCTCATCCGAGATTCACCCATTGACATCGAAAACCGCAAGCATTGTACCCCCAAATCGCCTACTCCGACAGCTCGCCAATGCCTAGTTTCTCTACGCAGCCACTGCGGATCGCAACCTTCCGAATGGCGAGTGCAGCGCTGAATATGGCGCCAGTGGCACAGACTGGGTCAAGCGTACGATGCAAAAGAAAAGCCGCCCGGACATCGGGCGGCATCACGTTTGGTTCCACTCGCAGACGTTACTCGTTGGAGATCGTTGCCGTGGTCCCGTCAAGTTTGGTGAAGCTGACGGTGAACTTTTCGTTGTAGGTCCGGGCCTTGTCCTGCAGCACGCTGATGGCAAAGGCTTCGCCCAGAAGCATGGAGCTGTCGGAGTCGCTACGCCAGTGAATTCCAGCGTGGATGCCGTGACCAAAACTGACATTGTGCGCGAGCTTGTTCAACTCGCCATTGACCGTCATCTGGCCCGCATCCGAACCGGTGTAGGACGCCAGCGACAAACCGTCGTCGGTGGGCACCATTGGATTGGGAATCACGTGGCTGCTATCGAAGAAGAACTTCAGCAGCGTGATGCAAGCGCCCCCAACCACGCCGTGGCCGGTGGGATAGGCCGGATGCGTCGGCGAACCTTCGGGAAATGCCTGCGAAAGCAGATAAGTACCGTATTTGTTGAAGCTGGCCTGCACCGCTTTCGAGTTCAAAACATTGCTATTCAATTTGGCGTCAATGGTGTTTCCCTGGCCCGTTTCGATCAGGTGAACCAGCCCGCCGCCCGACTCGGGACGATGGCGGAGGTGGACGACCCACTTCTGGTACCAGACCCTGTCCAACGCCCGGGCGGCAATCTCCCCCAGCGCCGCGGCCACATCGGGTCCGCCGAAGGTGCAGAAGCCAACCTGGGTTTTGGAATTGACATAGGGATTGCCAGGATTCAAGGGCACGCCCAGCGTATTCAGTACCAGAAATGCCGTGAAGTACGCCTGATACAGCACGTCAACATGGGTATATGCGCCGAGACCGCGTCCATCCTGCAGGTACCGCAGTTGCAGGTCCGGCTGGTTTAAGAGCCCAGTGGAAACGCCGTTTTGGACCTCAGACCAGGTCGTGAGGTCATACATGTAGTCAATGTTCGGCAGGTAGGTGATCAACTGCTGGCTGATCGGTTGCGCGCCGAGCGCTGTGGGTGTAATAAGCAATTGCGAGAGGTACGGCCCCACGGTCTCCCCGGGATAAGCGCCCCGGAACAGGAGATCGGGAGTGACCTGGCCGCTGCCGTTTCTCGGGCCGGCGTAATAGGGCATCGCCGAAAGTTCCGCCGCCGCCTGACTCGCCGTGGCGTTGCCTGCGTAGTCGGTAAAGGCCACATCGCGCAACAGCGAGGCCCAGTACATTTCCACCAATTCGGTTCCATAAGCAGCGCTGGCGACGCCCGCTGGTGGAGGAACGACCACAACGCTTTCCTGATTAGCCGGGCTGGGAGCATTGCCGAATTGCACGCCGTCACAGCCCTCCAGGTCGAAGCATAGTGCGCCTTGCGGCCCGTTCAGTTTGCGCGTCCCGCCAAGAATGATCTTCTCGAAGTCGGCAGGATTGCCGGTGGCGAAAGCCCTCTTCATGCTTTCGTAGGCGTTCAAATTTACACGCCCGTAGCCGTCCTGAAGCAGGCCCTTCGTATAGCTGCCTGATTTGTCCGGATAGCCGGTTTCGTCGCCGTTCGTGGTGTGCGGAGGAACCGGAATCTGGGCATCTTTGGTCGCGGCTTCAACCCGCAACGCAAAACTCTTGGCCACGCGGGAGTTGCCAAAGCCAGAGGGCAGCCCGGTCGCGGCCTCGGCTTTTGTGCCGGAAGAATCGAGAATTGGAGACAATCCAATCGCGCCGGCGGTGGCCGCTGCGGCGCCTATCTTGCCCATGAACTTCCGCCGGCTGGGCGACGCCGGATGTTGCTCCCGCTCCACGGGAGAGGGCAGAGGTTGCGAAGGTACTGGAGGGCGTTCCATGTCGGATCTCTCTTCCGGGGGAGGAGGAGATGCGGGTGGTGGATGAGGGATCTCCTTACTTTACTGGGATCTCCCTATTGATTCCAAAAACCGCTGGCATTGTACCCCGTCAATCCCCAAGCGGGTCAATGTGAAACAATTTGCATCCTCAGCGCATCAGCACATGCACTAACGCCTGGCAATGGAACGAGCAGGCTGCAACAAAACAGGCCCGACCGTTTTGGCCGGGCCTGTTTTCATTTCGGTGTGAGTGGTGGCTACTGTGCTCCGGCGGCGAGTGAGTTTCCCGCGGACAACGCATTCTTCGCTTCCTTGATGCCTGACTGGATGTGCTGCTCCCAGTCGAGATGCGGAATCGGCGACGCCGCAGCGGCCTGGTAGAGAGCCAGGGCATCCTGAGGACGACCCAGGCGTTTCAGGCACACCCGGGCAGCGCTGAGTTGCGCCGTCAGCGCCTGCCGCTCCGCCGGATAGGCGGCTGCAAGAGCCTCGTATTCGGCCAGAGCACGATCAAATTCCTGCTTCTCTTCGGCGCCCTTGCACAGTTCCAGCCAGACTGCCGCCGGCATCCGGTTTCCACCGGCATCAATGTATTCGGCATAGTCCTGGAACGCGGCCTCGACTTCGTGAGCCTTCAGATGCATCAAGCACGTCTTGACCGTCGCCTCCAGGTAGGCCTTGGTATCGTTTTGCCGGGTATAGACTTGGCGCAGCATGTTCCAGGCATCAATGGAAGCCGGTTTGCCCGTCACGTAGTGGTTCAGGACCGCGATCGCCTCGGCCGTCTGGCCATTCTCCATCAGGTTGCTGGCCTGTTCGAGCTCGGGATCGTTGCTCCATTCCAGTTTCTCTTCAATCGCCTTGTTCGCCTTGTGCTCCAACCCGGAATGCTGGATGGCCACCGCCGCGACCGCCCCAAACAGGAAGCCGCCCACGTGCGCCCAGTGCGCCACACCGCCCATCGAGCCCGACAGCGACCCGTAGAAGATCTCAACCAGCAGCCACAGCGGCAACAAGCACCACGCCGGCGCCTGGAATGTGCGGATTCGTATGAAGAGCATCCATGCCATCTTGATCTTCATCTTGGGGAAGCGCACCAGGAAGGCCCCCATCAGCGCCGCCACTGCCCCCGACGCACCCAGGGTTGGCGTGAGGCTTGCCGGATTGCTCCAGGCGTAAAACTGCAGGGCGGCGGCCCCTGCAAGCAGGTAAAAGGCGGAATATAGCCAGCGGCCCCACGCGTCTTCCAGCACAAATCCCGCCAGCCACAGGAACCACATGTTGCCGATCAGGTGCAGCCAGCCACCGTGCAGGAAATTCGCTGTGAGATAACTGATGGCGGTCGGGTTGGCCGGCACGAACGCATAATGTTCGACCATGGAAGTTGCCGACAGCTTCACCAGTTGCTCATTCAGCAAGTCCATCTCCTGCTGCAGCTTCGCCCCGTCCGCCGTCATCTTGATCTTGGCGTCGTAGGCGTTCACGACGTCGCGGTACGGGTCTTGTGCGTGCATCCACAGGTCCGGCTGGCTTTGCTTGAAGGAATCCACCAGGCGCTGCGATTCGGGTTGCATCTTCAGTTCGGGATGCAGCGCCGCCAGCAGGATGATGTGACTCTTGGTCTGACCCAACTCCGGCGCTTCGTTCTCGATCGCCGACGTGGTGAACAGGAAGACCACCGTATTGATGGCGATCAGGGCAAGCGTGATCAGCGGCCAGCGCCTGGCCTCCATGTTTTCGTGCTTGATGGGAATCAACATCGAACTACGCACCTGGCGCCACAATCGCGCAACACTCCGCGCCAGTTTAGGTGGGTTTCGGTCCCATTCCCAGATGACTCAGGGCCTTGGCCGATCTTTAGTAACCATGACTGCAGGGGGCGTGATGCGGGCAGGTGGACCTCAAACTCCGGCGCCGGGCTAGTCGGCCGCAGCTTCGAATACGGCACTATTTGTGGAGGGTCGCTTCAGGAAGGCGGTACGCTCGGTTTCGAAGGATTCCAGATTCGCTCCCAGGGCCTGCTCGTCCCAGCCCAGCACGGCGCCAATGCGCAACGCCGCTTCCCGGCTGCACGTCTCCGACCAGCAGGGCCCGAGCGCGACCGGGACCCGCCGCAGCAGCACGTCGCCCAGGCTGACCGCGAACTCTTTGCGGTAGGCCTCCACGACTTCGGCGACAAGATGAGACGTGTGCGGGCAGATGGGCGCGCGCAGTTCGGCGCTGACCAGCGCCATGCGGGCAATGTCCACCGCACGCTTGCCGTGCCACTCCACCATACCGCGCGCCGATTCCTGGCTAACCGATCCTGCCCGGGCAATCTCGGCAATCTCATCGTCCATCATGGGGTCGAGCGAGGTGCCGGGGCCCATGGCAACCGCTTCGGGCTCGGCGACCGCAATGCCGATCTTGCGCGCGCACTCGCGGGCCAGCGAGGCCGCGGTGGTGAGCTTGCCTCCGATCACGGAAATCATTTTGGCCGCGCCTTCCTCGGTGTGATCATGCAGGAAGTGCCGCCGCGTCACCGCCGAAGGCTTGTTCCCGGGCGAGTTAGGCAGCGGACGCACTCCCGCAAATGCGTACCTGATGTCGCGCGGTGAAATCTTCGCCTTGGGAAACAGCTGCGTCACGGCGCGCAGCAGATACTGGATTTCTTCCTGCGAAGGCGTGGTTTTTCCGGGATCTCCCGTATCCGGCACCTCTGTGGTGCCGACCAGAATCTGATCGTTCCAGGGCAGGACAAACACCGGACGGCCGTCGGCAGCCTCGCTATAAAGCGCCGCACTCGGTGACCCCGGAAACCGCGGCAGAACAATGTGCGATCCGCGCACCCCGCCCAGCATCGGCTGCGCCGTGCGGACCGAAGACCGCTGACAAACGCGGTCCGCCCACGGGCCGGTGCAGTTCAGGATCCATCCGGCCTCGACCCGCTCGTCCTTGCCGGAGGTGCGGTCCCGCAACAGCACGCCACGCGCCCGCCCGTGCGCTACATCCACGGCCAGCACTTCACAATGATTGCGGACCACCGCTCCCGCTTCGGCCGCTTCCGTCAGCCACTCGGCGACCAGGCGCTCGGGAAACTCGCACTGCGCGTCTTCGTAATTGAGCATCGTCCACTTATGGCCGGAGTCCAGCGCCCGTTCCACGCGCTTCAGTTCCATCTCGCTCAGGGCGCTGGGATTCTTGCCCGCAAAGCGCTGGTAGAGCCACAGCCCGGCGCGCACTTTCAGGGCGCTGCGCTGGCTCTGTTCATTCAGCAGGAACAGGAAGTGCACGGGATGTACCAGGTGCGACCGCTCCCGCAGCAGCCGTTCGCGTTCCCGCACCGACTCGCGCACCAGCTCCAGTTCGCCGTGTTCCAGATAGCGCAGCCCACCGTGGATGACCCGTGTGGAGCGGCTGGTTACGCCGGAGGCGAAATCGTTCTGCTCCACCAGCAGCGTGCGCTTTCCGGCGCGGGCACACTCGCGCGCCACCGCCACTCCATTGATACCGCCGCCAATGACCACCACATGAAAGTGCTGGCCCTCCAACGGCGCTCGAGGTTTGACCGCTAAAGCCATGAAATTAGACGGGAAATCCTGGTCGTGCCACTCCTGAACTAATTATGCTGGATTCGATTATCCCGGATTCGCAAGTTGCTAATCGTTCCAAAACGGGCCGTCACTGTGCAAATCTTTGCCCCCACTATTGTGCCCCTCCGAGGCCTCCAGATGAAGGTGACGTTGGTCCCACGCGGTAACCTGGCGCCGGGTGCCTCTGGAGACCTCCAAGGTGATGCCTGAAGTAACTTTATTTGCGCTGCAGTTTCCCCCGTGCCGATTGAATCTTCCATCCGCCGTCATTTACATTGGTTGCCGAATGTCCACCACCGGCGAACGTTTCGAACGCGCGGTCACCATCATGGAGCGCCTGCGCGCTCCGGGCGGCTGTCCCTGGGACCGCGAACAGACCTTCGATTCCATCAAGCCTTACACGCTCGAAGAAACCTACGAAGTCCTCGAAGCTATTGATAATCGCGACTGGCCCGAACTGGCCGGCGAACTGGGCGACCTGCTCCTGCAGGTGCTGTTCTACGCGGAAATGGCCAAGGAGCAGGCTTCATTTTCCATTGACGACGTGCTCGACCGGCTCTCCACCAAGCTCATTAACCGCCATCCCCATGTTTTCGGCGATACCAAGGCCGATACCGCCGCCGAAGTAAAGCGCAACTGGGATGCATTGAAGGTCGAAGAAAGAAAGAAGCGGCAGAATAGCGGGGAAGCCACCGGAGGGGACACCAACAAAAAGCATTCCATCCTCGACGGCGTTTCGTCGGCCATGCCCTCACTGCTGGAGGCGCACAAGCTGAGTTCTCGCGCCGCGCAGGCGGGGTTCGACTGGCCGGATGTCGAGGGCCTGTTCGACAAGCTGCGCGAAGAAACCGACGAACTGCGCGCCCAGCTCAAAGAATTCCCCGCACCCGGACCGCGTCCGCAGGGCCGCGGCACGGCGGGGTCGGGACGAACCGTTGTCCCCGAGCCGCTGCAGGCCCGTCTGGAAGAAGAAGTGGGCGATCTGTTCTTCGTCCTGGTCAACATCGCCCGTTATTTGTCGGTGGATGCGGAGTCCGCCCTGCGCAAGACCAATCGCAAGTTCAAGCGACGCTTCCAATGGATGGAAGACCGTCTACGCGAGAGCGGACGCTCCCCCGACCAGGCACCGATGGAGGAACTAGAGTCTCTATGGCAGCAGGCCAAGCGCGAAGAGAAACAGAGCGAAGAGAAACAGCACGAGGAGACGCAGGCGTGAGCCCCGATCCCATCGTCATCCGCCGCTGTCACGGCCTCGATGAGCTGCGCGCCTGTGTCGCGTTGCAAAAAGAAGTCTGGAATTTTTCCGACGCCGAACTGGTGCCGCTGCGCATGTTCGTGGTGGCCGACAAGGTCGGCGGCCAGGTCGTGGGCGCTTTCTCGGGCAACGAGATGGTAGGCTTCGCACTTTCGGTCCCCGGCACTCGCTCCGGCCACATCTATCTGCATTCGCACATGCTCGCCGTCAGAAAAGACCATCGCAATGGAGGCCTGGGCCGCCGCCTGAAACTGCTGCAGCGCGAAGACGCGCTGGCCCGCGGCATCGGCCTGATCGAGTGGACGTTCGATCCCCTCGAAATCAAGAATGCATATCTCAACATCGAAAGGCTGGGTGCCATCGCGCGCCGCTATACCATCAACCAGTACGGCATCACGTCGTCGCCCTTGCAGGGAGGACTGCCGAGCGACCGCCTGATCGCCGAATGGTGGTTGAAGTCGAAGCGGGTCGAAACCTTGCTGGCCACGGGCAGGAATCCGGCGTTCCAGTGCGTATCGAGCATTACCGTGCCGGAACAGATCTACGCCTGGAAGGCCGCGCTCGAAACCCGCGGCCAGGCGCAGCAATTGCAGGAGCGCAATCGCGAAGAGTTTCTGCGCGCCTTTCCCCAGGGTCTGACCGTGCTGGGCTACGAGCGCGATCCCAAGGGCAACGGCAGATTCCTGCTGGGGCGTTGGGACGAAAAATGGTCGTACGCGTCGCAGGAGTAGGTTTCAATGTTTCAACGTTTCAAGGTTTCAAACGGAAACCCGCGGCGATAAGATCTTGAAACCTTGAAACTTTGCAACCTTGCAACCTTGAAACCTTGAAACCTTGAATTATGAAGATCGAAGCCATCACTCTCCGCGAAATTCATATGCCGCTCGTCCATTTTTTCGAGACGAGCTTCGGCCGCACCTACAGCCGCCGCATTCTGCTGGTCACTGCCCACTGTGAAGGCATTGACGGGTGGGGAGAGTGCGTGAGCGGGGAAGACCCGTTCTACAGCAGCGAGTGGATTGAGAGCAGCTGGCTGACTATGACGAGCTATCTCGTTCCGGTGCTCCTGGGCAAGACGGTCGGATCCGCCCGCGAATGTCCGGCGCTCCTCGCCAAAGTTCGCGGCCACCGCATGGCCAAGGCCGCCCTCGAAAACGCACTGTGGGACGCCGAAGCCCGGCAGAAGCAGCAGCCGCTTTGGAAACTGCTCGGCGGCACGCGCCACGAAATTCCCTGCGGCGTTTCCATCGGCATTCAGGATTCGGTCGAGCAGTTGCTCGAAAAAATCCAGACCGAACTGGCCGCCGGCTACCGCCGCATCAAGATCAAGGTCAAACCGGGCTGGGACGTGAATGTGCTCGAACGCATCCGCTCGCGCTGGGCCGACATCACGCTGAGCTGCGACGCCAATTCCGCTTACACGCTCGATCAGGTCGAGCATCTGCGCAAGTTCGACCAGTTCAACCTGCTGATGATCGAGCAGCCCCTGTGGGACGATGAAATTTACTACCACGCCCGCCTGCAAAAAGAACTGCGAACCGCCATCTGCCTCGACGAATCGATCGTCAGCGCCCGCACTGCCGCCTTCGCCGTCGAAACCGGCGCCTGCCGCATTATCAACGTCAAAGTCGGCCGCGTCGGCGGCTTCTCCGAGGCCCTCAGCATTCACGACGTGTGCCAGTCTCAGAAGATTCCCGTCTGGTGCGGCGGCATGCTCGAGACCGGCATCGGCCGCGCCCACAACATTGCACTCTCCACCTTGCAGAACTTCAGCCTGCCCGGCGACGTTTCCGCCTCGAAACGCTATTGGAAAGAGGACGTCATTGACCCCGAGGTGGAAGTCTCGCCCCGGGGAATGATCGCCATCAGCGACCAGCCCGGCACAGGCTATCGAATCAAACCAGATTGGATTGAGAAGTTGACCGTGAGGGAAGAAACGCTGCGCGCCGGCTAGCCGTTACCGCGGATTTTTCTTCTGCTCGGAGCGTTCGGGCCCGTGCCCGTTGTGCGCCAGCCTCTCCTGCTCTGCCTTCAGCAGTTGCACACCATGGGCGAACGTCAGCTTGTCGGGCACTCGCTGGAAATCGCTGAACACTTCATCCGACACCATGCTGAGGGTCTTGAACAGCAGAATCTTCCCCGTGATATTCAGGTTCATTTCCGTGATATCCCACGCGCCGCTGCTGACCTCGGCCTGCCGCACGAGAAAATGCCCGCCTTTGTCGAGGCGGCCAATGATGCCCCAGCCGAACGTGACGTCCCGGAACAGTGTGCCGTCAATCAGGGCGATGCGCCGGCTGGAGGCGTCAATTAGCAAGTATCCCTGCATCCCGGCGAGCGCCTGCTCCACGCGCGAGGGCGGTGAGTACGAGGAATTGGGCGTGAACTTCAGCCGCACCAATTCGGTGCCCGCCGTGCCCATGCCTTCTGCGCTGGGCTCCGTGCCGGCGTATTCGTAGCGAAAGGCGTCAGGTAGCGCCTTCACGATTTGCAAAGTCCGGTCCGCATCTTCCTTTTCGCGCGCCTTCTTCTTGCGGAGCTGGTCGGGACTGTTCATCAGCCACGCCAGGTGGCTGGCCTCGCCCTGTTGCTGCGCCGGAGTCAGCGGTTCATCGTTAACTGCAATCAGCACCCCCACCATGGCATCGTCGGTTTCCACGTAGAGATGGGTTTGCGATCCTTTGGGAGTCTGTTTCCGCGACCGGAACAGGTGCTTGACGGCGGTGTTGTTCGCCGCCGCTACTTCGTTCGCCACCGCAGCCCGCACCAGTTCGCCAGCCGGCATCGCAGGCGCTGCCGGGGCTTGGGCCGGCAAGGCCGTTACCGCGGTCACCGTTAGGAGAAGCGTGGCAATCGCCAGATACGCCGCCAGCCGCTTCCGGTTGTTGTGCATTTGTGTATTAGTGTAGCAATTCGCGCTGCAGCCGCAGGCGGGCGTGACTTCGCCACCGTCCATGGGCCAGAGTTCCATGCCCTTTCGTGCAGTTTCGTCCCGATCTTGCACATTCCTTCGCTTGCCGCGCGCTCCGACGGTTGGGTATAGTCATTGGCAGTGGCGCAGACCTTCCGGTACCTGGCCTTCCTAGTATCCCTGGTCATGCGGTATCCCGTGTTCGAAGGAGAACGTTCATGAGTGCTCCGTTGTCGGGCGATTTGGCGCAGATTGGCAAGTCTGTGGTGATCAAAGGCGAATTATCTGGCAGCGAAGACCTTTACGTGGATGGCGTCGTGGAGGGCAGCATCGCCCTCAAGAACAACAGCCTCACCGTCGGTCCCAACGGACAGGTCAAGGCCAGCGTGGACGCCAAGGGAATCGTGGTGCAGGGCAAGCTGGAGGGCAATGTGCTGGCCAGCGAGCGGGTCGAGTTGCGCAAGTCGGCGGTGGTTACCGGCGACATTACCACGCAGCGCATTGCCATTGAAGAAGGCGCCTACCTGAAGGGCAAAGTGGACATTCAGGGGCGGGCAGAAAAGGCCGCAGGAAAGTAACTTTCCCTTTTCACGTTAGCAGGTTAGAGTGGCATCAGTAACGCAGAACTTCATGAAGCTCTTTCGCGGCCCATCGGGCGGACCCGAGGCAGAAGCGCCTCCTCCGGCCCAGAAGCTCACGCGCCGTTCCAGCGGGCTCGGCGAACTCGCCCGCCTGTGGGAGGGCGATGAGCCGTTGTGCGTGCTCGATCTGGGTTCCACCTCGGCCACCAACATCCGTTTTTTCACCGGACTCGGCCACAAGATTTACAGCGAAGATCTTCTCGTCGCCTCCACCGATCCCAGCTTGGTCACCAAAGACGAAGAGGGGAATGCCATTCTCGACAGCCGCCAGTTCCTGGCCGACAACCTGGTGTACCCGGCGGCTCACTTCGACGCCGTGTTGTGCTGGAACTTGCCCGATTATCTGGACGAAAGCCTCGTCCGCCCGGTCATGGGACGCTTCTGGTCGGTGCTGAAGCCCGGCGGCGTGCTGCTGGCTTTTTTCCACACCAAGGACGCCGGCCCCGATTCTCCCTGCTACCGCTTTCACATTGTGGGAAAAGATACGCTCGAAATGCAGCGCATCGTGCTGAAACGCGAAGCGCGCCGCGGGCCCACCGGCGCGGTACACACCGCCATCGCAGACGGCTTCCGCCTGCAGCGCGTCTTCAACAATCGCCACATCGAAACCCTCTTCCGCGACTTCGCCTCCATCAAATTCTTCCTCGCCAGAGACAACGTGAGGGAAGTGCTGGTCGTGCGCTAGTTGCAATTTGGGTCCGGCAACACTCAAGTGGAAAGCAGCAAGGCTCATGTGGAGACAGCCGCCTCGGCTGTCCAGTTTTGGCTGGTTTACGACAATCGAACATTGTCGCGGTGCTTGCGGCCATCGGGTTAGAGCTCGTCTACAAATGCTAGGTCGCGGTCCATTACATATCGTCCATAGCATTTTTCGCACATCCAACGCTCATCTGGATCACAGTATCCGAACATCCCAACATCAATATGAGAATTGCACAGTTCGCAGTGCTCGTGATCCCAACCGGAAGGAACCAATCTGGTCCCGCCGCTCGGAGTCGACGTCTGGTTCTCTGATGGATAGTTACGACTTAGACCCCGCTGAGGGTCGGCGCGACTCAGCTTCGTCCAGAATTTCACTTCGCGGCCTTCTATGATCGATACGTCCTTTGATTCAAAGTCCTGCGCTACAGCGTCAGCCCCAAGGAACTGCTTCTTTTCCCAACCCCAGTCTGGATCAAGCACCATCCACACGTGGAACGCCTGCCAGTAAGGGCTCAGATAAGCAAGCGTGTGTCCGACAATGTCTGGTTCGTCTGTCGCCTCAAAGGTCAGAACGGCTGCCTTTGTTTCCTTGCTAAGCGACTGCACGCCTGCGCAAAGGCATCCGCGTTTTCCGAACAAGAGCCAAAACCACTGTGGGCCTGTGCTCTCGATGCTGCGATCAAAACTGCCCTCAAGCTCGAAATAGGTGTATCCCGCCTCCGCCGTCGGGCCGCGACGGACGGCGGTCACTACAAACTTCGGAAAATCTTCAAGAGTCTTCGGTTTGCGGACTTCCATTCTCGTCAGTCCCGGCAGTGCAAAGGAACATACCAAGATTACATGAGCATGGCAGCCTTGGTGGGGACTAGCGGGACTGCATCTCAGGTCAGTTGGTGTAACATCGCCATATCACAGGCAACCGGCCCTCCTCTCGCTTGCAAAGTTCGACCCGCTCGCTGACCTCCACACGATCACACCCATGCGGAACAGGTAATGCCGCGAGATCTCAACCTTCCCGGGAAGCTCAACGCCGTCCGATAGAATCTCCCGCATCTCCTCCGGCACATACGCCCTCCGCACCGACGCCACCCCATCCACCCGCGACACGTAACTCCGCATCAGCGGAAAGCCCGCGTACACCAGAGCCAGATGCAGCGGATGCCGCACCAGATCATTGATCAGCACGGCGCAGCGGCTCACGCGCAATGCTTCCTTCGCGAAGCGTGCCAGTTCGGCCGGCTCCAGATGATGCGCGAACAAGCTGCTGCTCACCAGATCGAAAGCGCCGTCCGGGAAGGGAAGCGCGAGCGCATCGGCAACCACGGAGTGATTCCCCGGCAGCAGGTGTGACTGCACACGATCGAGAAGGGCCACATCCAGCGTGATCCCCTCGCGGGTCAGTTGCTCGCCGGCAACCTTCGGCACCTCGCCGAATCCCGCCGCCACTTCCAGCACAGAGAAATGCTTCTTCCCCGTTGCCGCAGCCACGCGCCTGATCAGGCTGCGCGTCGTAGCGACGCCCCCGAACCAGCGGTTGATGCGGCTCAAATCGCGGAGCGACGCTTCGACCTCAGAAGGAGGACAATCGTCCGAATCGAGGATTTCAGCCGTGTTCACCCGCTGCATGATGGGATATGTACTTCTCCCCGGATATGAAGTCTAGATGGCCCAGTTCTCGGCGTTGTCTGAAGATTGTCAACAGCGTTCACGCCTCACGACCCGGCCGCTTCACTTCCGCACACGCACCACAATGGTCTCTGCAATGCGGTCATGCACGGTTTGCTTGTTGGGATGAACGCCATATTGAAAGAAACCGGATCCCGCTTCCAGCAGCGATGCGCCATATCCCAAGGCCCGCTCTACCGACTGCCACAAACTGATTCGGTCACGTCCCAGGGCCACGATGCGAATCCCGGTCAGCCATTTTCCCAGAGTGAGTCCGTTGCTGCGCCACACAACCAGGCCGCAATAGAGGACGGGCAAGATCGTGCTGTACCAGTTTTCGAAGGGATTGAAATTGAAGTGCATGTCTATGTGATGCTTTATGTCCCACAGCGCAATCGGTATCACCAGGCAAACGAAGATTGCCGAGACGGTGACAGTGTCTATTAGTAGAGCTGCGCCCCGGCGCCAAAACGAAGCTAACTCGACGCCCTCCAGGGCAAGCATGCGCTGCGTTTCGTGGGGATGGTAGCGTCCGCCCTGCCAGCGGCTCGCCGGGCGGGTATTCTCGGATGGCTTCAAGATGCAATGCCTCCAATGGGGAGATGTGCTGAAGAAGAAGACGCCTGAAATCGTGGACACATCAGCCGAGCTCCACCGGACCGCCCAGGGCGGCTGTTTCCCCGCACGAGGCCATGCTCACACTTCGGCCAGCTCTTCTTCCAGCAGTTGCTTGTTATACAGGTCGCTGTAGTAGCCGTTCAAGGCCAGCAGTTCGTCGTGGGTTCCGAGTTCGACGATACTTCCGCCGTGCAGCACGGCGATGCGGTCGGCGTTGCGCACGGTTGAGACGCGATGCGAAATAAAAATGGTCGTCCGGCCCTGCATCACGTCGCGCAGGTGGTTCAGGATTTTGTCCTCGGTATGGGTGTCCACGCTTGAGAGCGCGTCGTCCAGAATCAGAATCTTGGGGTTGCGAATCAGGGCGCGCGCCAGCGCCGTGCGCTGCTTCTGCCCGCCGGAAAGGGTAATGCCGCGTTCGCCCACCATCGTTTCGTAGCTTTCGGGGAAGCTCTCGATGTCTGCCGCAATATTGGCTGCCTCGGCCGCCTCGTGAATCGCTGCGTCCGTGGCCGAGTCCACGCCTAACGCGATGTTTTCCCGAATGCGGTCGCTGAACAGGAACGTTTCCTGCGGCACGAATCCAATACTCCGCCGCAGCGACGCCAGCGAATACTCGCGAATGGGCCGGCCATCAATCAGGACCGTTCCGGGCTCCGCATCGTAGATGCGCGGAATCAGGCTGACCAGAGTCGTCTTGCCCGATCCCGTCGGCCCGACAATGGCCAAACTGCTGCCGGCGCGGACGCGCAGGTTCACGTCGTCGAGAACCTGTTTCCCTTCGTAGCTGAAGTTGAGCCCGCGGAACTCGATCTCGCCTTCAATCTCGCGATCCTGCGCGCCCGCCTCGTCTTTGATCTCCGGTTGCTCCTGCATGATTTCGTTGATGCGGATCAACGACGCCGTGCCGCGCTGAAAGATGTTGATCACCCAGCCCAGAGCGATGATCGGCCACGTGAGCTGCATCATGTAAGTGCTGAAGGAAACGAATTGCCCCACGCTCATCGAGCCGGAGAGCAACAGAGTCGTTGTGATCCCGGGAGTCTCAACTCCGTCAACCGAAATTCCGAGATGCGAAGCCAGGGGCAGCGTTGCCTGCCCCATCAGCACTTCGCGCCCGCCCAGCCACAACACCAGCACGACCGCGCAGCCCAGCATGAGTTCGAGCGTGGGCCAGAGCATGCCCATGAGCCGCACCAGCTTCAGGCTGCGCCGGATGTATTCTTTGTTTTCGGTTTCGAAGGCTCGAATTTCTGCGTCTTCCTGCACGTAGGCCCGGATCAGCCGCGCTCCCGAGAAGTTTTCCTGTGCCCGCGCCGAGATGTCGGAGAACATGGCCTGGATTCTCTCGAAGCGGTCGTGAATCCGGCGGCCGAACGTCTGAATCACGATGCTCACCGCAGGCAGCGGCAGGAACGTGAACAGCGTCAGCCACGGACTGATGGAGATCATGAACGCCAGCGCGCCCGCCGTGTAGACGAGGGTATTGGCCGAGTACATAATCGCGGGGCCCAGCAGCATGCGCACCGCGTTCAGGTCGTTGGTGGCCCGCGCCATAATGTCGCCGGTGCGGTGGCGCTGGTAGTAGGAGTAGGAGAGCCCTTCCAGGCGCGCAAACAGGTCGTTGCGCAGATCGAACTCAATATCGCGCGAGACGCCGATCACAATCCAGCGTGTGAGGAACTGGAAGGTGCCCTTGCTGATGGCGATGGCGAGCAATATTCCGGCGTAGAGCAGCAGTTTGTGGCGGGTTACGCCGGCATGCAGATCGTCGGCAGCCTTGCCGATCACCAGCGGAAACAGGATCCAGATACCGTTGGTCAGCAGAACGCACACCGTGCCCGCTACGTATCCCCAGCGGTAGCGTTTCAGGTAGGGCAGGAGCGGGCGCAGGCTTTTCAGCAACATGCAGGTTCAGTAGATGAAATTCTAGCAGGCAGGGTGCAGTTTTTCCCGGGCGTTCACTTTTCCGAGTCGGTGTGCCAGCCCGGATTAACCCATCGCCGGTCGCGTCGCACAAAGACCTCCGTGACGCGTCCCGAACTCAGCGACCGTTTCCCCTTCGTTTCCGTTTCGACGACGTACTCGCTCCACACAATGGCCACGTCGCCGAAACGCTGAATTTCGGTGCGAAGAAATTCGAGCCGGATGAGCTTTCCGCCGGCCGCGTGAAACTCATCTGCCGTCCGGAACACGTCCGCCTGGTTCTTCCACTTTCCCTCGCCACTGCTGATCACAATCGTGTCCGAAGGCACCAGGGCGCGAAGCGTTTTCACGTCGTCGGCGAACCAGGCCCGCCAGACCGTTTCACGAGCCTTGAGAAGGTCGTCATCCGACGCTTGTGCCAGTGAAATGAATAACACCGGCAAAATGATGATCGCGGCGCTGGCTCGGAGAATACGAAACATGTTCTTCCTCCCAGGCCGCCGAAGTGACCCTTCGGCGCAGCTTTGAGTTCGTTCTAACTGCACGATTCGCCCCTCCGGACGATGAGAGCCGGCGACTGAGAGGCTTTGTACTCAGGACCAGCCTGCGTGCGCCGCATGAACCACGCACCAACCACGCAGACCACGCTGCCGGCGATCGAGAGTGGGGCGACATATTCGCCCCGCACCAGGACTCCGAGCAGGAGCGCGACCGGAGGAATCAAGAACGCCGCGGACGACGCCCGCGTCGCTCCAACTCTTCCCGCGGCTGTCGCCAGCGACACGAATGCGACCCCGGTCCCGAACGCTCCTAGCATCAGTAACGAGAAGAAAGGCGTCAGCGACCAACGCGCAGCAAGTACCTCAGGAACGCCCAGTGGCGCGGTCAACACCACGGCCACAATCTGCGCGCGCAGTATCACCGGAAGTGCTCCATGCCGCTGCTGCAAGGGCCGGGCAACATTCAGCGCGAATCCGTAAGAGACAACCGCCGCCAGGATCAACAAAACACCCACGACGCTGCTGTGACCTTCATGGATCGTTGGCCAGGCAACCAGCCCGGCACCGGCCAATCCGACGGCCAACCCCACCAGCACCCGGCGTTCCGGAACTCGACCGGCGATCGCCGAGGCAACGATGGCGGTAAACAGTGGGACCACGGCGTTCAACATGCCGGTCAGCGCCGAAGACACCCTCTGCTCTGCCAGTGGAAACATGCTCAGCGGAAAGGCGAACCACAAAACACCCACTAGGGCGATGGCCGGCCATGCTGAGCGCTCGACTGGTTTGCGTGCGGCGGGAAACAGTGCCAAGGTCACCAATCCGATGAACAGACGGACGAAGGCAACGCCGTTGGGCCCGGTCGCCTTCAATCCCTCGGCGATGAAAAGAAACGACGCGCCCCAGATGAGTCCGGGGATCGCGACCAGGAGCCAGTCTGTTGATCCGACGAACCGGCCCCAGTTCGATCTGTGTCTTAGCTCGTTCATGCTCTCTCCACGTCACGCACCACAAAAAGTGTTCACGAGTGGGCTCCGGACTTGCGGTTCTCGTACAGCGCAACCAACAGCGCTCCGGCGGATGCGGAAAACACGGAATAGTCCATCGGAGACTTGAGCCCGAAGGAAATCGCCATGGCCACGCCAAACACCGCCAACAACAAGGCGGTGCCGAGTGCCACCCAGCGCGGCCAGAGACCAAGAATCAGCCCGATGCCCAGCGACGTTTCGGCCACCGTAGCTGCCCATGCCAGGAACGGAATGGTAGATGCGGGCATGAACGAGTTGACCTCCGCCGTGTACCTGGTGAAGTTGGCGAAGTTTCCCCAGCCGCCATGCTTGCCCAGGAGTCCGAAGCGATCTGCGACTTCGGCCAGGAAAGCCGTCCCGAGCGCGACCCTGGCGTAGAGGATTCCGATGCGCTCCCAATTCAGGACGCGTGTTTGTGCGGTTGCGCCTGCCAAGGCGTTGGCCGAGGCGGTAGGCGTGATCCTCGGGCTGCTGTTCATGACTATTTTCCTTTCGATTCCGCGCCCTGCGGCACATTCGTGCTGAGCGGCGCTTCGTGATCGCAAACGAACAGCGCAATGAACTTCGCCGGTTCCCAGGCGCTGCCGTTCGCCGATACCATGTGAACTCCTCCCGCCGGCTCGTAGAAGCTTTCGCCCGCCTTGTAAATCATTTCGGGTTCGCCTTTAACTTGTGTGCGGATAGTTCCTTCGACCACGTGACCAATCACCGGGCAAGGATGGCTGTGAGGCGGCGAAGCCTCTCCCGGCCCATAGCTGACTTCCACCAGTGTTGCTCGCAAGTGGGCACCATCCAATTTAGGGAGAGTCCTGGCAAGCATGACGCGGGCTCGGTCCTTCGTGCCTGAAGGAGGGGCCGCGGCGGAAGCCTGAGCCCATACGAAACAACTCGCCCAGACCGCGCCACACAGAATCGTCACGGCGCTGCGGGCTGACTTTGTGAAGGCTGTCATTGCAAGTTCTCCTGACGCCTCCAGAGTAGGGACATAGTGGATCATGCACAAGGTCCATATTGTTATAATATGGATGTACCACTGTTATGCCCAAGCGGACCACGGCCTTCGAACTGGTTCTTCCGCCGCGCATCCGCGGAATCGCCGCCTATCGCTGGCTGTATGACTCTCTGCGCTCCGAAATCCTGCACGGGCGCTTGCGCCCCGGGGCGCGGCTCCCCGCTACCCGTGATCTGGCGGGGCAATACGCATTGTCGCGAGGAACGATCGTCAACGCCTTCGAGCAACTGAAGTCCGAGGGCTACGTGGAAGGCAACGTCGGATCGGGCACTTACGTCAGCAAAGTCCTGCCCGAGGAATTACTTCGCGTCAGGGTTGGCGAAGGGCAGAGACCATCCTCCCCAGCGACACCACGCCGCAGGTTCTCCGGCTATGGCCGGCGCGTTAGGCTGTTCCCCGGCTATGAGAACCGTCCCACCCGTGCCTTCCGTTCCAATCTTCCGGCGCTGGATCTTTTTCCGACTTCTCTGTGGGCGCAGATCACTGCCCGCCGCGCCCGGCACATTTCGAGAAATCAACTGATGCGCTGCGACGCACTGGGATTTCTCCCGCTCCGCCAGGCCGTGGCCCAATATCTAGGCACATCGCGCGGCGTGCGCTGCGTCGCTGAGCAGGTGGCGATCCTCTCCGGAGTGCAGGAGGCGCTTGATCTGGCCGCGAGGCTCTTCCTCAATCCCGGAGAGGTTGTCTGCCTGGAGAGTCCCGGATACCCCGGCGCAGCTTTAGCTTTTCGCGCATTCGGCGCGAAGATTCGTGCCGCAGGCGTGGATGATGACGGCATCAGAGTCCGCGAACTTCCCCGGCGTGGAGTACGGCTGCTTTACATCACTCCGGGGCACCAGTTTCCCTTGGGAGCGACCATGACCCTGCCGCGGCGCTTGCAGGTGTTGGAGTGGGCGCGGCAGTCCGGCGCCGTAATTTTTGAGGACGACTACGATAGCGAATTCCGCTATTCCGGGCGGCCGATTCCGGCACTGCAAGGCCTTGACCGCAGTGGGTCGGTGCTCTACGCCGGCAGCTTCAGCAAAGTGCTGTTTCCGTCCCTGCGACTGGGATATTTGGTCGCGCCTCCGGATCTGCTGGAGCGCCTGGAAGCCATCAAGTCGCTAACCAGCCGGCACACGCCCCTGTTGGAGCAACTCGTGCTCAGCGACTTCATAGTGGAAGGCCACTTCGGACGCCACCTCCGGCGCATGCGTCAGGTCTATGCCGAGCGGCTCTCGGTCCTGCTGAAAGAGGCGAAGGGCGAACTCACCGGTATGTTGAACATCTCAAACGTGGAAGCCGGCTTACAGACTGTCGGGTGGTTGTGCCCCGCGATCAGCAGCGAGTCAGCCGCTGCCGCCGCGGCCCAGCGAGGTGTGGAAGTGACGCCGCTGAATCGCTACAGTTACGGAAAAGACGCGCCCGAAGGGTTGCAGTTGGGGTTTGCCGCTATAGACGCCAAAGAAATTCGGCGGGGCATTCAGGGTCTCGCTTTGGCGCTGGCCGGGCTTCGATCCGGCAGCAGAATCAAGAGCTAGCGTGCGTCAGATCCGGCAGGCCGTGCGTGATCTGTAGGGGGCACATTTTGCGGTGAGTCAAGCTGCGCCCGGAAGGGAAGGAGTTCGCGCCCGAAAGCGGCCACGCTGACCGCGGCCACGATCACGCTCCATACACCGAATAAAACCCAGCTGGCGTCGAGCATGTACGAATCACTCATCATTCGCGAGTGTCTCCACGTCCTCGGCGCGAGGCCGGTCACGTTGCGTGACGGCGGGCGTCGCGCCTTTGATGAAGAACTCCCTTAAGGAGTTCCACCCCCTCAGGATTATTCCTCCGGAGGAGCCGGCGGCGCTTGCTGCATGTGCTTCTGCATGCGAGCTTCGTGGCGGGCCTCAAGCTCTTTCATCTTGGCCTGCTGGTCTGCCGTCAGCACCTGGAACAGTTCGTTGTGAATACGTGTCTTTTGCACCGTCAGTTCCACTTCCACCTGTGCCTTCTGTGTCGCTAGAGCGCGAACTTTGGCCTCATCGTACGTGCCTTCCACGTACTGGCGAAGCTGACGCTCGATCTGGCGCGACTGCCGGAACAGTGGCTTCATCGCCGGATGTTCCTTCTGCAGGACGGCCTTCATCTGCGTCTGCTGCGCATCGCTCAGGTTCAGATAGTCAGCGTAGAATCCCATCATGTGCTCGCCCATTCCGAACTGATGGCCGTGGCCATGCATGGGAGGCGGCGGCGGTGCGTCGGTGGCCGTCTGGGACTTTGCGATGGCTGTGCCCAGCAGCACGGCTAGGGCCGCGATCAAGAAGCGAAAACGAATCGATTTCATTGGTAACTCCTAAATTTCTTCCCTGATGGATTCCGGGGATTTTGCTTTCTCTGATAAGAACACGGATTACCGCCCCGCGGCGGTAAAGAGTCAGTCAACCAGCGTAAAGTTTTGTCAACCGCCCCATTTCCGGCAACCTTGCTTTTCGGGCACCGGCTTTGACAATTCTTTACTTCGGGCGGTTTTCCCCCTGGTGCACAATGAATGAAGGTGCACAATGATGTCAGCCATGGAACGAATTCTGGTCATAGACGACGACGTCGAGCTCTGCCACCTGGTCGGGGAGTACTTGCAGGCCGAAGGCCTTGCGGTCGAGTGCGTGCATGATGGCGAGAGCGGACTGAAGAAGGCCACCGCCGGCGAGTACCTGCTCGCTATCCTCGATGTCATGCTGCCTGGCATCAACGGCTTTGAAGTGCTGCGCCGGATTCGCGCTACCTCGCGGCTGCCGGTATTGCTCCTGACGGCCCGTGGCGAAGATGTGGATCGCATCGTCGGCCTCGAGATCGGCGCCGACGACTATCTGCCCAAGCCTTTCAATCCCCGCGAACTGGTGGCCCGCATCCGGGCGATTCTGCGGCGCACTCGCGCCGACGGCAACGGGGGGCCCGCGGCGCCAGAGATCGTCCGCGTGGGCGACCTCGAACTCGACCCTGCCACGCGCACTGTGCGCCTCGACGGCAAGCCCGTGGACCTTACCTCAGTCGAATTCAATCTCCTGGAAGTCTTGCTGCGCGAGGCAGGCCGCGTGGTGCCGCGCGAGCGCCTGGTCAACGCCGTGCTCAGCCGCAAGTTCTCGCCTTTTGACCGCAGCATTGATATGCACATCAGCAAGGTGCGCAAGAAACTGGGCGACACCGACAGCGACGAACACATCAAGACCGTTCGCGGCGTAGGCTATATTTTTGCCCGCCCGCGGGAGAAGTCGAAGGCCACTTCATGAAGAGCCTCTTTCTCCGAATCTTCCTTTCCTTCTGGGCGGCCCTGGCCCTGTTCGTCGTGCTCTCGATTCTTGCCACCCTGGCATTCCGCCCGCGCAGTTCCACCTGGGAAGGTCTTCGCACCACGGCGTTGAATGACGCGATCACTGCTTATGAGGAAGGCGGCGAGTCCCAGTTGTCGCAATACATGCAGAGTCTGGAAGAGACGCAGCACGTGCGCGCCTATCTTTTCGACGAGCACGGCGTGGAGCTGTCGCGCCGCGCCGCGCCCGACTGGGCGATGCGCGTGGCCGCCGGCGGCCCGCGCGTTCCTCGCGATGGCTTTATGATCCCCGCACCTCCCGTGCAGCGCGAATCGCGCGCCTCTTCCGACGGCAGGCATCGCTACACGCTGGTCATGGGCCTGCCGCCGGGGCCGTGGCGCGTGTTCATTGGTCCTCGCGGCATGCCGCTGCCGGCGCTGATCATGCTGGTGATCTCTTCGGGAATCGTGTGCTATTTCCTGTCGTGGTACCTCACCAAGCCCATCGTCCGCCTGCGCGCGGCAACCCGGCAATTGGCGGCAGGGGATCTCTCTGCCCGCAGCGGCGCTCCCGCCAGCGCCCGCCGGGACGAAGTGGCCGGCCTGCTGCGTGACTTCGACGCCATGGCGGAACGCCTGGAATCTCTCGTGAAGGCGCAATCCCGTCTGCTCAACGACATTTCCCACGAACTCCGATCGCCGCTGGCCCGGCTGAACGTGGCCCTGGGACTGGCGCGGCAGCGCTCCGACGTTGCCGACCCTGAAATGCTCGATCGCATCGAGCTCGAAGCCAGCCGCCTCAACGAACTGATCGGCCGCATTCTCACCCTGGCCCGTCTTGAAGATGGCGAACAGCACGTGCCCCCGACCCCGGTGCCGCTCGACGAGTTGGTGCAGAACGTCGCCGAAGATGCTGAGTTCGAGGCCCAGGCCCGGCACTCCCACGTCCGCACCCTGATTCCCGAGGGCGATTGGGGCGTCCGCGGCAACGCCTCGCTCCTGCACAGCGCCGTGGAAAACGTGGTGCGCAACGCCATCCGCTACACTCAGGAGCGAACCTCGGTGGAAGTCGAACTGACCAGCGAGGATGGGCCCAACGGACCTCAAGCTGTGCTCAAAGTGAGCGACTGCGGACCCGGTGTTCCTCCCGACGCGTTGGAGAAGCTCTTCCAGCCCTTCTACCGGCTCGACGATGCCCGCGGTCGCCTCACCGGCGGCGTAGGGCTGGGCCTGGCCATCACCGAAAGAGCGGTGCGCTTCCACGGCGGGCGAGTCTCCGCCCACAATCGCGCCGAAGGCGGTCTGCGCGTAGAAATCCGCCTCCCCCTGATCTCCGGCGGTCAATCCAGGCTCCCGCAGCCCGAACCGGTTCCCTCCGGGCAAGAAGCGTAGAGGCGAAGCCCCTGCCCCCTGCTCAGGCAACTCCCCAGCCCTCCCCGGGTTCCAACTAAGTCGTTGTGGGAGTTTGCTCTTCCCGCGCTTTCCTGATACATAAATGGGTTGAGATTTTCCCGCTTTTTTCAGATGGCTAGGACCCGGCTGCCGGGGCGCCGGGGGTGCGCGCGCTCGTAACCCCAGCAACCGTGATCCACTAAAGCACGATCAACTAGAGACGGAGATCAACCAGAGAATGTCGAACCGATTTGCGTGGCTGCTTGGGGTAGTGGTGCTGGTGACAATCGGCTTGCTGGTGGCCTGCGGGACCACCTACAACAGCTCGACCGACGGCCTGGTCCTGTTGACCAGCCAGGGCTCGGGCCTGCTCGAAACCTTCAGCTTTAGCCTGAACAAGGGCAGCGTCTCGGCGGTGAACAATCCGCCTGCAGATACCTCGAACTTGACCTGTGTCCTCAACGGCATCCCGTCTGCCCTGGTGGTGGACCCGGCGGGAGCATACGCTTACAGCATCGTCACGGCCAATATGTCAGAGTGTGGTACGGGCAGCACAACCACCGGCATCGCCGTATTCAAAGTAAATTCCAGCGGGACGATGACCGCCGTGGGCCAGTTGATAACCTTGCAGAAGGCGAACGTTGGGGTTTGTCAAACCATCCAGGGAATCACCCAACCGGTTCAGGAATTAGTAAGTGTCGTGCCTGTTGCTCTGGCTATGGATTCCGCGGGGAAGTTCCTTTTCGTGTCTGACGCGGCCACCACAGACATGGCAGGGCTCCCGGCCCCGGGTGCTGTTTCGGTCTTTGCCATCGGCAGCGGCGGCAGCCTCCAGGAGGTTACCAGCACCGATCCGGCCACAAGCTCTCCGTTCACCGTCCCGCCCTCGTGCACGGGACAAGCCAACAACTTCGTGGCTCTGGCCCTGACTCCCACCGTCTTCCCCGGCCCCATCAACGGAACCCAGCCCGCCGTGTGTACCAGCACGCCTCCCCCGACTTCGGAATACCTTTACGCGGTGGATCAGGCCAACTATATTGTCTGGGAATTCGCGGTGAATACTTCGACCGGAGCTCTGGCAAATCCCGGTTCAGCCACGATGATTTCTAGCTTTCCCACCGATGCGGTCCCAGCCGGTGTTGCGGCGGACCCTTGCAACCGGTTCGTCTATGTAAGTGGCAATCTGAACGGCAAGGTCAGTGCCTACACCATCTGCAATGGCTCAACCACTCAGTCCCCTTCGTGCACGCTGTCCCCCATTGCACCCGGGGGTTTGGTTCCGGTCACTGGTTCGCCATTCAGCCTGTCCGGCAGTTCAACCGGCCCCGGGCCGCTGGTAGTGGATCCCTATGGCAACACTCTCTATGTGCTGGATACGCTGTCGAACCAGATCTCAATCCTGCGCATCAGCCCGGTTTCCGGCAGTCTTACGCCGGGCAATCCGGCGACGGTCGCCACGGGCGCCGGCCCCATCTCGATTGCCATTCGCAGCGATGACAACTGGCTCTTCGTGACCAACTTCCAGTCCGCAACCCTGTCGGAATACCAGGTCACCCCCGCAACCGGCTCGCTGCAACCCCTGCCTGCAACCCAGACCGACAATCAACCCTGGGGCCTGGCAGTGAAATAAAGCAGGGATCAGGGACTAGGGGTCAGGGGCCAGTAAACACAGTAGGCCTGACCCCTGACCCCTGACCCCTGACCCCTGACCCCTGACCCCTGACCCCTGACCCCTGACCCCTGACCCCTGCT
>DATFNP010000038.1:0-4919 GCA_035266345.1 Candidatus Sulfotelmatobacter sp.
CACACACGCCGCCACTGGGGGCACACACGCCGCCACTGGGGGCACACACGCCGCCACTGGGGGCACGCACGCCGCCACTGGGGGCACGCACGCCGCCACTGGGGGCACGCACGCCGCTGGAGGTGGTGCCGCGGGCGGGCATACGCCGGCAGGAAGCAGGAACGTTTCTCTGAAGGGTGGAGGAAAGGCGAGCGTCCGTCCCAATGGCCAAGTTCGTTCGATTGATCGCGGCGGCATGCACATTGAGCATGGGGTCCACGGTGGGCGCACGGTTGTGGGTGAACACAACGGAGCGCGCGTCGTGAACACGGGACGGCACGGCGGATACGTGCAGCGCAGCTACGTCAACCGCGGCGGCCACTCCTATTATTCGCGCACGTACTATGACCACGGCCACTACAGGACCGGCGTATATCGCGGCTACTACTACGGCGGCCGTAACTACTACGGTTACTATCCTGGGTTCTACTACAATCCCGGTTTCTACGGGTGGGCCTATAACCCGTGGGCGTCACCAGTTGTCTGGGGTATAGGGGCGTGGGGTTGGGGAGGAGCTCCGTGGTTTGGCTTCTACGGCGGGTTTTTCGCACCTTATCCCGTCTATGCTTCGCCGGCGTTCTGGCTGACGGATTACCTGATTGCGGCGAACTTGCAGGCGGCCTACGCGGCCCGGGCTGACGCAGATGCAGACGCCGCCGCGGCGGATGCGCAGGCGAGCAGCGGAGGCGGCGGCCAGATGGCACTGACTCCCGAGGTCAAGCAGGCCATCGCCGAAGAAGTAAAGGCGCAGTTGGCCGCGCAACAGGCACAAGCGGGGCAGAGTAGCGCGCCCGCCGCTCCAGCAGCTCAAGCAGCAGCACCGGCGAATGCCAGCAACGAAGTTCCGCCGGCCCTGGATCCGGCAAGGCGCACCTTTGTGGTGGCCAGCGATCTCACCGTAGTGTCGAACGGGCAGGAATGTGCCCTGTCGGCGGGTGACGTGATCACGCGCATCACCGATACTCCGGATGCGGATCAGATGGTGAACGCCAGCGTTTCGGCGAGCAAGAAGTCGGAATGCGCGCCCGGACAAACTGTAGCCGTTAAAGTGGACGACTTGCAGGAGATGCAAAACCACTTCGCGGAACAACTCAATAACGGCTTGGGCGAACTGGCGAAGAAGCAGGGTACGGGCGGTATTCCGAAATCGCCAGACACGGCCACCAAGGCCTCGGATGTACCGCCTCCGGCGCCGGATACCACGGCGGAAAAAACTCTGCAAGACCAACAGCAGGCGGCCGACCAGACCGACGCGCAGGTCAAGCAGGAGGCGGGATCGTCCGGCGGCGGGCTGTAGAACGACCGCTTGTAAAACGGCGGTTTCACCGATCAATCAAGCACAGGGAGCGTCGGATGACGACGCTCCCTTGCAATGAAATGGCGAGACATTCCCTGACTCTGCGCTCACTGTTCAGCGCACTGCTCGGAGTCGAACTTTGGGAAAAGCTGAACCGGAGGTTTTTACGATGTCGCAGAAATTCCACGCTCTGATTCCAGGGATTGTGCTTCTGGCTGCCACGATCTTTCCGCTGTCGCTGGCCAGTGCCCAGGCGGTTTCTCTACAGGAGCAACTGGCCGCGCAGTACAAGCTGGTGAAGATGGGGTCGGACACGGGCGGATATTCCGTGGTGGAGGCGGGCACGCTGCTGGCCATCCAAAAGGGCGGAATTCTCGGTGTGCCTTATTCCGACCAGACCGTTCTCGCCACCAAATATGAAGGCGGAACGGTGCACTCTCCCAGCAGCTTGCTGGTGCAGGGAAAAAAGTCTCTTCTGGGACATTTTTCGCAGACGCAGTCGCAGGGACAGACCACCCACTTGTTTGCGGTGGGAGACAAGGTCTATCCCACCAAGATCGAAGTCAACGTGGCGAGCGACAAGGTTTCCATGGGAATCGTCGCTTGCGACACTTGTAACAAAACCGATCCGCCGACCTACAACAAGGCGCAAGTGGTTTTCCAGTTCCCCAAGGGGGCTTTGGCAAACGCGAGCGCCGGTCAGGTGGAAGATGTCATCGGGCAGCTGCTATCGATCAGCAGTGACGATGCGCAGCAGGGCGGCGGGCAGGGTGGAAACGACCAGCAAGGCAACAACCAGCAAGGCGGCGACCAGGGTGCAGCTCAAGGACAAGCGCAGCAACAAGCGCCCCCGCCCGAGCCTCAGCAGATAGAAAAAGGGCAAACGCCCGATCAAGTGAAAGCCGCGCTCGGGAACCCCGACAAGATCGTCAATCTTGGCTCCAAGCAGATCTTTGTCTACAAGGACCTCAAGGTTACGTTTATCAACGGAAAAGTGTCCGACGTGCAGTGAGCAACATTCCTCATCAGGAATTGTCATCCCGAGCGAAGCGAGGGATCTGCAGTTTGCGGCGAACTGCAGATCCCTCGCTTCGCTCGGGATGACAACTGATAGAGGTTGCCAACAGGTTCCTACAGTATCTTCTTCCCAAAAGCCGAGAGCGCCAACTCGACGGCTAAATCGGCGGTCTGGTTGTGCTCGTCGATGACCGGATTCACTTCGACGATTTCGAAGCTCAGCATGCGCCCGTGATCAGCGATGATTTCCATGGCAAGATGCGCTTCGCGATACGTGGCGCCGCCCCAGACCGGAGTGCCGACTCCGGGCGCGTCTTCGGGATCGATCCAATCCATGTCGAGTGAGACGTGATAGCCGGCAGTGCCGTGTCCAGCCATGCGGAGAGCTTCCTCCATCACGGAGCGCATGCCGCGCTCGTCGATGTCGCGCATGGTGAAGACTTCGACTCCGGATTTGCGGATGTTTTCTTTTTCAAAGCTGTCGACGTCGCGGATGCCGACGAGCACGCAATTCTCCGGCTGCACTTTGGGCGAGAAGTCGTAGATTTTGCCGAGCTCGACGGGAGGAAGGCCCATGAGCGCGGCGAGCGGCATGCCGTGGACGTTGCCGCTCGGGGAAGAGTCGGGCGTGTTCATGTCGGTGTGAGCGTCGATCCAGAGCAGTCCAATTTTCTGGTTCTTGCGGCGGTAGAACTCGGCGACTCCTGACACCGTGCCCACAGCAACGGAGTGATCGCCGCCGAGGATGAGAGGAACCTTGCCGGCTTCGAGCGTCTTCAATACCATATCGGCGCTCTTGGTGCAGGTGGCGGTGATTTCCTTGAGGTATTTGGAATTGGCCGCGCCTGCTTTTTTCTGCTCAGGGATGGCCACGGAAATGTTGCCGGCATCTTCGACAACGTGCCCGATGGCTTCAAGGCGCGCTTCGAGTCCGGCAACCCGAACGGCGGAAGGGCCCATGTCAACCCCGCGGCGGGATTGGCCAAGGTCAAGAGGAACACCGATCACGCGGATCTGGCGCGGCGTGATGCTGCTGTACGTCGTGCTGCGTTGAGCCATACGCTTCCTATTCACCGCCGAGACGCAGAGGGCGCCGAGAAAACCAAACTCTTGATTTATTCTGCTTGCGGCGCTTGTCTTTTCTCCCGCTCGGGGTCTGGGAATTCATTCACGATTCGTTTCAAACCGTTCTTTAGAACTGGGACGTGGAAGTTCATCAGGAGGCCTACTCTCTTCTTCGCCAGCCTCAAATACGATAAGAGCTGCGCTTCGTGAATGGGAAGTAACTTTTCGATTGCTTTGATTTCGACGATGATTTCATCTTCCACGACCATGTCAAGACGATAGCCGCAATCGAGTTTCACTTGTTTATAGACGACTGGCAGCGTTTTTTGCTCTTCCACTTTCAAACCAAGCTGCTTCAGTTCAAAAGCCAGACATGATTGATAGGCAGATTCGAGCAAGCCCGGTCCGAGATGTCGATGAACCTCGATGGCCGCGCCGATGATGCGGTGTGAAATCTCATCAAGCCTGTCATTCTCTCGCATTTCCCTTCTCGCATTTCTCGGCGCTCTCTGCGTCTCGGCGGTGAAAAGTTCTACGGATACAGCCGATGCAGCATGCGCGGGAAGGGAATCGTCTCGCGCACGTGCTCCAAGCCGCAGATCCAGGCTACGGCTCGCTCGATGCCCATGCCGAAGCCGGAGTGGGGGACGCTGCCGTATTTGCGGAGATCAAGATACCACTTGAAAGCTTCTTCGGGCAGATTGTGCTCGTGAATGCGCTGCAGGAGCAGGTCGTGCGAGGCCATGCGCTGCGATCCGCCGATGATTTCGCCGTAGCCTTCGGGAGCTAACACGTCCACGCAGAGAGCAAGTTCGGGGCGCTGGGGATCGGGCTCCATGTAGAACGCTTTCACGCTGGCCGGATAGCGATGGACCATGACGGGCCGTTCGTAGAGCGACGAGAGATAGGTTTCGTCGGGCGAGCCGAGGTCTCCGCCCCACTCGAATTTGTTTTCGAGCGCGCCCTGCGCATGGCCTTCCTGCAATTTCGTGACGGCTTCGTCGTAAGTGATGCGCGGGAACGGCGCCTCGATTTTCTCGAGCTTCGCAAGATCGCGGCCGATGGTTTCGAGGTCAGGGCGGCGGCGCTCCAGGCAGCGTTTGACGAGGGAAGTCAGCAGGCCTTCGGCGAGTTCCATCATGTCGTCGAGCGTGCCGTAGGCGACTTCGGGTTCGACCATCCAGAATTCGGTCAAGTGGCGGCGGGTCTTCGATTTCTCCGCGCGGAAGGTGGGACCGAACGAATAAACCTTGCCGAGCGCCATCGCGGTGGCTTCGATGTAGAGCTGGCCAGACTGCGTAAGGTAGGCCTGCTCTTCGAAGTAATCCACGGGGAAGAGCGTAGAGGTTCCTTCGCAGGCGGCGGGCGTAATGATGGGCGGATCGGTGAGGGTAAATCCGTTGCTGTCGAAGAAGTCGCGCGCGGCGCGAATGATTTCGGCGCGCACGCGCAGGATGGCGGCTTGGCGCTGGGAGCGCAGCCAAAGATGGCGGTGGTCCAT
>DATFNP010000039.1:0-3471 GCA_035266345.1 Candidatus Sulfotelmatobacter sp.
GTTCCGGAACTGCACTGCTGGATGACGGCGCTGGGCGCGAGCATGCTCGCGGCTGAAGGGAATGGCCATGGCACCACGGGCACATTCCGCCACCTGCAAGGGGAGAGCGCAGGCACAGAAGAGTTCCCCACCACCGAAGCACTCTCGCTTGACCACGTGACGTTGCTGCGGGATAGAGTGCCGCCGCTCCAACTGCCGGAGGCAGGCCGCCGTGTGGATGCCTACCTTGGTATTGACGTGGGGTCGGTAAGCACAAACCTGGTAGTGATTGACTCGAGGGGCAATTTGCTGAAGGAGATTTACGTTCCCACCGCGGGCCGTCCAATCGAAGTAGTCTCTGCGGGACTGCGCGAGATCAAGGAGGAACTGGGTGCGCGAGTCAACATTCGCGGCGTAGGCACGACGGGGTCCGGGAGGGAACTGATTGGCGAACTCACCGGAGCCGACACCGTAAATGACGAGATCACCGCACACAAAACCGGCGCGATGCATGTCTGCCACCAACTGGGGATGCCGCTGGTGGACACGATCTTCGAGATTGGCGGGCAGGATTCGAAATTCATTCGCATCCGCGACGGCGTTGTGGTCGACTTCACCATGAATGAAGCTTGCGCCGCGGGGACCGGCTCGTTTCTGGAAGAGCAAGCCGAGAAGCTGGGGATTGCGATCAAGTGCGAATTCGCGCAACTGGCCTTGTCGTCGCGCAACCCGATCCGGTTGGGCGAACGCTGCACGGTCTTCATGGCGCGGGATGTAAGCAGCTTGCTGCTGAAGGGTGCCGCCGTCGCCGACTTGTGCGCGGGATTGGCCTACTCGGTGGCCTTGAATTATCTGAATCGCGTGGTGCGTGGACGGAACCTCGGGAACGTGATCTATTTCCAGGGCGGTACCGCCTATAACGACGCCGTTGTTGCCGCATTCTCGGTCATTCTGAAAAAGCCAATCGTTGTTCCCCCACATAACGGAGTAATTGGCGCGATCGGCATGGCGCTCATTGCGCGAGATCGTATGCTGGCCAACGGCGGGGCGAGCAGGTTCCGCGGTTTTGGCCTGAACCGGGCGAATTTCACCAGCCGCGACTTCGTCTGCCGCGCCTGCTCGAACAACTGCGAGATGAAGGAGTTTTCCATTGACGGCGAGAAGAGCTACTGGGGAGACCAGTGCTCCGACAAATTCCGCAAGCGCTCGCGCACCGACCGCCAGCCCGTGATTGGGGATCTCCTATCTTGCCGGGATAAGCTGCTAGAGGCGGCACTCGAGCCACCAAGAGACGGACGGGAGACGGTCGGTATTCCCCGCGCCATGTTCTTCTACGATCGTTTCCCCTTCTGGTGTACCTACCTGCAGGAACTGGGATACAACGTGGTGGTTTCGCCATCCACTGACGGGCGCATCGCGGCCAGCGGTGAAGAACTGGATATTGCGCAGCCCTGTTTCCCGATCCAGGTGGCGCACGGGCATGTGCACGCGCTGCTGAAGCAAGGCGTGGATTACATTCTGCTGCCCAACACAGTGGACGCGGAGACCCCGTTCATGCAGACGGAGTCGAAGCTGTGTCCTTGGAACCAGACCCTGCCGTTTGTGGTGCGTGCGGTCGAGAAGTTGGAAAAGGATCTGGGCGGCAAGCTGCTGTGCCCGACCATCCACTTCCGCCAAAGGCCCCAGCATGTGCGCGAGGAGCTGCGCATTCTGGCGAGTACCTTAGGATGGAGCAAAGCAGCCAGCGATGCTGCTTTGGAGGATGCTTACCGGGCGCAAAAGAACTTTGGCGAGATGGTGCGGCGAGCAGGGGAGGCCGCGTTGCAAGTACTGACCGTAACACACGAGCCTGCGATTGTGCTGCTGGGTCGGCCCTACAATATCTACGACCGGGCGGTGTGCTGCGACATTCCCCGCAAGCTGCGGACGTTCTACGGCATCAACGTGCTGCCGCTGGACTTTCTGCCGCTCGACGGCGAAGATGTTTCTCAGATCAACGACAACATGTACTGGCACTCCGGCCGACTGATTCTGGCCGCTGCACGGTTCACCAGGCGCATTCCCGGCCTGCACCTGATTTACATCTCGAACTTCAAGTGCGGCCCGGACTCCTACCTCAAGTCCTTTCTCGAGGATGCCTGCGGCAAGCCCAGCCTGATGCTGCAGTTTGACGGGCATTCGAACGATGCCGGCTACATCACCCGGTGTGAAGCTTATCTCGATAGCACGGGGTTTTTGCGATGCCACTCCATCGCTGCATAACCCGGAAGGTTGGCGCCGACCATCCGCTGGCTGGGAAAACGGTCTACGTCCCCGCCATGGCCGAGGGAAGCGTCGAGGCGTTGTGTGCCGTACTGCGCTGGATGGGTATCGAGGCGCGTCCCACGCCGCCCTCGAATGCACGCACGCTCGAGTTGGGCGGCAAGCACACGAGCGGCGACGAATGCTTTCCCGCCAAAGTTACGACCGGGGACTTCCTGAAGATCGCTCAGCAGCCGGGCTTCGATGCCAAGCTCACGGTCTTCCTGATGGGAACTATCGACGGGCCGTGCCGCTTCGGGCAGTACGCGCCGTTTCTGCGGAAGGTCCTGCGCGAACGGGGCTACGGTGACGTACAGGTCCTTTCTCCGCACGGAGAACACGGCTACAGCGGGGACTTCCAGGATTTTGACACTGCTTTCGTGCGGACGGCATGGCGGGCCCTGGTCTCGGCTGACATTCTTCGCAAACTCCTGCTGCAGACCCGGCCTTACGAAACGCTGCCGGGAAAGGCCGACCGGGCTTTTCACGAGTCCGTCGGGGACTTCTGCCAGACGCTGGAACAGAGTTGTTCCGACTCTCGGTGCCAGATGCGCTCGTTGACCGCGTCGTTGGCGCGGGCGAGAGCTCGCTTTCACGCGGTACCCGCGCGCTTCGACGGCAGCCGGCCGCTGATCGGCATCGTGGGCGAGATTTTCTGCCGTCTCAACAACTTCAGCAACCAGGACCTCGTGCGTCGGCTGGAGGGCCAGGGCGCGGAGTGCTGGATGGCCGACATCGCCGAGTGGATCGCCTACACCAACATGGAAGAAGTACGCAATCTGCGGCTGGTGGGCCGGGCGTACTCCTGGGCGATGATCAAGTCGAAGCTACGTTCCCGAATCCAGCATGCCGACGAGCACGCGCTGCGGACACTATGCGTCGAGGATTTTGCCGGCTACGAAGAACCCGGCATCGAGGAGGTGCTGGAGCTGGCGCAGCCGTATCTCCCCTTTCCCGGGGCCGAAGGCGAGATGGTCATGAACGTGGGCAGGAGTGCCTATCTTGTCCTGCACGGAGCGGACGGGATCGTGGACATCAGCCCGTTCACCTGCATGAATGGAGTTGTGAGCGAAGCCATCTATCCCAAGCTCAGCCGGGATTATGCCGGCATCCCCATCCGCAACTTCTATTTTGACGGCCAACAATCGGATTTCGACCGCGACATCGGAATCTACCTCGAACTGGCGCGGT
>DATFNP010000040.1:0-3809 GCA_035266345.1 Candidatus Sulfotelmatobacter sp.
CGGGCCTCGCTGGAAGCCATGCGCGACACTTTGCTGATCAGCAGCACCGGGCATACGGCCACGCTGGGCGCGCTTTCGTCCGTCGCGGAGAATCCGGGGCAAACCGAGATTCGCCGCGAGAACCTGCAGCGCGACGTGGCCGTGACCGCTCGCCTGGAGGGTCGCAGCCTGGGCAGCGGCATGGCCGACGTCCAAAAAGTGGTGGCCGGGTTGCACATCCCATCCAGCATCCGCGTGGAGTACGGCGGAACCTACGAGGAACAGCAGCGTTCGTTCCACGACCTGATGATCGTACTGATCCTTGCAGTCCTGCTGCTGTTCATCGTGCTACTGTTTGAGTTTGGGACATTCGCGGCGCCGGTCGCCATTCTTTCGTCGGCTCTGCTGTCCACCTCCGGCGTGTTCATTGCCTTGCTGATTACTCGCACCACCTTCAACATCTCATCGTTCATGGGGATGATCATGGTGATCGGCATTGTGGCCAAGAACGGCATCCTGCTGCTCGACGCCGATCAGAAGATGCGTGCCCTGGGCCTGCCCACGGAAGACGCCATGCTGCAAGCCGGACGCCGGCGGTTGCGGCCTATCGTCATGACGGCGCTGGCCACCGTCGCGGGCATGTTGCCACTAGCCTTCGCGATCGGCGCCGGATCGCAGATGCTTCAGCCGCTTGCCATCGCGGTGATTGGCGGCGTTCTGATTTCTATGGTGCTCTCGCTCATCATCACCCCGGCGGTGCATTTCTACCTCAGCGGCAACACCGCGTCCCCCGCATCGGAGTAAGGGGAAATGCGCCCGGCAGGACCGATTCCCACAACTTGGTGTGGTTACTGGAGTGGGGTTACCCGCCCGCCACCCTCGGCTTTCGCGTTCATAAGAACACTGTTGTTGCAACGAGAAAATGTCGTATTAACTGCGACGAGATTCTGTCACCCCTTGTCGTTTAAGTAACGGCCGCGAGAGCAGGGCGGCCGGAGAGGTTATAGATGCGGGGCATCGTGGGTTTTCGTTTCTGTGCGGAGGTGAGCTGCACAGGGCGACGTTCGGCGTGTTCTTGTAAAGGAAAAGGCAGAGCAGTCAGCAAGGTGTCTCCGCGAAAAACGCGCAAGGTGGCATCCAGCTGATGGGAGAGTTCGACGGTTTCTCCGGCGTAGCCGCGATGAGCCGGCAAGGGTGGCAAGGCGATCGACTGCGCGCCTAGGGTGATGGTGTGATCGGCGGCCACGACCCGCTGGTAGCGCAAGCTGAGGCAGCGGGCGAGGTCGAAGCGGCGGGGCAGGCGGCGGAAGTCGGAAGCGGCATCGGCGGCGGGACGGGCGAAGCGCAGGTTGTAGTCGGCGCAAAAGCGGGCGAGCACGACGCTGGCCTGCGGCAAGGTGGTGGCGCGGGCGAGGCGGAGTTCGCTGACCAGGCGGTCCTGGCAGGTGCGCCAGGCGCGCTCGATGCGGCCCTTGGCTTGAGGAGAGTAAGCGGGGATGGGCTGGATGCCGAGTTGCTGGAGGGCGTGCCCGAGTTGAGTGGGAGCTTGTTTGCCGGCGAGCTGTTCGGCGAGGGTCCAGTGGGAATCGTTGCGCTGAAAGATGGAATGGCGGTCGTGGTAGAGGCTGAGCGGAACACCGTGGGCGACGATCATGGCGTGCAAGGCACGGAGATAGCCGATGGTATTTTCGGCATCGAGCTGGAAGTGAGCGGCGAGGATCTGGCCGGTGGCATCATCCTGAAACCCGATCAGAGTGAGCGTGGGGCCGCGGCCTTCGAGCCAATCGTGGCGGCTGGCATCGGTGAGGGCCATCATGCCGAAACGCGGGCGGGGCGGGCGTCGGGAACGATATTTACGGGGCCGGCGCTTCTGCGGAGAAGCCAGTTTGGCGGCGCGTAGGATGCGGCGCACGGTCTCCCGGCTGAGAGTAAGGTTCTCTTCGCAGTGAAGTTTTTCCGTGAGATGGGAATCGTTGAAGCCCTGATACTTGCCCCGAGCCAAGCTCAAAATCAACTGCTTCTGGGGAACAGAAACCGCCCAGGGCATGCCGCGTCCACGATTGCCATGGTGCACCCAGTCCAGGGAATCAGGCTGATAGCGGCGTTTCAGCCGCTGCACTTGGCGATCGCTCAAATGCAGCAGGCGGGAGGCTTCGCGTACGCTCAGCCTCCCGCCTGCCGCATTTTCCATCACCTTCACTCGCTGGAACTCTTTCTGACTCATCGTCACCATCCTTGGAGGGTGACAGAATCTCGTTGCAGTTAAGGGGTGACATTATCTTGGAGCATTTACAGCGTTCATAAGAACACTCGCCAGCTTGCGCTGCTGGCTGTAAACTATGGGAAGATTCTTGAGGGTCCCACCTTCCCGGGAGCCCCCAATGGTTCGATCCCCCTTGAAACGCATCCCCCGCATGCAGCACTTTCCGCTCTTTCTGATTGTGGGATTTGCACTAGAATAGGCGCACTCCGGCCAGCGCTCCGGCGGCGCGATGGGACGGTTTCCACTGGTGGGAAAAGAAATCGTGTCCGAGGAAAAAGTCAAACCAGTTCGCGACGAGCAAACCCTCGCCAAGCTGCTGGAAGCGGCCTATGTGCTGCAGGAGCACAACCGCGAGATGCTGGAGATGGAACTGCGCCTTGATCTGAAGCCAGACGATCTGAAGCCAGATCATCTGGAACATGACCATCTGGAAGAGGAAAAAAACTCCATCGCCGCATCGAGTGCGGTCCGTCCGCAGACGCGAGCGGGTGAACCGCCGGCCCAAGCCGATTACCACTCCACTCTGGCAGAAATCGTCAGCACCCAGCACCAGATTCAGGTTCGACATCTGGAACTCGACGATGCGATGTCTCTGGTGGCCGAGCGCCTGACTCAGATTGCGCGGGCCAGCGGCGCGATGGTGGGGATTCTCCAAAGCAAGAAAGTCCGGTACCGAGCAGCCTCCGGGCTGACGCTGCCGGCGGGAACCGAAGTTCCCATGGAAAAGGCGCTCTGCTTCGCTTGCCTGCAAACCGGCCAGGTGTTCCGCTGCGCGGACGTTCATCACGAGGGCCGGCTCGATACCGAAGAGTGCCGGTGGCGCGGCATCCAGTCGCTGATCGCAGTGCCCATTTTTCAGGATGGCGAAGTCGCCGGCGGTTTGGAGCTCTATTACCCAAATCCGCGCGGGTTCACCGAGCATGACGTTCACACCTGCCAACTGATGGCCGGGTTGGTCACCGAAGCGCTGGGGCGCGACCAAGAAGTCAGCTTGAAAAAATCGCTGGCCAGCGAACGCGCGGTCATGCTGGAAGCGTTAGAAAAATTGAAACCGAATCTCGCGGCGCTGGTGGATGTTTCCGCAGCCGATGTTTCCGCAGCAAAAGATACGGCGGTCAACGCCGCCGCAGCACCGCCCGCTAAGGCGACGACTGCCAGTTTTGCCTGCCGCAAGTGCGGTCACCAACTAGTGGGCGAAGAACAGTTTTGCGGAAACTGCGGAACGCCGCGCAGCAGCGACTATGAAGCCCCCAGCATGCAGAGCAAGGTGGCCACGCTGTGGCGCATGCAGGAGGCGATGAAAAAGGCCGCGCCCGCGCCACCGGCGCCCGCATCTTCAGCGACCACTTCTCCAGCGCCCGCCTCTCCAGCGCTCGCCTCTTCAGTAAACGACGAACCCGGCCGCGAGGAACCCAGGGCGCTTCCGGATCTCGCGAGCTTCGGTCCCGTGAACCTCGATCCGAACATTGATCCCGTAAACCTGGAGCAGCCGCCGGCCGCATCCCTCGAAAAGCGCGTGCCCGATCTTCTGGCCGCCGGACTGCCGCACGAAAAGAGGATCGATTCC
>DATFNP010000041.1:0-6583 GCA_035266345.1 Candidatus Sulfotelmatobacter sp.
CTGGCAGGAAGCGAATTGTCGGAGGTGGGAAAACTCCGCATGCTGCTGCTGGTGTGCGTGTGGCCGACCAGTTTCGTGCTGTTCGCGGGCTACGCCGAATCCTTGACTCTGGCGCTGGTGGTGTGGGCGATCGTCTTTGCGCGGGAAGCTGGGCGTGAAGCGCGGTGGGAAGCGGCGACCGCTTGCGGGCTTCTTGCGGGATCGGCGCGGCCTTCGGGTGTTCTGGTTTTCATTCCGCTCGCGGCGATGGCGCTGCGCAGCCGGCAGGCCCGGTCGCTGGTGGTGGCGCTGACGCCTCTCGGATTGCTGAGCTATTGGGGTTGGCTGCGGTGGTCGGGGCGAATTTCTGTGGTGGAGGCTTACCGGCTCTTTCAAGGCATGGCGATGGTCCCACCGTGGAGGGGTTTGTGGGAGGCTCTGCGGTTGATCGTGACCGAGCACGATCCGCTGCTGGCGATCAAGCTGGGCCTGGTGATCGTGGTTGCCGCGATCAGTTTGCGGCGCCAAGTGCGGACCAACTTGCGGATTGAGGACAGAGCCTTCGCGCTGGCGGTAATTGTGCAGATGCTGATGTACACGGGGCGTCCGCTGCTAGGGGCAGTGCGATATGTGCTGATGGTGTATCCCGTGTTTTTGGTTTGGGGAGCTTACGCCGAGCGCTGGAATGGGAAGCAGCTCGGATTTTACGTCACGGCACTCGGCTTCTTGAACCTGGCGTGGATGTGGGCATTTCTGAGTTGGTCGCTTGTGCTGTAGTGCGGTTTCACGGTTGCTGCACAGGGAAGCAGCGTGCCGCGTGCACGCAGGAGACACGGCAAGCCGCGTCTCTACGGGTGGCACGGAATCCGGTCAGCTGGGGCTGCGAGTTGAGTCATAGCTTCGGCGACCGGATCGTCGGCGATCGCATCCACCATCCCGATTTCGAGGGCTCGGGCGGCGGAGATTTTTTCTGCGGCGACGAAAAGTTCCAGCGCTCTGCTCTTCCCGATCAGGCGCGGCAGGCGTTGCGTACCTCCCCATCCGGTCACGAGGCCGAGAGCCGCTCCGCGATGTCCGAAGACGGCGTGGGGCGCGGCGATCCTTCGGTGACAGGCGAGCGCGAGATCAAGACCTCCGCCCATGCAGTGCCCTTCGATAGCGGCGATGACGGGGGCGGGATAGCTGGCGAGTGCGTTCATGAGCGCTTGTCCCATGGCGGAGAACTGGTAGGCTTCGGGGCCGGTCAGTGCGGCGATTTCGTTAAGATCGGCGCCGACCGAGAAAAATTGGCGATTGCCTGCGACGATCAGCGGGCGAAGTTGCTTTTTCAGTTCGTCTTTCAGATCGGCGATGGGGACGGTGAGTGCGAGCACGCAGGCGCGGGTGAGGCGGTTGGTGCCGTCGGGCGAAGCCAAACGGAGGATGCGCACCGGACCGTCGAACTCGATTCGGAAGAAGAGAGAAGACACGAGAACATAATGCACTATTGGCAAGTGGAAGGCGCGCGGAATTTCGCGGGTGCGGGCGAAAAGCAGGTCCTTCGCTTCGTTCAGGATGACAAATCTTGAATGGAGATGACAAAGTTAGTTGGGCTGGACGGCCTGGATCGCAGACTAAACGGCCGGCACGCCGTGCGGCTTCACGTGCTCGCGGATGAACTTCACGATATCGTCCATGGGAGTGCCGGGCTGAAAGATGCCGGCCACGCCGATTTTCTTGAGGCCTTCGATATCCTGATCGGGAATGATGCCGCCGACCAGCACCAGCACGTCGTCCATTTTGTTTTGCTTCAGCAGGTCCATCACGCGCGGAACGATGGCGTTGTGCGCGCCCGAGAGAATCGAGAGTCCGATGACCTGCACGTCTTCCTGGAGCGAGGCGTTAACGACCATCTCCGGCGTCTGGCGCAGGCCGGTGTAGATGACCTCCATGCCGGCATCGCGGAGGGCGCGGGCGATAACCTTGGCGCCGCGGTCGTGGCCGTCGAGGCCAGGCTTCGCGACGAGGACGCGGATTCTTAGGTCGGAGGGCATAGGATTATTTAACCACACAGGCCACGGGGCAGCACCAGACTTTCATTAAAGGTGTCGCTCGTGCACGCTCCGGACCCGACTTTCACCACGGGCTCCGAAGACACGCGAACGAATCCGACTCGATCCCGCGCTCCCGCAGCCCGTGCTCGTACTCTGCAAGCTGCCGTTCGATATCCGCTTCCTTTTCCTTTCGGCGTAACCGGTCCTCCCGGTAACGCTTCAAAAAGTAATCGATGGTTTCGATGCGCAGCTTAATGGTATTTGCCGGCCGGTTCTCGTCCAGATCTTTAAAGGAGAAATAAGGCGTGCCCGAGCGCTCCACGATCTGCTCGATCACGCTGTAAATGGGCGCGTCGTGGCCGCACTTGAAGCTGGAAATCTCCACCGCCACCAGGTTGGGGTGGCGGGCAGTGAACTTGGCGGCCCAGATCTTGTGGTTGGAACTGGCCGAGTTGGCGGTTTTCCACACATCGGAGATGTCAAGCGGGTGGCTGATTACGCCGGCGCGTACCTCCTCGCCGAACAGGCGCTCCAGCAGGTCCTCATCCAGCGGCAAGGTACTCTGCGAGAAGATCGAGTAACCCAGCTTCTGGAACTGCTCCATGATCTCGTGGTTGATGCCGGGATCGTGGTGGTACGGGCGTCCCAGCATGACGATGCCTAACTTCTGTTCTGACTCCAGTTGGTCGAGAACTTTGCGAGCACGCCGGCGAATGCTGGATTCAAACTTTCCCAACTCGCGGTAGCCGATCTCGATGGCGGCTGCATTCTCCTCCTCCGAGAGGCCAAGAATGGGCGTCCACGCTTGGAACATCTGCCGCACAAAGAGCTTGTGGTCTGTAAGATTCACCAGCGGGTGCACGTATCGAATGCCGTGTTCGGTAAAGAGGTCGGTTTCCTTTGTGTAAGCTGCTTCCACCGTCTCCGGTGTCACCGAAACGGTGGGACAGGCATTGTGCCCCTTGGTGTTCAGGAGCGGGGAGGCCAGCACGTCGAACATGGGGAAGAAAATCGCCTGCAGCGGCTTGCGCGCGTGCTTGTTGAAGATAAGGTTGTGGACGTGCGCGATGGTGATCTTTGAGGGGTAGCATGGGTCGATCGAACCACGACTCGATCCCGCGCGGTACATCTCCCCGCTGGTGAAATCCGAGTACACGACGTTTTCTGCTGGCACGCCCAAGCTTTCCAGATACGAACTGAACAGCGGCGCGTAGGCATACATGTTCAGGACGCGAGGAATGCCGATGCGCAGCTGCCCGCGCTGTTTCATCAGCGCCATGCGCCGGCGGGCGGCGGCCGTCCAGGCACGGGTGGGGATCGGATCAGCGACGCTTTCTGGGTTGCGCGATCGCCATACTTCGCGTGCGACAATCTCCACCAGGTTTGGGTTGGCGGCCTTCGTGGCGTCGAGATTGGCCTTGATGCCGCGCATGGTTTCGACATCTTCCACCGCGCCTTTTTCACAGGTGGCGATAATCATGCGCTGCTCACCCGGCTGGAGCGCAACCTTGGACTGGAAAGGGGTGTGGAAAGACGGTGGCGCCCAGCCTTCCGCGAGTCCGGTCTGCACATTTCCGGTCTGCACATTTCCCGTCTGCACATCGAGGAAAGTTCGCAGGCAGGCATTTTTGCAGAAGTGGCAGCGCGTGTCTTCGCTGTGCGTAGTGCGGTAGCTGATCTTGCGGACGGCGTCCAGGCCGATGAAGGTGGTTGCGTGCCCGTTGCGCCACAAGCGGATGGCCTCGATGCCGGCGCCGATTGCTCCCGATTCGCCGCAGTGCTGGTGGACAACAATCTCCGGTTCTTTCCCCGTGAAGCGGAAGTTGGCGCGCAGGAAATCCACCTGCGCCTTAACGGCGGCAAGATTGTTCTGCGTGCCGCCCTGCAAAATGAACCGCGTGCCCAGCGCAGCGAGGCTAGGCACCTTGGCGACATACAAGAAAACATTCCTGGGCAGCACCGTCGCCAAGCCAGCCAGGATTTCTTCCGGCCGCCAGCCCTGGCGCTGAAAGTTGACGATGTCGGACTGTAGGAACACGGCGCAGCCGTAGCCGAAGACAGGCATGGCGTTGGCGGTGAAAGCAACGTCCGCAAAGTTCTCCACCGGGATGCCAAATCCTTCCGCCGTGGATTGCAGAAAATAGCCGTTGCCCGCGGAGCATTGAGTGTTGAGCTTGAAGTCTTTAACGCGGCCATTCTTGAGGACAATCATCTTGATATCCTGCCCGCCGACGTCGACGATGACGTGTGGATCGTGGTAGAAGCGCACCGCCGACTCGGTGTGCGCAACTGTTTCGACCAATGCGACGTCGGCGTGCAACACGCGTTGCAGGATGTCCTTGGCGTAGCCGGTGGTGCCCACCCCGAGAACTTCCAGGATCGCACCTTGGGTTTCCACCTGCTGGCGCAGATTCTCGAAGAGGTCAATGGTGTCCTGTATAGGATTGCCCTTTGAGAGTTGATAGGCTTTCGAGAGAACGTCGCCGTGCTCCGACAACAGCACCGCTTTGGTGGAAGTCGAACCGCCGTCGAGGCCGACGAAAGCCTGGACTCGCTCACCGGGCTGGAAGGCCGCCGGAACGAATTTCGGCCGCCAGTATTTGGCTTTGAACTCTTCCAATTCTTTCTTCGAAGCGCTCAACCCACGGTTGCCGGAAGCCGCTTTTTCCTGGCGGCGTCCTTCGTAGATGTAGAGCTCAAGCTTCTGTGTCCCCAGATACTGCCCAATCCCCGCGTCTTCTCCTTTGCCGAATTCCACCGCGCCCATGGCCGCGAAATACAGCGCGTTCTCCGGAGTCTTGATCGCGTCTTCGGGAGTAACATCCGGTGGCAGCTTGATCCCCCGCTCTTCCCAGAGGAGCGGGATGTTGTGCTGCCATGCTTCGCGCATGCCGCGAATAAAAGTGTTCGGCCCTCCCAGCAGCAGCACGTGTGGGCGCAGCGTGTGGCCGCGAGTGAGGACGGTGAGGTTCTGCAGAACAATGGCGTCGAAAAGCGAGGCCATCAGTTCGTCGGCCGGGATGCCCTGCTTCTGCAGGCCATTGATGTCGGTCTCAGCGAAAACGCCGCACTTGCCTGCGACCGGATGGACCCTGATCCCCTTGTAGCCCTGGTCGCACAGCTCGTCGGGCGGGATCTTCAGCTTGGCGTTGATCTTGTCGATGACCGCACCGGTGCCTCCCGCGCACTTGTCGTTCATCGAAGGGATCTTCTTCCTGCGGCCGTTTCCGCCATCCTCTTTGAAAATGATGACCTTGGCATCCTGACCGCCCAGTTCGATGACCGAGTTCACTTCCGGATGGAGCTTCTCCACCGCGAGTGCGACAGCGTTCACCTCCTGTACGAACTTCGCGCCGATTAGAGTGCTGAGTGCATTGCCGCCGGAGCCGGTGATGAACATACGGCAGTTGCCGGGAGCGATGCCGACTTCGACTTCCATGCCCAGGAGAAATTCCAGGAGCTTCTCGGCTTGGTGCGCGTCATGGCGCTGGTAGTCCTGCCAGAGAATGCGGTCGGTCCCCGCTTCGCTGGTTCCGACTTCGCTGGTGCCGACTTCCATGGTTCCGACTTCCATGACCACGGCCTTAACCGTGGTGGACCCGACGTCCACGCCCACGAGATAGCGGACGCCACATCGCTCCACCGGGGCCGGCAGTGAGCACTGCTGATCGGCGGCGCACGCGCGTTGTGCGGTCTGACCCACAGAATCTCCTGGGCTCTTCAAATCTCCCCCGGCAGCTTGGCGAGGCGTGCATTGCCATCCATCAGGTTGCTAACGTGCAAAACAAAGTTGGCCGCAACCCCAGCTATACCTCGGCGGCGCGGAACCGGATAAAGCGGACTCCGCAGTTGCCGATGCTCGGCGATGTATGTCTTGATCTCATCGAGCTTCTTGCCCGTGGAAGCCAGTGCCTGCTCGAACTCCGCCTTAGCCTTGATCTTGGCTTCGCCCAGAGCCATCTGCACGCGGCTGTGCGCGTTAATCTCTCCCTCACCCGAAGTTTCGATGGGCAGGAAGATCATTTCCCGGAAACGGTTCACCACGGCGGACTGCACGCCATCGGATTGTGAAGAGGGCATACAACCGAATGGCTTCAAAGCCAGCACCATGTGACACAAGTGGTGCGTGGTGTAGTAGACGTTCTTCCCCACCTCGAGATGCCCTTCGCCGCCACGGGCAAGCGAGTGGTAAAAGGGATGCGCCACTCGGGCCAGGTCGCTCTGTGAAACGAGGCGGTGCGTGAGTCCGCCCAGGTGGCGGGCGGTGCGCGCATGCTGGCGGTTCCAGATGCCTTCGCTCAGCCGCAACAGCAGCCACTTCTTGCGGAATTTCCACTCGTTGGCCAGTTGCTCCTTCAATTCCCACCAGCGCGCGCCGGGATAGGGAGCATCGAGTCCTTTTTTCGCTTCCGCGTTGGCCCGAGCCTGATACAGGAGATAGGTGACCCAGCAGCCGATTGGTTCCACGTCCACCTGGGCGCCTTCCTGCTCCAGAAAGGTAAACATGTTGAAGTTGCCGTCGCCTTCGGTGAGTTGTGCCCAAAACTCACCCGTGACCTTGACGATGGGCT
>DATFNP010000042.1:0-135923 GCA_035266345.1 Candidatus Sulfotelmatobacter sp.
GCGGCACGACCGAAGAAACCACGATGCCGTGAATTCCTTTGGCCTCAAGACCAGCCATGGAAAACAGGTTGCGGAACAGGACGCCGTACTCGTCCACCGTGCTGGTACGGGAGGTGGCGACGCGCCAGTTGGCCAAAAGGCGCTCGTAGCGCGGAGTTTCGTCAGCGTCGCCGCTGGCATGGATCTTGGCGACGCGGGCGAAGACGCCCAATACCGTATTCGTGTTGCCGACATCGAGGACGAGAAGCATGCTCTTGGCTCTTGGCTTCTAGCAACTAGCTACTGCTTGACCGGATTCATCTTTCACGCACGGTTCCGCTTAATACTGTTTGCACGCCGCGGGCGGTGCGCACCAACAGGAATCCGCGGGCGTCGAGACCTTCGGTGGTTCCTTCGAAGGACAAACCGGCTTCCTCGATGCGAACGGCTTTCCCGCGCACCCAGGAAGAATTCTGGGCAAAGCGGTCCAGAATCGTTTCGCGTGCGTCGGGATGCTCGACCAACTGCCTATATTCGCGGTCGAGTGATTTTAGCAAAGCGGCAGCCAGTTCCACGCGGGACCACTCGCTGCCGGTTGCGAGGCGCAGCGAAGTCGCGGGCAACTCCTTCGGAAAACTCGCCTGGTTCACATTGATGCCGATTCCGACCACGATATAGCGGACGCGGATGGCTTCGGCGTTCATTTCGGCGAGGATGCCGCAGACTTTCTTGCCTTCGATCAGGATGTCGTTGGGCCACTTCAGGTCCGGATTCACGCGCGAATCCACCTGCCGAATCGCCGCCTGGACCGCGAGCCCGGCCGCGAGGGACAGCACCAGCACGTCGGAGGGCGGCAACGACGGGCGCAAGATGGCTGAACAATAAATACCGGTAGAGCAGGGCGACTCCCACGTGTTCGATCCGCGGCCGCGGCCGGCGGTCTGCTCTTCGGCCAGAAAGACGCTGCCTTCGGGAGCCTCGTCGGCCGCGGCGGCCATGGCGGCGGTGTTGGTGGAGCCGATCTTGTAGAAGTGGCGAAGATGGACGTCGAAGATGGTGCCGCGTAGAAGTGGCTGAAGAATCTCGGGCAGAAGCAAGTCGGGGACGGAGCGCAGCTGATATCCGGTGGCGGGGTGGCCGGCGACATCCACGCCCATGCCGCGCAGTTGCTGGATCAGCCGCCAGACTTCAGAGCGGCTGGAAGAAATCTCCTGCCCGATCTTGGTGCCGCTGACCACAACCATGGCGTGTTCCATCAAAAGGCGGACGATGCGGCCAAGGCGGATGTCTGTGGGCTGGTGATCGTGCGACGCGAGTATCCCTGCCCGCCGGGGTTTGCGCGTGCGAATTGGGGCGGCCTTGCTGATGCGGAGATTATGCGCGAATCGGGGAGAAAGGACAATGCGACGCGAGACCTCAGCGGCTAAAGCTTATCCCTCAGCAGAACTCGATCGCAGCGCTGAAGCACGGAACCACCCAGGGGCACGCGGGCAAGAATGCCCGCGCCACATCATGCGGGGGCGACGCGCAGGCTCATATCGGCAGCCTGGGGCGAGTGCGTCAGCAGGCCCACGGAAATAAAATCTACGCCGGTCTCGGCGTATGCACGGACGTTTTCCAAGCGGATACCCCCGGAACATTCAATGGGGAGACGGCGTCCGTTTCTCTGGGCGTCGGGCTGCGAGCAACGCTCGACGGCGCGGCCCACGTCCGCGAGCGGCATGTTGTCAAGAAGGATCGCCTCTGCACCGGTGGCTAGTGCCTGTTCCAACTCCTCCAGCGTGCGCACTTCTACTTCGATCGGTTGCTCGCCGCGGCGGTTGCGGTGGGCGCGCTCCAGCGCGGGCGCGATGCCCCCGGCCAGAGCGATGTGGTTGTTCTTGATGAGCACACCGTCAGAAAGATCGAGGCGGTGATTCTGCCCACCGCCGCAGCGCACGGCGTACTTATCGAGCACGCGCAGGCCCGGCACGGTCTTGCGTGTGTCGAGGATGCGGGCGCGGGTGCCGGCAACAGCCTCCACGAACTTGCGAGTGAGGGTTGCGATGCCGCTCATGCGCTGCAGCAGGTTCAGAATGACGCGCTCGCAGGACAGGATCACACGCGCGTTATGGCGAATCACTGCGACGGACTGTCCGGGACGGAGGCGCACGCCATCGAAAATTTCCGGATGCGTCGTAACTTCGTAGTGGGCGGTGACAGCGCCGTCGAGCGCGGCATAAACGTCGAGGATGCGGGCCACGCAGCCGATTCCGGCTAGAATGCAATCCTGCTTGGAAATGATCGTCGCCGAGGCGCGCTGGTTGCCATCCACGCAGGCATAGCTGGTCGAGTCGCGCGTGGCCCGGTCTTCGAGCAGCGCGTTCTCAAGGATGGCGGTGATGCGGCGCGAGTTCCAGTCCATAAGACAGTGTCAGTGATCAGCAAGACCCGTGTGAGGACAGCCGCCTCGGCTGTCCGGCTCTACGTGGTTCTTGATCCACCCAAGCCCTTTAGTTGTCCCAGTGTTTTTTCCTGCAGTGACTTTAACTCTACCGCTCGTCTCTTCATTCCTTCCACCACACTTGCCGGAGCCTTGGCGAGAAATTGCTCATTGCCCAATTGTTTCTGGTTGTTGGCCAATTCTTTCTCGATCTTCTCTAGTTCTTTCTTCAGACGCTCGCACTCGGCGGCCACGTCAATTTTGCGCTCGTAGACAACGTGGACGTCGAAGCGAGCGGTGCTGCGGGCTCCGGCGCGGTTGGCCAGCGAGGTTTCCACAAACGTGATCTTCTCGACATTCGCCAGTCGCTCGACGGCACCCTGATTGTGCTCGATCATGGCGCGGATCTCAGATTCGTGTGCGAAAACCTCAATGGGGACCTTCACCTTGGGCTCGACTTTGAGTTCCGCCCGCAGATTGCGCACGCTGACGATCAAGTCCTGCAAGATCGCCATCTCGGTCTCGGCGGCGAGATCGAATTGCTTCTCATCCGCCCGCGGATACGCCGCCAGCGCTATGGACTTCAGCGGAGGCTTGCCTTCGTACATCGCCTGCCAGATCTCTTCGGTGATGAAAGGCATGATGGGATGCAGCAGGCGCAAAGCTGAATCGAACAGACTGACGAGATTGGCGCAGGCAGCGCAGGCAGCAGTCTTGTCGGCGCCTTCCTCGAAATTCAAGCTGGGCTTGATCAGCTCCAGGTACCAGTCGCAGAACTCGCCCCAGAAAAAGTCGTAGATGCGGTTGGCGGCTTCGTGGAAGCGATAGGCCTCAAGCGCATCGTTCACGTCGGCGGTCACGCGGTTGAAGCGGGAGAGAATCCAGCGGTCTTCGAGAGTATCAGGGCGGAAGACTGGAATGCCGGATTGCACGGGCGAGGCGCCCGCGCCCACATCGGCAGGTGTAGGGCGCAGGCCCGGTTCCACGCGGTCCACGTTCATGAACATGAACCGCGCCGCGTTCCAGATTTTGTTGGCGAAGGCGCGGTAACCGTCGGTGCGGCTCTCGTTGAAGGCGATGTCGGTGCCGGGTGCGGCCATCGCCGCCAGCGTAAAGCGCGTGGCGTCGGTGCCGAAACGCTCGATCACATCCAGCGGATCAACCACGTTCCCTTTCGTCTTTGACATCTTCTGCCGTTCGGCATCGCGCACGAGCGCGTGGATGTACACCTGGCGAAAGGGCACGCTATCGTCTTTCTTGTCGCCCCAGCCGCTGGCTTGCTTGATCGCCGGGTCCTGCTCATGTCCCTGCATGAAGTGGCAGCCGAACATGATCATGCGGGCGACCCAGAAGAACAGAATTTCGTAAGCCGTAATCAGCAGAGTGGTGGGATAAAAGACGGCCTGGTCGCGCGTCTTCTCCGGCCAGCCGAGCGTTGTAACCGGGAGCAGGCCGGAGGAAAACCAAGTATCGAGCACGTCGGAAACCTGCTCGAGTTCTGTGCTGGCACATTTCCCGCAGGTGAGAGGAGCCTCGCGCGCGACCATCACGTTCTTGCACTTGGCACAGGTCCACGCCGGAATGCGATGGCCCCACCACAACTGGCGCGAGATGCACCAGTCGTAGATGTTGTTCATCCAGTTCAGATAAATCGTTCGATAGTTGTCGGGGACGATCGTGATCTCGCCGCTCTCGACCGCTTCTTTGGCGCGCTCGGCCAGCGGCTTGATCTTGATGAACCACTGCTCCGACAAACGCGGCTCGACCACGGTTCCGCAGCGGTCGCACTTGCCGAGGGCGATGGTGTAATCCTTCTCCCCGGCCAGGAATCCCTGCGCCTGCAAGTCGGCCAGGACGCGCTTGCGGGCTTCATATCTATCTAACCCCGCGTACCGACCCGCATTCGCGTTCATGTGCGCGTGCTCGTCCATCACGTCAATCTGGGGCAGGTCGTGGCGCAGTCCGGCCTGAAAATCGTTGGGATCGTGCGCGGGAGTCACTTTCACCGCGCCCGTGCCGAATTCAGGCTGGGCCAGTTCGTCGGTGATGATCGGAATCTCGCGCTGCATCAGCGGCAGCAGAGCTTTCTTGCCATGTAGATGCGTGTAGCGCTCGTCTCTTGCGTTGACGGCGATGGCCGTGTCCCCGAGCATGGTCTCGGGCCGCGTGGTAGCTACGGTGATGAATTCTTTTGTTCCGATCACCGGGTAGCGAATCTCCCACAATTTTCCCGCTACGTCTTCGTGCTTCACTTCGAGGTCGGAAATGGCGGTTTCGCAGCGCGGGCACCAGTTGACGATGTACTTGCCGCGATAGATCAGGCCTTCTTCATAGAGGCGGACAAAGACCTCGCGCACGGCGTGCGAAAGATTTTCGTCCATGGTGAAGTACTCGCGGTCCCAGTCCACGCTGGCGCCGAGGCGCTTCATCTGGTCGAGAATCGCGCCACCGTAAAGCTTTTTCCATTCCCAGACGCGCGCAATGAATTTTTCGCGGCCCAAGTCGCGGCGCTTCTTGCCTTCCTTGGCAAGGTCGCGCTCGACCATCATCTGGGTCGCGATGCCGGCGTGGTCGGTGCCGGGAAGCCACAAGGTAGTGAAGCCGCGCATGCGGTGCCAGCGGACAATGATGTCCATTTGCGTCTGGTTGAGCATGTGTCCCATGTGCAGGCGGCCGGTGACGTTGGGCGGCGGCAGCAGCAACGTGAATACGGGACGCGTCGTTTTTTCGGAAGGCGGGCCCGGCGGCGGCGTGGGAACGGAAAAGAGCTTCTCTTTGATCCAGTAGTCGGCCCAGCGCGTTTCAATCGCGCCCGGTTCGTAGGCTTTGGGAAGTTCGTGGGGCATGAGTCAGCAGTTGGCAGTCAGCAATTGGCATTTAGGGGGCAACGGTCGCGATGCCAGTCCGCAAACCGCAGCCAGCACCTCCCGATGAAGCCAAAGGCCAAGAGCTAAAGGCTAAGTGCTGATCTTACAGGCGCGAGAAAAGAAGGGTCAAACACCCCCCGGGGTTAGCTACATATGCGGGAAAAAGTGTCCCACTCGCGAACGTGTGTGCAGCATGCTGAACGCGCAGGGGGCGACGCGAACGTGTGAGCGGGGCATGAGGGAGCGCGGGGCCGGGCGGTGGTGAGAGAATTGTCGAACAATCGAACAATCGAACAATCAGCTCACATTACCAGCCCCAAGTGAAGTAATCCAACTCCTGATTCTGGTCGTTAATTGTTGTTCCGCAAGTTCCGGTGTAACGCCGACGGGCCATCCAAAATGCACGACTTCAATGTTGCCAACCGTAATGGGTTTGACAGAAACCTCAGTCTGTTCGCAAAAACTGACGATCGCACAACGCCTGACACCAAACCCTACAGCAAACGAAATTGCTTGGTAAAGGTCAGATCTAACCCAGTCAGGAGAAGTCTTGTACTTAACGTCTCCAACCGCTTGATCGCCGAACATCAAATCGGGATTTAGAGTCATCTTTGTTCCCGGGATACCGACTCCACACTTCTTCACAAGACAGATATCACCTAGAGCCTTTTCCAAAAGAGAACGTACCCCTGCCTCTATTAAGTCGGGGGTTCGTAGAAGAAAACACCTTGCGCTGGCTTCTCCGACCTCTATACTTCGAGCAGTGCCCCAAAGAAGGTGCTTAGCAAGTGCCACCGAATCACTATATCTCGAGGCGTGCCGGTCAACCCATACACGCAAGTCCACAGGACGTAGCGGACCGACGTCGTCAAAGCGAAGCACCGCACGCGCCGCGCGATCCCTTACCGCAGTATCCAAACCATGCATCCGTTGAGTCTTTGAAAGAGCAGCCTTTAGAACCCTATTAAGAGCGTTGTCAGCATCAAATTCATCGTATTCACACACGATGCCCAGCCTACCGTTAAGAAAACTCTGGGTTGTGGCGAAGACGTCAACGTGACCTCTTGCCTGGGGAACTTCCTGAATTGCACCTCGATAGTCCTTAATGAGGTCGTCGCGTAGCAGTTGCTCGATCGACGTTATGAACCATTGTGCCACTGCTCGCCAAAGTAGCTGGCCTGTCGCAATCTGAGTTTTAAGTGCATTGTCAGGAAGCCGGGGAAATTGATCCGAACGCGAGAATAGGTAGACTGCATGAGCTAAGGGTATCTTGGGTTCAACAAACAGATCCAGATCCTCTGTCGTAATTATGCCCACCGCATTGAGGACGATTACGTCCCATTTTCCATCGATGCGGGGCGAGCAGCGGATGACCGACTTTTCGACCGCACTTGGCGGTCCGTCATCCTCATCCCCCCACCATTGCTTCTTAGAGGCTAACGTCTTTCCCAGCTCGCTCAGCGCAGTTGCTTGAGCCTTTGTGAGAGCAATTGCTTTGGGGGTTGATTCCGTTAAGATTTCGTACTCACGTCGGGCGTGCATTGGGCCAGTACTTAATCAATGAAAACTCTGCCGCCACATCCGGCTCGTCAAAGAAGTACTCTTCGATCAACGGAAAAATCTTTCGATCCCATACTCTCTTCAAGTGAGCGGTGGTGAATGTCGGCTGCATGAAGAACGAGTGTCCTATTGTGTGGTGTCGGTCTAGCCGAGACTGCAAGTCAGCGTTTAATAGCTCAAAACCTTTGACCAGGCCATCTACCTCCAAGGTGTGCCCGGATACGGCGTAGTAGCGCTCGAGTATCTGTGCGCTTGGAGGACATTCAAAAATCTCAAAGCGCCTGCGAAGAGCCACATCGATTGCTCTGATACTTCGATCAGCGGTGTTCATTGTGCCAATGATGCTGAGTTTTGGCGAAAGCCGAAAATCTTCACGTAACAACAAATCAACTGATGCGTCACGGTATTCCAAGAGGTACAGCAACTCGCCAAATACTCTTGGTAAATTTGCCCGATTCATTTCATCGATGATCAAAACGCGCTGCGCGGATCGCGAATCCATCTTGTCTGAAAACTTCAGCAACACTCCGGGAACCGGCTTAAAGTTTATTCGATTCTGCTCATCTACAACGGGTTGAAGTCCCTCGATAAACTGCTCATAGCCATAGGTCGGGTGGAATTGGACCAATTTGACACGGGAAACATCTCCGTTGGTGAGATGACGCGCCACCGCCCTAGCCACCCAGGTCTTACCGGTGCCGGGCGGTCCCGCAAGGATCACCTGAGGGGCCCCACTTCGCAGCACTTCCAGTACGTCTTCCAACAAGCTCCGCTCCCAAAGCGTCAAGCCCACAAGCCAGTCCATATCAAAGGACGAATCCGAGATCGTCGGACCTTTCGTATGTATCGGCTTCGCAGAGGTGAACTGATCGCTGAGAAGAGGTTTCCCCGCAATGTGTTCGTAGGCATCATTCAGGACGGAGAGTAATTGTGGGGGCGCCGGAGTTAAATAGGCACCTTGGTTAAGGGATGGCTCGCGATTGAAAAACAGGTTTGAGTGGCCAGAATCCAAAATGTCTATCAATCGCTGCTTGAAAGGCTCATTGAACAAGATGGAACGCGATAGCGGCGGCGTTAGGCTTTCAAAATTCTCCAACTGCACAAGGTATGAAGGGCCCGTACCCCACTCGGTGTCAGCCAGACCATTGAAATCGTTTGCTCTTGATGCCGCCGTGGAAACCCCGGTAAACCCCTCGTTGTCTGTCAAGTGGAGTATGACATCGCCCGGGTTTACCTCTCTCATGAATCGATAAATGTCAGCCCCACGTTTATCCTTCTGTGGGGACCAAAGCGCCTTCCCTAGGGACAGGTCTCCCGACTCTCGACTCTGGCGACCTCGGACGTGAGTCTTTTCCACCCAGTACCGCCGTTGAACCTGGTGGCCTTCCAGGGGTGCGCTTTCTTCGGTATCTAGCGGCAAGGATGTCACATTGGTTGGAGGCGATGCTGGTCGAATAAGCTTTTCTTCGAGCGCGAGCCGATTGTCCGATTTTCTGATTTTCGAGACAGTAGTCTGTAGCCCTTCATTTGACTGGGGTAATGACCATCGGTCGGTATTGTGCCATTCCACTCTGCGGCGATGGGGCGCTTCATGAGGTTCCGATTCGTCGTAGTTGTACGGACCGGTTATGCGTCCAACCCCCAGCACTGTACCGCCGTCGGCGGCGACGACAACGTCACGCTCCGCCATTGTCGAGAAGAAATGCAATATCTCTACCGTTTTCCTAGAAGAAACCTGTTTAGTGCTGCCATATAACTTTTCTATCCTTTCTTGAATCACCTGCCGTCTCGAATCCTCAGGTACACCGCGTAGGTCGCCGAGAGCTGGCCAACCAATTGCCACGTACCCACCCGCATGAATTGCCGGCCAGATGCTCTTTTTATTATCTTCTCCAACACGTGTACCGACTCTCCAATAGCGGATTGGGTCGCCATCTCGAGCGTTTAGCGCAGAGCTTAGGTGATTCATGGGCCAACCGAACTCCTTAGTGAGCTGCACGTATCTGCCGGCGCACACATAAAGCCCCTCCTCGGATGGAGGTAACTGCAGGAGTTTCAGGAGGTGATGGCGCTGCCATTTCTGATTGTGATAGTCGTCCAGTTTTTCGGGAAACAGCAAATGGAAATACTTGTGCCCCCAGGCAAGGCGGCTCGTATCGGGTGCGTACTGATTGAGATCACTTTGAAGTTTTAGGTAGCTTGCATCATCGGTGTTAGCGGTAAACTCTTCCAAGATCCGCGCACCGGCAACAAATTGATCTCGATGCTTGCGAGCGATGGCAATGGCCTCTGGGATGCTGAGTACCTTCTCTTTGATCCCACTGCCGGTAACCCATTGCTCCGTCTCTTTGCGCCGGAACAACCCGAACTTATGTGAGCTGCCTCCTGCAATGCTCCCGAAGCCTGGACTAGGAAACTCGTTGTCGTTCTTGAACTCCAGCCAGTAAACCAAGCTTTCGTGGCTGCCGTGTGCATGCATGGCATTGAGCAGTTCCTCGCCATCCATCGCGGCCAGCTTTGGGGGTCCAAACCGATCACGGAACAGCCGATAGAGTTCTTGCAGGCGTTCAACGGATACGACCTCATCACGTTTCAGTTGGTCACTGTGGATTAACTCCAACTGTTCCTTAACGACAGGCGGAATCGTAGTAGACATGGGCTGGCCGATCGCAAAGAAATGCTATGGATATCGGTGAAGCAAGTCAAACAAAAAGTCCTAATTCTGCGCGTGAGTCCCACAAGTTGCGTAAACAATGCTGTTGCTCTCCGTGTGCGCATCACTGTTGATCAACTCCGAGGATTTCTCCAATGCGTATGCATCGAGCACTTTCAGACACCGCGTCAGCTTGGTTGCACGTACACGGGTTCTCGCTTGCAGATTTTTTCCAGGGTATGCTGATTGATTCCGCGACGCATGAATTCTCGTTTGGGAACCTTCGCGATCCGCGCCAGTTGTTCGTCATCTGCAACAGCATTCCCTCTTCGTCTGTACTGGATGGGCGAATGCAAGGCGAACATGATAGGATTACTGTGCTGTGGACGAGGGCTGCAAGCGCGTGCTGTTGATTGCGGCGAGCATCCTAGCCGCTCGCAAACTGGCGCAGTTACAACGGAGGGACGCGCGTCCCGGCGACGCTTGATAACACGATGGCCGCTACAATAACTGGTGTGAGACCTCTGGAGGGGAAGAAGCCCGTAGTCGTCTCCGCAACTGTGACCGTCCCGGCGACCTCCCCGCTTTGGGGCTTATCAATTGCAACCACTGTGACGCCGCCGGGCACTCCGAACTCGACGACAGCGTCCTCGCCTACTCAACGTGCCGTCGCAAGAACAACGCCAAGTCCGGTGATTCGATACGCAGCGGCAGTGCTGACGGGGCAAGACGACGTGCTTGCGTCCATAGCCCCTTGTTTTGACAGCGACAGCGCGAGAATCAAGAAACAAAGGCTCAAGAAAAAAAGAAGACAGTTGGGTTTTGGAGTCATTGGAATTCGCACTCTGCACGACGGGAAATGAAGTTCTCGCCGTAGCTGACGACATGGTCTCTCGCATTAACCAAATCCTAGCCCTCTACTGCAACTTCACTCGATACTTTCGGTTGATTGCATTAGCTGGATTAACGCGAAGGGCGAAGCACTACGCACTGTTCGGGGTTCCCTCCCACGAACACATTACCCGCCTCAACCCTAACAGGTCAGGCAAAAGCGGCTCCAAGAGATAAACCGAGGCCAGGTTCCCCAATATCAACTCGCCGACCTGAATCCGGCTAAGGCCCAGAACACTGAGCGCATCAATGCAAACACAAGCACGACGGGTAGAACCGCAAACGCTGCATACCCTCTAATTTCGTCATCATGCCAACGTTCCCACCGTGAGGGTAGGGCGAACCGGTGTCCATGTGGAACCTCGTATTCATCTCCACCACAATCTCCTCCAGCTAAAACCCACGGCTCCTTATCCGATACTCGGCTGCCTGTCTTGTCGTAGCAGTCCACTTTCTGACCCCGTGTGTCTATCGTAAAACCGGAGGAAAGGTGTACTACCGGCCGCCTGTTGTCAAAATCGGGAGCCACACCTAGGTCATGTGCTGGCGCTTTAGGCCACGAACTGGCGTCCATAGTGGCGAGCGCGATTACGAAGACCACCCAGCATATCGCCGTGACAACGTACAACCGTGTTATCCCGCGTCTCCACTGAATGCTCTTCATCGTCTCCGGGGCTGTCATTTCCGGGAGCCTATATCTCTTTTCTCATCGGCAGGCATTCCGACAGTGGAAGAGGGTTTCTTCGGCGGCTGCTCTTGCAAAGGTGTCCCGTCGGCCCATTGCAATCTAAGTGCGTAGTGTTTGGGTCGTTTCTTCGGAGCAGGTTCAATTCGCGTTCTGAAGACCTCATCGGCTTTCGCTTTGCGGAATTCCTGCATTCCGTTGTACTGCGGGTGCAAGATGACAATTGCACGCGCATAATACGGTTCCAGTTTGTCATTCAGCTTGTAGGTGTCCGATGGACCCTTTTCGATGTCCAGTTTCCAACGTGCGTATTCCCACAAGGAGCCGCAAGAATAGGCAGTAAATCCGCGCCTGATGCGTGCCTCAATTCCCTCAACCAGGAAGTCCAGCACCTCAGGGTGATTGCGGTGAAACTGATGAAACTCTCGCAGTTCCTGGCAGTCCTTAGAATGCGCTACTAGTTCCTCAATCGTGTGCATAATTCACGGCCCGCAGTTTTAACAATAGTCATCACAATCACCCACCGCCAGTCACCACGGTAACCTAAGCAAACCGCGGTCTAACTGCGCTCTGTTCGTTGGTTTAAGAACCGTGCCGTTCCGCGCCGTTCGCACTGCTTCACATCGAAAACACGGTAAAGCGTGCCATCTGCTGCCGTCTAAGTTGTTGTAACTACGTTTTCACGCGGATTCAAGGTCCCTGGCACCTATGAGCCGAGCGTCCTTTCGATGTATCTTTCTGGACTTGGTGAAACATCTACCAGTTTCGCCAGCGTCTGCCAGTGCCTCGGATGCGGGCGATATCCCTCGCGGATGCGGCCACCGTACCAGCGAGACACTGAGATTTGTCGAGCGATAGCACGTGCTGAGGTCGAGGCGAGGAGTGGTTGAATCTTTTCCGAAAAGAATTTCTCTGTCAGCCACGCTGGCTGGTCGGACGACTTCCATGAGTGTTGCGCTAAAGCGTTCTTACGTTGAGTGATCGCACGCTTCAACTGGGCTTCAGGACCATTCGCCGTTTGGCGACCAATCCGCGCGGCATCGAGCATGTTCTTGGTGGCATCCCCAAGGGAGCAGCTGACACAGGTGGTACTGCGGTCTTGAATAGTTTTCCCGCAGCCGGGACAAATATTTTCCCGCCGGGGTGCCTTAATCGCGGATGGTAGTGGCGGTGCACCCTTTGCTTCTCGCTTGAAACGCTGCGTTAGCCGCGTAGGCGGCGCAGACTCACGAGCGAGCCTGGCTGAACTCGACCAGAGCGCACGAGCAATCCACTCCGCGAATGGCGCGACCGCACGAGCCCACATCGGAGCTGTCTGCGAAAGTTGACAAGCGAAGGATGCGGTCAGCCGAGTGTTCCCATTTCCTAGCTCAAGAAACCATTCTCGCTTAAGCGGTTCGCGTGTGATCCAATCAAGCAAGTAAGCGTCCACGCGTGCGCGACTTGGCTCCATCAGGTCGCACGCCAAACTGTCGCGCGCAGTTGTGTCCACATGCAGAACACCCAAGCCTGGGTCTAGTCCCAGACAAGCCGCTGCAAGACGAGCTTCGGATTCCAGCAGGCAATACAGAAAGTTAAGAATTGCGTTTGCGGGATTTGCGGCAAGCCGGGGTGATCCCGTCAGCGGAGAGACCCGCGCTCCGAAGCTCTGCCAATGAGCGGGAATTCGTCCAACCTCATTCTTCGGGAAGTTGACAGGTAGTGTGCTCCACGCCGACCAATAGGATCGGGCGGCTTGTGACTCGATCAACCGGATAGTCGTGATGCTCTCGGCGGCTGGCAATTCCGCCATGAATTGAGCAATCTTGTCAGCGGCAGAGGTGTCCAAGAGTTTGTAACGCGCAACCTGTGCCTGCCCTGCGAGCTTCTGGCTGATTAGTTCTCGCGCGATTCGCAGCGCGGCGCCGGATGAAAGCGCAAGGGCTTGGGCTCGCCGGAGTTTGGCATCCGAAGGGCGGACCGGCCCGGTGACGGCGAGCACCTTACCATCACGTTCAAGCATCGCAAAACTTGCATCCTGATCGGCGAGCCAGCGCAGCGCGGCCAGTGATATGAACCCGTCTGAGCCAATGCAGACCAAACGCCTCAGCCCGTGTCCGACGCGGGCGAGCCTGATCTTGCGGCGCTCCGGCCCGATGCCATCTTCGATTTCCAAGTGGCCGGACTGCATCCGCACCTTGATTCCGAAACCAGTGAGCGTGAGAACGCCACTTCTGCCAATGAGGGATTTACGGGATACGTTGTGTTGCGGTAGGGTGCCTGAAGCTGCCATTGGAGCTCATACCTCCGTGGTAGTTAGGGTCTGTCGGCTGCTTCGAACAGTCCGGCAGGCCCGCTTCCTTCAATGAACTAATTTGGATTCCGCAATTTGTACCTTCGTCTGGTCCGTTGACGTGTGGGCGTAGCCCTGCGCGACTGCACGAACACCTCTTCGGGTCTAAGAGATCCGACCAGATTGATGGCTGTACGTGCTTTAACCCCGAAGAGCGCGCCCGCGAGGGCCCGAGACAGAAACCAGAATTGCTTGTACCGAGTCGAGGGGCGTGCTGACACATCGCAGCGCGGGAAACGGGGATCACGCAACGCATCCACATATTGCTCCGCGAACTCAGACAAATAACCGGGCAGCGTACTGCCTGGAAGCATGGGCCAAGCCGGAAACTGCTCAACATCTTGGAAACCCCCAGGCTCAATCTCGACTGTTCGACTCATGAAGGCTTCTTTACAAATATCGCGCACTCGCTCGGGAGTCGTTTTGGGGTCTAGCAAAGAGTTGATTACCTCCGGCTCACCGGGGAACCTCAGTTCCTCCCTAGCTTCTTCTGCTATACAACGTCGTAACCAATCTCGCGTGACCGGAATCTCGGCATCTTCTATTTCTCGGAGCCTGGTTTCCCTCTGAGCCTGCGCCAACACACCAGCGCGAATCTCATTCCCAATGATCTCCTCGCGGTGCTGTCTCGTTTCTTCCTTTAGTTGAGCATCCGTTTTCCGGTCCAACTCTGCTTCTAACTGCTTCTGCTTTAGCCTATTGATCCGCCATCGGGGCATTCCCTCGGCAATCCTCCGAAAGTCCCAATAGAACTGATGGGCGAACGTGTAGAGCGTTTCTGAGTCTACTTTTGTTGGTCTTCCAGCTCCCATAATTAAAGGGCAAAAGCTATTTTAGATTTCTTGAAGCTCTTAGGTTACATCCTCTATAACTGCCTACAGTATGCACGTTGACTGCTTGTTACGCAAGGGGCAATAACAGGAGGCACCAGGATGCACCGAGATGAAACCGTAGTAGCCGTTGGGATGTCCGAAGCGGCCCGGAGGTTGGGCCTGTCCACTCGCACCGTGGCCACGCTTGTCCTGCGGAACGAGCTTCCGAGCCGAAAGGTGGGCCGCCGGAGAATTATTCCGGTTATGGCATTGGAGGCCTTCGTTAGGAGTGATCACGGGTCTGGCTGCCTCGGGCCAGCTGCAGCTGCTGAAGGAGAAACTGGCAGAACGGCGTAAAAACCATGCCGCACAAACGAAAGCGGCAGGCGGAAACCTCGTCCAGGGGCAGCCGCTCAGCCGCTAAGAACAAAAAACGCTTCAACATTAGTGTCTCGCGTCACGATGCATCGCGCAAGCGCATTACTGCGTTTGAACTCGTGAGACTTCGACGCCAGGGTCTTGCCTGGAGGGATATTGAAAAACAGTCGGGCATCACTCGCCGAACAGCAAAGCTTCTTCTCCCACGTGCTTTTTTCCATGACGAGCGTGGCCAGCTTCAGGTGCGTGGGTATGACCGGTATACCCGCACACTGAAAATCCCCACGGCTAAGCCAGGGGAATTTAGGTGGCTGCGCGCTCGCGGGAGCCGCCAAGCAAGCCTTGTGGGTGCGTGGAACAACGCAGTCAAGGCCGCGGGGCGGGGCGATTTCTCACTTATAGATGCCTTTCCGCGCAATATCTTCATAGACGGAGTGCGTCTCGCAACCTCCCATTACGAGGTTTCACGTATCGCTGCGGCTGCTGCGGAGAGCGATCAGCCGTTCGAGGATCTGTACGCCCTGGCAGGTGCGGTGTAACTGTGCGCAAACGATGCACACTTTGCGACAGGCCAGCCACAGAATGGCATCACGTCGGCGGCCGAAATCACTGCAGTTGGTTTCGTGTTCCGCTGTGCACTCTCCATCATCAGCTGGTAACCAGAGCCTATTACAATGCCGACCCTGACATGATGAAACCGGCGTCGAACCTTGAGCAGCGGATCAAACGCGCTCGTGAAGGATGCCATGTCTTTTTGTGGTTACTGGATCACCCGGAGGTAATTGATCCGGAGAAGATTTTGGGAGGTAACGTATGATTCCTGATCGCTTGCCAATCTTTCTTCGGGCGCACACGGTCAAAGTGCAGAGGCAGCCCAAAGCTCCATCGAAGAAAGATAGCGCGATGCCTCCACGCTGGCCAGAGCGCGCCCTGCTGTTCGACACTGAGACCCGCACTTCCATTGATCAGACGTTGATGTTCGGAGTCTACCGTATCTGCAATCTGATCGACGGACAGTACCGTTGCAGCGAAGAGGGTCTCGTCTATGATGAACGACTTTCCAAACAGGAACTCAACACCATAGGGACTTTCGTGGCAAACAGTTTTCCCGACATCGAGCTGCCTTGCTTCCCGCCCAAGATACGGTTGCGAGTACATCGCTCGTTCCCCGAATTCATGGAACACGTGTTCTTTCCCGCGCTGCGTAAGGGATGGCTGATCGTGGGCTTCAACTTGCCATTCGATCTAAGCCGTCTCAGCCTCGATTGGCGGACGCACAATGGGGGATTCGCCCTCATTTTTTCAAAGACGTGGTGGAGAAAAACTCAATGTTGGGTTGCGAATCCCTATCGGCCGCCGATCATCCTCGAAGCGAAAGACGCGCGGACAGTATTCATGTCTCGTGGCTCAACGAAACGTCCGGCGGAATGGCCGAACGAAGCCAGACTCCTCGACATCGGAACATTGTTATTTTCGCTGTTCGATCAACATTGCAGTCTGCGCGATTGGTGGTGCCGGATATATTCCTCGATCATGTGCCCGTACGTGAGAGGGTGAAAACCAGGATCGTCCATCCGGTAACGTCGATATCGGCCGCGCCGATCCCGATTGTGAATATCGACACCTTCGAGACTGCGCCACTCGTCTTGCTTGCTCGAAAATGGCACAATCACCATGGGTTTGTGATCGGGTTTGTTATCAAAATCGAAATCGAATGAGTACGCCTCGGAAGTCATCACCATGAACATGAAATTGTGGGGACGTGCACCCTCCCACATCTCCAGCATCTTGAACACGTTCCAAGTCGATACGGAGAAGCGCATCATCTCCGGAAGTGAAGCCCAATCCGGTCGTGTGCGTTCTAATCCCAGAAATTCGCGCACGATGTAATCCCACATCTCGTAAACCCACAGTGGCGCGTCTTTTCTCCAATTTCCCGGGTTGTCTTTTGGGGGATAGAGAAAGCCGATTCCGTGCGCTTTGGGATTGACGATTTTTGTATCTGTTAATTTCCCGCGTCTGTTCAATACCTTTTCAAGTAGCGCGTATCTTTTGGCTGCTATGCCCACACCCCACAACTGCCGACGCACCTTTTTCTTCGCGTTGCAGTTGCATCCGCGCACCTCACAAACTCCGGCTTCATCATGCTCGGTTTTGAGTTCATGCGAACATTTGCACACGTAATTGTCATCTGTGAGATTCAGTAGGTCCTGCACTACGTCCGGGTCGTACGGATTGAGCGCCTGGAACTTGGCAGTAATTCGGTCAACGTCATCCCAGGTCAAAATACGTTTACCCTGCGCGCCGGGGGTACGCAGCGTGCCGCCATTCTTCGATGCCACAATCGCCAAACTGTCGGTGTCGCAGTATAGATATGTTCCTCCGGCTCGCGTCACTTCGACCTCTAGCATCGCGAGCAAAAGCCTTCCGGCGGACGTGATGAGAGTTGCCAGGTAGGGCGCGAGCCACTTTCCCCGTTTTTCGATTACGCAGGAAGAATCAGGGAAACACTCATCACCGGAGAACACCATCACGCGCCTGGGTTGCTTGAAATGCTCTGGAATCAACTCCACAAAGAACCCGTAGATCGAATTGGCCAGGATCTTCAACCAGTAGTAGAGATCGGCATCATCCTTGTTGCGTTTGCGTTCCTCGATAATCTTTGTGAAGAGGTCAACCGAATCATCATTAGGATCAATCAGGACTTTGCCGCGTAGTCTTACGGCTCTCATCCCCGGCTGCTTTCCGGAGGGCACAATGCGGAATGCCTGTTGAATCTTGGGAATCTTGCCGGGTTGCTGAACCACTGCGGCCACGAGGTCGGGGCCAGCCATGTAGACGGGTTCGGGATGAGCTGGGTTCGGATGCAAGTAGTTGTTGCCGATGTTATGGGTCACACCATCGTAGACAGTCCGGATGGGCAGGATGTCCCCATCAGGCAATACGCGGGCCACAAAGTTGAGATTGCGCCATGTGTCACGCCGGAAGCATCTTTCCATAGTGATAGTCGCAACGAGGCGCTTTACGTTTTCCGTATCATCGACAAAGTCCAAACGCTCAGCCGTCAAGAATTTAAACAGCCCAAGGTTTGCACAACAGGATGGATACTCGGAGGTGTAATCAACAGGGGCCACGGGCACAACTTCGTGGCGGATTCGGCATTCGGAGCGACCGCCGTAGTAGCTCTGCATCCAACACCCAAGCTTTTCGTTGGGCACCTTGAACTTGACCTCAGGTCGTTCGATCCCCATTGCCTTCAGGTACGCTTTGGCAATACTCGCAGGTGAATAGGCATTCCAAGGCTTCAAATCTAGATCGGCATGCCTGTCAAATTCCTGCTTACAGGCGTTCAGCAATGCAATCGTGCAGCGGACATCCTGACGGCAGTGTTCAATTTCCTCAGGTGTGACTCCGCCACTCGGATCATGATCATCTTTCTGGGGTAGGTTCTGCCCTTTGAAAGGACCGCCTTTGTTGTCACAGGCAGTCCTAAGCGAGTGCGACTTGTTGTAAAGCACCCAGAGCAAGGTCCGAAGGTCGAGAAAGTGGATGTTTCTACCTGCGTCCTTCCACTCGTGTTGATTCTTCTTCCAAGGTCGCCACAGCTTGATTATCTGTTTCTTGCTGTCTATTGGTGTGATCAGGATGCGGGGATAATTGCAATTTTCGGGGCCGTCGGCATATTGCATCAGCACGAGCGACCATTCGCCCTTATTCCCGTCCGTCCAGTCCAGGGTGATCCGCGTGAGATCGTAGCCGAGATTAAAGCCGACCACCATGGAACCGTCTCGCTTCAGCGCGGGCCAGAGTACCTTCTCCATGAACTGGGTGCGCGAGTAAAGCGGGAAGCGGGGAGGAAATGACGGTACATCGGAGACCGCCGTCTCCGTGTAAGTTTTGAGAACTTTGAGATCTTTCACGGGCAGGTCGTCAGCATGGAAAATCCCCTCTTCGATGACCTCATATTTCTGTCCGACTAGCTTGCTGCAGCGCCGCCATACGCCAAAGGTGAGTGACTGATCTACTGTGACCCGGCTTTCGGTATCGAACGCGAGGATGTCCGGCCACTTGGGTTCGCCCAGGGCATTGTTCTCCCCTTCGGTATTGGCGGTCTTTTTCTTCTTTTTCTTTCTCTCTATCGGTACGGCAAGAGCGCGCAAAAAGAGATCGTGAGTCTCAATCATTTCCAATCCCTCATTTCGAGTTGCCCTCTAGTGCTTTTTCTTTCTCGATGTCTGAAGCAATTTCCTTTTCGAGCATGTCAAGCAGCATCCACATGAACAGAACCGTCATCTTCAGGGCACGGATGAGCCTGTGAAAGCGATTCGGAGTGGAGCGTAGATCAATTCCGGCAGCCCGCTGTCTCGCATGGAAAATTACTTGACACCTGGCGCAGAGCGACATGGTGAACCATGCAATGAAATTCTGCCCCCCGACGTGATGCTGCGTCACATCACAGGTGCTACCGCAGAGATTGCACCGTCTCATGCGGCACCCCCGAAGTACGGGATGACCTGTTCACTACCGAAATGTTCGGGGAGATTGTCTTGCTCGCCCAACCTCCGAAGGGTTTTCGGGTCGGTCAGAAGCTCGTACCCTTGGACCGTTACGCCTCGCCATTTATCAAGCGCAGTAAGATCGCCTCTTTGAAAACGGAAGACATCGTTGCGGAAACGTGCAATCTCGTTCCTGGCCTTTGAGCCTTCGATTTTGATTATGATTGGACCACTCGGGCCGGGAACTTCCATCCGGCGGACATAACGATCAGCGATGGCGCGGATTCTGCCGTTCCTGTCCTTTTTGAATGCCTTGGGTATGTATTTCCAAAAGTCGCGGGTCGTGACGCCTCGGCCCTCTGCAGCTTGCGAAGCCGTGAGCTTGTGGTCGCGCAACATATCCGCATGCGCCGCCAGTGCATCCCCACGTTTCCTTAGCTCCGCCGGAGAGAGTAACCATGGGCGAGGCGCGCGATAGTGCTTAGAAACTGCGGCCGTGGCACGAGCAATTTCACCCGCGCGCGCAGATCGCGCTAAACTTGAGTTGATTGGTTTAGTTTTTCTGGCCCCCGGTAGCCTGGCGCGGCGAGCCTGGGACCTTCTTTTTGACGGCATTGGCTCACCCCGCGCTCATGCTGTTTCCCTCAAAGCTGCTGCTCTAGTGCGACCAGGCCCATGGTTGGCTTGTACGAAAGCCTCCAAAGCCACAACGGGGATAATCCGTCGGCGACCTACCTTGCGGCTTGGTAGCTCCCGCCGCAGAACAAGAGTCGCTACTGTTCGAGCGGACAGCCCCAACCGCCGGGCTGCCTCAACCATCCCCACCGCAAGCACAGTTTCATCTCGGTGCATCTTCGAGCCTCCTATTTATTGCCCTTGCAGTGGCTAACCAGCAAGGCGCATAATATAGTTGTGTTGTACGGGATGATGACAATCACGGTCAATGATAGAGAAGCAGTTTTTGCCCTTTAATTATGGGAGCCGGTAGACCACAAAAAGCCGACCCTGGATCGGTCTACGCGTTCGCGCACCAGTTTTATTGGGATTTCCGGAGGATCGCCGAGGGGAATCTTCGGTGGACACTGGACAGGGTAAAGCTTCGACAGTCGACCATCGAGCTTGAGAACTTGAACATCCCCGCAGAGGCAGCCAAGAAAGCTGAGGAAGAAATTCAAGCTGGTCTCTTAGAAGCATCCAAAAAGCAGGAACGGTGCCGGGAGCTGGAGGATCAACTCTCCTCAACACGGCCACTGTGGTCCCGTATCGTAAGAGAGGATGCTATGAAGGAAGTCAGGATACCGGGTGAACCCGGAGTCCTTAAGGAATTGCTGGACCCGGCAACGACTCCGGAGCGGATACGAGAGGTCTGCAGAGAAGCAGTCATGACTAGGAAGGTTGAAGTTGAACCCGGCGTGCAGAAGGAAATAGAAGTAGAGGCCTGGCCCATTCCTCCAGGCAGTCCATTTCCCACATATTTGTCTCAGTACGCAGAACAGTACGTTGCTGCCTTGCACGACCCGCGTTTCCCTCGCTGTAATGTTTCAATCCGCCCGTCGACCCGACTGAAGCAATTCTGGTTTCTATCTCGCGCCCTCGCGGGTGCGCTTTTCGGGGTTACCACACGCACAGCCATCAATCTGGTCGGCTCCCTCCGACCCGAAGAGATTTTCGAAGAATCTCGGGATGCAAAACCGGCACGCAAACGGGTGAGGCGAAAATACAAATCGCGGCCCGCAAGCTAAGCTTCTTGAAGTAAAACGGGCCTGCCGACTGTTAGTAGCAGCCGACAAGCCCTGACCACCACAGGAGGCATTACTCCAATGGCAGCTTCGCCCACGCTACCGCACTCGCACGCCCTCCGCAAATCTGGCGTCCTGGTCTTGAATGGCTATGGCATCCGCGTCCAGGTGAACGCCGGTCATTTGCTCTTGCATGATGGGATAGCCGACGACCGCTGCACCATCCGCCTGCCCCGTGTAAACCATGGTCTGAAAAGGTTGGTGCTGATCGGGAGCGACGGTTTCATTACGCTAGAAGCCCTGCGCTGGCTGGCTGATCAGGACGCGAGTTTCGTGATGCTTGACCGCAGAGGCAAGGTGCTTGCCGTTACTGGTCCTGTTTCTCCATCGGATGCCAAGCTCCGCCGAGCACAGGCGCTCGCAATCGGCAACGGGACGGCGCTCAAGATTTCCAAGGAACTCATCTCCCAAAAGCTCGCCGGGCAGGAGCTACTCGTGCGGGATATGCTGCATGATTCCGCGGCAGCAGACGCAATTGCTCGATTCAAGGATGAACTACAAAGCGCGGAAGGTATAGAAGTCGTGCGGCTGATCGAAGCGCAGGCTGCGCGCTGCTATTGGCAATCGTGGGCTAACATACCGATTCACTGGCCGCGCAAGGACGAGCGCCGTGTGCCGGAACATTGGAAGCGATTTGGTTCCCGCATCTCACCCTTGACCCACAGTCCACGCCTTGCGGCCAACCCGCCGAATGCCTTGAGCAACCTGATCTATTCGATCCTGGAGGCGGAATCGAGACTAGCTGCATCGGCGATGGGCCTTGATCCCGGCATCGGCTTGCTCCACGTGGACACCCCCAACAGGGATTCTCTCGCCTGTGACATCATGGAGCCGATACGCGCGAAGTGTGATGCCTTTGTTCTTGATTGGCTTCAGCGAGAGCCGCTCCGCCGCTCCGACTTTTGGGAGGACCGTAATGGGAACTGCCGCATTGCGTCACCGTTGGCCATCAAGCTCTGCGAGACTTCGGACACGTGGCGCAAACTAGTAGCTCCGGTAGCAGAATATGTCGCGCAAGAGATTTGGTCCTCCGCGTCCAAACCAAGTTCCGTATCCAAGATTGCTCGACAATTGATCGCAACTCGCCTTACGCAGCGCTACAAACGCGAAGCAAAAGGTGGCGACCTACCAAAAGTTGGCCAGCCTAAACCCGAACATGTTTGCAGCGATTGCGGAGTCAAGATTCCAGTCGATGGGCAGCGCTGCTGGAAATGCTCAAAGCGGGTTACGGGTGTCAACTTCAAAGCCGGGCGTAAGTGCGCACAGCAACCGGAGCACCTAGCAAAGCGGGCAGCCACCATGCGGCGGCACAAGCAGGCCATTCGAAATTGGAAACCCTCAGACCTCCCGGCGTGGCTCACCCGCGATGTCTACCTAAAGCGGATTCAGCCCGCGCTTGCCAGCGTCGCGAAGGCGCAAATCGGCGCCCTGCTGGGCGTAAGCGAGCCGTACTCATCGGACATTCAGGCGGGCAGGCGTATTCCGCATCCGAGGCACTGGCAGGCGCTGGCCCAACTGGTCGGTCTTCCGCCTGGCGGTGCTCATTGACCCCATGATGAGTGTAAACGGGATTTTGCAACATTTGAGCAAGGCCACTGACTTACGGTGAACGAGGAAGGCCCCTTCCCACTTCAATAATCATGTAGGGTCCTGTTGGAAATTCGCGTCCATCCGCCTCGATCACAAACCTCACCATCTCGCCTTTTAGCTTACCGCGAGCCGCCGTGGCTTCGGACCCTATCGAGAGAGTCTGACCGGGCCAAAGTCGCTTGTCCACCAGTTTGGATTGTGCGATCCCTAGAGGGTATGGGCGACAATAGGTTCCCGCCGTATCAAAGAGCGTTTTCCAACTGTGCGTTCCCGTGTCCAACTGCTCAAGTCTATACGGGACGCTCACTCCATGAGCGCCTGCGTCCGAAACAAATTCACATCTCTCGATTGTCGCTGGGAAGAGCCCGAAGTTTGTAAGGTGCGCATCAATGAGTTGCGTGATGCCCGGTATTCCAGTGTCGCCGTCGGAGACGGTCACATCAGCGTGCAGTCCAAGCGAGACGAAGTGGCCATATTGCGAGTGATGGTGAATTTGCAGGGCTCCGAGCGCAAGTACGAGAAACGAAAACACGGCAACCAAAGTCAAGGTCACGGGCCGCATTCTAAGAGCACGTTGCATAGCAGATCATGATAGACCCGACTCGATGACCCAACCAACGCAGCAGCTTGTGTTTAGCAGGACAATTGACGAAATCAGGCGATTACACGTTTTGACGGTCAATGAGTGATAACGGGATTTTGCGCCAACCCACGCCCTAATTTCCGTCAGGGCATTTGCAGGGAGTCGGAGGCGGTGGTGGCGGCGGTGGCGCTACTAGGAACGTATTCAACTGCGCAGTTGGAAGCTCGTAGAGGCCGCCGACCCTCAACCAGCAATACAACGCGAGCGCAGCCACCGGAATGCCGATCAGCAACGAGACTGCAAGTTTCCTCGAAGGTAGATGAAGCGGCTCGATTGCCTTCCGGGCTATGAAGAACCTTCCCATCGGCAGCGCCAATCCCACGACCATGATCAAAAACATCAGGATCGACCTGACCATCTGTGTGGTCATTCCCGATCCTGAAATCGCGTTGTAAAGAAACTCAGGGAACGTAAGCATGAGTTCCCCACGTGCCAGCGCTCCAACAAGGGGACGGATGAAAACTGGAAACGCCCAGAACCACACGATGACAAACATCACGAACCACGCAAGGAGAGAGCGCTTCGCATAGCCCGCGCTTCTCGCTCTACCAGCTAGCCCCGCGCCTCGCGCGGGCGGGCGGGCCCGGCGGGCTGGGTGTTCCAGCGGGCGGGTTCGGGGTTCCTGGGAGCGCGCGGGCGGGGGCGGCCAGGTCAAAATCGGGGGGTATGGCCGTCCATCCGGCGCTGTGGTATTACGGTGCCCCGAGTGACCCCGCTGGGTGGGGGGTGGAGCCGTTTTTCCCGTAGCCACATCCTACCCGAACCAGTATTGACGCCATCCCCCTCAGCCCCTAACATTCCTCTAACGCATGATTGGCGAAACCGTATCCCATTACCGCATTCTCGAGCAGCTGGGCGGCGGTGGAATGGGAGTCGTCTACAAGGCCGAGGACACCGAACTTGGCCGCTTCGTCGCCCTGAAATTCCTGCCCCACGACCTGGCCAAAGATCCTCAGGCGCTGGAGCGCTTCCGGCGCGAGGCGCGGGCCGCGTCTTCGCTGAACCATCCCAACATCTGCACCATCTACGAAATCGGCAAGAGCGGCGAGCGCATGTTCATCGCCATGGAGTTCCTCGACGGTGCAACGCTCAAGCACCGCATCAACGCCCAACCGCTCGACAAGGAAGTGCTCCTGACGCTGGCGGTCGAGATTGCCGACGCGCTCGATGCGGCGCACTCCAAAGGCATCATTCATCGCGACATCAAGCCCGCGAACATCTTCGTGACCGAGCGCGGTCACGCCAAAATTCTGGACTTCGGCCTCGCGAAGGTTGACGTCGGAAACTCCACTTCCACTTCGGGTAACACGCAAACCCTCGACCGCGCGCAGTTGACCAGTCCCGGCTCGACCCTGGGTACGGTCGCCTATATGTCTCCGGAACAGGCGCGCGCCAAGGAACTGGACGCCCGCAGCGATCTGTTCTCCTTCGGCGTGGCGCTCTACGAGATGGCGACCGGAATCCTGCCCTTTCGCGGAGAGAGTTCTGCTGTCATCTTCAAAGCGATTCTCGATGCCCAGCCCGCTCCGGCCCTGCGGCTGAACCCGGATTTGCCTCCGGAGTTGGACCGCATCATCAACAAGGCCCTCGAAAAAGACCGCGATCTGCGCTACCAGAACGCTGCTGACCTGCGCGCCGATTTATCGCGACTGAAGCGCGATTTGGACTCCGGACGGTCTTCTCCTGCGGAAGTCGTCGAAGCACCGGAAAAGATGTCATCCGCCAAAGTGCCCGCCGCTGGAGGTTCGCGCTGGCCTCTCTGGGCCGGCCTCGCCGCACTGCTGGTCGTGATTGCCGTCGGAGCTTCCTGGCTGCGGCCAAAGACCGGGGCCAACAACGTTTCTTCCATCGCGGTTCTGCCTTTCGTAAACGCCACCGCCGACCCGAACAATGAATACCTCAGCGACGGCTTGACGGAGAGCTTGATCAGTACCCTCTCCCAGCTTCCGGGCATGAAGGTCATGGCGCGGAGCACGGTGTTCCGCTTCAAGAACAGCCAGGACGATCCGCAGAAGGTCGGGCAAACGCTGCAAGTTGCTGCCGTGCTGACCGGGCGCATCACGCAGCATGGGGACGAACTCGGCATTCACGCCGAACTCGTCAATTCCGCCGACGGCAGCGAGATTTGGGGCGCGCAGTACACGCGCAAGCAGGCGGACATCACGCAGGTGCAAAGCGACATCACGCGTGACGTGTCCAAAAGCCTGCACGTGCAACTGAGCGGCGAGGAGCAGCAGAAACTGGGCAAGGCCGGAACCAGCAACCCGGAAGCCTACCGCCTCTATCTGGAGGGCCGCCAGCAATGGGCCGGACGCACGCAGCAGGGCCTGAAGAAGAGCATCGAGTTGTTCCAACAGGCGATCGCCGCTGATCCTAACTACGCCCTCGCTTATGCCGGACTGGCCGATACCTATAACGTGGCCCCAAGCTATGACATCGGGATTGGCTCAAAGCAGGCGATTGCGCTTTCCGATGACGCCTCGCGCAAGGCCGTGCAACTGGACGGTTCTATTTCCGAAACGCACAATTCGCGTGCCGCCGCGTTGGCGTCTGATTGGCGCTGGAGTGAGGCCGAGACCGAATTCCGGCGCGCCATCGAGATCAATCCCAACAATGCCCATGCGCATTATTTCTATGCCTTCCTGGTGTTAGTGCCCGAAAACCGTGCGGACGAGGCTCTTGCAGAATTTCGCACGGCGCTTTCGCTGGATCCGCTCTCCCCAATCGTTAACACAAATTACGGCTGGACCCTGATGGTGGCGCATCGGTATGAAGAATCCTTAGCCCAATTCCAAAAAGTGATAAAGCAGGATCCGAACTTTGGGCCCGCGCATTTCAAATTTTCACACCTGTTGGCCACTATGGGTCGCTATGCAGAGGCGGTGGGCGAGATGCAGAAGTTGGAGGAGCTCCTCGGGCATGTGTCGGTGACTCCTGACGCCAACGGGTATTGCACGTTGAATCAGGCAATCACCGGAGCCGACAGAATGCCATCGTCAGCCCTGGCCTGCGCGACCACCAACCGCGAAGTTGCGCTCCGGGCGATGGAGTCCGGGTCTGAAAACGGAGATCTGGTCGGGGAGTTTATGCGTGGCCCGGAGTTTGACCCGTTGCGTTCCGATCCGCGCTATATCGAAACCATGCGGAAAATCGGGCTGAACCCATAGAAAGAATCGAGTTTCCTACCGCGCCGCCGCCACACTTTGTGAGACGAACCGCAACCCCGCCGCCAGGCAAAGCCCCAATCTCCGCGGTGTAACGGTAAAACAACTGCAGCCCTTCCAGGCATCCGGCGTCGAGTTGGTAGTAGATATTCTCGGTCAGATAACTGCGGACTTCCGTCTCGCTGAGCCCAGGCGCGGCGCCCATTCTTGGGCGATCTGATTTAGACTGGCCGACTCCAGTCCATGATCGCGCGATTCGCCAAAAAACGCCGCCAGATCGAGCGAAGGATCCGCCTCGCCCAGGGCCTGCTCCCGCACCGCACAATCCCAACTTAATCGCTCGACATTTTCGCCGGGGTGGCCGGATTTCTCACCCCTCTATAGCTATCCCAGTCAAACGGGCCTATCCTGGCCACAGCGCCGGCCAAGTTCGATTCGCCTAGGGAGCGCTATGCCCCTTGCATTGCATCACGCCCAGATAGGCGCTCCACGGGCCTACTGCGTCACGATACTGGTGAGCCATGACGCGGGCGAGTTGATGCAAATGATTGAGGTCGTGAACGGCCCAGGTTGCGAGAAGTTCCGACAGCGTCACCACTCCCAACGCTGGATGCCTTCCGCGCCGGGCCAGGTCCCCCGGCTTTAAATTCAGCGCCTCGAGCGCAACCAGATTTTCTTTTCGCAGGCGGGCGAACTCATCGAGGAGTTGCTCCAGCGACTTGCCTTGGCTCTCTCTGGACTGCGCAAAGCGGTCGAAGGGATCAAAGGGCTTCGCTTCGCCGTTCTCCAGAATGATCCGCAGGCGCGGCATCCAGTCGGTGCGCTCGCCGACGATCAGGTGGCCGACGATGTCGAACGCGCTCCATGTGTCTGCCCCCAGGCTGCCGCGTCCTTCGTTGCGGAGCACCCAGGTGTCGGGCAGGCCGCGCAGCAGCGCATTCAGGGTTGCAGGAGTGCGGGAGAGAACGGCGATGGCTTCGGACAGGTCGAATTCCGCCAAGCTTGGCATGCCTACGTAGATGCATGCCTGGCACTTTGGACTCAAGCGACGTGGAGGGATGACGACCTACGCTGAAAGAACTTATTTCTTCTTGCCCAACTTGCGCGAAATTTCCGCGACGATCTGGGGCCGAAGGTCAGCCAGCACACTGTCCACGATGCTGGCTATCTCGGCCGGGTCGGACTCGGCTGAGTTGGAATCAGCTTCGACGGGAGCCGTCTCAGGGGCTTTTTCCGCGCCCGCGGCAACAGCCATGGCGGCCTCGTCCTTAGGGGTGTGCGGTTCTTCAGCTTCTGTCTTTGGCGGCTCCGGCGATGGCTTGGCCTTGGCATCTCCGGACTCGCGGATCTTGCGCCAACTCGCCCACGCGGCCGCTGTGGCCGCCGCTGTTTCCGATTCATTTTCCGCCGTATCTTTCTTGCCGCCAGCATCAGATTCAACGGGCACCGGGGCCTCGGCGATTTCTGAAACCTGGCTGGCGGAAATCGGCTGTGCCAGCATTTCATTCACGAAGTCTGGTGCGGGTATTTCGGGCTGCTGCGGAATCCCTTTGGTAGCTTCTTCTCCAGCAGCAGGGGCGGAAGGCGCGGCTTCTGCCTGCGGCTCTTCCTGAACGGGATCAGCAAAAACCGGTTCAGGCACTACCATCTCTTTGGCCACTTCTTCTTTGGCCACTTCCACCACCGGAGCAGCGGCTTCGTTGCCGGGCGTCTCTTCCGCCTTTGCCTCGCCGACCGGCGGCACCTCGTTCGATGTCACCTCGGACACGGCTTGAGCGACGGATTCGGTGGCCTCGGCGACAGCAGGTTCCGGCTCTGGGGCGAACGGCGGATGCACCGGGCTGACTGAGGCCGTCACGGTTTCAAATTGCTTGACCACAGCGCTGAATGCTTCCGGCACAACGCTGGCCGCAGCACTCGCCGCAGCACTCATGGATTGCGCCACTTCTGGCAACGGAGTCACCGACTCAGGCGTCAGCGGTTCTGCCACCGGCGTTTCGGGAGACGAGAAGGTTTCCACTACAGCAGGCTGATTCCCTGAGAAAGCCGCAACTGGCGCAGCCAGCGCTGCCTCCGCCACGGCAAGAGTCTTCTGCATCTCCTGTTCGAGGAAAATCCCAGTCTCCTCGGGGAGAAGCGCGACCGGCACAGCGATCCAGCGGGACCGAACTCCCGCGAATTCTCCAGCGGCGATTGCGGCCATGGTCACGGGCTCGTCCGCGGTGGCGTGGCCCCACGAACCATTGCCCGAAGCTGGTTCTTGTTCCCGCAAACCCGGTTCCCGCGACATGTAGGCAAGCTGTGCGTCAATCGGGGTCACCTCATCCGCGAGGCTCAGCTCAGTCAGACCCGCAGCTTTCGGCAGTTCCTCCGCGCGATCTTCTCCGCGAGCTTCCGCCGAAGCATCCGCCTCTTTCTTAGGCTCCTCAGCGATAGCCTCGAACGCGGGCGATGCCATGACTTCTGCGGGCAGCTGGGCGGCAGGCTGCGCTCCCACTTGCTCTTCGACCGTATATTCCCCATCGGTTTTCGGATCGATTTCCGCGGCTGTGGCCTGAGACGCAGGGCTTTCGATCATCGTTCCCTTGATCTGGGCAGCCGCGGCCGCCAAGGCAGCGATCTCTTCCGGGGTAACATCCTTGGGCAAGCCCTGATGGGCCAGCGCTCCAAGATCAACGCGCGAGTTCTCCGGCTTGACTTCCTGGGACACAGGCGACGGCTTGGACTCCACCGTCGTACGCAGATCCTTATTCACCGGGTTGTAGATCGCAGGATCGTCAACATCGGTCTCCTGCGGGGTGGTTCCCTTCTTCTTCCCAGACGGAAAGGCAATGCGATTTTTCCAGCCTGAGTCCTCTTCCACGGCAACGGCAGGGTCGCGGCGGCCTTCCTCGACGGCCGCAATGGCACGGGCGAAACGGCCCGGCTTCGAGGCCTCGGCTCGGGGCACAATTTTGTCTTCCAGTTTGCTCAGGGCGCTCAACAGTTCACTGGCTTCAAAAGGCTTGACGATGTAGCCTTCGGCGCGCACGCGCTTGGCTTCTTCCGGCTTGAACGGTTCCAGCTTCCCCACCGTCAACAGAATTGGAATCCGCGCCGTCTCGCTGGCTTCCTTGAGGCGTTGGCACACCTCCAGCCCGCTATACCCGGGCATATACACGTCCAGGATAATGAGGTCGGGTTTCCCCTCGGCGATCTTCTTCAGTGCGGCAGAACCGTTGTTGACAGTGAGAACCTCGTAGCCAGCATCCGCGAGGATCTTCCGCCCCATGTTCTGGGCGGTCACGCTGTCGTCGGCGAGCAGTATCTTCCTGGCCAAAGGTTTCCTCTGATGCGGGGAGATATCGCGAAGGTAACCCGGCTCACAAGCTAAGTCAATGATGCAGAAGGGAAGTAACAGGTTACCAGCGGACAACAACTACCGGAAACGACCGAACCCGGGCCAGACTGGGACTGCCCCTGAAATGGTCTTGTTCAGACACACGAAACCACCCGATGAGAGATGCGGATGCGGCGGTCCCGCAGTCGTACAGTGCTAGAAGGGAACGATCTTTTTCAGCCCCTTCTTCTTCTTTTTCTTGCTGCTGGAGAGCTCCTGGTCGCTGGCTGGAGCTGAATTGTCGGCGCTGGCCGTGGCCGACGACGACTGTCCCTGCTGGATCTCATTTACCTGCGGCGGAGGAGGAAGCGACTTATCGCCTCCTGAATCCACCGGTTTCAGTTCATTGGGATCGGCCGGGGAGTTGGGCTTCAATTCGTTGGGATCGGCCGCTGCGGGCGGGGCAGCACCCGGTGCGGCCGGCCGCCCGAACGGCGATGCACTGGGTGCGGCCGCCGAACCAGGAGTTGGTTCATTTTCCGCCGGCTGATCGGGCTTCAGGATTACCACCGATGCCAAACCCTTGTTGCTCGGCTCCAGGGCCGCGATCGTTTCTCTCCTCTGAACCTCGGTAGCGCTTACCGGCGTTGGATCCACCAGCGTCGGATCGCCCACCTTGGCCGCCTGGGAAACGTCCGGCCCCCTCTTCACGACCCCCATCAACTTCTGCATGGTTGTGGACTCGCGCCGGCTGGCGTCCTCGGCTTTGTTCTGCGCCACTGCTGCTTTGGTGGGCCGGGGAATTGGCTGGTTGAGAGCCGCCAGGCGCTTCCTGGCGTCATCGGCGCGATCCATGATGGGGTAACGCGTGAGAATCTTGTCGTATTGCTCCGCCGCGTGCTTGCTGAGATCATCGATATAGCGTGCTTTATCAGCCTCTCGCGCGCAACCTCGCGGCATGCCATGGGCATCGCATGTCGGCAGATTGCGCAGGCGCGCAATCTGTCCTTCGTAGTTCTGCCCGAGCAGATACAAAGCCTCATCGGCGCGGCTGTATAGGGGATATTTTTCCACCAGCGACTGCAGGCGCGCGATCGAAGCAGGATAGGACTCCCGCAGGTAGTAGAAACGCCCGATTTCGAACTCGCGCTCGGCCAGCACCTCCTGCACTTCCAGCAGGCGCTGCTTGGCCTCCGGCACCAGCTTGCTGTCGGGGAACTGCATGATCATTTTGCGGTATTCATCCTCGGCACGCTTGGCGTGGGTGTAGTCGCGGTCCGCTTTTTCCATCTGCTGGTAATGGATGTTGGCGATCTTCAATTGCGCTTCGGCTGCTTCCGGCATGTTGGGGAAAAATGTGATGAAGTCGTCGTACTCCTGCTCAGCCTGCGCCAGCGCCGCGGTTCCTCCCTCGGCGTACCACGAATCGCCGACTGCCAGTTTGGCGCGGGCGATGAACTCGGAATCGGGATAAGTGTTGATCAGCGTCTGCAGCTGCAGGCGGGCCACGTCGAAGCGGTTGTGGCGCATGGCGTCCATGGCCTTGTCGAACAGGACTTTGTCCGGCTGCTTCGAACCGACGTTGGCCAGGGGATTGACGGACTTCTTATTAGTGCAGGCGGCGGTGAAGATCAGCAAAACGCCCAGCACCGCAAGCCAGGGATTTCGACGTGACATAAGACCTCTGGAAAATCTTGCGTGGGACCAGCCCACAAAACCTAAACTCTCTGCAGCGCGGCCTCGGTCGCCGCCTTCAGCAGGGCTTCGGCATTCTTCCTTGGATCACCATTGCCGAACACGGCGTTGCCCGCCACCAGAATTTCCGCTCCGGCGCGGACCACATCGGCCACGGTATCAAGCGCCACCCCGCCATCCACTTCGATGCGGTAGGTCAGCCGGCGTTGTCCACGAATCTCGGCTAAACCCCGCATTTTGTGCAAGGTGGACGGAATGAACTTCTGTGCTCCAAAGCCTGGATTCACCGACATCACCAGCTCATAATCCACAATGTCAAGCACTTCCGTGAGCGTCTCGACCGGCGTCGCCGGATTGATGACCACGCCGGCCAGGCAGTCGTGGCTTTTGATCAGATGCAGCGTGCGGTCCAGATGCCGGCAAGCCTCCTGGTGCACCGAGATCCAGTCGGCGCCCGCGTCGGCGAAGGCCTGGATGAATTCATCCGGGTTCTCAATCATCAGATGGCAATCGAGCGGCAAATCGGTCACCTTGCGCAGTGACTTCACCACCGGCGGCCCGATCGTCAGGTTGGGCACGAAGTGACCGTCCATGATATCCACATGGACGAGACTGCCCCCGCCTTCGGCCGCGGCCTGCACTTGTTCGCCCAGCCGGGCAAAATCAGCCGAAAGAATTGACGGTGCCAGCTCGATCAACCTGGGGCCTCGGAACCTGATCACTCAGAATCGGTGTTCTCGCAAGGAAGCTACTTGTGGAAATTCTAACACGGTGAGCAGTATCGAGTACCGAGTTGCGAGTACCGAGTGAAGTGCGACCGAGGGGCGCCGACCCAACGACCGGCGGGGGCGTCGTGTTACCCTCATCCGGCGTGGCATCGCTGACCCAACTCGCGCCCGCTGCGTACGCCGTTACCGCCGTATTTCTCTGGGGCGCGAGCGACTTCGCCGGGGGACTTGGCTCACGCCGGGCCAATGCGTTCGTCCTGACCGCGTTCTCGCATATCTGCGCCTTCGCATTGATGTTCGCGGTGGCATTAGGACAGCACGGCGCATTTCCCTCGCGCACAAGCATCCTGTGGGCATTGCTGGCGGGCGGGGTCGGGGGATTTTCGCTGGCCATTTTCTATCGTGCGCTGGCCTCAGGGCAGATGGGTCTCACGGCTCCGGTCGCGGCCCTGATGGGTGCGGCCATCCCGACGCTGGCCGACATCGCCATGGAAGGCGCCCCCAGCCGCTGGACGTTTGCCGGCTTCGCCCTCGCCATTTTCGCCATCTGGCTGATCACGCGTCCGGAGCCTTCCGGTGACAACGATGCCTCCGGCCACCCGAAGGGGGTCGCCATGTCTGCCCTCGCCGGGATCGGATTCGCCGGTTTTTATCTCTGCATTCACCAGGCCAGCGGGTCGCCGGTCTGGATTGCCACCATTTCCCGAGTCGGATCGTTCAGCGCTACGGCCATCGCGGTCGCCTTAACCCGCGCTCCGCTGGCGCTGGACCGGTCGGGCGCGGCGCTCGGCATGATGGCAGGTTTTCTCGACATTACGGCCAGTGCCCTGTTCATCTTTGCCAGCCAGCACGGGCGTCTCGACGAAGCGGTCGTAATCACTTCCCTCTATCCGGCCGTGACGGTGCTTCTGGCGCGCCTAGTGCTGAAAGAACACTTCAGCCGCTGGAAATTTGTGGGGCTGCTGGCGGCGCTGGCAGCGGTGCCGATGATCGCGGCAGGGTGATTGCCATCATTCCATATTCCAGAATATAGAATGTTGAAGGATAGCCGATGGCGCTGCTTGAGATCCGCAACCTGACAAAGATTTTCCACCAGAGCGATTCGCCGTTTGGGGGAAAGTCTGCCGGCGGCCTGAAGTCTGGCGGCGGTTTGACCAGAGAAGTCCGCGCCGTGGATGACGTTTCGCTCGACATTCAGGCGGGCGAGACACTTGGACTGGTGGGGGAATCCGGCTCGGGCAAGAGCACGCTGGGACGCCTCATTCTACGCCTGATCGAGCCCACTTCCGGCTCCATCTCCTTCCAGGGCCGCGACCTGCGCTCGGCCAGCGGTGCCGAGATGCGCCGCGTGCGCCGAGACCTGCAGATTATCTTTCAGGATCCGTTCGCCTCGCTCGATCCCCGCTTCCGCGTAGAAGACATCGTCGCCGAGCCGCTGATCATTCATGGCGACTCGCAGGGAGACTCCAGGGAGGACATCGGCCGCCGCGTCGTCGAACTTCTGCGCGCCGTAGGCCTGGATGAATCTGCCCTGCGCCGCTACCCGCACGAGTTTTCTGGCGGACAGCGCCAGCGCGTCGGCATCGCCCGCGCCCTAGCGTTACGCCCGAAATTTATCGTTTGCGACGAACCGGTCTCCGCCCTGGACGTAAGCGTGGGCGCGCAGATCGTCAACCTGCTGGCGCAATTGCAGCGCGACTTCGGACTGACGTATCTATTCATTTCGCACTCGATGCCGGTGGTGCGCTACCTTTCGACCAGGATTGCGGTGATGTATCGGGGCAAGATCGTCGAGGTCGGGGACACTGAACAGATCACGGGGCGTCCCGCGCACGCCTACACCCGCAGCCTGCTAGAAGCCACACCAGAATTGCTGGCGTAACGAACCGTGGCGACAGCCGTCCTTCGACTGCGCGCAAAGCTTGCCCTGAGCCTGCCGAAAGGGCTCTCGGCTGTCCGACGAGCGCAGCGGGAAAGCGCCGTGCCATACTCTCTGGATGTCCCGCCCCGAACCCGGCTCCGCCCGCGATCTGGCTGAGCTGATCCTTGGCTACGGGCTGATCGTGTTTGTCATCTGGATGCCGGAGTTCCCGCAGCGCATCCTTTCTCCGCTGGCACTGCTGGCAACGCTTGCGGTAGTGCTGGCCCGCCGCCCCGGACTCGACGAACTCGGTCTCGGCCGGCGTGGGCTGGTGCCGTCATTGTGGATCCTTCCTGCGGTGGTTGTCTTCGCCATCGCAAGCCTGTTCGTCGCGAAGCAACTCGGCACATTGCATCCGTTGTATAAGGGCGACTTCGAGCACGTCGCAGGTTACACACTGTGGACGCTTTACCAGCAGTTTCTGCTGAACGACTACTTCATGCCGCGGCTCACGCGCATGATCGGGAAGAAAGCGATCACGACGGGCATAACCGCGCTGCTGTTCGCTGCGGCGCACCTGCCGAATCTTCCGCTGGCGGCGGCGACGCTGGTATGGGGAGCCGTGTCGTGCATGCTGTTCCGGCGCTATCGCAATCTCTACGCGCTGGGCCTGGCCCAGGGACTGCTGGGACTCTGCTTCGCCGTTTGCATCCCGGATGCGCTGCATCATCACCTGCGGGTGGGGCTCGGGTATCTGCGCTACCGCGGAACACAGCCGACTCGTTGACCCGGCAGTTCAGCCTCCTATAAAAGAACCTTTGCGCGGTGGTAGCATCTCAATTGGAAGACATTCAGCAGCTTCTTCCGGAAATTCCGCCTGTCAGTTCACGCAGCCTGCAGCGAAATTAGCAGTACCGGTAAGCGTAGGACGACCGGGCAAGAGGAACACATGCGAATGATCAGCTCCCTCCGCAATTTGTTTTTCACACTCGTTGTGCTGGCCATATCAACGTCGGCGTTATCGCAAATCAGAATTTCGGTCGCCTTCGGTCCGCCCGCGCTCCCCGTATACGAGCAGCCGATCTGCCCCGGCGACGGCTATCTCTGGACGCCCGGCTACTGGGCTTGGGACGGCGATGATTACTACTGGGTGCCGGGCACCTGGGTCCTGGCCCCGGAAGTCGGCTACCTCTGGACTCCACCGTGGTGGGGTTGGAGCGGCGGCGTGTTTCTTTTCCATGAAGGCTGGTGGGGGCCGCACATCGGCTTCTACGGTGGAATTAATTATGGCTTCGGCTATTTCGGTTCCGGCTTCGCCGGCGGACGCTGGGACCACGATCACTTTTTCTACAACCGTTCGGTGACCAACATTAACGTCGTCAACATTCATAACGTCTACAACGAAACCGTGATCAACAACAATGTCACGGTGAATCACATCAGCTACAATGGCGGCGCCGGTGGCATTGAAATGCGTCCCCGGCCGGAAGAGGAAATGGCGGAGCATGAGCGGCACGTAGGGCCGGTCTCCGCGCAGATGCAACACATGGAAGTTGCGCGTGGCAACCAGGAACTGCACGCTTCGGCCAATCACGGCCGGCCGCCCATCGCGGCGACTGCCCGGCCAGGAGAGTTCCGCGGCGGCTCGGTCATGCCTGCGCGCGAAGCTGGAGGTGTCTACAACCCTCCCAATCGCGGCGGCAATCCGTCGCGGGGCGGAAACGACTTCTCTCACGCCGTCCATCCCAAAGAACTTCCGGCATTTGAACGTCCCGCTGCGCCCAATACCGGGGACCCCAACCGCGACCGGAAGTACAAGCAGCAGCAGGATAAGATGTTCGCCAAACAGGAACAGGAACGGCGGAACCTGCAGCAGAAGCAGGAGCAGGAACACCAAAGGATGGACCAGCAGAAGGCCAGCGAAGCCCAAAGGCAGCAGACCGAGCAGCGGCACCAGCAGCAGACTCAGCAATTACAGCAAAAGCACGTGCAGCAGCAGCAGCAGATACAGGAAAAGCAGCAACCGTCCCGGCGGAAGTAGCCATCGCGGGACCAGTGGTCAGTGGCTAGTGATCAGTGATTCTCCAGGGAACTCGTACGCTGAACACTGGTCACTGCCCACTGACCACTGCTAGAACCACCACGACCAGATCCAATCCACGCAGGTGTGCGTGATGGCTGAAGCCGGAACACGGCGCCCCTCGCGCCACGCCCGGCCGTAGAAGACTCCCGCGATCGTGGCCAGCAACACGTAGCGCCAGTTGAAGTGAGCGGAACGCTTGTTGAAGTGAGACAAGCCGAATAGGACGGACGCGATCACCAGCGCCGCCCGCCTCCCAACGCGCCGTTCCAGCAGGTTCTGCACCCAGGAGCGGAAGAAAAGCTCTTCCGGCACGGCGACGAAAAGAAAAATTGCGGTCCAGCGCAGGGCCGCGTCGCTCACCGACGGCAGGTTGGAATGGGGATGAATGAAGCCCAAGGCAAGCCCCAACAACAGCACCACCGGAGTGAAGAAGGCCAACTCGCGCAGGCCGGTCTTCCAATCGTTCCAGTGCGGGTGGAAGTCGAATCCGGTTCCATCGAGGCGGCGAATGGCCAGAAAACCGTACAAGCCCGCATCCACCAGCAGGAGTTTGCCCAGCGGTTCGAGCCCACGGGGCCAGGCGGAATCGAGCCGGCGCAAATCCACAGCCAGGCCCAGCATGAGGAGAATCAGCGCATCGCGCCAGTTTCCGCGCTGCTCGGGATCGGCGGCTGCCGCTTGCTCCAGAAGCCAGGCCGCCCCAATCGGCAGCGCGGCATAGAGCGCGCACCAGTTCCACCGGAATGTCTGGTGTGCCGCCGCGACCACGACATACGGCAGAACTCCTAGCGATGGCAGTAGAAGAATTCGCACTGGCTCCCGCCAGCTTCGCACGGCCCTCGCGATGCGGTCAGGCGCGAAGCCGAACCCCGCCGCCACCGACAGTTCCGCCACCAGGACCGTAATCGCGGTTGAAGTCAGGCCTTGCATGCGAAGATCTTACCTGCCGGCGCTTGTTTTCGGCGTGGCAAGGCGACTAGAATTTCGTCGTTCGTCTCAGGAGGCATTGATGGCCGCCGCTCCGGTCTTGCCCGCTTCTGCTGGTCCCACGCCCGAACCCGCGCCTCTCTCGGAAGGCGCGCGCATCGTCAACACTTTTATTGCGCCGTCGAAGACGTTCACCGACCTGCGCCGGAATGCCAACTGGTGGGGTCCCTGGATCCTGATCTCCATATTTTCGTTGGTGTTCGTCTATGCCATGAACAGGCAGGTTGGTTTCGAGCAGATCAGCAAGAACCAGATCGCGCACTCCTCGCGCGCGGACCAATTCGACAAGCTCCCAGCCGATCAGCAAGCAAAGCAGTTGCAGCTTTCCAGCAAGATCATCGGCTTCTTCGCGTATGGCAGCCCGTTGATGATTCTTTTCTACTTCCTGATTGAGACCGTGGTCTTGTGGGCCACCCTCAAGGTTGGGGCTGGAGGGGAAACTTCGTTCAAGGCGGCATACGCCACCGTCATGTATGCCGGCCTCCCCGGTATTGTGGGCGCGATTCTGGGCATCGTGTCCTTGTTTGCAGGGGTCAACCCCGAAGGTTTTGATATCAACAACCCCGTGGGCACAAACCTCGCCTACTATCTCGATCCGGAGACCACGGGCAAGTTCGTACGGGGGATGGCGTCGTCGCTCGATTTGATCAGCATCTGGACGATTGTGCTTCTCGGCATCGGCTTTGCCTGCACCGGCAAAGTGAAGCGCTCCACTGCTATCACCATCGTCGCGGTCTGGTACCTGATATTCAAGCTAGCGACGTCGGCGCTCGGTGCGATGTAGCTCGGAGGTTTGCAATCAGGGAATTTCGCACTGCTGGCCGTGACAGAAGTCACAGCCAGCGGCGCCACGACGGATAATGATTGGTTTGCAGGAGGTGTTTATGCGAACGACCTTCTCCTGGGCCCTGCGAATTCTAGTTGGTCTGAGCCTTATTCCTTTCCTTCTGACTTCCCGCTCGCTCTCCGCGCAGACTGCTACTCCTGGCCAGTGCGTGGAATGCCACAGCAAGGTCACTCCCAACATCGTTTCCGATTGGAAGCTGAGCAAGCACAGCCAGGCCGAGGTGACTTGCGTCTCCTGCCACGGGGACCAGCACACTTCCGCGAGCGATGTGGCCAAGGTGAAGATTCCAACGCCGGAAACCTGCGCCCAGTGCCACGAGACCCAGGTCACGCAGTTCAAGAAGGGCAAGCACGCCATGGCCTGGGCAGCCATGAAGGCGATGCCGACCATCCACTGGCAGCCCATGGCCATGACCGGAGGTGAGAAGGGTTGCGGCGGCTGCCACAAGATTGGCGACAAAACTCTGACCGAAGTCGTCGAGTTGCGGCAGAACGGCTCCGGCACCGAGTTTGGCGCGGCGCAATGCGACGCCTGCCACACCCGCCATACGTTCTCGGCTGAAGAGGCTCGCCAGCCCCAGGCTTGCGAAACCTGCCACATGGGCTTCGACCATCCCCAGTGGGAAATGTATTCCGCCTCGAAGCACGGGGTACGAAATGAACTGAAGCAGATGCACGTGCTTCCCGCCAGCGCTTCGGCTCCCACCTGCCAGACCTGCCACATGCAGGAGGGCAATCACGAAGTGCGCACGGCCTGGGGATTCCTCGCCGTTCGCCTTCCCCTGCCCGAAGACAAGCAGTGGGCCGCGGACCGGGCGACCATTCTCCAGGCGCTAGGTGTGCTCGATCCGCAAGGGCAGCCCACGGCGCTGGTCGCCACGGTGAAAGCCGCCGACCTGGCCCGCCTGACCCAGGAAGACTGGCAGCGCGAGCGCGACAAGATGATCAAGACCTGCAACCAGTGCCATTCGGTGAACTTCGCCAAGCAGCAACTGGCGCAGGGCGACGACATGATCAAGAATGCCGATCACCTGATGGCCGAAGCGATTCGCATTGTGGCCGGGCTCTACAAAGACGGCATTGTGCCCCAGCCGGCGAACTACGCCTACCCGTTCCCCAACCTGCTGACGTTTCATGACGCGCCCACGGTGGTCGAGCAGAAACTGTTCGTCATGTATCTCGAACATCGCATGCGGACATTCCAGGGCACATTCCACGCCAGCCCGGATTACGCGCTCTGGTACGGCTGGAGCGAAATGCAGCGCGATCTGACGGAGATCAGGGAACTGGCCGCGCAGATGCGCCGGGAAAGGCAGGGAGCCACGCTGAAGCCGGCGGTGAAGTAGAGCGGCAGTCAGCCAGCCATAGATTCGATCGCTTGCACCACGTCTGGCGGGAGCGTCAGATCGAGGCTGTCGAGATCCTGCTTCATGTGCGCAGCGCTGGATGCGCCGGTTAGCAGCAGCATCCCCAGTGCGCGGGCAAAGCTGAACACGACCTGCGCCGGCGTCGCGTCCAGTTGCGCCGCGAGAGCGATGAGCGGAGGATGTTGCAGCACCTCCGGATTCGCGGTCAGCAGTGAAAATCCCTGATAGGTGATCTTGCGCTCGCTGCATAACGATCGAATCTCGCGATCCCAGCCGAGGCGGGCGAAGCAGCGGTTCTGCACGAAGGCAGGAAGTTCGTCATGAGCAGCCTCCATTTGTTCCAGGTGTTGCAGTGAGACGTTGCTGACGCCGAGCAGGCGCGTGCGTCCCCCATCGCGTTCCCTCCGCATCGCCTCCCAGACTTCGGCGTCGGAGTCAGTCCAGCCGTAGCCGGAAGAAGGCCCGTGCAGCACGTAACTATCTACGTGGTCGGTCCCCAGATGTTCGAGCGAACTGGCCAGAGACTGGGCGACCTGCACGGCAAGACTGGCAAATGGATCGTAGGGAAGGCGGTGGTCCTGTCCCCGCTGGTAGGTGAATTTCGTTTGCAGAAAAAGATCACCCCGCGTTGCCACGCCCGCGCGATAGGCCGCGGACAGACCCTCGCCGACTCCGCTTTCGAGGTAGTGGCGGCGCTGGTTGGCCGTGTCAATGCCGCGAAACCCAGCGCGCAGAGCAAGTTCAACCAGGGCGGCCGTGCGATCTTCCTTCCAGGCAGTGCCGTAGAGAAAACTGGGGAGGGGTAAGGGCTCGGCAGGCATCTGTCATTGTGCCATGAGGATGGTTCCTAACCACAGAGGACACAGAGATTCACAGGGGCAATCTGGATGTCCCTGAATTCCTCTGCAGTTGAAGTTCCCGCTGAGCGCTCCACTCGCGCTGCATGCGGGGGCTGAGTAGAATAGGGGCGGAAGCGTTCCTTCATATCACGGCACGACTGCGGGGAACATCATGAAACATACAATCTGTCTTCTTCTGCTTATGGCGGCAACTGCAGTTCTTGCGCAGGACAAGAACCCGGTCACGACGGTGGCCCGAGAAATGCTGCCGCGCCAGCAGAAAAACCTGGTGGCGGCGGTCGAGGAAATGCCCGCCGACAAGTTCGACTTTCATCCGACGGAAAAGCAGATGACTTTCGGCCATCTGGTCCTGCACATCGCCGAATCGAACAACTATCTGTGCTCAAAGATCGCAGACTTGACCGAGGTGAAGGCTGCGGTGCAGCTGAAAGAGTCTGACGGCAAAGACAAGCTGGTGGCGGCGTTGAAAGCGAGCTTTGACTTCTGCTCGACCGCGCTCGCGAAAGTGGACGACTCAAAACTCGGCGATGAAGTCGAGTTGTTCGGCGGGCGCAAGGGAACGCGCGCCTTCGCCCTGATCGCCCTGACCAACGACTGGGCCGACCACTACAGCTCGGCGGCCATGTATCTTCGCCTCAACGGCCTGCTGCCACCGACGGCGCAGCCGAAAAAGTAGCTTTCAGCCCTCGGCCACGAGCACCCAGCAGTTCGCCTAAAATTCATAGCGCAGCGCGAACTGCATGACCCGCGGGTAGGTCAGAAGGCTCGAATAGGTGCCAAACTGAGTCGGGGCCTGCTCGATCGAGGTGACCGCCGATCCCACGCCCTGGGCGTTGAACCGGACCAGATTCAGGACGTTGAAGACCTGCCAGGTGAACTGCACGCTCTGGGTTTCACGAAATCTCCAGCGCTTGCTCAGGCCCAAGTCGAGGCCTGCGTAGCCTTGTCCGCGGAGCACGTTGCGGGAAGCGCCGCTGCCCGGGAACGGAATCACGAACTCCGCCTGAGAGGCCGAGGGGTTCGAAAATATGGTGACTGAGCCATTGGACTGGCGATAGACACCGGTGTGGGGCTTCGATCCGACCAGTTGCGCCAGGCCCGTGTACTGCCAGTCGGTGGGCCAGTTCTGGCCCACGTCCACGCTGAAGGGCAGGCCCGAGGTCCATCGCGCCACGCCTGTGAGTTGCCAGCCGCCGATCAGCGCCTCTGCGGCCGGGCCGGCGCTCGAGGCGAAACGCTTTCCTTTGCCGAAGGGCAGTTCAGCCAGCCAGTTGGCGTTAATCTGATGGGTCATGTCGAAATCCGACACCGCGTACTGGGAATCAGGCGAGAACGCATTCTCCAGCCGGCTGCCCACGAGACCGATGTTCTGGTAGCCGACCAGGGCGAAGCCGACACGCGCCGCGGTTGAAGTGTCGTCCAGCGACTTCGAGTAGGTGTAGTTCAGGTCGAACTGCAGTCCGTTGGAGAACTGTTTGCGCAGCGAGGCCTGCAGAGCGTTGTAGTTGGAATGGCCCACTGTGCTCCAGGCAAAGGCGGAGATGGCCTGGTTGTTCAGGTATTTGCCTTGCCCCGTACCCTGAAAGTTCAAAGGTCCGTTGAAGAACAGCGGGTTGGTATAAGGAGTGTGAATGCCGTTGTCGCCGAGGTATCCGTAGAGATCAATATCGGCCAGGCCGACGATTTCGTTGCCGACGTAGGCACAGTTCGGGTTGTAGTAGACGTCGTAGACCCCCTGCATCAGGCCGGCGCTGCCAGGAGTGGGAACGTTGCCTCCCGAGCAATAGGTTGCGTAGCTGCTGGCGCCGTTCGTCAAGCCGGGCAGCACGTCGTGCCAGTAAGCGGCAGTCGGACCGATTGCGGCGTCAGTTACGGTGGCAAGAAATGCCTGATATGTGCTGGAGTTGGCAAACTGGCCCGGATTGGAGCGGGCGAGCTGAGACAAGGCAGTAGCCGCCTTGTAGTAGTCAATCCCGGTCTTGGGATCCACGATATCGAGCGGCTGGTTGAGGTCGCGCTGCGTCAGCAGTTTCCCGCCAAAGCGGCCGATGTAAGAAATCTGCAGCGCGTAATGACCGGGCAGTTCGCGGGCAATGGAGAAATCAACGGCATAGGAACGCGGCGTCTTCAGCGTGTCATCTACGGCCCATAGATTGGCTTCTGAATTGAACGGGATATCCTTCTGGCTGAACGAAGGGGCGGGCGTGAGAAATGGAGGCTGGCCCATTAGGTTCAGCTGCAAATTTGGCGGAATGACGTTGAGGTTTGAAATCCGCGGCAGATCCCCGACATCGTCAACACCCACCTGACAGCAGGTGTTCTGCAGCGTGTAGCCGAAGCCACCAGGAGAATACTGATCGAACGAATTCAGGAGTTGGAATCCGGGGCGGTCGTAGACCAGGCCAAAGCCGCCGCGGATGGAAGTCTTGTCGCTGTCGCCGAACATCTTCCTTCCCAGGTCGGTCGTGGGGCGCGGCGAGAATGCGATGGAGATGCGGGGCGCAAAGTTGGTTTTCGACAGATGGTAGAACTCGGGACCGTGGTTGACCGGCCCGCCGGGAACGAAAGCGATCGAAGGCTCGGAGGTGTATCCCATGCCCTGCTTCATGTTGGCCACGTTAGTGTCGAACTGCTTGCCCAAACTGAAGGACGACGCGGACTGCAGGCCGTTGGTTTCCCACGGCGGCGGAAACAGGGACCAACGCACACCATAGGTGACGGTGAGGTTCTGTTTCGCCCGCCAGGAATCCTGGGCATACATCTCATACCAGTTCAGAGCGTAGCGCCGGTCCACGGGGCTTCCCTGCCCTAGCAAGTTCCCCGATTTGTCAAAGTTGTACTGTCCGACAAAATCGGAAACAATACCCATCAAGCCAATGAGGGGCCGATCGTAGCCGGACTTGAACGAGAGATCAACTTCGGGAGCGGTCAGGCCACCGGGGAGTTTCAGATTGGTCGGGTCCATGGGGCTGGCACTGTCGGCGATGCCGGTCGGTGACATCCAACTCGAAGTGCCGAGCGTGAAATTGCTGGAATGCAGATAACTGACGCGCGGATTGCGCGTCAGGCCGATGTTTCCGCCGAACTGGAACGAGTGCGTGCCCTTGGTCCAGGAGAAATCGTCTACGAAGTTGTTCACTGGAAGCTGCAGATTGTGGCTGAAGGCCAGGCCCTGGTCGAGACCGATGAAGGTATTCCACTGAGCATTCGTATCCCCCACCACGCCGAAACTCTGGCGGGTAAAACCCCAGCGAAGATTGTTCACCATGGACGAACTGAGCACGGCCGTGTAGCCAAGGACTAACCCCTTGCTGTGGTCGGCTATGGTCTGTTCGGGGACGGTTCCCGGCAGGAACGGTTCCTGGGGGTTGCTAAGGTTCTGCAGGGCTCCGCGCCAGAACAACGTGTGCTTGCCGGCAGCGTCCAGATGGAAGTCGAGCTTGGCAATGAAGACGTTGTTGTCCGCCTTGACCGGGGCGCGGAAACGGTAGCCGGAGTAGTTCAAACCATCGCCCACGGAAAAATCATTGGTGACCAGGTTGCTGAAGTTCTGGTTGAAATAATTCAGCATGACGCTGCTGGGACCGATGCCCAGTGGGTCCAGGGTTTGGAGATTGTTCGGGCCCTGGCCGGTGTAGGGGCTGATTCCCCAATAGCCGGAAGCAACGGGATACATGGCGCCGCTCATCCCCTGAACATTTCCGCCGGTGCAGGGCGCGGCGGTTGGCAATTGAATTGAGTTACAGAGGTAGCGGATCACGCCATCGCGCATGGCCACCGTTGGGATGGAGCGGACGACGCTGTGCTCTTCCCGTTGCCGGGTGCCTTCGTAATTGAGAAAGAAGAACGAGCGGTCCTTCTTCATCGGGCCGCCCACGGAGGCGCCAAAGATGTTGCGGTTCAGCTTGAGGGGCTTGTTGGGCTGGCCGTCGAGCAGTTCCGCGGTCTTGACCAGATAGTCGTTGGCGCTGGTGAAGGTGTTGCGCAGGTATTCGTAGGCCGTGCCATGAAACTGGTTGGTTCCGCTCTTGGTGACGAGAGCGACCTGCGCTCCCGAACCCTGGCCTTGGTCGGCGCCATAGTTCGTGGTCGTGACGCGGAATTCCTGCACGGAGTCGAGCGTGACCGGCAAGACCGAGGTAAAGGCGTAGCCGTTGGCTTGGTCGTTGACGTCCACGCCGTCGAGGGTGATGTTGGACTGGTCGCTGCGGGCTCCGTTGACGGCGCCGTTGCGCGTGTCCTGATCCTTATCGAGGTCGGTGCGATTGCCGGTGTAGGCGACGCCGGCCTGCAGGCTGAGCAGGTCAGGGACGTTGCGCCCTTCGAGCGGAATCTGGCGTACCTGGGTTTCGTCGAAGGAGTTGCCGATGGAAGCGTCCACCAGGTTGAGGGCGGGTTGCTCGGAGGTCACGTCCACCGTTTCAGTGGCGCCGCCAACCTTGAGTTGCGCGTTGATGGTGGCGGGCGTATTCACCAGAAGCTGTATGCCGGCGATCTGGTAGCGCTGGAAGCCGGTGGCGGTCGCCGTGAGCGTATAGGTGCCGGGAGGAACAAACAGGAATTGGTATTCTCCCTGGTCGCCGGTGGTGGCGGCTCTCTCCGTTTTTGACTCCGGGCTGGCCAGCACGACCCGAGCGCCCGCCACGGTGCTGCCGCTGGGGTCGGTGATGGTCCCGCGGAGGGAAGTGCTTGCCTGCCCCCAGGCCGCGTTGCTGAATAAAGCAATACCTGTCAGGAGAAGGGGCGCGAGGAGGATGCGCCGGAAGCGGGGGCGCGAAATTGAAACACCGCACCGGGTAGAGGACAGCGAGTGCCTTCCAACCATGGCGTCACCTGTTCGTTTGTGATCTAAGAAGCCCGAGCAACATTACTAGAATTGCGGAAGGTTACGACCGGCAGAACAGGACTGTCAAGAGGGAAATTCTTATGGGCTGGATCACTCAGTGAGCATTGGCTGAGAGTTCATTGCCGGGAGTCGGCTGCTACTTGATCTGAACCAGTTCGGCCGCTGGGGCCGCTGCGGGAACCGCTGCAGCCGCATGCTGCGGGGCGCGCCAGGAATCGAAGATCGAAACCTGGTGTACGCACGACACAGTGCAGTGCGGCGCGCAGGATTTCTCGGTGCGGTATTCGCGGCGGAGGTCGTCGCGAGTGTAGGTGGCGAGGGGAACTCCGGGGTATCCGCGCTGCTGCGAGCAGTAGTGAACCAGCCCATCTTCGCAGATGTAGAGATAGCGCGCGCCGGCGCGGCAGCGCCAGTCATTGGGCAGGCCCTTGGCGATATTGTCCTGAAAAGCATTGACCCGGGTAAAGCTGCCTTTCTCGAGCGCCTGCATTTCATGGTAGATGCGGCGTTCTTCCTCGCCCAGCGGCTGCAACTGGCCGCTGCCGTCGTGGATGATGCCGATGGTCGAAGTGAAGCCGAGTTCAATCGCGCGCTTACCGATCACAAGCGCATCCTGCGGATGTGTGATGCCGCCGCCGACTACGGAATTGATGTTCACGTGAAAATCGGCATGCTCGGCCAGCAATTGCAGTTTCTTGTCGAGGACCTTTAGGCTCTTCTTCGAAACTTCGTCGGGATTGACGTTGTCAATGGAGATCTGCAGCCACTCCAGCCCGGCGCGATTCAGGCGCTGGATGCGCTCGGCGACCAGCAGGTAGCCGTTGGTGATCAGTCCGGCAATCATGCCGTTGGCACGGATGCGGCGGATGACGTCGTCGAGTTCGGGATGCATTAGCGGCTCGCCGCCGGAAATCGTGATGACTGCGGTGCCGAGCGCGCCCAGCTTGTCAATGCGCCGGTGCATTTCCTCGATCGGCACGGGCTTCGAGAAATCATCGAACTCGTTGCAGTAGGTGCAGGCCAGGTTGCAGCGGCGCATGGGAATGATGTGCGCCAGCAGCGGATGGTCGGTCGAAGCAAACGCGCGGATGGCCATGTCGGCCCCGCGCAGGTTGCGGTGCAGAGCTTTGGCGCGGCGGCGCAGGGTGGTCAGGACAGATGGCATTGGTTAGTGGCTAATTGACTATTACAGCACAAGGTATGACCAAGCGCACGCGCGGCCGCAGCGTTCGGGGAAATTCGCGAGCCGAACGGTGAAAGATTTCAGCGATCCGATATTGAAATCTCTGGGGCGGCAAAACTCAGGATTCATCGTTTGGCCCGAGTTCGTGTCCTGCCTGCTGCAGAGTGCTGATTGCAGCTTTAGCATTCTCTTCCTGAATCAGCACGTAATCCGTGTCGTAGGTCGAGATGGCGAAGATGGGGACACCATTCGCCGAAAGTGGCTCGATGAACGAGAGCAGCACTCCGGTCTGCGAGAAGGGGAACGGGCCTTCGAGTTTCAGGCAGGTCCAGCGGTGCGGCGAATGTGCGTCGGCCGGAAGGTTATCGGCGGGGCAGACGATGGAAAGTTCGTCAGCGGTTCGGGTGATGGAGGTGAACTCGCCTTTCGTGGCCCACTCGGGGATAGGCAAGGCGGGGGCGAGGCGTACGATCGCGTAATAACCGGGAAGCCGGCGGAATTTGAGTTGTTGGCGAGCTTCTCGGTTTGCGGCAGTCATAAGCTGGCGAACGCCAAACAGCAGGTTTCTCGAGTCGCCGTCGCATCCGCTCCGGCTCGCTCGAAATGACAAGCCTTTAGGGCAATTCGAACTCCTATCACCCAAGACCTACCGCCGCTTGGTTCAGCTCCTGATTGCAGCCGGTGGGGCCGCGTACGGGCTGGAGTCGCGGTAGCGTTTTTCAAATTCTTCCCGGGTGCAGATCGTTTTGATATCCGTAACGCGGTCAATGGCGAGGATGCCGTCGAGATGATCCATCTCGTGCTGCAGAAGTTCGGCTAAATTACGGTCGTCACCGGCTTCGAATTCGAGAGTCTCGCCGCGAAGATTCTGATAGCGGACGTTGATGTGGCGGTAGCGTTCCACTTGCATAAAAATCGAGAGAAAACTCAGACAGGCATCCCACACCACGACTTTTTCCGGGCTGTATTCAATGATTTCCGGGTTGACCAGCGGCCAGGGCTCGACCCCCGGGAGCTTGAGGAAGATGACGCGCTGCAGCACGCCGAGTTGAGGAGCCGCGAGGCCGCGTCCGTAGCCCGTGGTTGCCCGCCAGTGCGCCAGCGTGTCGGTCATGTCCCGGACCAGGTCGTGGATTTCCGGAGCCGTGGGGTCCTTGACCAGCAAGGACTTTTTCCGCAGCAGCGGGTCGCCGAGTTGGAGGATGGGGCGGATGGGCACGTCAGCTCTCAGTTATCAGTTCTTGCTCACGAACCTCGCTTATCCTCCGGCCACGTGAATTGAAGCACGATACAGATCACCAGGGCCAGCAGGAAATCCGCGAACCGAGGATGGGCCGGCCATATTTTCTGCGCAAAACCGAGCCACCACGCCAGCATGGCTGCGATCGTCGCCACGGCGGAAATCTTCAGGGTCTTCATGCCGGATAACAGCTGAGCCGCAGGGCGCCTGTGATTTTACAACATCCCGAGTAGCCGCATGCCGGGGGCGCTCCGACTGGACGGCGGTCTCTACGTAAGCTGCTACCGCGCAGCAGCGGCGTCGAACAGGCTCAGGAATTCGACCTTCTTCTCTGCCGGAAGGAAAGACGCTTCGAAGGAATTGCGGGCGAGTTCACGCAGGTGCTCGTCGGTAAAGCCAAAGGTGTCCTGAGCCAACTGGTATTCGCGCGAGAGCGTGGTGCCGAACAGCGCCGGGTCGTCCGTGTTGAGCGTGATCATCACGCCCTGATCGAAATAGTTGTTCGTGGGATGATCGGTGACCGACTTGCACACTCCCGTGCGCAGGTTGCTGGTGATACACAGTTCAAGGGGAATCTGCCGCTGGGCCAATTCTTCCATCAGGTCGGCGTCCTGCGCAGCGGTGAATCCATGGCCAATCCGCTCGGCGCGCAGATTAAGCGCTCCCCAGACGGATTCGGGTGGCCCGGTTTCTCCGGCATGGGCAGTCAGGTGCAGGCCGTTGTCGGCGGCGTATTCGTAGACACCGCGGAAGAGTTCCGGTGGGGCCTTCTGTTCGTCGCCGCCAATGCCGATGCCGATGACGTTGCGGTCCTTGTAACGCACGGCCAGTTCGAAGACTTTTTGAGCTTCCTCAACGCCGAAGTGGCGGGTGGCGTCGAAAATCCAGAGCAGAGATACGCCGAAATCGCGCGCGCCGCGGGCACGGCCGCGCTCAAGCCCTTCGAAGATAGCGGCGAAATCATGCTTGCGGATCAGGCAGACTCCGACCGCTACGTAAACCTCGGCGTGCAGCACGTTTTCTTCTTTCAGGCGCTGCATGAGACGGAAGGTCGCGAACTCATAGTCGTCCGGGCCGCGCAGGTGCGCACTCACTTCCTTGAACGCCATGAGGAAACTGGGGAAATCAGAGTAGCGGTAAAGAGCCTCAGTCTCGGCCAGGGAGGTGTGGTCACCGTGGCGCTGGCGAAGTTCGAGGAGCGTCGCGGGCTCGACCGCGCCCTCCAAATGCAGGTGCAGTTCCGCCTTGGGGAGCTGACGGATGAATGCATTGGGCGGGCGGTCTGCGGCGGTCATGCATTTGATTGTAGATTCTTGCGGCGGGATTTGCGAGGCGACGTTACGGACTGGCTGGACTTTTTGATGCGTCGGGAACCTTCGGCAAGTCATCACGAATTCCCAAGTCAACAATATCGCCCGCGTAGCTTGCGTCCGACGGAGGACGGTAACGGATGACCGTCCGCATGCCCTCCAAGTGATGGCAAAGGCTAAAGTGGTCCTCGCCATACCAGATCGTGTCGGAGAAACCGGCGACATACGCGCCCTTCCGGTGAAAAGTGAGCGACTGACCGTTGTGGTTAAGGACAAACGCCCACCCCTGATCGGCACAATTGACAGACTTCACCGTGCCCTCGACGGTTTGCGTGTCTTTCGGCACCATTTCCAGAATCGATTCTCCGGCGGGACGCTCCTCTGCCGGCACGCCATTCCAAAGCTCAACCGCCTCGTCGTGGTCCGGGCCAACCCAGCGGTCGGCAACGAACTTAGCGGCAACGGCGGCATCAGCGCCCTTTCCCATGCGGCGCAGAATCTGGCCGGTCAAAAGGTGATACCCAGCGCGCGAAGGCTCCAGTTCTTCCGCTTTGCGGGCCGCCGTAAGGGCGGAAGAGAAGTCGTTCTCCCGCAACGCAAGCCGCGCCAGTTGAACGTATGCTGGTGCAAAATCGGGATTCAACTGCAACACCTTCCCCAGAGCGGCTCCGAATGCGTTCATGTCATCGACGTTACCTGAAGTCGCCAGTGGCGAAAGCATGGTCTTGTCGAACAGGGAGAGATAAAGAGTGCCGTCCAACGCATAAGCCTGCGCAAATTCCTCTGCGGCTTCGGCGTCTTTTCCGTCCGCGAAATCGAGGAACCCCATATTCTCGTGGGCGAGACCAAGTTTGGGATCGCTCTTGAGCGCCTGCTCGACCAGAGAGCGCGCGACAGGAAAGTTGTGAATCCAAAGGTGGTAACCGCCAAGCTCGGCCTCCGTTTCTGCGACACTCATGGTCCGGGACACGAAAGCCTTCTCATCGATTTGCGGGTCGCTCTTCAGCACGGTTGTGGTGAATGTGGGCTGTAACATGTAGGAAGCCAATGCCTTGTCCAGTCTTCGAAAGTCGCCAAAGACCTGCTGAAACGCCTTCTTCTGCTCGATTCCCTTCCCAAGCAGGTCAAGGAACTGGTCGAGCTTCTTCCCTCCATCCATGCCCGGCCCGTAGATCAGGAGGTGGACCAAAGCCCACGACTCCGCGTAGAAAAACTCGCCGTTATAAGATGGAGAAAGATCGCTCATGGTAATCATCTTCTCGATCGGATCTGGCGTTCTGCTACGCAGCTCCAAGAAACGCACAGTCGGGGCACCGAGGTAAATCTTGTGTCCCTCAAAACGGGTGTAGCCGTAAAACTCCGCCGTTCCCTCGTCTAACCACAGCAGGATCCAACGCAAGTTCAAGTGCTCAATGGTGTGCGCGTATTCGTGATACACGACTTCCTTAGCTCCGTTGCCCGCCGAAAGCATCGAGGCGGATAAGAGCGTGCTGTTTCTCCCAACCATGATGGAACTCGCCCGCCAGGTCGTTCCCCATTCTCTTCCAAACAAACGGCTCCAGTTTCTTGGCGGTTTCCTCATCGCGGGTGGCGAAGATCAGCAAGGGCGCGCCCGACTCCAAGCGGGCATCCCCAAAGCGATTAGAAAAAACGTAGCGCAGTTGCTCAAACTCGTAGAGAACCTTGCGCCCGTCGGCTGCGCTGCCGTTGGTGAGCACCCGGAAATGAGGACTGCGCAATTCCGTCCATGGTTTTTCGCCAGCGGAGGCCGAGGTTGTCCAAAGGGTCAGCAGAAGAATGACGATAGCGAGGCGGGGATTCATCTCATTAGACCATCTACACTCTCTTCGCAAACTCGCTGCGGTGGCGGCTATAGAAGAGGTAGATCAGCAGGCCGAGGCCGAGCCAGATCACGAAGCGCAGCCACGTAATCAGGGTAAGCCCGAACATGAGGCCGCCACAGAGCAGCACTGAAATCAGCGGGAACCAAGGCACAAACGGGACCCGGAATGCACGCTTGCGATCGGGCTGCCTGCGGCGGAGCAAGATCACTCCCAGCGAAACGAGAACAAAGGCAAACAGCGTCCCGATGTTGGCGAGGTCGGCGGCATCTCCAATGTCCACGAGGCCGGCGGGAATTCCTACGGCGAAACAGGCGATCCAGGTGGACCAGTACGGCGTCTTGAATTTCGGGTGTACCGCGGAGAACAGCTTGGGCAACAAGCCGTCGCGGGACATGGCGTACCAAATGCGTGCCTGCCCGTACTGAAACACGAGCAACGAAGAGATCATGCCCGTCAGCGCTCCGATCACGATGACCGAGCGGAAGAACGGGTGCACGCCCAGATACTTCATCGCGTAGGCCACGGGCGCTTCCGCGGCTGCACCGGAGACGAAGGTCGTGTACTTCATCATGCCGAGCAGTACGACGGCAACGCCGACATAGAGCAGCGTGCAGACCACCAGCGACATGATGATGCCGAAGGGTAAATCTTTTTGCGGATTGCGCGATTCCTCGGCCGCGGTGGAGACCGAATCGAATCCGATGTAGGTAAAGAAAACGATGGCCCCTCCGGTGACGATCCCGGCAAAGCCAGAGGGAGCGAAGGGCACCCAGTTGGCGGGCTTCACCAGCATTCCACCGACGACCAGGAAGGTCAGGATGGCGCCGATCTTGACCGTCACCATGATGTTATTGGTCTCCGCCGACTCCTTCACTCCGCGCACCAGCAGCAGCGTGAGAATGAAAACGATGAGGAAGCCGGGAAGATTGAAATAGGCGCCCGTCCATTGCCCGCCGGCCCAGACCGGACTGGCAAATTTTTCCGGCAAGTTGATGCCGAACACCGCCAGTTGCGCTTTTGTATAACCGGCAAAACCAACCGCGACCGCGACGTTCGAGACAACGTATTCGAGGATGAGGTCCCAGCCGATGATCCAGGCAAAAATTTCGCCGAGCGTAGCGTACGAGTATGTGTAGGCGCTGCCAGCGATGGGGATCATCGAGGCCAGTTCGGCGTAGCACAATCCGGCGAAACTGCAGGCGATCGCTACCAGGAAAAACGAAATCGCAATGGATGGCCCGGCGGGCGGGCGTCCGTGCATGAGCGCTCCCGCAGTGCTGCCGGTGCGCAGGAAATTCACGATCACGTCGAGCGCCTGCGCATGCAGAAGGGATGGGACCGGGAAATTTTCGCCAGCGGCAGCGGTACCGGTAAGGATGAAGATTCCCGAGCCGATGATGGCGCCGATACCCAGCGCGGTCAGCGACCAGGGGCCCAGTGATTTGCTGAGCCGGTGTTCCGGGTGCTCGGAGTCGGAGATCAGCTTGTCAATGGACTTGCAGCAGAACAGCTGGTTGCCGGAAGTGCGGATAACGGCAGCGGGTTCCGTGGGTTGTGACAAACGGTTGTGGTCTCCTGAACTCAGCTCTCACCTATCAGCACTCAGCATTCAGCCAGTTACCGTTCCTGCAGGTCCAAAGAAAAAGCTATCTTCTGGCCTTAACCCTGGCCATTAGCACTTAGCATTTAGCTCTTCTGCGTTCCAGTAATCTACCGGGAACATATCGGGGCTGAATGCCAAGTGCTGAATGCCGCCGCTACCGTTTCGCCTGGCCGCGAGCCAGTTTCTTGACCTTGGGCTTTTTCGATCCGCGAGGATAATCGCGGGGCTTAAGCGGCTTTTCCGCCTTGCGTTTCTTGCGCGAGGCGCGTTTGGCTTTCTTGCGTTCTTCCTTGGTTAACTTTGTTGTGTTTGCCATGAATCCTTTTGAATTGGGTAATTTGCTAATTGAGAAATTGAGTAATTTGAGAACCCGCCAGGCATCTCCCCGGAAAATTTCCTAATTACTCAATTCCCCAATTAGTCAATCGCTTCAAGCTCTCTCCAGCTGGGCATACTTCTCCACCAGCTTCTTTAATCCGAAGCGAGGGAATTGTACCGTAATCTTGGCTTCTTCGCCTTCTCCTTCGCGCTGGTAGACCGTGCCTTCGCCATATTTGGGGTGGCGGACTTTCTGTCCGGGGCGGAAACCGCGCTTGCCGGTCGGTTCTTCGACCGGGGCTTTGGGGACGTTGAACTTCTTGCCGCGGCTGGCGAAGAACTCGGCGATGTTCTCGATGGAGTTGTAGGGACGGGCCGCGGGCGTGGGTTTTGGGCGGCTTGGCGTTGCGGGCGTTCCGTGACCATGCCATGTGGCGCTTTGGTCTTCGTCTTCGTAGGAGTAGTGGGTGCTCCCGGCGTCATCGTACGCCGCGGGGCTTCCCCCCGCCGGACGGGCAGGAGTGCCCGTCCCCACATGGGCTGTCCCCACACGAGAAGTGCTGCTACGCCGCGTTCCCAGTTCTTCGATCAGCGCTCCGGGGACCTCTTCCAGGAAGCGCGACGGAACGCTGGCTTCGGGCAGATCGGTGCCGTAGCGGCGCCGGTAGACCGCGCGGGTGAGGATTAACTGGTCCATGGCGCGCGTCATACCGACGTAGCAGAGGCGGCGCTCTTCTTCAATGTCTTCGGGGACGAGCATGGTGCGGGAGTGCGGGAACAGGCCCTCTTCGAGGCCGCTGAGAAAGACGAGGGGGAACTCCAGACCCTTGGCGGCGTGCAGGCTCATGAGCGTGATCTGGGCACGCTCGTCGTAATCGTCGGTGTCGGCGACGAGGGCAGCGTGGTCGAGGAACTGGTCGAGGGTTTCGGCGCGGTCGCGCGAGTCCATGGCGGCGTTGACCAGTTCGCGCAGGTTCTCGATGCGGGAGAAGGACTCGGGCGTGTCTTCGTCTTCGAGCAGCTTGATGTAGCCGGTGCGGTCAATGAGGAATTTGAGCAGGTCGGCGGTGCTCACCATAGGATTGGGAAAGGAGCCGGCGGAAGATGGTTGGTCCGCCACATTCGGTTCCTCTGGGACTTTTGCCTCAGTGGCGCCGAAGTCGAACGAGAAGTTGCCGAATTCGGTGGGATCAAAAGCCGTGCCGTCTTCGGGTTGTGAGTCGTGGCCGGATGCTTGGTCTCCGGCCTCCGCGACTGGCTCCGGTCTTTCCTCTCCTGATTCTGTAACTGCGCCAACATTCGAGGGCGAGGGAGCCCGCGCCACACTTTGGTCCAGTTGCTCTTCGAAGGTTCCTGCCTGCATGGCTCTCGCGTCTTCGATCAACTGCTGAAAAGTCTTTAGCGACGCCAGCGCTCGCGGTGGTAAAAGCTGGCGGCGGATGGCTTCTCCGATTGCTCCCCACAAACTCAGGCCGGTTTCGAGCGCCAGGCGTTCCAGGGTGTCAATCGTGCCTTTGCCGATGCCGCGGGTTGGCGTGTTGATCACACGCAGCAGGGAAATCGAATCGTCCGGATTCAGAATGACTTTGAGATACGAGATCATGTCCTTGATCTCAGCGCGCTCGTAGAAAGAGAATCCGCCGACCACGTGATACTTCAGGCCGTAGCGGCGCATGGCTTCTTCAAACAGACGCGACTGCGAATTGGTGCGGTAGAGCACCGCCGCCCGCGGGTTTTCGCCGCGCTCGACCGCCTCGCGAGCGTACCGCGCAATCCAGTCGGCGGCAAACAGAGCTTCGTTTTCTCCGTCGGGCGCTTCGTAGTAGCCGATCCTGGTGCCGCCCTGGCGTGAGGTCCACAGGTTCTTGCCTTTGCGGCGGATGTTGTTCGCGACCACAGCCGACGCGGCCTGCAGAATGTTTTGCGTCGAACGATAGTTCTGCTCAAGGCGGATGATTTTCGCTTCCGGGAAATCCTGCTCAAACTCAAGAATGTTGCGGATGTCGGCGCCGCGCCAGGAGTAAATGGACTGGTCTTCATCGCCGACGGCGCAAACATTGTGGCGCTCGCCGGCCAGCATGCGCATGAGTTCGTACTGCGGGCGGTTCGTGTCCTGGTATTCGTCAATGAGCAAATATTGGAAGCGGCGGTTGTAATACTCGCGCACCGGCGCGGCGGACTTCAGCAGGCGCACGGCTTCGAGCAGCAGGTCGTCGAAGTCGAGTGCGTTGGCCTTGCGCAACTCTTTGCGGTATTCCTCGTATAGGTGGGCGATTCTTTCTGTCTTGGGATCAGCCGATTGCAGGTAAAGTTCCTGCGGATCGAGCATGTGATTTTTCGCCCATGAGATTCGCGAGAGCACGGTGCGCGGCGTGAGTTGCTTGTCGTCAAGGCCGAGCCGCTTCATCACCGACTTGACCACGGATTGCTGGTCGCTTTCGTCATAGATGACGAAGTTCTTCGTATGGCCGATGGGCGGCTGACCGGGCGTAGTGGACGGAATTCGCAGGGCTTCAATATCGCGCCGCAGCACGCGCACGCAAAAAGAATGAAACGTCGAGATGACAGGCTTGGCGATGCACAGCCCGCCGACCAGCTTTTCCACCCGCTCACCCATCTCGGCGGCGGCTTTGTTCGTGAACGTCATCGCCAGAATGGATTCCGGCATCACGCCCTTGTGCTCGATCAGATAGGCGATGCGGTAGGTGATGACCCGCGTCTTACCGCTGCCCGCTCCGGCAAGGATCAGCACCGGGCCTTCGGTGGTTTCGACGGCCTCGCGCTGCTGCGGGTTCAGTTGGTCGAGAAAAGACAATGCGGAAGTGGCTCCAGAGCTGATGATTGGATTTTACAGTGGATGCGCGTCGTCCGGGAGAATGACGATCTCCCGATGCGCCACTTTCAGCATCGAAAAAGCAAAATAGGTCATCCAGGGCGGGGCGTCGCTCACATGCTTCACGAAGACTCGGATGACCCGAGTGGTCTGTCCTTCTGGAAACCATCCTTGAACGTCGTGCTAAATCGTTGCCGTTTGAAATCGTAGTCGTTTACAGACGTGTACGTTTTTCCGGAAATGTCTCGGTAACCACACCGGTCTGCTACTTTTCCCGTGGCGCTCTGCGCCGCGCCATCCGTAAGAGTTCTGTGCCCAAAAACCCCGATTAGCTCTTCGGAATCTTTATCCACCTCGATGCAGGTAATCTTACCGGTTTCGTTAACACCCGTGACGACCCACTCAATATCGAAAGCCGGCCCCTTACCAACATTCCTGAGGTGGGGAAATGCCTCGGCGCCGTTTCCGTTAACTGCAATTATGGCTGGTTTGAAAGTTGCCTCGGCAATTCGCTTCGTGTAGATGACATAAATAATTAGGGAGACCAGCCCGGCCATACCCACAGCTAGCTGAATCCAATCCGTGAGAGAGTTAGACAATGTCATGACACCTACCATGCGCCGCAGTGGGGTGGAGTGGCAAGGGCTTAAGCAAAGCTATCGAGTGCTACCCAACAGCCGCTCGCCGAGCCCATCCGCTTCGCTTCCCGTTTTGGATTATCATAAGTTCGTTTGCGACCTGCGACTGTGATTTATTTCTCCTGATCGCGGCTACACTCGTAGGCAGGGCCCGTGGTGTAACGGCAACACAGCACCCTGCGACGGTCGCAGATGCGGGTTCGAATCCCGCCGGGTCCACGCTCCCACTTTCGGGGCGCGGGTTCTGTGGGGAGCAAAGCAGGGATAGCTTCCCTACAAAAGTAACTTGACTGCAGATTTGGGTGACCTATACTAAGAGTGTCGCAGGGTGCTGTAGATGCCCAGATTTGATTGGCCCCGAGGAATCGGGGCCTTTACACTTTTGGACCCACTCTCGCCGCCTTGCACTCCTCACACGAGCAGACTTCCCGCAGGAACCGCCAGGAGTAGATCCCCAAATCGTGGTTGTCGTTCCAGGAGAACTTGATGGCGTACTTGCCGACGGCTTCGGCCGAAAGCGGCCTGGCCGCGGGCTTGAACATGGGGAGCACTCCGGGCGCGGGTTTGGGCGGTTCGCCGGCCCGCCGGCCGGCTTTGGCCCGCTCTTCTTCGCACATGGCGCAGGGACACGCATCGCGCAGATAAACGAAGTCGTAGTGCGAAACGTGGCCGTCATTCCATTCGATGTCAACGCCCGTGCCGGTGGTGAGATTCACCTTGACGGACTTGGGATCGGTGGCTGCGGTGGGCGACTGGAGCGGGGACTGCATGATCTCAGTATCGCATAGGGACGAGGCCGCCCTTATGCGGTCGTGGTGTTCCTGGGGGTCCGATCCATGCGGGGACGGAATGCCGGCGGTTAGCGGCTTGTACTTGAAGACGTGCTAGACGAACTGCTGCGGCCTGTGATGACTCCTACCGCCAAGCCGCCGAGCACTCCGGCCAGGATGCCAATTACCGCCAGCATCGCCACATTATCCAAGATTGAGTTCTTGTTCATCGTAGGTCTTGTCCTGAGATCTTGCAGATTGCAGTGTAGATGCAGGCCACGCAGATCGGCAAACCCGCTACATTCAATCGAAGCACCGGGATTGGCGGAACGAATGCCTCTCCTGTAGAATAGTGGTTTGCGATAAAGCCTTCAAGAGGATCTGGAACAGTCATGGCACAACAATGTGATATCTGCGGCAAGAAGCCGCAAGCGGGAAACCGCATCAGCCACGCCCACAACGTGACCAAACGGCGCTGGAACATCAACCTGCGTCCGGTGCATGCCAGGGTCAAGGGACAGGGCAAGCGCATCCGCGTGTGCACGTCCTGCCTGCGCAGCGGCAAAGTCGTTAAAGCGTAAGCACTTAACAGCAAACGGCGAGTTTCACAGCGGCTCTCGCGGTCGCTGCTCTCCGTCTTTGTTTCCCTGCGGTTATGGTTTGTCTTCCTGCACGGCGAGCAACTGCACGTCGAAGATCAGTGTGGCGTTAGGCGGGATGATCGTCTTGTAGCCGGCCTCGCCGTAGGCCAACTCTGGCGGGATGCGCAGCTGCCGCTTGCCGCCCACTTTCATGCCGGTCACGCCTTCGTCCCATCCTTTGATGACTTCGCCTTTGCCCAGCGTGAAATCGTAGGGCTGGTGCGCGTCCACGGAACTATCGAATTTCTTGCCCGTCGTGAACCAGCCGGTGTAGTGGACTTTGACGTGGTCGCCGTCTTTCGCAATCTCGCCGGTGCCGACCTTGATGTCCCAGTACTGCAGGCCGGAGTCGGTTTTCACTCCGTCGCCCGTGACTTTGGTCGGGGCGTTGGTGTTCAGAACAACCTGCACGCGTTTGTGCGCGGGCGTTTGCGCGTAGAGGATTGCGCATGTAAGAACCAGAACTGCAGCTACGGTCAGACTCTTTGTCATGTAGCTTCCCTGAACAAGTCTTAACCACAGAGGGCACAGAGGAACACAGAGACTTCAGGTTCCTCTGTGCTTCCCTGTGTCCTCTGTGGTTGAGGTTCTTGCTTACGCCAGCGCGATGACGTCAATTTCCACGAGCACATCTTTCGGAAGGCGGGCTACTTCGACCGTGGAACGCGCCGGGGGCGTCGTGCTGAAGTACTTGCCATAGACTGCGTTCATGGCAGCGAAGTCGTTCATGTTCTTGAGAAATACGCTCGAACGTACGACTTTGCCCAGGCCGCTTCCGGCCGCTTCAAGAATCGCTGACAGATTGCGCAGAACGCGGTCGGTCTGCGCGGCCACGTCGCCCGCGATCACCTGTTGGGTTGCGGGATCGATTGCTATTTGTCCCGAAGTGAAAATGAATCCGTTGGCTTTGATAGCCTGCGAGTAGGGGCCGATAGCCTGGGGGGCGTCTTTGGTGGAGATGACTTCGCGCATGAGAGCAGTGGTCAGTTGCCAGTGGTCAGTGGCCAGCAAAACATAACCACAGAGGGCACAGAGTAACACAGAGGTACGACCAATTCACAGGCGCTCATTCGGATTTTACTAGAGCGTGTTTCAAAAATGCCTTTCAGTTCGGACAGCTCATCCCTCAGGGGCTAAAAGCCCGCACTTTTGTTGGCCCATGGCGGCACGGCTGAAGCCGTGCCCTACCCAAAACCTATTTTTGAAACACGCTCTAGCCACTGACCACTGATCACTGGCCACTGCTCTTCAGATTCTCTGCAGTCTCTGCACTTCGTGCACGCCGGGGATTTTTCGCAGGCCGGCGATGATCTGTTCCATGTGCTTCAGATCGGCGATGTCGAGCACTACTTCAACGCTGGCCTGGCTGTTGGAGGTGTGCGCGGTGATATTGCGGATATTGCTCTTGGCGTCGCCGATCACTCCCGTAATGCTCTTCAGCATGCCGAAGCGGTCGTCGCAGAAAACAGTCAGTTTTACTGGGTAGGCGGTCGGAGTGCTCTCGTCGCGGGCCCACTCCACATCAATGCGGCGCTCGGGTTCATAGAGAAGATTGGTTACGTTGGGGCAGTTGACTGAGTGCACGGCCACACCCTTGCCCCGGGTGATGTAGCCGACGACGCCTTCGCCGCGGATGGGATTGCAGCATCGCGCGCGGTAGACCAGCATGTCGTCCTGGCCCCGGACGGTGATGGCGTTGTGATCGCCGAACACCCGCCGCACCACGCTGGCGATGCCGCCGGGCTGCGAGGTCAGGCCCTCGGCCTCGATGTCGCCCGAGATCGAGGGCGTCGCTCCGGCGGGCAGCAAGCGGGCTAGCACCTGCCGCGCCGAATATTTTCCGTAGCCGATCCCGGACATGAGATCGTCGGCCCTGCCCAGGCCGTAACCGGAGGCCACCTTCTGCAGTTCTTCGTCTTTGATTTCTTTGAGCGCGATGCGGTATTTGCGCGCTTCTTTCTCGATCAGTTTGCGGCCGATTTCAATGGCGCGCTCGCGCTGGTGCACATTGAGCCAGTGCTTGATTTTGTTGCGCGAACGTGAAGACTTGACCACGCCGAGCCAGTCGCGGCTGGGCTTATGACCGGGCTGGGTGAGAATTTCGACAATATCCCCGGAATGCAGCTTATGGCGCAGCGGCACCATGCGTCCGTTGACCTTGGCGCCGACGCAGGTGTGGCCGACTTCGGTGTGAATGGTGTAGGCGAAGTCTATGGGCGTGGCCTCGCGCGGCAGCACGACGACTTTGCCTTTCGGCGTGAAGGTGTAAACCTCTTCGGGATAGAGATCCACCTTCAGAGTGGAGAGAAATTCGTTCGGATCGCTGACGTCACGCTGCCACTCGACCACCTGGCGCAACCAGGCCAGGCGCTGCTCGTCTTGGGCCGACACCGGGCCGTCTTTGTATTTCCAGTGGGCGGCGATGCCCTCTTCCGCCATTTTGTGCATGTCCTCGGTGCGGATCTGGATTTCAAAGGGCGTGCCATCGTCGGTGATCACCGAGGTGTGCAGCGACTGGTAGAAGTTGGGTCGCGGCATGGCGATGAAATCCTTGATGCGTCCCGGCACCGGCCGCCACAGGTTGTGGATGATGCCAAGAACCGCGTAGCAGTCCGGCAGCGAGCGCGTGATGACGCGCATGGCGCAAAGGTCGTAAACCTGATCCGCGGCGATGTGCTGGCGTTGCAGCTTTTTATGGATGCTGAAGAGGCGTTTAATGCGGCTTTCGACGCGCGCCTGGATTCCAGCCTCCTTCAGCTTGTCCGTGATCGTCTGCTGCATTTTGGCGAGGAAGACCTCGCCCTGCTTGCGGCGGGCATTGACGGATTTTTCCACCTGCTCGTAGCCGAGGGGATCGAGGAAGCGGAAGCCCAGGTCTTCCAGTTCCCCGCGAATCTTGCCCATGCCGAGGCGGTGGGCGATGGGGGCGTAAATTTCCAGCGTTTCTTCGGCGATCTTGTGCTGGCGGTCGGGCGGCAGATGCTCCAGCGTGCGCATGTTGTGCAGGCGGTCGGCGAGTTTGATGAGGACCACGCGGATGTCGTCCACCATGGCCAGCATCATCTTGCGCAGGTTTTCGGCCTGCTGCTCTTCGCGGGTGGCAAAGTCTATCTTGCTGATCTTGGTGACGCCTTCGACGATGTGGGCGACCTGCTCGCCAAACTCCTTGCGGATGTCAACGATGGTGACCGAGGTGTCTTCGACGGAATCGTGCAGCAACCCGGCGGCAATGGCGACCGGGTCCATCTTCATTTCGGCCAGCACCAGCGCAACTTCCAGCGGGTGAACGAGATAGGGCTCGCCGGACGCCCGCGTCTGACCTTCGTGGTATTTCAGGGAAAAATCGTAGGCCTTCTTGACGATGGTCAGGTCGTCCTGGGGACGGTTCGCCTGCAACCGCTTCATCAGGTCGCGGAACTTGGTCAGGGTGAGAGCGGTGGTAGCGATCTGTTGGCGCAAGCTCGCCATGCAGGATTATAGCCCGCGAACAGCCCGGGAACGCGTGGGGAAACAAGCGTGGGCACGGGGCTCCTGCCTTGATTATAGCGTCGGACAGCACGACACAGGGAGCACTGCGCCCCGAAAAATAGGGACAGGCCGCTCTTGTGCGATGAGCAGGCCGGTGGACCCGCGCGGGAATAGTTGCCGGTTTCAAAAATTCCGCAACGAATTTTCAGGATGGGAAATTCGCTGCGGTTGCAGCCGTGAACAAAGTATTCGCCTCCAGTTGCGATCTGGTAGAGTGAGCACGATGACGGACCTTCGCATGGCGCGTGTGCTGGTCAGTGGGGTTTCCGGGCCGATCGGAGCGGCGCTGCTTCCCTCGCTAAAATCGAGTGGGGCGCTGGTTGCGCGACTGGTGCGGGCTGGTTCGACACTTGGGCCCGCCGGAGGCGACGAACGGATTCCGTGGGATCCGGCGCAGCCAATCTCTCCCGACGCGGTTTCCGGGTTCGATGCCGTGATTCACCTCGCTGGGGAAAGCATCGTCGGGCGGTGGAGTCCGGCGAAGAAAACGAAGATTCGCGACAGCCGGGTCGTGGGCACTCGCAACCTGGCGCACGCTTTGGCGCAGGCAAAAGATAAACCGCGGGTGTTCGTCTGCAGTTCGGCGATCGGGTATTACGGCGACCGTGGCGACGAGGTTTTGCGCGAAGAAAGCGCAGCGGGTACAGGATTCCTTCCCGAAGTCTGCCGCGAGTGGGAGGCGGCGACGCGGCCGGCAGCCGATGCCGGCATCCGCACCGTGCAACTCCGCACCGGGGTTGTTCTCAGCCCCAAGGGCGGCGCGCTCGGAAAGATGCTCATGCCGTTCAAACTGGGGGTCGGCGGCAGGATCGGAAACGGGCGGCAGTGGATGAGCTGGATTGATGTGCAGGACATGGTGGGCGCGATTCATCACATCCTGAAAACCGATCTGCTGCAAGGCCCCGTGAATATGGTCGCGCCCAAGCCTGTGACCAACTCCGATTTCACGAACACGCTGGCCGGCGTGCTCTCGCGTCCGGCCATCTTTCCCGTGCCCGCCTTCGCCGTGAAACTGGCTTTCGGCGAAATGGGAGAGACGGTATTGTTGGGCAGCCAGCGCGTCGAACCGGCACAATTGGTCGGTTCCGGTTACCCCTTCTGTTTCCGCGATTTGCGAGCCTCGCTCGATAACCTTCTGAAGTAAAGCGCCGAGGTACAGAGCAAGCGTTACAGAGCAATGTGACGGAGATCACATACTTCCACCGCTAACTCTTGTCAACATGCATCGTCTACAGTTGTGGGACTGAGAATGAGAAACAGACTCATCGCCGCCATTGTACTGGCCTCGCTGGCATGCGGGAACCTCCCGCTGGCCCTGGCGGTTTCCCATCGGTCTCCATCGCAGGAACTCGCTTCGCACTCTCATTCCCGCACGCAAGATCATTCCTGCTGTCCCAGAGTTCAGCCTCAGTTTGTGCCTTCAGGTTTTGCGAGAGTTATTCCCGGCATGCCATGCGGCGACGAGCATGCGTGCTGCACAAAGCAATTGCCCGGCAATACGCCCTCCCTGCCCGCATCCACTCGGATTCAACGGCCCGGCTCACAAGGTTTGACCGTGACCGCTCACGCCCAGGGTAGAAACAGCCTTGGGTCGATTTCGAGAACTGCGGGCGGCGATCCCATCCAATTTCACTCCGTGCGAAGTACGGTTCTCCGTATCTGAGTTCTGCGCTCGCGCCCGAGGCGCATTCCCTACCACAAAGCAGGCTGTTCTTGCTGGATTCGATGCCAGCCTGCTTTCGCGGCGTGCGCAAGCCCGCGAGATGAATTCAACCAAAAATTACGGAGACTTGAAAATTATGAAACACAAGATGATCGCCCTTATCCTGGCCCTGACCGTCATGTCCTGGGCCCAAACTACAACTCAAACCTCCCCAACCACGCCACAACAGAGCACCACGCCTGCGGAAAAAGGTAAGTGTCCATGCTGTGACAAGATGTCCACAGCCGACGCCAAAGAAGGTCCTGCCTGCTGTGCGCATCACGCCGACAACGGCGCAGCCGGCAAGGAAGTAGCCTCATGCTGCACGGGTGAAGGTGCGAAGTCCTGCTGCGGCGGCAAAGACGCGAAATCCTGCATGCGGAACGGCAAGGACAAGGCCGCGTGCTGCTCGGATTGCAAGGATAAAACTGCAGCCGCCTGCTGCGCGGGCCTGCGGCAAAGAATGCGGCAAGAGTTGCTGCTCTTCGGCGAAAAACCACGAAAAGTCCGCGTCGAAATGCTGCGCTCACGAACTGCGAGCCGCCAACGAACTGCCCCATGGCTTCTCAGCATTCGGAAGGTAGCATGCGAAGTGCATAGGCCCCAGCTTTTGCTGGGGCCTTTTTTCGATTCGGCGAATCACAGGAGTCCGATTACTGGCTTAGCATCCCGTCCGGAGCACGCACCGGCAGCGCGCAGACTGCTCCCTCGCTGAAATTTTCTCCCTCAATTCCGAAAGCATGATCGAACCGGGCGCGGTAATTTTCCCACGCGATCGCGGAGGTGAGTTCCACGAGTTCAGGCTCGGTGAATTGCTCGCGCAGGCGCGTGAACAACGCGTCCGGGATCTCCACCGGAGTCCGGGTCATGGCGTCGGCATACTCAAGGACCAGCCTATCCAGTTCGGAAAAGCTGAAATCGGAGCGGTAATGATTCAGATTGGCGATCTGCTCGGCCGAGATGCCGCTTGCCCTGCCCACGGCAGAGCCGATGTCAATTCAAAACGGGCACCCCACCAGGGTTGCAACGCGAAGCTGCGCCAACTCCTTCAGCTTGGAAGCGACCAGCTTGCTGCCCATCTGCGATTGCTCCATCTGGCCATATCCCCACAAGACTCGGGGATGATGCGCGGTCACCTGGATGGGCATGATGACGTGGCCCAGCCGGCGCCGGGTCAAAGCGTAGACCATCCCCACAAACAAGCGGCGGAGCAGACCACCCTGATTGCGGGGTGCGCCCGGGATGCGTGCCATGGCGGACTCCTTATCAGAACTTGATTCACTGCGGGTTGGGACGGTTCATTTCTTGCTGCAGTTTTTCGAGCAGCTGCGCCCGCTGCTCTGTGGTCAACTCCCGCTGCAGCTCTTCCAGGGCCAGGGCCACGATGTGATAGTGGTGCGTACCTGCGAATCTGGGATCGGTGGTGATGTCGAGCCAGAGTTTGTGCATCAGTTCGACGTCCTGCGGGCGCATGCGCGGAGTGTGAGGTCCAAGGGCGTACTCGCGGGTGGTGCCGTCGGGGGCGCACACTTCCAGGACCAGGCGCGGACGGGGCTCCGGCAGGCGCTCCCACGCGTCGCCGGTCAGCTTGGCCTGCTCATCGGAGGTGAGCTTGTTGGAAAGCCCGCAGACCACGCGGCTGGAATCCAGGCGCTGCGCCGTGACCACAATAGCCTCGAATACATCCGTCGCGGGCACAACCAGCAACGAGATGGGCTTGCCTTCCTTCTCGGCCACGGCGACGGCGGCAGTGAAGAGTTCCTGTTCGTAATGGTCGAACACCTGGCTGGCATCCAGGACCGCACTGCCACTGAAACTATGTTCGCGATGGTACAGGCGGGCGCTCATGACCACAACGTCCTGCTTGCCCGTGTGGGTGTGGCCCAGCACATGCCGCAGGTAGTAAAGATTGCGGGGATCGCGCACCGCCACCAGGACGTTGCCGGGCCGCACTCCCATGGCGCCGCTGCCCAATTCCTGGTTGCTGTAAACTCTGAACTCGTCGAGCTGCTCGGGCTTGCCGTGACGCTCCCGGGTGACGTGGCGCTCGGAAAGCGTAAAGATCGTGAAGAACACACCGCTGAAAATCAGCCCCGCGATAGTCGCTTCATACTTGGTAAACAGGTTGACCACCGCCGTGATCAGCAGCACCGCGGAGATGAGGACCAGTCCCACCGGGATCTCGGTCTTGCCGATGTGCAGGTTGCCCGGCACCTTCCACTCCCGGTTCCCCGGTTCGGTGAAACGCAGAACGAGCACCGCCAGCGATTTCATGGCGAAGCTCCAAATCACTCCGAAGGCGTAGAGCGCTGCCAGCACGTACACGTTGCCCAGGCTGAGGAAAATAGTCAGCAACTGCATGCAGACGATCAAGTTGATGATGCGGAAGCTGGTGCCGTAACGATGGTGCGGCTTCTGGAACCAACTGGTCAGCACACCGTCTTCGGCCACGCGATTCAAGACGCCATTCGCGCCCACGATGGATGTGTTCTGGGCGCCCGCCAGAATCAGCACCCCCACCAGCACCACGAACCCGTGAAACAGCAGTTTCAGGCTGGTCGGCCCCACCAGGTACATGGCAATGCCGCCGATGAGGTTGGCGAAGTAATCGGGGCGGACGTTGTCCGGAATGATCATCACCGCGAAGAACGAAACCAGCGAGGTGAACAGCAGGCTGTAAATGAAAATCACCAGCCCGGTTTTCTCCAGGTTCTTCAACTTGGGATGTTCGATTTCGCGGTTGACCTGGGCCAGGGTCTCTTCGCCGCTCATGGCCAGCACGGAGTGCCCGAAACCGACGAACAAAATGATCCACGTGATGTGGCCGAACCAGGTTCCGTTGAGCCAGCCGAGCGACTCTTTATTGAGCGGAATTACGCCTGCATGCAGCGGGTTCGGGGGCAACTGAACCGGCGCCCGCAAAACCGTGATCGTGCACCAGATGATCAGAATCACCACCATTACGGTGGTGATCGCCATGATCTGTAACGCCTTCTGGCTGGATTCGTGGATGCCCTGCGTGTTCTTCCACCAGAAATAGATCACGATGATGACGGCCAGTCCCGCGGCGAAGTGGTCGTCAGAGAAATTCAGCGGGCGGTGGAGGACTACCCCAATGTCCTTGATGAACCCCGCCAGGTATTGTCCGGCGGAGACCGCGCTTATGGGACCCGTCAGAACGTAGTCGAAGAGCAGGGCGGAGACCGAGAACTTGGCCAGCGTTCCGCCCATGGCTTCTTTGACCACACGGTAAACGCCACCGCGGACGAACATGCTGCTGGACTCGATGTAGAGCGCCCGCACGGCATAGCTGAACAGCATGACCGCGAGGATGAACCAGGGCGCGCTCTTCCCGATCACCTTCTCGGCATCGCCGCCGGCGTAGTAGGCCGAGGAAGCCAGGTCCGACAGAACGATGGCGGAAGCACGCCAAAACGAGATAAAGGTCAGCATCACCGTGGTGGCGACGAAGACCTTTACTGCCGGTTTTGTACTTCCAGGGAATGTAGCCATGCTTCCTATGAATGGCGGAAACCGCGATTAGGGCTAAACCTATTGAAGATAGCACAGGGAGCGGGGAGGAGACCTCTCCCGATGCATGAAGATCTTAGGCGGAAGTTTTCGAGTGGCCAGATGTCTGGCCCTTCGGCGCAAGATAGGTGTGGGTGATGCGGTCGTGCCAGCACAAGCCGTCTTCGTCCAGAAAGACCCAGAGATATCCCATCCCGAGGGAAGCCGCTGACAGATACGAAGCAAGCACGCGCCAGCGGCGCAAAGAGCGGCTGGGCCGGATGCCATCAAAACGGGCCAGTTCGAGGCCGGCGGCCCGGAGGCCCGGCGTGCTGGTCGCGTAGACGATGAGCAGGTACTGGTACGCCCCCCAGCACAGGCAGGGGATTGCCGCGGCCAGGCCCAGAATCTGAATCAGTGGCGGACGAATCCCCGTGCCCTTCCAGAAAATGCCGCCGAACAAGCCTGCGGCCGCGGCGATAATCAACCCATCAGCTGCGCCAGCGAGCACACGCCGCGCCAGCGATGCACCTTGCAGAGGAAAGTCAATGCCGGGCCGCTTTTCAGCTTTCTGGCGCTCGGCCGCTTCGATCATGATCCCGCCCAGCGCTGGCGGCGGAGGTGCGGCCTCCGGGACTTCCAGGATTCGGGGACGATCCATAACCGGCTCCGCCAGTTGATCGTCTGGGGGCGGCGGGGGGCCCCAGGCCAACCGCGGAAATTCCAGAATCTTTGCCCCGGAACGTTCAACCGGGGTGGTCTCGGCCTGCGGTACAGTCGGCGAAGCTTCCGGCCTCGGCTGGGCATCGCTGCTTGCGGCGGCGGGCATCTCTCTCATCCCATCGAGCGCCAGCGCCTGGTCTGAGAGTGGCTCGAATTTAGGGAAAGACGAAACCGTGGAGGACGCCGAACCTCCGGAAGATTCAACCGCGTCGAACTGCAGCAGTAGGGACGGGTATCGGGGCGGACGGATCTTGCGGCGGGCGCGGTAACGGCTGAGCCGCTCCGAGAGTTCATTGCGCCAGGCATAGGTATCCGGTTCGCTGGCAGAGCCCGGTGTGGGCGCCGCGGCGGGTGCCAATTCCTCCTGCGAAGCAGCGGCCGTCGCCAAAGTGGTGGTGGGCATACCCTCGACCGCTTCAATCGCTTCAGGATCAGGCTCGGGTTCAAGTTCTGCCAGGGCATCCAGGCTGGCCGTAAAGCGCTCTTCGCTCAGGTCGGGAGCCTCGGGATCAACCAACTCCGCCCCTGCCGTTACCTGCCGGTTCGAGAGAAACGACGGCTCAGGCGCAGGGGCGTTCCCTGCGTCAGGCCTCCACCTCGGCGAAGGGGGAGGGGGCTCCGAATGGCAAAGGCAAACCTCACCGCACCGCGGACAAATCATCACACCCATTCTTGTGAAATCATGACAGTCACTACGCAACGGGCAACCGGAGGCGGCCCAACGGGAATCCTAGCCTGGTTCGCCACTTTGCCTTGCAGGCAGCGCCGTGCTAAGTTCACGATGCCGCGGCAGAAGCGCCGAAAGGGACAGGTTCGCTTTCCATGAGCGATCGTCTTCCGTTGATTTTCTTCCGATGGTCTTCTTTCCGATGACCCTTCGCACTAGATTCCTTATCACGGCGCTCTTTCTTTGTCATCAGCTTCTCACTCCTGCGCTAGTAACCAGCCAGTTGCTTGCGGGAGTTTCCGCTCCATCTGGCCCACAGGGTCAGCAGAAAACGGTGGGCCCCCCGTCGAGTACGCCTTGTGCCAGTCAGGCGACCGCTCCGAACTCAGACGCGACCATCATCTGCGCCATCCAGCAGGAAAAGGACGGGGGCATCTACAAACTGCACGGAGAGGCGGAGATTCACTACCGCAGCTACGTCCTCCGTGCCGATGAAGCCACCTATGACTCGGACAGCGGCCTGGCCACTGCCTCCGGACATTTCACGCTCGACGGCGGCCCCAACGACGACCACATCAAAGCCAGCCACGGGACTTACAATCTGACCGCCGAGACCGGCCGCTTCTACGACGTAACCGGGACCACCGGCATTCGCTTTGAGGGCAACACGGGAGTGCTGACCTCAACGGCCCCCTTTGCCTTCACTGGCAAGGTTGTCGAGAAAACTAGCCCCGACCACTACCTGGTTTACGACGGCACGATCACCACGTGCGAACTCCCCCATCCAAAGTGGCAGTTCCGGACTCATGAAGCAGTTGTGGATGTGGGCGGCAATGCCCAGATTTATCACAGCACGTTCTGGCTGCACGGTTTCCCGGTTTTCTACTTTCCCTATGCCACTCATCCCGTGGAGCGGGAGGCCAGGCAGACGGGATTTCTGATCCCGACGGCTGGCCAGTCCTCGATCAAGGGCACCATCGTCGGCGACGCCTTCTATTGGGCCATCAACCGCAGCATGGATGGAACTGTGGGCGCCGAATATTTTTCCAAGCGCGGTTGGTCGCAAAGAGGAGAGTTCCGGGCGCGCCCCACCGAAACGTCTTATGTTGACCTGAACTACTTCGGCGTCACCGATCGCGGCACCGTGATTAACGTTCCCTGCGTCGGCGCTCCCACCACTACCTGCCCGCAACTGCTGCGGGAAGGCGGCCAAGATGCACGGCTGGCCGCGGAAGGCAACTATCACGGCTTCCGGGCTGTCTCCAATATTGATTACCTGAGTTCCTTCCTGTTTCGGCTGGCCTTCAACGAGATTTTCACCCAGGCAGTGAACTCGGAGGTAAAGTCACAGGTATTCCTCGCGAAATCCTGGAACGGTTTCTACTTGAGCGGCATGGTCGAGCGCTACCAGAACTTCTTTCAAACCACCAACACCGATGGCACGCTCACCAATCCGCCGGTTTTCGACGCCATCAAGATTTTGCACACTCCCAGCTTCGACGCCTCTAGCGTGGAGCGGGCCGTGGGCCGGACGCCATTCTTCTGGTCATTTGACGCGTCGCTCGGCGGTCTGGGCCGCGGCGAACCCGGTTTCCGCACCGGAAGTCTGGGGCGCTTTGAGGTCAACCCGGAAATTTCCCTCCCTTTGCAGTTTCATGGATGGTCCCTCCGTCCGGCTGTAGGTCTGCGGGAAACCTACTACACGCAACGCCTGGTGAACGGACTCGCGGTGGAGGACGGAACCAACCGCCAGGCCCTGGAAGCCTCGGTGGAACTGCGGCCTCCGGTACTGGAGAAAGTATTCGACAAGGAATTTCTGGGACGAAAATGGAAGCACGTGATCGAACCGCGCGCTGTTTATCGCCTGGTCACAGGCGTGAACGATTTCGCCCAGGTCCTCGAATTCGACGATCGCGATATTTTGAGCAACACGCACGAGATCGAGTACGGCTTTGTGACCCGTCTCTATGCGAAGCGCACGTCGGCGCAGACCCAGTCGTTACAAACTCAGGGGTGCGAGACCTCCATGACCGGCCTTGCAGTCGGCGCCGCGGCTCCGGAACAGATCGTGCCCTGGCGGCGCTCCACCCTCTTGGAAAATCAGCCCTGCGTTCCAGGCCCCGAAGTGAAGGAAATCGCCACCTGGGAGCTGGCGCAAAAATATTTCCTCGATCCGACCTTCGGCGGAGCACTGGTTTCCGGCCAGCGCAACGTCTTTACCACCACGGAGGATCTGACCGGCATCGCTTTCCTCATCGAACCGCGGCATCTTTCGCCGGTCGTGTCCCGCCTGCGCGTCGCCACCAGCAGCCGCACCGATACCGAATGGGATCTCGATTACGACTTCCAGCTCAGCCGCATCAACTCCAGTACGCTGCTGGTCAATTACAACCTAGGGCCATTTACCTTTGGCGGCGGAGACGCTTTTCTTCAGATTCCCCAAGCCCAGACGTCAGGCTCTGTGCCAAGCGAAGGCACCTGCAGCCCGGTTGCCACCACCACCCAGGTGACCTGTAAATTCCAGCAATTTCGCGTGGCGCTGGGATACGGCGGCTTGAACCGGCGTGGATTCAGCGTGGCCAGCAGCTTCGGCTTTGATGCCGAAGTCCGGCAATTGCAGTTCGCCACCGCACAGACCACCTACAACTGGGACTGCTGCGGCGTCACCCTCGAATACCGCCGCTACGCCATCGCCAACGTGCGGAATGAGAATCTGTTCCGCTTTACCTTCACGCTGGCCAATATCGGTTCGTTCGGGAACCTGCGGCGGCAGGAGCGGCTGTACTAGCCGCCCCTGTTACCATACTCGGAATGCCTTTCCCCGAAGCCAATCTCAGCGCGAAAGAATCGCAACTACGGGTGGAACTGCGCCGGATGGGCCGCCTGCTCGTCGCCTACTCCGGCGGAGTGGACTCGGCCTATCTGGCCTGGACCGCTCACCGCGTGCTGGGCAACGATATGCTGGCGCTGATTGCCGACTCCCCCAGCCTGGCCCGCACCCATCTGGCCGATGCCATTGCCTTTGCCGGCGAACAGGGAATTCCGATCGAGGTCATCGCGACCTCCGAACTCGACCGTCCCGAGTACGCCCGCAATGACAGCCAGCGCTGCTTTCACTGCAAAGACGAACTGTTCGCGGTGATGGAGCAAGTCCGCGCCGCGCGCGGGTTTGACGCGATTGCCTATGGCGTGAATGTGGACGACCAGGGCGATTTCCGTCCCGGGCAGGAGGCGGCTCGGCAGCATCACGTCACCACCCCGCTGCTGACGGCAGTACTCACCAAGCGGGAGATTCGTGAACTGGCGCGCCAAGCCAGACTGCGCGTCTGGGACAAACCGGCGTCCGCCTGCCTTTCCTCCCGCATCGAGTATGGGCGCCCGGTGACGCGCGAGGCGATCGAGGTCGTTGAACGTGGCGAGGACGCCCTGCGCGCCCTTGGTTTCCGCCAGTTCCGCGTCCGCCACCACGGGGAGATCGTGCGCATCGAGATTGCACCGGAGGAACTGTCGCGCGCCCTGAGCCCCGCCATGGCCGCGGAGTTTACTGCGATCTTCAAGGCGCTAGGTTTTCAGTTTGTCACGCTCGATCTGGAGGGCTTCCGCTCCGGTTCCATGAACTCACTGCTGCCTGCCGAGCAACTCCGCCGTACTGGCTAGAGAGGCTTGTCCGCGCCTGCCGGTTCCGGCCCGGCCCGCATCCGCTGTGAGATAATCAGACGGTAATTCCTGATGCTGAGGCGGTTCCTGGTGGCCACAATCCGACGTTCCCTGGTGATCCTGCTTGTGATTTGCCTGGGCTGCAGCGCCCAGTCTGTGCCTCCCGACACAGCGCGAAAAATCGAGCACCAGGTGCGGTCGTTTTACAACGTCCCGCCAGAAGTAAGAGTTCTGATCGGAGCCATCTCTCCCAGCACCGACTGGCCCGGTTATGACTCGGTCGCCGTAACGATAGACAACGGTGACGGCAAAAAGGACTACGTATTCTTGCTCTCCCGGGACCGCAACACCATGCTGCGCGTAACGAAATTCGATCTGACCAAGGATCCTTTTGCCGATCTGATGAGCAAGATTGACGTCGCTGGCCGGCCTTCGCGCGGTGCCAAGTCCGCCAAGGTCGTGGTGGTCAATTTCGACGACTTTGAGTGTCCCTTTTGCTCCCGCATGCACCAGACGCTGTTTCCGGAAATCATGAAGGAATATGGCGACCGAGTCACGTTCGTGTACAAAGACTACCCGCTCTACGAGATTCATCCCTGGGCGATCCATGCGGCCGTGGACGCAAACTGTCTGGCACAGCAGAATCCCGATGCCTACTGGGACTTCGCCGACTACATCCACGCCAACAAACAGGAAGTAGACAGCGAGAAGACGCCCGGAGCGCGCCTGGAAGCCATTGACAAAATGGCCATACTGCAAGGGCAGAAGCACAACCTTGAGGTGACGAAGCTGCAGGCGTGCGTAAAGGCGCAGAAGGAAGATGCGGTACGAGCTTCGATGAAGGAAGCGGACGGTCTGGGCGTCAGCGCGACGCCGACCCTCTTCGTCAATGGCCAGAGGGTTGAGGGAGCGGTGCCGATCAGCCAGCTCCGCGCCACCCTGGACAGCGCGCTGAAAGACGCCGGCGTGCCGGTCCCCCAGCATTTGCCGTCGGCTCCCCCGACAGCATCTAAGTAATCGGCCTTGGGAGACGCCCGCGGAGCCGCTCCAGGGCTGGACTTTTTTCGCGTTCGTATGCGCTGTTACAGATGGGAGACATGCTCTTGAGAAAAAACTTGCTTGGTGGCCGGGTCGCGCCAGCGCTCTCTGCCACTCTTCTGCTGGCGGCTTTGTGTGCCTGCGGTTCGCAGCCGGGTGGCGATGTGATGGCCACCGTGGATGGCCGCAAAATTTTCCGGTCCGACGTGGACAAGTACTACGACAACCAGGTCGCCTCGGCCCAGCAGTCGCCTACCGGCGAGCAGGCCACCGCGCTGCGCCTGAACATCCTCCACCAGATGATTGACGACGAAATCCTCATGCGCCGGGCCGAGAAACTCGGGCTGCTGGCTACCGACGAAGAAGTGGACCGCAAGTACAACGAAATCAAGTCCCCGTTCACGCAGGAGGAATTCGACAAGCGCCTGCAGGAGAAAAAGATTACGCTGGCCGACTTCAAACGCGATATCCGGCGCTCCATCACGGTGGACAAGGTGATGAACAAGGAAGTGTCGTCCAAGATCAACGTGACCGATCAGGACATTACCGATTACTACAACGCGCACAAAGCGGAATTCAACCTGATCGAGCCGCAGTATCACCTCGCCCAGATCATGGTGACTCCTATGCCCAACCCTCAGGCCCATAACCAGAACGAAAAGGCGCAGAACGAGGCCGAAGCGCACAAGAAGATTCAGATGATCGCGAACCGCCTCGACAGCGGCGACGATTTCGCCACCCTGGCCATGAAGTACTCCGAAGACCCGGAAACCTCCGGCAACGGCGGCGATCTTGGCACCGTACCCGAGTCTTCGCTCCGCAGCACCGACCCGTTTACCCGCGAGGCGGTCATGAAGCTGAAGCCCGGCCAGTACAGTGGAATCATCGGAGTGGTGAATCCCGCCACCAAGCAGGCCCTGGGATTCCGCATCGTCAAGCTGGTGTCAAAGGAACCGGCGGGACAGCGCGAGTTGTCCGATCCGCGAGTGCAGCAGGCCATTCGCTCGCAGCTTCACGACCGCCGCGAGCAGTTGCTGAAGGCCGCCTATTATGAGGTTTTGCGGGATACCGCAAAGGTCGAGAACTACTACGCCAAGAAGGTTCTGGACAGCAACGGGCTGGAGAAATAGTTACTCGAAGTAATTATTCGACAATCGCCAGTACGTCTCCGGCGTTCACGGCGGCTCCTTCGCGGACAAGAATCTTCTGGATGGTTCCTTTTTTCGGCGACTTGAGTTCATTCTGCATCTTCATCGCCTCAACTACGAGGATGCCGGCGCCAGCCTCGACCTCGGCTCCCTGATTCGCCAGCAATCGCACCACTTTGCCGGGCATGGGAGCGGTCAGTTTCCTGGGGCCGTGATCGTCCACCGCGCGGGCGCGCCCGCGCAGCGAACGCGGATCACGCACTTCCGCCGCAAAGCGGACGCTGCCAACCCAAAGGTGCATCTCGTTGGCCACGCGCTCACATTTCACCTCAAAAGCCTGGTTGCCGAGGCGCAGCGAGAGTACGTCCGGGCGCGCGAGGACGGCGTCCACTGCCACGTCGCGTCCATCAATCTGGCAGGCCCAGCGGCCGTCCACCCGCCTGAGGTCGAGCCGGTAACTCTTGCCGTCGATCGTGATGTCGTAGGTCATCGCAAGCTGTCAGCGCTAAATAACCTGAGCCAGTTCATCGCATGGCCTCGCGGCGAGCCGCACCCTTCCAGTTGGAAACCGCCTTCGAATTGCCGCCCGCCGAGCCGTTCGTGGTGACTCGTTCGCCCGGACCCGCGGCTGCGGAACCAAGGGCGGCAAACAGGCCCGCGGCGATCACCGCGACTTCGACTGCCCTGGCATCGCGGGGCGAATCGGGCCGTGTGTCACTCTTCTGCTTCAGCATGCGATCCAGGAACCCGGTATCGAGCTTTGCGGCGCGGAAATCCGGATCGCAGAGGATGCGCCGGAACAGCGAAATATTGGTCTTGATCCCGCCAACAAAATATTCGTTCAGCGCACGCGTAAGCCGGCTGATAGCCTGCTCGCGGTCGGTCCCGTACCCGATCAGCTTGGCCAGCAGCGGATCGTAGTCCATGGGTACGGTCCAACCCTCGTACATGCCGCTATCGCGGCGAATTCCCGGGCCCGAGGGCGAAAGCAGCAGGGTAATTTTGCCCGGACTCGGAAAATAGTTGTTGTCCGGATCCTCGGCGTAAATGCGGCACTCGATGGCGTGTCCGCGAATCTTGACGTCGTCTTGCGAAAACGGCAGCCGCTCGCCCGCCGCAATGCGAATCTGCAAGTGCACCAGGTCGAGGCCGGTGATCAACTCGGTCACTGGATGCTCCACCTGCAGGCGGGTGTTCATCTCGAGGAAGTAGAAGTTCTTCTGCTGGTCCACCAGGAACTCGACCGTGCCGGCGTTCGTGTATCCCGCCGCCTGCGCTACCCTGACGGCAACTTCGCCCATCCGGCGCCGCATGTCGGAATCCACGATCGGCGAGGGCGCTTCCTCCACCACCTTCTGATGCCGTCGCTGCAGCGAGCATTCGCGCTCGCCCAGATAAACGGTATTCCCGTGCTCATCGGCCAGCACCTGCATCTCGATGTGCCGGGGATTGATGATCGCCTTTTCGATATAGACTTCGCTGTCGCCAAACGAGCGCTCCGCCTCGCTGCGGGCTCCCTCCAGCGCCGACTTCAGGTCCTGCGGCGTGTGCACCAGGCGCATGCCTTTGCCGCCCCCGCCCGCCGCCGCCTTCAACATCACGGGATACCCGATGCGCGCCGCCACCTGCTCTGCCTCCTCGACTGATTCCAGGCCCTTCGATGTGCCGGGAACGATGGGAACACCCGCCAGCTCCATGGACTGCCGCGCCTGCGTCTTCGACCCCATGGCGTTCATCGCTTCCGCCGTCGGGCCGATGAACTTCACGCCAGCGCCCACGCACGCTTTAGCGAACTTCGCGTTCTCGGAGAGAAATCCGTAACCGGGATGAATCGCATCTGCACCGGAGCGTGCAGCAACATCGAGAATCTTCTGCATGTTGAGATAAGACTCAGACGCGGCCGGCGCTCCTATGGGGTACGCCTCGTCAGCCTTGCGCACGTGCAGCGAGGCCCGATCCACGTCGGAGTAAACCGCCACCGCGGCAATTCCCATCTCGTGGCAGGCGCGGATCACGCGCACTGCAATCTCGCCCCGGTTCGCAATGAGAATCTTCTTGAACATAGAAAAGTCCAGCCTGCAGGGAACAGCCGGCGCCCCGGCCAGACCGGATATTGTATCTGGAGTCGCCGAATCGCGCAGGGCTTTGTCACGCCTACAGGCTGGTGCGAACTGCCAGCTCTCCCTGGGACGGCGCGGTGGAGGCTATCTGAGATTCTGCCGATTGGGACGGTTCTTCTTCGTCATCCAGCCCACGATGTGGTTCCATGTGACCACCCAGGGCACGATCAGGGAGAACAGCAGCCTGGCCGCGAGCGTCCGGAGGGATACCCCGCGAAGGCTCCGCCAGTCGAGCCGAAATGCGAAATAGACTTCAAGCGCCAGCACGCAGAGCAAAGGGATCGCCGTGCGCACCAGCAGCGGAACCGCCAGCACTTCCACCACGCAGCGGGACAAATTTCGCAGCAGGCGGGCCGGCCGCGCGCCGGAAACGCCGTCGCTAACCGAGTAGTTGGCCAGTTGCCGAACCGCAGAAGAAAACGTATGGCGAGGCCGGTAGAACGCCTTGGCCCGGTCCACAAATGCTGGGGCGACCAAGGCACGCGCCTTCTGGTCGAAGACCGTATCCTCCCCGAAAAACAGGGTCTCGGGAAACCCTCCCACGCGCTGCCACAATTCTTTGCGGAAGGCCATGGAGCGCGCCGTGCAGGACTTTGTTTTCGCATCCGCACTAAGCTTGACGCCGAGAAACGGCGCCGAAGCGACATCCCAGAGAGTGCGAGAGTCCGGGTCAATGCACGAACCACCGACGGCGTATTCGCTCTCACCACTGCGAATCGAAGCGGTAAGGTTTTCCAGCCAATCCCGGCGGTATCCGCAACCGGCGTCCGCGCAGGCCACCACCTCCGAGGTAACCGCCGCTATGGCGACATTGCGCCCGCGCGCGATGGGCCCGGGGGAGTGCTCCAGTCGGCAGCTTTCATCGCGAATCGGGATGAGACTCGAGTATTTCAGTTTCGCGGCCTGGAGCCGCTCCCAGGTTCCGTCGCTGGAACCTCCATCCACGATCACCACCTCGGCGGGAGCAAGCGTCTGCTCCGTGAGGGTGCTGACCAGCCGGTCAATGTCTTCCACCTCGTTGAGGACGGTGGCTACCACGCTTACTGCTGGCATGCTCTCCAAACCCGTGTGTCCCCCAGACACAGCGCTACTGGTCACTGCCAGTCACGACTGATTCAGCGCGATTATACCCGCCAGCCCCAGACAGCTTCGTACAGAGGTGGTCGGGGCCGGGTTGCAAACCGTGGGTTCGGCCGCTATCGTAGAACTTCGTGGCTGAACCCGCACGCTCGCCGCAGGATTTGACTCCCCTCATTCCCGCTTCGCGCCGGTTCTTCCGGCGGATCAACAGTGGCCTGCTCCGCTGGGATCCGGCCTATCGGCTCTATCTCAGGCTGAAATTCAGAGCCAGCCGGCCCTCCGGCATCCCGGGCCCCAATATCGCCAACGGCACCCTCAAGAGCCGTGCGGAGTGGCAGCACGCGTTCGAAAATGCCAGGAAGCTCCGCATCCCACTCCATCGTGCACCCGAGAAAAACTGGGACCATCTGGCCGCGGTTTCCACTATTTTGGCGCGGACTCCCGCCTGCGCCCGCGTTCTCGATGCCGGCGCGGAATTCTACAGCAACGTCCTGCCCACGCTCTTTCTCTATGGTTATCGCGATCTCTACGGAATCAATCTCTCTTTCACGGATCCGGCTCGCCGCGGCTCGATTCGCTACCTGCCCGGCGATCTCACGCGTACTCCCTTTCCGAACGACTTCTTCGACGCCATTACCTGCATGAGCGTCATCGAACACGGCGTACCCCTGGACACTTACTTCCAGGAAATGCACCGCCTCCTGAAGCCGGGCGGAGTGCTCATCACTTCGACCGACTACTACCCCACGCCGATTGACACGCGTGGACTGGTTGCTCACGGATGCCCGGTCAAAATCTTTTCCAAGCCGGAGATTCAGTCCGCTTTATCCCTGGCGCAGCAAATGGGACTGAAGCCGACCGGAGACGTCGACCTGAAATGCGTGGAAAAGCCGATCCGGTGGGAGCCTTACGGGTTGGAGTACAGCTTCGTGCTGTTCACACTGCAGAAAGAGCCTTGACGCGGTTGTTCCTTGCCCCGCCAAGATTCAAAAGCCTCCTTCGCGCCATTGGGCGAAGGAGGCTGAACTTTGTAAACCGTCGAGCCGATTACTTGGACTGATCTTACTTGGACCGATCTTACTTGGACTGATCCATCGTAATTCCGCCCGCGGCTTTCTCCGCCGCCTTTTCCGCTTTCGCCTTCTTGACTCGCAGCGTCTCGTCCACCCAGTGGTCGGCCGTTTTCAGATCTTCTTCCCGCGACGCCAGGTCGTCGCATTCCACGTCGCCCTTCTCGCGGTACATGAGGTTCATGTAGGCCATCGCGTCGTCATAATCGGGACGAAGCTGGATGGCCTTGTTCAGGGTGTCAATGCCTTCCTGGATGGAGGGCGCATTCTTTACCTTCAGTTCGTCGCAGGCCTTCTTCTGGTCCTTGTTCTTGGGATTCAGATGTTCTTCCGGCTTTAGGCCCAGCTTGGCGCGCTCTTCCATGCGGGGCTGGTAGCATGCGGTCCAATCGATCACGCCCACCGAGTAGTAGGGCTCCGGATCGTTGGGATCGGTGTCCGACGCCAGGCGGTAATACTTCTTGGCGTCGTCCCACTTCTTCATGTTGAGATACAGGTAGGCGATGCCCTTCGCGCTGTTGACCTTCTGATCGCGCGCCGGATTGGCGTCAATCACCTTCTGGTATTCATCAATCGCCTGCTGCGCCGCGCGCAGGTTGTCCGGAGAGTCCACGCCGGGAATATACTGCGACACGAAGGCCGTGGCCAGGTACATGCGGGCGTTGATGAGGCTTGGGTCAAGCTGCACGGCCTGCTGAAAATGGTCAATGGCCTGCTCGTAATGGGAATTCTTGTAGGCTTCGACACCCTTGTTGAGCTGGTCGCGGGCCCGTAGCTTGTTGCAGCCCACAGAGGAGAAGAGCGCCAGCATAGCAGCCGCCAGCGTGAGCAGCCTTAGATTCTTATTCATTGCGGTATAAGTCTCCCTTGCCACAGCATCCTAGGCCCAGAGACAGCAGTTTGACAAGCGCTGGCAGCGGCCCGGAAAGCACCAGGCCCTTTTGCGCTGAACTGAAGCGCGTTGCGGGCGCTACCGGACGGACCGTCTAGTTGCCTGCTTCAATCTTCGCGGTAATCAGACCGACCTTGTCCACACCCGCAGCGTGGGCAATATCAATCACGTTGGCGACGTTGGCGAAGGCGACGGCGTCATCGCCCTTCACGAACATGACCTTTTCCGCGCGCTGTTTGTAGATGTCGGTCAAACGCCCTTCCAGGTTGTCCCAGGTCGCGTCTTCGTTGTTGATCTTCACGCCCGGCTCCTGTCCGGCGCCACGGTCGATTAACTGCACGACGATGGTGCGGTCGGGAGTGTTGTTCTTGGGCGCGTTGGGCGGAGGCGGCTGGGGAACCAGCGCATCCAATCCCTTCGGCGTCACCGGCGAGATCACCATGAAGATGATCAGCAGCACCAGCAGAACGTCAATGAGCGGTGTGACGTTGATGTTCGCACTCTGGCCGCCGTGCGTCCCAACATTCATTCCCATGGTCGTTCTCCTCTATTGCCCGGGCGCAGCCGCAGCTGGCGGGGCGCCTGGAGCCGTTTTCTTCTGATCGGTGAGCAAGCCCAGGTCATCCACCCCGGCGGCCCGCACACTGTCCACGACCTTCACCACTTCGCCAAAATGCGCGCGCATGTCGGCCTTCACGTACACCTGCTTGTTCTGCTGGTTGGAGGCCAGCCGGTCCTTCACCTTGGTGGTCAGAGCGTCAATCGAAATCTGATCGCTGCCAAAGTACACCTGACCATCCCGAGTAATGGAAACCAGCATGGCGTCTTCCTTGTCGGCGTCGTCCATGGGCGTCGGGTTGTTCACCTTGGCCATGTCCACGCTCACGCCTTTCTGCAACATGGGCGTGACCACCATGAAGATGATCAGCAGCACCAGCATCACGTCCACCATGGGTGTGACGTTGATGTCGGAACTGATCTTGGATCCTTCGTCTCGCTTTGATATTCCCATAGCCTTCGCATCTCCCGTACTTCCGCCGGATCCGGCTGAACCAGCGCTCTCCGCCAGGTTGGGAAGGCCCGGCGCCGGAAAACTCCAGCGCCGGACTAGCAACTCACAGCGGAACCGGACCTAAGCCGTTTACCGGCGGACGTCTTACCGGCGGTCGCCGCGCTTCTTCAGGAAGTAGTCAATCAGCTCGCTCGACGAATTATCCATTTCCACGTCGAACGCTTCCACGCGACCGGTCAGGTAGTTGAACATCATCACGGCGGGGATGGCGACGAGCAGCCCGATGGCCGTCGTGACCAGCGCTTCCGCGATACCGCCGGCGACTGCCGCCAGGCCGGTGGCCTTGGTGTTGGCGATGCCCGTGAACGCGTTCAGAATGCCCATCACCGTGCCGAACAGTCCCACGAAGGGGGCCGTCGAACCGATGGTGGCGAGGCCACCCAATCCGCGCTTCAGTTCGGCGTGGACGATGGCTTCGGTGCGCTCCAGAGCGCGCTTGGAGGCTTCAATGGTTTCGCCGGGAATGGCTCCCGGGCTGTCCTGGTGGGCCTTGAATTCCATCAGGCCGGCGGTCACGACCTTTGCCAGGTGGCTCTTCTTGTTGCGCTCCGCCACCTTGATGGCTTCATCAATGCGGCCGTCGCGCAGAGCCCCGGCCACCGCCGGAGCGAAGGCGCGCGACTGTTTGCGGGCGGCGCTGTAGGCCATCCAGCGATCAATCATCACGCCGATGGACCAGCCCGACATGATGAACAGAATAACCACGACGGTCCGGGCCACCCAGCCCATCTGCTTCCACAGGCCAAGCGGGTCCGTCGGCATGCCGCCGCCTTCCTGGATGACCCAGGTGGCTGCGACCGGAATGTGACTGAGAATGACTCCTGTTACGTGAGCTGCCAGCATGAGTTGCTTTTCCCTCCTCGGAACTCTTTAATCTGTTGCGAACTCGATTGAGATGCTTTTGATGCGCTTTCTTGCCCTGGCGACCGCCGGCCAAAGGCTGATTACCGGCGGCATGCGACTTTCGCCGCGCCCGCGCCCGAAACCGGGCGTGCCCATACCTTATCAGGAACCAGAGGTACGGCGGCCGTTATCCGAGCGCCACTGAAAAGCCGCTCCCGGCCACCGCGTTTAGGTGGGAAGGGGAGGGCCAACACACACTTTTCCTGAAACACCAGCACTCACGCTTGACCGGGAGTCTAGCCCCCGGCGAGCGTAAAGTTCACCTGCACCTGCGTGTCAACCTCGACCGGCTCTCCGTTCAGCAGATAAGGCTTATACCTCCACTGCTTCACGGCTTCAATCGCGGCCGGCGCCAGCATCGGATGTCCGCTGATCAACTGCAGGTTTTCGATGCTGCCATCCTTGCTGATCTGCGCCTGCAGAATCACCACACCTTGAATGCGCGCTTGCCGAGCTAACGGCGGATAAACCGGGTTCACGCGACGAATCAGCAGTCCTTGCGAGACACCCGACGATACACGAACCCGCTGCGGAGTGGCAATCTTGGGCACAGCGACCGGCGTACTGCTGAGAACGCTGCCGATCACGCCGCCCATCGAGCCCCCCGGAACGCCGCCCGGAACGCCGCCCACCACACCCGTGGACGCCATCACCGGCGGAGGCGCCTCGTCCTCTTTGATCATCTGCACTTTTTGCGGAATCTTGGTCGGCGTGCGCAGTTCGCCGTTGACGATGTCGGTCTGGATCACCTTCACGACCTTGACCGGCGCGGCTGCCGGCGGTGGAGGCGGTGGAGGCGGCGGGGGGGCCACCAGGAATGTCATGAGTTGCTGCTTGGGCAAGGCCTCTGTGAAAATCAGCGGAATCAGAACCATGACGCCGATGATCATGACCTCCAACACAAACGCGACCGCTGACGTGCGGCCCCGCTGGGTTTTTAGCCTGCCGCCGGACTCGATCAGACTGTCTTCAAACATAAGATTCTCCCCTACTTCAGACCCTACGGAAACTTAGACACCGAGCCTTTCCCCTTTGCTCCCACTATTCTTAGGCTGCCTTCCCGGCCAACCGGGCCCGAATGGCGTCCCGAGCAAATCCTTCTAACCACTTACATTAAGAAGGCTTACCGCAATAATTCCGCCCCGCGATGCCGCCCGCTAGCGCGCCTTTCCTGGCATGGCTCCGAGCCGCTTGCCCTTTTCAATCCGCCAATCCTGGTACGCCACCAAGATCGGAGCGGCAATCGCAATGGATGAATACGTCCCGATCAAAATGCCAATGACCAGCGCGAGGCTGAAGCCGTGGAGCACCTCGCCGCCGAATAAAAAGAGTGCCAGTACGGTAAGGAAGGTTAGGCCCGCTGTCAAGATCGTTCTGCTCAAAGTTTGATTAATACTGCGATTGACGACCTCCGACAGTTTCTCGCGCCGCATGAGTTTGATGTTTTCCCGGATGCGGTCAAATACCACGATCGTGTCGTTATTAGAGTAACCAATCAGGGTCAGGATGGCCGCGATCACGGTTAGGGAAATGTCGGTCTTTGTAAGGGAAAACGCCCCCACGGTGATCAAAGTGTCGTGAAACACCGTCACCACCGCCGCCACGCCGTAAATCCATTCAAACCGGAAACCCAAATAGACCAGCATCCCGGCCAGGGAATATAGGGTCGCCAGACCGGCCTGCTGGCGCAATTGCCCGCCCACTTGAGGACCGACAATCTCGACGTTTCGCACCCCGAAGTCGGACAAAAAGAACCCGTCGCTCAAGGAAGCCGCTGCCGCAGGATCAACGCCAGACGCGCCCTTCAACTGGTCCATCGAGTTCAGCACGCCGCCCATGGTCTTGTCGCGATAGTCGAGGATGGCCTGGGCCTGCGCCGTATACTTCTGATCGGCATCGGAACCCAGGTGCAGCGGATCCTTGTCCATCAGGGAGTTCTTAATTGTCAAAGAACTGGCGTTATTCAGGTCAGTCCTGCCGGCCGGAGCATTGGTCTCCAGCGCCTGGATGATCTTCAGCTTGCCTTGATCGAGCGCCTGCTCGCTGGTCTCGCGCACATCGAGGTCAATCAAGACTTCATTATTCGAAACCTGGCCATAGCGCTGAATCTTGGCATTGTGCAACCCTGCACGATCCATGGCGGCGCGAACCGCGTTGTCGTCGGGCGTATGCGCAAACTTCACATACACTAGCGTTCCGCCACGGAAATCCACACCCCAGGGAATGCCGTGCCAGAACAACATGGAAAGCACGCCCGCGACGCTAAAGATCAGCGAAAAGGCGAGAAAATACCACTTTTTGCCGAGAAAATCTATGTTGGTATTGCGAAAGAACTCCACCGGTTTAATAACCCCTTGTTTTTCTATGACTTAACTCAGATTGAGCGATCTGGCAAATTGTGTGATTGAGCGCTTGAAAATCCAATGAACGCAGCTTTTTCCATCTCTCAATGACCCGATGACTCAATCGCTCAATTCCCTAAATGCTCAGTGCTTCCCCGCGCTGCTTGCGGCCCAGCACCCAGTCAAAAATCACGCGCGACACGAACACCGCCGTGAACAGGTTCGCCAGCAAACCAAAAGTCAGCGTGGTGGCGAATCCGCGCACCGGACCGGTGCCGAAGATAAACAGAATCGCCGCCGAAACAATGGTCGTGACGTGCGTATCCACGATCGTGATCCAGGCGTGGCTGAATCCCTGATCCACCGCGGAAGACGGCGTCTTGCCGTTCCGCAACTCTTCCCGGATGCGCTCAAAGATCAGCACATTGGAATCCACGCCCATGCCGACCGTCAGAATCACCCCGGCGATTCCGGGCAGCGTAAGCACCGCCTGGAAGTAGCCCATGAACCCCAGCAGGATGATGAGGTTAAAGATCAAGGCAATATCGGCATTGATGCCGGCTCCGCGATAATAGATCAGCATGAAGATGAGCACGGCCAGCATGCCGACCGTTGCCGCCCGAACGCCGGCGCGAATCGAATCCGCACCCAACGACGGCCCCACCGTGCGCTCCTCCAGGTATTTGATGCCGGCCGGCAAGGCGCCCGAGCGCAGAATCATCGAAAGATCCTTCGCCTGCTGCTCGCTCATGCGTCCGCCGCTGATTTCGCCCCGGTCGCGGATCGCTTCCTTGATGTTGGCGACTTCCTGCACTTTGTTGTCGAGCACCACTGCGAGACTCTCGCCCACATGCGAGGAAGTGAAATTGTAAAAACGCTGTCCGCCTTCTCCGCTCAGCGTGAAGCTTACGCTGGGCTGGCCGTTCTGGTCGCGGCTGGGCTGCGCGTCGCGCAGGTCCTTTCCGCTTACCGCTGAAACTCGCGAGACCAGATACCACCCTGGTCCTTCAGCAGCTTCGGCTCCGGGCATGCTGTGTCCCTGAAGAAGAATCGCATCCGGCGGCAGCACGCCGACCGGCTGCTGGGCTTGCAGCGCCGCCTGTTCGCTCGAATACGGGCCGCCCAGCGACTGCTTGATCTCCAGCATGGCAGTGGACTGCATGATGTCTTTCACCCGCTCTGGATCATCCACTCCCGGCAGTTGCACTAGAATCTGGTATTGCCCGAGCCCGTGTTCCTGGATCGTGGGCTCGCTCACTCCGAGCTGGTCAATGCGGTTGCGGATCGTCTCGATGGCCTGCGTCACCGCCTTGTTTTTCAGTTCGGTGAGCGTCTGCGGCTTCATCGCCAGGTTCCAGGAGTTTTCCACGCCCCCGGTCATCTCGTACTCGAGCAGGCGCTCTTGCGCGATGCTCAGAAGATCCGTACGCGCGCTGGCCTGCACGCCCTTCAGCACGATGTGGTCGGGATTGTTCTTCGGGTCCGGCTGGGAGACTTCCGTATAGTCAATCTTGCGCTTGCTCAGTTGTTCCTTCAGCACTTCCATCGCGTTCTGCGCGTCCACGTTGACTGCGTCGTTCACCTGCACCTGCAGAATCAGGTGAGTTCCACCACGCAAATCGAGACCAAGATTGATGCGCTTGGTTATAGAGGCGATCAGGCCCGCGCGGGAAAAGCTCTCCGGGACCCCAAAGATGCCAAACAGGAAGAGGAGCAGTATGCCGAGAATCAGTCCGACCTTCCAGAGATGAGTCTTGTTCATATGAAATTCAGTTGCCAGTTGTCAGTGGCTAGTGGTCAGTAACCCGGCAGTTTCCCGACTGGCCACTGATCACTCATTTTCCTTTCACTTCTTCCTCGGCCGTCGTCACTGTCACCACCGAGGCCTTGGTCACTTCCACCCGCAGATTGTCCGGCGGAACGCGCAGATGGATCGAGTCATCCTTCAGCGCGATCACCGTGCCTCGCAATCCCCCGCTGGTGGTGACTCTATCTCCCGTCTTCAGCTGCTCCAGCATGGCCTGCCACTTTTTCTGGCGCCGCTGCTGGGGAACAATCAACAGGAAATAGATCATGGCGATCATGGGCACGAACATGATCAAAAGCGACAGACCGCTGCCGCCTTGTGCTTGCGCGATCGCCAGAGTTTGCATGTTCACAATGTCAGGGCGGAAGTATCCGCGAAAAATCCTCCGCGCTCGCCAGAGCCGCGGGAACTGTTATTTCACCACGGGGTTTGGATCAACTTCGGCCGGGTTCCTTCCACTTTCAGGTCGATCCGGGGAGATCTTCCCTGGGGGTCAGGGTTTCGGTCGAGACCAGACACCAGAGACAAAACGGGACTCTTCCCCAAGTTGAATAGAATGCCGTACCTGCCGCATGGTGTCAAGGTAGAAACTCAGGTTGTGGATCGTGTTCAGGACCTGCGCCAGCACCTCATTCGATGCATAAAGATGCCGCAAATAGGCCCGCGAATACCGCCGGCACACCCGGCAGGCGCAGCCGGGGTCCAATGCGCTGTGGTCCTGGGCATAGCGAGCCTGCTTGATCGAGACTTTTCCCTCCGAGGTGAACAGCAACCCGTGCCGTGCCGCCCGCGTCGGCAGGACGCAATCCATCATGTCCACACCCAAGCTGGCGTATTCGACAATCTCCTCCGGCGTGCCCACTCCCATCAGGTAGCGCGGCTGGTCCTTGGGCAGATGTTCCAGCGTAGATTCCACAATTTCGCGCGTAAGCTCCCTCGGTTCGCCCACGCTCAACCCGCCAATGGCATAGCCCGGAAAACCGATCTCGATCGTGCGCAGAGCCGACTCTCGCCTGAGTTCTCGATCCATGCCGCCCTGTACGATGCCGAATAAGGCTTGTGTCATGGGCTCATCATTCATGTCATTCCGAGCGGAGCGAGGAATCTGCTTTTCCTGACGACTGACGGCTGACGGCTGACGGCTGTTTTTCCACGGCACTTCCTGCTTGTGCTCCTCAAAATAATTCTTGCTGCGCGTCGCCCAGCGCGCCGTCAACTCCATCGAAGTCCTTACGCGTTCGCGGTCCGCCGGATACTCGGTGCACTCGTCAAACGCCATGATGATGTCCGCGCCCAGGCCGATCTGGGCCTCCATCGCGCTTTCGGGGCTGAAAAAGTGCGAAGAGCCGTCGAGGTGCGAACGAAAAGTCACGCCTTCGTCGGTCAACTTGCGCAGTTCGTTCAAGCTGAAGACCTGAAATCCGCCCGAATCGGTGAGGATGGCCCGCGGCCAGGCCATAAATCCGTGCAGCCCGCCCATACGGCGCACGGTATCAATCCCAGGGCGGAGGTAGAGGTGATAAGTGTTGCCCAGAATGATCTGCGCCCCCAGTTCTTCCAGCGTCTCCTGAGGAACGGCTTTGACCGATGCCTGCGTTCCCACGGGCATGAACACCGGCGTCTCGACTTCGCCGTGCGGCGTGACCAAGCGCCCGGCGCGCGCCTTGCCGCTGACTTTTCCGATGTGGAACGAAACCGGCATTCTTTGGGATTGTAGCAACGGCGGGTATTGACCAATCGGCAAGTCCCCACTTTGCCGCAAAGAACGCGGCAAAGATGGGGCACCTGGAGTGTGGAGTTTTCTGGTCTTGGGTCTGAGTCCGAGGTCCGACGTCTGAGGCCCGAGGTCGCGCGCCCTTCACTTTTCTTTCATCCCCTCGACAAACTCTCCCACGCTGACCACTGCCCGGCCGATCGTGCCGCGTCCGTTTTCCTGCACGTCGTCGCGGGCCGTGACCCGAAGAGTGTAGAAGCGCCCGTCAAACGACTCCAGCACGGCCTCGGCCTTGATGTGGGCGCCAATGCCGCTGGCGGCGCGATGCTGGATGTTGATCGAAGTCCCGACCGTGATTTCATCGCCCTGGCAGTAAGGTTGCAGAGCGTGAAACGCCGCCGTCTCCATCAGCCGGATCATATCTGGCGTGGAGTACACCGGTGGCAACTCGGGATGGTGCGCCGTCAGCGTGTGTTCGAATTCGACCGTTTCCTCGGCCTCGCTGCGTGCCCCGATGGGAATATCTCTAGCCACAGTCGCTAGCCCTCCAAAAAACGAGTCAATGATCTTATCGAATCACAGGAGGAAGAACTTGCCGCGTGTGGGCAGGATCCGGCGGCGTGGGATCGTCAACAATTGCATACACCTTCTTGGGGTCAAGCAGCCGCTGTCGCAGCTTCTTCTCCAAACGTTTGGCCTCGTCCTTACTCATCTCCTGGCGGAGCGAGTGAGCTTGGGCTCTCGCCTCATTCGACCCGCCCCTATAGGCCAGAAACAGGAGACAGTATGCCTCGGGCCGATCAACATCAACACCCTCTCCCTTTGATATACATCTCGGCGAGGGTGAGTTCCGCCCGAATGTGGCCTTGCAAGGCTGCCTCCCGATACCACTTCGCAGCCTCTTTTGGATCAGGCGCCACACCGAGTCCGATTCGGTAGAGATAGGCAACGCAGACTTCCGCTGGGCTGTATCTTTTCTTGGCAGCGTCGAGGCAAACCGCCATGACCTCGCCATAGTCCCGTTTTACACCTATCCCGTTCATCAACACCGTCGCGAGCCTCATTGCAGCTTCCGGGCTTTCCGCCGCCCCTTTGCGATACCATCGGGCAGCCTCGCTGTAACTTTGGGGTAAGTCTTCTCCTTTTTCGTACATCTCACCGATTTCGATGATGGCGTCCACAGCCGCGAGTCGGCCCATCTCAGCTGCACATCTGCGCACAGCATCCTGAGCAGCCGGATTCCCACCCTCTTGTGCCAGCAAGAACCACGCGCAAGCTAGGATTGAATTGTCGGCAGCGCCGTCGCCGTTGTAGTGAGCCGCACCAAGGTTGAACATCGCTTCTGGGCTTCCAAGCTTTGCAGCCTTTCGGTACCAGCGAACGGCTTCTTCTTGGTTTTTCTCCACCCCCCGACCCAATCGGAACATTACACCCAAGCTGTTTTCGGCCGCTGGGTTTCCCTGCTCGGCCGCTTTCCTGTACCAATTAACTGCCAACTCATCGTTCTGCGGCGTCCCGTTGCCGGTTTCGTATGCTTTTCCGAGCTGGAATTGGGCAACGGCATCGCCGGCCTCGGCTTTCGTTCGGAGTATGGAGATGTCGGCGTGGCTCCCGGTCTGAACAGAAGATTCGGACTGCGGAATCTGTTGCGGCGTCGGCGGAGACGTAGCTTGACCGACCGCAAGCGCGAGATAGAAGAGAAATAAACAAGACACGGGACACCGCCGCGGAATTCGAAACAAATCCGCACAGGAAGTCTGAGTTCTTACGACTACGCCGCGGCGACCGCCATTCTCCGCGCTTCGATCCCGTCCAGCGCCTTCCACAGCATGCGGGCCGCGTTCTCGGCCGCATCCAGAGCCGCATGCGCGGTTTCGGGCTTCGCGGCAACCCGCTTTTCGAGTTGCTTGCGCCATACGCGCGAGTGATACACATCGGCCGTCGCGTGCAGCGAGAAGTAGCCGCAGGTCTTGTCGTCGGCGCCGTACATTTCGCGCAGCCCACGCTCTTTTTCCTGAGCGATGCGGGGCACTTGCGACTCGTACGCGTAGAAAGCCGCCAGGGCCTCCTCGGGAGAAGCTTCGCTGGCGACACGATGGAAATGCCGGATCAACTGCCGAATCTCCGGCGCCGGGCTATGCCAGTCCAGATTGCGGCTCGACCCCATCCCTTCGGCAAAATCCAGCCAAAGCTCGGAGTGCGGCACCGAATCCATTCCCGGCCGCCCCTCTACGCCTTTTTCGTCGCACATATTGGCCAGCACGGCGCGGCGCAACTCGCCTTCCTCCAGCCGCAGCCCAAGAGCTGCCAGGTAAGAGGGAAAAGCCTCGACGTGATGGAAGTAGTCCTGGGCATAGGCGCGCAGATCTTCGCGCGACAGTTCGCCCGCCGACCAGGCCTGGTAGAACGGGTGGCAAAGCAGGTCGTACTTGCGGATACGCGCTTCCAGTTGCTCGAAGAATTCCGCGGTAGTCATAATTCCCCCTGGGATTTCGGTGTGACACGCTAATATACGGTCCGCCCGGCGGGTCATCAAGTGATGGCAATCACCGATGCCGCCAAGTTGCTAGAATGAAAGAAGAAAGAGTGCAAATCTGGGGTTCACGCGGGTAGTCTGAATGCAGTTCACCGAACAATTCGACATTGTTGTGGTCGGTGCCGGCCATGCCGGCTGCGAGGCCGCGATGGCCGCCGCGCGCATGGGCCTGAAGACCGCCCTCTACACTCTCAACGTTGACCTGATTGCCCAGATGTCGTGCAACCCGGCGGTGGGCGGTATCGCCAAGGGCCACCTGGTTCGCGAAGTGGACGCCCTCGGCGGCATCATGGGCGAAATCACCGACGCGGTCGGCATCCAGTTCCGCCTCCTCAATACCTCGCGCGGGCCGGCCGTATGGTCGCCCCGCGCCCAGTGCGACAAGCAGGCCTACCGCCTGAAGATGCGCGAGGTGCTCGAGTCGCAGCCCAATCTGAAGATCAAGCAGGCGGAAGTTGAGTCGTTGGTCGTTAGTCGTTCGTCGTTGGCCGAAGACGAAGGTCCCTGCGGTTTTGCCAACGACCCACGACCAGCGACTAACGACAGAAGCCGCGTGCACGGCATCAAGCTGCGTGACGGCCGCACCGTCGGCGCGCAAGCCGTCATCATCACTACTGGAACTTTCCTCAATGGTCTGATTCATTGCGGCGAGCAGCAATATCCTGCTGGCCGTTCGGGTGAGCCAGCCGCCGTCCTGCTCGGCGAGGCGCTCAAAAAGCTCGGCCTGCGCGGCTGCCGGCTCAAGACCGGCACTCCGCCGCGTCTTGATGGACGCACCATTGACTGGTCGCGCTTTCCCGTGCAGCCGGGTGATGCCGACCCCACCCCGTTCAGCTTTCGCACTAAGCGCGTGGCGCATCACGACTCGCAGGTGCCCTGCTACATCGCCTGGACCACAGCCGAGACGCACCGCATCATCCGCGAGAACGTTCACCGCTCGCCCATGTACAGCGGGCAGATCCAGTCCATCGGCCCGCGCTACTGCCCCTCCATCGAAGACAAGATCGTGAAGTTTCCCGACAAGGAAACCCACCAGCTCTTCCTTGAGCCGGAAGGCCTGAACACGCACGAGATCTACGTCAACGGGATGAGCACCTCCCTGCCGGTAGACGTCCAGCTTGCGATCCTGAAGTCCATCCCCGGCCTCGAAAACGCCGAGATGATGCGCCCCGGATACGCCATCGAGTACGATTCGATTGATCCCACGGAACTGGAGCGCACGCTCGAGACGCGCAAGATCGCCGGCCTGTTCCTCGCCGGCCAGATCAACGGCACCTCGGGCTACGAAGAAGCCGCGTGCCAGGGGCTCATGGCGAGCATCAACGCGGCGCTGCAGGTGAAGCGCGAGCAGCCGCTGATCCTCGACCGCACCGAGGCCTACACGGCGATTCTGATTGATGACCTCATCTCGAAGGGCACCAACGAGCCTTACCGCATGTTCACCTCGCGGGCCGAGTTCCGTCTGCACCTGCGCATTGACAACGCCGACCGCCGCCTCACCCCGCACGGCCGCCGCGTGGGCCTGATCTCAGATGAAGCGTGGGCGGAATTTCAGTCGAAGCAGGAGCGGCTGACGAAGTTGAAGAAGCTGCTGGAAAGCACACGCCTAACGCCCGAAATGCTGGAGACGATGGAGGCCGCCGAAAGCAGCAATGCCCATGTGGGGACAGCCGCCCCCGGCTGTCCGGCCGAGCAAAGCTCGGCTGCTGTTTCCTCATCCGCCGCCGGTCAGACGCTTGCGCAACTCCTCAAGCGTCCCGAAGTTAGCGTGGAGCAACTTGTGCCAGTCTTACGGGAGCTGGCGCCGAAATTCTTCGAAAGAAACGGCTCTGCGTCCTCGGCGTCCTCTGCGGTCTTCATTTCTTCGCAAGTAAGAAACGAGTTGAAGTCCGTCGAGACCGAAATCAAGTACGAAGGCTACCTGCTGCAACAACAGCGTGCCATGGAGCGCCTGAAGAAGTCAGAACAACACACAATTCCCGACTGGTTCGACTACCGCTCCGTCAGCGGACTCTCGCGCGAAATGCAGGAAAAGCTGCTCAAGACGCGCCCGCGCACTCTGGGCCAAGCCTCGCGCATTCCCGGCGTGACGCCGGCGGCGGTCTCTCTGGTGAATGTTTACATTGAAATCCAGGCGCGCCGCCGCGAGCAGGCCGCAGCCCTGTGATCCTGGGATCTGAACCTGGGAAGTGGCGCTGCTACGGATGCGGGTTCTGCCTGGTTTGCAGCTCTTCCGCCAGCTTGAGTTCGCTCTCCGCTTCGTCTTTCTTCCCCATGTCGCGGTACGCCTGACCGAGCAGATGATGGGTCGTGGGATTATTGGGGTCCATGTTGGCGGCACGCTGCAAGGCGCGCACGGCTAACTCGAATTCACCTTTTTTCTCCAGCACTTTCCCCAGCAGGATGTAAGGCCCCGTCGAGGACGCGTCGAGCCAGATGGAACGCTGCAGCAGTCGCTCCGCATCTTCGTACTTCTGGATGCGGGAGTAGGCGTCAGCCAGCTTGTAATAGGTCGGAGCGTGCGCCGGATTGATCGCCAACTCCTTCTGAAATTCGGCGACTGCCTCCGGAATCCGCGACTTATAGATATACAACTCGCCGAGCAGATAGTGGGCCAGCGGCAACTTGGGATCGAGCACCACGGCCTTTTGCGCATACTCTTCCGCCACCGGATCAAATTCCTGGCGCAGCAGCATCTGCGCGGTGAACAGGTAGCTGGCGGCGGAATCCGGCGGCACGTCGAACATCTTGCCGAAAGCCTTGCGCGCCAGCGCGTAGTCTTTGGTCTGGATGTAGCAGATGCCCAAAATGTAGGACGCATCCACGTTGGCGCGCGGGTACCAGCCCTGCACTTTTTCGAGCAGCGGAATTGCGTCCGCGGGATGTCCGCCTAGGTAGGAGGACAGCCCCAGCAACTGGATCGCCTCGCCATTGCCCGGTTCGGCGGCAACAGCCTTCTTCAGGTATTCAACAGCTTTGACGTAGTCGCTCTTCTTGTAGTAAGCGGTGCCCAGTTCAAGGGCCAGCCCCTTGGTGTCAGGAGCGCTCGCCTCCAGAGTCTGCAACTCGGCGATGGCATCGGCCAGCTTGCCTTGCTGCATCAGCTTTCGCGCCGCTGTGAACTCGGCGGGTGTCGCGGATGATTGCTGAGCCGCCGGCGCATCGGGAGGCGTCGGCTGTTGCGCCACTCCCATAGAAGAAAGAGCCCACAGGATCGCAACACCGCACGCAACAATAAAAGTGAAGAATCGCGCTTTCATATCAGGAATTAGAGCACATTCGCAGCGCCGCAGATTGCGGCATCCCGGAATTTGGTCCGCAGAATTGGGTGCCCCACTTCTCGCGCGTTCTTTGCGCGAGAAGTGGGGATTTTGATCTTCTCTTTTCTTCCAGTGAACCCCATCAATGAGCCCCCATCGCTTTCTTAACCGCATCCAGGTTGTCCTTCGCCAGTCCCTGGTTAGGATCAATCTGTAACGCGTGCTCCAGATGCGATTTCGCTTCCGCGAACCGTCCCAGTTCCGCCAAAGCTGCTCCCAGGTTCGCCTCCGCGCTGGCGTCGTCCGGTTGCAGTTGCAGCGCCAGCCGGAACTGCTGAGATGCCCCGTCAAAATCATCCTGCGCTGCCAGCGCGATCCCAAGATTGTAGTGCCCGTCGAAATAATCCGGACGCGCCTTCAACGCCGTTTGCAGGTGCCCAACCGCCCGCTCCGGATGTCCTTCGGCCACCAGCGCTGCACCCAGAGCATTGTTGGCAGTCGCGTCCTCGGGGCGCAGACGTACCGCGGCCTGATATTCGCCGATGGCCGCGTCGAGCTTGTCCTTGGCCTGCAGCATCGCCGCCAGGTTGTAGTGCGCTTCGAAGTCGCCGGGGTTTTTCTCCACGTTATGCCGCGCCAGCGCTTCCTGCAGCGCCATGCGCGGATCTCCCTGTGCGGGGTCGAAATTGACCGGCAGCACTTGCAGCCACAAATGGCACATTTCATCACTCGACCGGTTCCCGCCCATCACGCGCACTGGAGGATGATTGGGATTCATCGCATTCTCCGCCGAATTGTCATACACGTAGTGCAGGCTCACCTTCGTGCCCTTCGGCAGCCGTACGGGCTCAGCGTAGCGATACACCGCCTGCCAGTTCAGGTTCCAGTGCGGAATGTGAATCAGCATCTTCTTCGTGCCGCCGGGTAGCGTGGCATACGCCTCAAGATCTTTGCCCAGGTAGTGAGCGTGGGGATATACCGCCATCAGATCCACGTCCACCGGCAGCGTGAAGTGGTCAGTGACGAGAAAATCTTTCTCTCCCGGCGGGATGTCCAGCTTCAAGTCGTTTTCGATCTGCAGCAGCATGGGCAACTTGGTCGCGGGCGTCGGCGTGAAGTACAGCCCGATGCTCGGCTGAATAACCTCCGGCTTCCCCGAGGGCTGCAGGTGCGTGTTGAGAATCAGGTCCGTGCCTTTGTCCAGGCGCAGGGCCATTCCCTCGGGCTCAATGTAAGGAATCGTTCCCGGCTTCCAGAAAAGCAGATGGCTGTCGGGATCGAACACTTGCGACTCGATGCGGATCTCCATGCCGCCAAAACCCGCGCCGGGCTCGGCCTCGCGCTTGCGGGAAGATGCGGCGCGATCCACCAGAATATTCGCGTGGTGCACATAGCGCTTGTCGCCGGGGCGAATCTCCACCGCCTTCACCCAGCGCGTCTGCTGAATCGGGACCCGGAAAATAAAATTCCAGTAAGTGTCCGTGCCCTGCGGCGGAAGAATAAAAGGCTTCTCCGCCGTCAGAATCAGGTCGGGCTCTCCCAGCCGCCAGCCCTCAACGAATTTGGGCTGCGCCGGCAGGTCAGCGGGATCGCCCTCAAGCGCTCCCTGGTGTGCCCAGCGCTCGACGAGATTGATCTCTTCCTCCGACAGGCGAAGCTCGTCCGCAAACTTCGCCTCCTGCGGCTCCGGCAACCATGGCGGCATGGTGCGCGACCGCGTCAACTCCGCGATCTGCCGGGCGTGCTTTTTCGCATCGGCATACGTCAGCAATGAGAAAGGCGCCGATTCTCCCGACCGGTGGCAGAGGGCGCAGGAGCGAAACATAATCGGGGCGACGTCGCGGTTGTAAGTGACCTGGGGTGATGTGACCTGGGGCGAAGACGAGGAAGGCAGTGGGAGCGGCCGAGCGGCAATCCTACCCACCATGCCCAGACTGGCCGTCAGAAGCGCGATCCAGCCGACGCGGCTTAGCCAGGGGATCATTCCAGGTCTGAGATGTAGCATCCTACTCCCCTAACTTCATTCTTAGCCGTGGGCTTGTCCGCTGCCGCCGCGCGGATGGCGTCCTCCAACTCGTGCGTGGTGGGCGCGGGACGCGCTCGCCCGAGCTCAATATACCAATCGTCAATTCGGCCGTCATACACGATCTGATGATTATGGTCGAAGACTGCAACCTCGGGAGTAATCTGCACGCGCCCCAGTTTGACCAGCACGTGCCCGGGATCCCGTAGCGCCGGCAAATTGTAGCCATAGTCTGCCAGGTATTTTCGAATCGCCTGCGGCGTCTCGTTCTTGTCCGGATACACCAGCCAGAACTTCGCGCTTCCCGCGTACTGCTTGCTGATCTGCTGAATCACCGGAGCGTAGCGGCTGGAGACCGGGCAGTCTGTACGCAGAAATACCAGCACGGTCACCTTGCCGGAATCGGCAGCCAACGGATTCGTGGGATGGCCGTCCAGATCAAGCGCGGTTGCCTGTGCGCGGGCGAAAGTGGAACACGCAGCCAGCGCTGCCCACACCAGAAGACTTCGCAACCGGAGCCGGTTCAATCGCATAAATCCAGCCAACAGATCAGCTTTGATTCTAAGAGTGATGAGCATGAGTGTCCATTCTAGGAATATCGGTCATTCTCTGCGGCCCAGCCTTTCTGCGGCTACAATGGCTTGAGCATGATTGCCCATCTGCGCGGAAAGCTGCTGGCCAAGCATCCCAACCAGGCCATCGTCGAGACGGCTGGCGTCGGCTACGACGTGACCATCAGCGTGCCCATGTTCTCCGACCTCCCGCCGGTTGGCGCCGAGGTTGCCTTGCACATCCACACTCATGTGCGCGAGGACGTGATCGCGCTCTACGGTTTCCTGCGGCCATCGGAGAAGTTACTGTTCGAAAAACTCCTGACGGTAAGCGGCATTGGCCCCAAACTGGCGATCACGATTCTCAGCGGCATGGCCGCCGATGAAATGGTCGGCGCGATTCGCGGCAACGACGTGGCCCGTCTCACGCGCATCCCCGGCATCGGCAAGAAAACGGCCGAGCGCATGGTGCTGGAGTTACGCGACAAACTGCCGCCAGCCGGACCCGCCGCGCCTCCAGTTCCGGCCATGAGCGCCACCGAGGAAGACGTGCTCTCCGCGCTGCTGAATCTGGGATATCAGCGGGCTGCCGCCGAAAAGGCGCTGGCCACGGCGATGAAGGGCGGCAAGCCCTTATCTTTCGATGCGACGTTCCGCGATGCGCTCGGCGCGTTGTCGAAGTAACTACTTTCCAATGCAGAACGTGCTGAAGATCAAGTTGAGGATGTCGTCGGTCGTGGTCGCGCCAGTTATCGCGTCGAGCGGCCGCAGCGCGTTGTAGAGATCGAGCAGCAGCATCTCGTGCGGGATCTTTCCGGCAACCGCACTCTTCGCCGCGTCCAGCGCAGCCAGCGAGTCCTTAATCAGTCCCTGATGCCTCACGTTGGTAAGAAATCCAGCCTCGGCCTGGGCGTCGGCTTCCCCGCCGATGTGGCGCAGGACTTCCTCGCGCAATTCAGCAATTCCCTCGCCGGTTAAAGCCGAAGTCTGAACAGGAACTCGGGTGCCCCACTTCTCCCCGGTGTTGGGAGAAGTGGGAATTTTCCCCGTCTTCAGATCACATTTATTCTCGACCACGATCACTGAGCGGCCCACCACTTGCCGCAGCAGTTCGTCGTCTTCCGGCGCCATCGCGCGCGATGCGTCCACCACAACCAGCACCAAATCCGCGTCGGCCAGGGCTTCCATGGATTTCCTAATTCCAATCGATTCCGCTTCATCCAGAGCCTCGCGAATGCCCGCCGTGTCCACCAGCCTTACCGGGATGCCTCCGACGGCGACTGTTTCACTGACCAGGTCGCGCGTGGTCCCGGGAGTGGCCGTGACGATCGCCCGTTCGCGTTCCACCAGTCGGTTGAACAGGCTCGACTTGCCCACGTTCGGCCGGCCCACGATGGCCAGCGTCAAGCCCTCGTGCACAATCTTGCCGTACGCGAAACTGGCGCTCAATTTTTCGAGCGGCGCGCCGACTGCTGCGATGTGCTCGAGGATCGTGGCGTCAGGCAATACCGACACATCGTCCTCGGCGAAATCAATCCCTGCTTCGAGCAGCGCGATCAGCTCCACCAGTTTCTGTTTAATCGGCTGCAACCGCCGCGAGAGCGCTCCTTCCAGTTGCTGCGCCGCCACTTTGGCCTGATACAGCGTCTGCGAGTCAATCAGGTCGCGGACGGCCTCGGCCTGGGTCAGGTCAATGCGTCCATTGAGAAACGCCCGCATGGTGAACTCTCCAGGCTCCGCCAGCCGCGCCCCGCCGGCAACGCAAAGCTCGACAATGTGCCGCAGCACCACCGGAGACCCATGCGCGGAGATCTCGATCACGTCGTCGGTGGTGTAGGAATGAGGCTTCGCAAAAAATGTAACGACGACCTCGTCGATGCGCTCGCCGGTCGAAGGAATCGGAGGGTGCCCCATCCTAGCCGCGTTTTTTGCGGCTAGGGTGGGGACTTTGACTTCCCCTCCGCTAGAGGGCTCGAGCAATTCTCCAAATACTGAGCGCCCCTGCTCAAGTTCATGCTTAAGCCGCAGCATCGGCTCGGCGATCGTCCGCGCCTCCGGTCCGGACAACCGGACCACGCCAATGCCCCCACGCCCCGGCGCTGTGGCGATCGCGACAATCGTGTCGTCCAAGTTCATACCAAGCTTCACGCGCCGATTGTAACGGTTACACTAATCGCATCCAATGACTGGGGTACCCAAGACCTGGGTGCCCCATTTCTCGCGCGTCTTATGCGCGAGAAGTGGGACTCCCGACGATCTCCCAGGAGTGTTCAACTTGTCTGTAGCTGACGAACTGCTAAAGGCCAACGAAACCTTCGCGCGCAATTTTAAGTTGGGAGAACTCTCCGTTCGTCCCGCCCGAAATGTTGCCGTCCTGGCCTGCATGGATTCCCGCATCCTGTTCGAGCACTGCCTGGGGCTGAAGCCGGGCGACGCGCACATGATCCGCAATGCCGGCGGCATCGCCACCGAAGACGCCCTGCGCTCGCTGATCATCTCCCATCATCTGCTCGACACGCAGGAATTCATCATCATCAATCACACCGACTGCGGCCTGCTCAAGGTACAGGAATACGAATTGCGGTCACGCCTGACCGAGAAAATGGGCGTGATCGCCAGCGAACCGGCCCATTTCTACGCCTTCGACGACCTCGAAGCCAACGTCCGCCAGCAAATGCAGCGCGTGAAATCGCACCCGTGGATTCCGAAGCACATTCCCGTGCGGGGGTTCGTGTATGACGTGAAAACGGGAAGACTCACGGAAGTGAAGTGAACCATGTAGGGACAGCCGCCCTCGGCTGTCCGGCCGAGCGAAGCTCGGCGGCTTGGATCATGCGTCGGCACCTGTGGTCACTGGCCAGGGGACTCAAGTCGCCGGATCTCAGCGATGACTTCTCGAATTCCGCTCCTCGTCTCGTCATCCAACCTGGTCCACTCCTCAGGCAGGCCACCGATGCTCATCGTTCTCCGCCACAAATCCCTCAACTGCTCACTCTTAGGATTGAGGTGTTCGTAGTCGTCGACGGCCCATCCGCCATAGCTACCATCCAGCAAATGCTCGGCGCGGTCAGCTACTTCTGTTGGGGTAGGCTGTTTCCGGGTAACCACCCCGAGCACAACGAGAGCGATCCCAAGAAGCAGGAAGGCAAAGAGCCAATTTGCTCTCGGATAAATGGCGATAGCGATGATGGGTGCAATCACGGATACGAGGCATCCGATGCGGAATACCGGATATAGGACCCTCTTCATTCGGGCACATTTTGCGGGCGAGGCGCCCGCCCCGCACAACTATCTCGCTACCACCTTCTCAATCTCTCCCCTTAACTCCCCATACGCCACCGCACCCGGATGGTACCAGGCCACTTTCCCCGCCCGATCCAATAGCACCAGCGTGGGCGTGGTCGAAGCCCCGTAAGTGTCGAAATTGTATTTGCTGACCGGCACCGGCATGTCCAGCAGCCCGGCATAGTACCGGTGCCGCACGGCGTCAATGTACATAAGCTCATCCCCAGCCGAGGCGTGCTGGATCTGCGCTGTATAACCGTAGAGCCGTGTCGGCCCGATCACCTTCAACCCTTTCGCCGCATATTCCGAGCGCAACTGCGCAATGATCGGAGCTTCTCCCTTACAGTCCGAGCACCAGTGCGCCCAGAAGAAAAGCAGCACCGGTGAACCTTTCAGTTGGGCCAATGTCGGCGGACTTGCCCCAAGCGAGTGCTCGGACCTCAGCGCCGGGGCCGGTTTCCCCTGCAGGGAAAGCAGATTCAGGTTCTTCTGCAGCCGCTCGTGAATGGAAGTGTTCCCGTAAGTCTGCAGCGCAGTTTGCAACAGCGTAATCGCCTGCGTTCGTTGCCCGCGCGCCGCCAGCGCCTGCGATTCCACTTCCAGCGCCGCTCCCAGGGCCACGGGCAAGTGCGGCTCAGCGTCCAGTGGCCGCTGCTTCAGTTGTTCAATGGCCAGGCTCCTGGTCTGCCTGGCATAAGCCGCTGCCTGACCGTACTGGCGCTGGTCCAGCGCCGCCCGCGCCATCCAGGAATAAGCTTCCAGATACTCCCCGGTGACCCCCCGCTGACTGCGGTAGGAATTTAATTCCGATTCCGCCGCCGCAAAGTTGTTCTGTGACAACGCCAAGAGAACGTTGTCCACAACCCCAGCCCATGCAGTACTCGTCAGCAAGGCGGCAGCCAGCACCAACCGAATGCGCATGCTCAAAAGATGATTCCTCAGCCCCGAAAGTAACAAATTTGCTCCTGCCACCGCCACCACCATAACACCCACTGTATCAACGGGTTAGGTTTATCTTGTCACGAATTGTGTAGCCATTCTGGTGCTCTTTCAGTTAGAATCAAATTGCGTTTGATCTTTACAGTTCCTTCGCAGTACAAGCATCTCCGCTTAACCCAGCGCGTGACCTGCCTGCAGAAGAATCCTGAAAGTTTCAGCGCTACATCAAAGAAAAAGGAACAAGCAACATCATGGAAACAGGAACAGTGAAGTGGTTTAACGACGCCAAGGGCTATGGATTCATCAGCCGCCAGAACGGCGAGGATGTCTTCGTGCATTTCTCCGCCATTCAGGCCAGCGGCTTCCGCAGCCTGCAGGAAGGTCAGCAAGTACAGTTTGACGTGGTCAAAGGCCCCAAGGGCTGGCAAGCTGAGAACGTCAAGGGCGTCTAACACCGCTTCCACAGTAACAATTCGCATAAGGGCGGCCAGCGATGGCCGCCTTTAGTTTTTTCCCCGCAAATACCTGACATCCCGACCGCAGCGAGCGCAGCGAGCGAAGTGGAGGGACCTTGAGTTGGTAGCCGTTCACTTCCCCTGATCCTTCAGCAAGACCACGTCGGAATCATTATGCCCCCGCACCATGGCCAACTTGCTGCCATCCCAGGACCAATGAAAGTCCTGGATTTGTTCGGACTTGAAGGAGGTGAGCGGCTTTCCCGGCGAACCATCCAGCGGCTGTTGCCACAGGTTGTCAACACCGCTGTCGCGGACCGTGTACACCACGGACTTGCCGTCGGGCGCGAAGCGGATCAAGTGCCCTCCTTGGCGCTGGTACTTTAGCAACTGGCGAACTTTGCCCGTGTCGGTTTCGACCAGAGCGATCTTTTCCTCGTGACCACTGGCGTGGTCCACGGTCGCAAACACAGCCCTGCTGCCATCCGGAGATATGTCGAACAAACTCAAGACAGGCAAGTCGCCCACCTGCTGCGCGGCCCCGCCGCCAATGGGCACGCGCATCAAATGTCGGGTGCGGCCCTCGAGATAATAAACCCAGCGTGAATCCGGAGAACAAACCGGGTAGTTGTCGAGCTTCCCATTCGAGAGTTGCTTCAGATCTCCCCCGGCGGTATCCGCGCGCCAAATGCTCAGCGTGCCAGTATTACCACGCAGGCTGTGATCGAACACAATGTAGCGGGCATCGGAGCATTCCCAGGGATCTCCGCTCGCCGAGTCCGGTTCGGTAGCGAACACGCCTTTGGCTCCCGAGACCGGGTTCACCCAACGCAGCATGAAGTCCTTGTCGTAGATCAACCCGCCGTCGTGCATCCAGGTGAAGTTGCTAAAGACGTTCGCGGGACCAACCTGCCGCACTTCCCCTCCGCCAGAGGTGGCTGACATGGCAGAGAGGTTCCAATGTCCTTCGCTGAGCACGGTCGCCAGCACCTGCCCGTTGGATGCGAGGCTTAGATCGGAATAGCTGTTCGTGTCACGCGTCACCGGATTCAACTTTCCCTCCGGGTAAGAGATGAAGAAAATCTGCAGTTGCGCATCATTCGACGAGCGATCAACGTCCAAAACCAGCAGCCCCCTGCCATCCGGCATCCAAATAGGCAAAGAGAAGAAGTCGGTGGAACTGATCAACAGGTGTTGCTGGCCTGTCCTGGTGTCCACCGCCATCAATCCGGAAAGAGCATCTCCGGGCTGCAATACGGTACACATAATCGTCTTGCCATCAGGTGACCAGGCTGGACTGTTGAGGCCCTGGCCCGCCGGACCGCTGGCCAGAACGCTCTCTTCGCCGGTTTCGGCCGAGCGCACGATCAGGCGGTACTTGCCAGGATCGGGATTGTCGTACCGCAGGAAAGCCAACCTGCGGCCGTCTGGGGAGATCGTGATGTTCGAATCCACGTCAGCCGCCAACCGCTCCGGCGTGCCGCCCAGTACCGGCGCCCGATACAGAAACTTGAGGGCAGGCGTTCCCGGATCGCTGCGCACGAAATAGAAATAATTCCCGTCCGGCGAGAAGCGCAACCCGCTGCTCACAAAGAAAACGTCGGCGGGAGGCTGCACCTGCGTAACGCTGTTGGTGGGGACATTCCGCAGCCACAAACTCGCCAGACCTTTCTCCCGTACCATGGTCAAGATGTACTTGCCGTCTGGCGAGAGTGCCACCATGGCCACGTTGCCTTCCTCGGTGACCTTGGTGACCGTGAAGTTGCGGAAAGGACTCACTCCATGCCGCGTCAGCAACGAGTAGACGCCATAAGCGGCGGCGAGCAGGATCACAATCCCTGCTGAGGCCGCCAGCCCGGTTCGCACATTGTTCCGCCCCTTTCCGGCAACCACCGCGGGAGTCTGGGAGAGCGACGCCACCGCCGCTCTGGCCGAAGCTGAACTTGCTGTGGTCCCTGCGGTCGCGTTGGTCGCGGAAATGGTGGCGGAAGAAGGTGAGGCTTTGCGCCCCGACTCCACATCCCGCTTCAGCCGCTTCAGGTCGCCGCGCAGGTCGGCTGCGGACTGATAGCGCAGGTCGCGATCTTTTTCCAGCAGCTTCTCGATGATCTCTTCGAGTTTCGGCGGCAGCGTGGAATTGAACTGCAGCGCCGGCACCGGATCCAGCTCAAGAATGGCGTGAAAAACCACCGCCGATGTCGCGCCGGAGAAAGGCAGCCTTCCCGTCGCCATCTGGTAGATCACCGTGCCCAGCGAAAACAGGTCCGAACGCGTGTCGAGTTCCTCGCCCCGCGCCTGCTCCGGCGACATGTACGAGATCGTGCCTACGGTCGAGCCCGGGCTGGTCAGGTTCGCGGGGCGAGGTAAATCCTGCGTGGCGCCGATGGTCTCCATTTCCAACTCAGGACGCGCCAGCTTGGCCAGCCCAAAATCCAGCACCTTCACCGGCCCGCGTTGCGTCAGGAAAATGTTCGCCGGCTTGATGTCGCGGTGAATGATCCCCTTGGAGTGCGCCGCGTCCAGCGCGTCCGCCAACTGAATTGCAATGTCGAGTAGGCTGCCGACCGGCAGCGGACCGGCACTGAGCTTCTGGTCAAGGCTCTGCCCTTCGAGCAATTCCATCGCGATAAACGATTGCGCTTCTCCGCCCTCAGCGACGGCATTCTCGACCGCGTAGATCGTGCAGATGTTCGGGTGGTTCAGGGCCGATGCAGTACGCGCCTCCAGCAGAAAGCGGTCGAGGGCGTTCTGGTCGCCCGACATTTGTGGCGGCAGGAATTTCAGCGCGACCTTGCGGCCCAGCGTCCGATCTTCCGCCTCATACACCACGCCCATCCCGCCGCTGCCCAGCCGGCCGGTGACGCGGTAATGCGAGATGGTCTGGTTGATCACGAACCCACAGGGAGTCCATCTTAGGTGGGGAAAAAGTGCGAGTCAACGCGGGAGAGGGAGAAGGGAAAGGAGGCCTCCCAGAGACACCCCCATCTAGCTGACTCAAATCCGATCATCCTGGCTCTGCCTCAGATCAACTCAGCGCAACTCAGCTCATTCGTGCCCAGACCGACGTCCCTTTTGTTTGTCGGGCGCGGGGCGAGCGCGGGGGCGCTGAGTGGAGATGGGTGGATTTTGAGTTGGGGCTGGGGCGTGGCAGTGGTGTCGAGGCTGCTTCACGGACCGAGTAATTCCCGGATTGCCGACAATCCGCCAGGAGCCGTCAGCGGGTCGACTCGAAGCGCCAACCTATCGCTCCCCCGGAGACGAATGCTCAGAAGGTACAAGATATCCCAAAATCAACAAAGTATTGGCACGAATATACCTGTCTTGCCAAAGTATTTCTGCATAAGGGCGCATGGCGATAGTACCCTCACTGCACTGTGAGCATCACAAGGGTGGAAGTAGAGGCTACCGGGATAAACCCCGTGGCAGTGACGGTGACCGAGTAAGTTGCTGCGGGAGTGCCGCTGCTGCCCTTTCCGCCGCAACCGAGCTGGAAAGCCAAGCCCGGCAATAGTGCGCAAGCTAGCAGCGCAGCTTTGAGTTTTCTTTTTTGTCCATTCGGGTTCGAGCTTAGACCAACGCCCGTCCCTACCAATCCGATCAGCGGAAGCCAAAGCGCGTAGAGCACCCCGGAACCGCAGTGAGAAAGTAATCGGCCGCTTGGCCCAACCGTGCTCACCGTCAGAGTGGAAGGCGTTCCACCAAAAGTGTACGACGCGGGGCTGATCGAGCAGGTCGGGGCCAGCGGAGGCGTTGGCTGCACAGAACAGCTGAGGGTTACCGTTGCGACGCCGTTCCCTAAGCCCGCCGTCACGCTGGAGGTAGCCGAGCCGCCTGGATTTAGCGGATTCGGTGTCAACGGAGTGGCCGCGACCCAAAATTGGGGCGGCCTTGTAACATCGGGTGCCGGCGAGTCTGGAGACGTAAACACTGCGGCTCCTCTTCCTACAGCTGAGCTGTGAAACCGGTTGCTTCGCCACGGGTGAACGGAGCGCGGTGTTGTATTCGGAATGGAGCGAGGCGCAGCGCTCTGAACTGCTGCACTCGCATCCACCATGCTGTAGTCGCAGCCCTCGACGCCGGGATGGTGCTCGTCGCAGCGAATCAGCACAACGTCGTGGTTGTTGCCGCTAGCGTCAGCGCCCTGGGCGGCGATCTCTCCCCGATCATTGATTTGGTCCGCCTCATAGAGCTGAAGGCCGGAGTTGGGAGGAACCAGAGTGTTCAGGTCAACCATGGGGCCGCCGTCCTCCCACAGGAATGGGAGTGTGGTACTACAACGATTCGGCCCCGAAAAGCCGACCACCTGCCCGGACGCGTTAATCGATGTGCCTACGGCGCAATCCCCGCTGTGGAGTCTGCCGAGATAGGTCGCTTGCCATTTCCCTCCCTTTTTTCGCCAGAGCATTGCACTGTCCTGGCTGTCCGGTGCGTCTCCTTCACCGACAATCGAACCAGCATCATTAATCGCTTCCGCGTATCCGTAGATTCCCGCCCCAGTGGGGAGTTCGGTCATCCCGGTTGCACGATCCCAGACAAAGGGATGTTGATCCAGGTCATCTGGGTGATTGGACTGGCCGACGACTTGACCGCGGTTGTTGAGGTCGTAGGCGACAGTGCAGGTGCCCCCGAGGGTGCCGATGTCCTGCATCCCGTTTTTCTTGTCCCAGATGAATGAGCCGGTGGTAAAGGCGAAGCCGATTTGGACGCCGGAACAAAAAGAGCTGGGAATCGAATCGACGTAGGACACGCCGAGGACTTGTCCGCGCTCGTTGATCAAGAGCGCAACAGCGTCGGTACCGGTGCCCAGAGTGCCCAGGTCCTGCATCACTCCTCTGTTCCAGTAAACTGCCCTCGACTGATACCCGTAACCATTGAAGGAGTAGGGATCTGGAATTGTGTTGAAGCCTTGTCCGGCGACCTCGCCGCGGTTGTTGACGGCATTGGCCCACATATCATCCGCACCTCCCGGCAAGGTCCCCAGATCGATCATTTGCCCGTGATCCCATAGCACGCCGTGTACTTGCGGAAGGGCCGGGTTCAATGGATCCGGCTGACCGTTGTCGGAGATTCCCGCCATTAGCCCGTTCGCACTGATCCAATTGACTTGGCTGCCGATGCCGCCGGGCAGTACGCCCAGATCGGTCTTGCCACCGTCCTGCCACTGGAATGCGTGGGCGGCATAGCAATCTGGGGTGTTGACACAGTACGGATCCAACGTGAGCGTGTCGGCTGAGGCGGCGAGCGTCCCTTGATTGTTGAGAGCCCCGTAGCGGGCCCACTCTGGTATGTATAGTTCGCTCTGCGGTCCGCCGAACGTGCCCACGTCCACGAGTTGGTAGTGGTGGTACTGGTGTTGCGGTTGAGTTCGATCCTGCGCCGCCAGCGAAACTCGCATTGACACAACGAACAAGATCATCACGGCGATGGAGGTCAATCTCTCGGATTTCATGCGCACTTCTCCTTATTGGATTGATAGTCGCGCCGGCCGCAGCGATGGGCGACGGAAATTGGGACGCCGACTGCGTTTCGCAGGCGCAACTCTGACCCGGTTGGGTTCGTGCGTCAATGGCGTGCCCATTGCCTCCGTGTGACATTTTTGTTCCCGGCAGTAACTCCAGTTTTCTCAGTCACTTAGGTGTTGGATTCTGCTGATCCGGGAATGAGTCCGTGCTACACTTCCCCAGCGTTTTCTTACTCCGCGCAGCCTCGTCCGATGGCAAATCCAGCCGACTCTGCTCAAATCGTGCGTTTTGGCGAGTTCGAGCTTGACCTTCGCACCGGCGAACTTCGTGCTAATGGACACCACATCATTCTTCAGGAAAAACCCTTTCAAATTCTGAGGGCTCTGCTGGAGCGGCCTGGCGAGATGGTCAGCCGCGAGGATCTGATCAAGCGACTTTGGCCTGCCGGTACATTCATCGATTTTGATCTGGGCCTGAACAAGGCGGTGAACCGGCTTCGCGAGGCATTGGACGATTCGGCGGAGGAACCGCATTTCATCGAGACATTTCCCAAGCGCGGATACCGCCTCGTGGCAACTGTCAACCGGAATGGCGCGGGACTGGCAGAGCCGGCGATGGCTGACCGTCCTGCGATTGATAGCTCTGTTGCAGGCCAGCCTGCGCCTAAGCCGATTTCCCCACGTCGTTTCGTTTTACCGCTCGGAGTTGTTCTGAGCCTGGCATGCCTGCTGGCCGCGTGGTCGTGGATGCGCCGCCGCGAGAACAAGCCGCCCGAACCGGTGTTTCAGCGGCTGAGTTTCGGCCGGGGAACGATTCTATCGGCACGCTTCACGGCCGACGGACAGAGTGTCGTCTATGGCGCTGCCTGGGACGGGAAGCCGTTCCAACTCTTCTGGACGAAGAACGGCAGTAGCGAATCCCGTTCACTCGGCGTGGACGCCGATATTCTCGCCATCTCTCCTTCAGGAGAAATGGCAGTCCTGGTGAATCCAAGTTTTCGCGAAGCGAGCCGCCGGGGCACGCTGGCGCTCATGTCTCTCACCGGCAGCGCGCCCCGCAAACTGCTCGATGGTGTGCAGGATGCCGACTGGTCGCCGGATGGTTTGAGACTCGCGGTTACCCACTACGTCAACGACGGGTGCGCCCTGGAGTTTCCGCTGGGAAATGTCTTATATCAAACGACTGGGGAAGCGTGGCTGAGCCACCCACGCGTCTCTCCCCGCGGGGACCAGATTGCGTTTCTAGAGCATCCGCTGGGCGGAGGAGACGATGATGCCGGCTGGCTGGCGGTGACCGATCTCGCTGGACACAGGAAGACCCTATCGCGGCAGTTCGGAAGTATTGCAGGCTTGGCTTGGAGTCCTGACGGCGAGGCCATCTGGTTTTCCGGCAGCGAAGTAGGATCCTATCCGCGCGCACTGTTCAAAGTCACGACTACCGGTCAGCAACTCTTGGTCCGACAAGAGTCCAGCAACACCGTCCTGCATGACGTCTCGCGCGACGGACATCTGCTCGTAACCCGCGACACCATTCGCGGCGAGGTGTTCGGACGGATCTTTCCAGAAAATAAGGAGCGCGAATTGGGGTGGGGCGATAACTCGATTGCTACCGATCTCAGCCCGGACGGCGCCATGATCCTGCTCTCCGTGCAAGGAGAAGCGTCTGGTCGAGGTTACGACGTCTATGTTCGCAAGACAGACGGTTCATCGGGTGTCCGGTTGGGCGAGGGATTCCCGATCCAGTTTTCGCAGGATGGCAAGTGGGTGCTAACGTCCTATCCCTCGGGCTTAAAGCCAGCATCGGCACCACAGCTGGTTCTATTGCCTACCGGCGCAGGGCAGGCTGTCACCCTGACTCACGATTCCATCGACCACGGTTTTGCAACACTCCTTCCTGATGGGAAAAGGTTCGTATTTGACGGCGTCGAACCTGGACGTGCGGCTCGGACTTGGGTCCAAGATGGCAGCGACGGAAAACCTCAACCAGTCACGCCGGAAGGTGTGATTGCGCACGGCTTTTCGCCGGATGGCAAACTTATGGCAGCCGTTGATCTGGAACACCAGTTCTGGCTTTACCCAGTGGATGGCGGGCAGTCGAGAGCACTTTTCGGAATAGAGCCCGGAGAAGTCCCAATCCAGTGGAGTGCTGACGGCAAACATTTGTTTGTTGCGACGATCGAGAGTATTCCTGTCAAGATCTATCGCACCGACGTCAGCACAGGACGCCGGCAGTTCGTAAGCAAAGTAGCACCGAACGATCTCGCCGGCCTATCGGGCTTCCTGACAGTTCACATTACTCCCGACGCTAAGTCCTACGTGTATTCCGACTACCGCATTCTCTCTGATCTGTATCTCGCCAGTGGACTGAAATAGAAAGCGGGACGTTGCAGAACGCCGAGCTTGCCCAGCAAATCGGCGATTGCGCCCGAGTGACGGGCAATCCGGAAATCATCCGCAATTTTGCTGCATTGGTTTAATTCTTCACATTCTGATTTTGCAGGGCATGGATAGCCTTTGTGAGCTTTCGCAAAGTACGCGGCTTGATCTTGTTTTTTCCCTTCTTGAAGTTCGATCTGAGTCCCAGTCTAAACATGATCATAGAGAGGGGGGTGTCTCTGAGACCCCTCCTTTCCCTTCTCCCGTCAACGCGGGAGAGGAAAAGCTCTTTAGGCTCACACTCGCGCTGTTTTCTGACTGCCTACGCGGCCGTCGCCTCCTCAGCGGCTGCTACGGAATCAAAAAACCCGAAGAACTGCTCCACCCGCGTCACTTTCAGTGCATCGCGAACCCGGTTGCATACCCCGACTAGCGCCAGGCGGCGATTCGCGTTCTGCCGCGTCACGTACGCCCCAACCAGGGCGCCGATCCCAGCCGAATCGGCATACGGAACATTCGTGAAATCAATGATAAGAACTTGCGACTCGTCCGCCCGCACCGTTGACTGAAACTCAAACATCGTGGTCAGAACGAGGGCTCCATTGAGAATGAGGATCCGATGCCCAGGCTGGCTCCCGGGCTGGTCTGTAATCTGAAGGCTTTCTCGCGGCATGGCGGAATATTAACCTCCGCTCAACCATGGATTGTTAACGCAACGTTAATTTTGCCGGGTCCGTCACTTCGCCGCAGGCAGCGCCTGGTTTTGCTCCTTCTCCAACCGCTCGACCATGTCTTTCGGCAACCCGTGCAACAACTCCAGAAACGCGGCGTTGGTCCAGCCAAATCCGACCACGTTCATTTCGTAGCCCAGTTCCACGTGCGCCTCCGAGGATCGCGTGACCACGTTGTATTTCTCGCGGATGTTGCCATCGCGCCGGAAATTCTCGGCCACATTGGACAGGAACTCATACGAAACTCGATCCGCGTCCGCGTTATACCCATACCGCCGCAGGCCCTCCACGGCCAGCATTTCGATGTTTCCCCAGCCGTAAGGCAAATCCCACTGCGCACCCGTCTCTTGCGTGCTCATTGGAAGTCCGCCGGGGCGCTCGAAAACCTTCAGGTTACCCGCGACCGCTTTCGCCTGTTCCGGCGTCGCCAACCCCGCCCACAGGGGATAGAACGTGGTCGCGTACTGGTACTTCGACATCCGTTTCGTCTGGAAGTTGAAATCGAAGAAGAGTCCGTCCTGATCATTCCACAGAAAGTGCGTGATGAGTTTCTTGCGCTCTTCCGCCCGCTTGTTCCATTTCTCGGCATCTTCGTTGTGACCCAGCCAGAGGCTGATCTGCTCCAGATCTTTTTCCGTCTTGTAGAGCAAACTGTTCAGGCATACCGGCGCATAGTGATGCGTGGCCGAGCCGAAGGGACCGAAGCGGAAGCTCACATCGAACCCGGACTCCCGCATCGAGCGGTCGCCCTTGTAGTAATCCGCGCTGAGCTTGAACTGCCGCGCCTTCTCGCATTCCGGGCGCGCCATGGTCAGCGGGACGTCGCACACCTGCAAAGAATAAGTTGCGCCCGCCACCGCCTCTGTTGTCCCGGGCTTCATCTCAACCACATAATCACCGGCCTCGGCGGGATGCAGGAAGAAATACTGCGCCACCTTGCGGTAGAAGCCGGTCTCGTCCTGCACCGCCTCGGGAGGCGGACCCTCGCCGAAATCGTAATAGCGCGACAATCCGGTCTGCCCCGCCAGATGCGGCTCGCGCGTCCACATCTCGTAGTCTTTTTCGATATCGGCGTAGGCGCGCTCCAGTTCGGCTTTGTCCTCTCGTCCATTCGACCGCTTGGCGTTGTACACATCCACAAACATCGAACTCAAGAATGGAGGCTGTGACCGCGTCAGGTAATACGTGCGATTGGCGTTCAGCATCGCGCCATAGTGCTCAATCTCGAAAAAGAAGTTCTCCACCATGCCCCGCGCCAGGTCGAGGCGCCCCGCGCGCAGCAGTCCGCGAACGATGAAGTAGCTGTCCCAGCCGTACATCTCATTGAAGCGCCCACCCGGCACCACATACTTATTCTCCAGGTAGAGCAACCCGTGAGGCTGAATCTTGCTGGTGTCAATTTCGCCCAGATGGTGGATATCCACCGGCAAATGTTCCACACGCACGGTGCAGTTCGCACTCAGCTTCCGCAGCGCCTCCGGTTCGGCGTATCCGGCAGGCAGATACAGCACGGGAGCGGCCTTGATTTTAGGATCGGCAACACTCTGGCAGTCCGCCATGGAACGAGTGAGCGTGTCCCAGGCAGAGGAAATGTAGGCGAGAATCGGCTTGAGCCCCGGGTCTTCGGGCACGCCCGCCGGCGCAGCCGGAGCGCGATCTGCAAGAGTTGCGCAGAAGACCAGCGCGAGAAGAATCTTCCCAACAACGCAAAGAACCGGGCGCGGACTTTTCGAAACTTGGATTTTCATAGTTTGCAACAAGGCTCCGCCATGATACATAAAAGCGCCCGAAAGAACCTCGAATGAGTTAGAGAGAGGGAACCTCTCGTCCGGTTGTCCGGTTTCGCCGCACGATCACTGCGCTTTTGGTTTATTCTGTGTACTTTGCCGTGTTGATGTTGAGGGGGAACAGGTGAGCCGATTCAACGCAGTCATTCGTCTATTCGTGTCCGTCGCTGTTTTCCTGTCCGCCACTGCGGGCTGGACCCAGGTTTTACAGAGCCAGGTTCCCGAGAGCACTTACCAGGAATTACGCTGGCGCATGATTGGTCCGTTTCGCGGAGGCCGCACCCGCGCCGCGGCCGGCGTCCCCAGCCAACCCAACGTTTTCTACATGGGCCAGGTCAACGGCGGCGTCTGGAAATCCGACGACTACGGCCGCACCTGGAACCCCATCTTTGATCGCGAGTCCACACAATCCATCGGCGCCATTGCCGTCGCTCCGTCGGACCCCAACATCATTTATGTTGCCACCGGCGAGGGTCTGCATCGCCCTGATCTCTCCGTAGGCAACGGCATCTACAAATCTACTGACGCGGGCAAAACCTGGACCCATCTTGGCCTGACAGACGCCCAGCAAATCCCCGCCCTTGCCGTTGATCCCCGCGACCCCAACAAAGTCTTCGCCGCAGTGCTCGGCCACCCTTACGGCCCCAGCGAAGAGCGCGGCATCTACCGTTCTACCGACGGCGGCCAAACCTGGACGCGAGTCATTGCCAAAGACGAAAACACCGGTGGCTCGGATGTGCAGATCGATCCCGCGAATCCCGACGTCGTTTATGCATCCATGTGGGAAGCCCGCGAAGGCCCGTGGGAAGACAACAACGAGTTCAACGGGGCGAACGGAGGACTTTTCAAATCCACGGACGGCGGCGCCTCCTGGCACGCGCTGACCAACGGCCTGCCCAAGGATCTCGCCCAGATCTACGTTGCCATTGCGCCCAGCGATCCCCGGCGGCTCTATGCCACGCTCGCTGTCGCCTCAGGAAAGCTCAGCGTCTATCGCTCCGACGATGCCGGCGAGAGCTGGTCGGAGACCACCAACGATCGCCGTCCCGCCGGGCGCATCGGCGGCGGCGATCTCCCGGTCCCCAGGGTTGATCCGAAGAATCCAGACCTGATTTATGTCGCGAGCACGGTGACCATGCGCTCTACCGACGGCGGCAAGACCTGGTCCGGCTTCCGCGGCGCGCCCGGCGGCGACGACTACCAGAACCTCTGGATCAATCCCAACAACGGCAACATCATTCTTCTCGTCAGCGATCAGGGGGCGATTGTCACGGTGAACGGCGGAGCCACCTGGGGTTCCTGGTACAACCAGCCCACGGCGCAGCTTTACCACGCCATCGCCGACAACGGTTTCCCCTATCGCGTCTGCGCCGGACAGCAGGAAAGCGGCTCCGTGTGCATTTCCAGCCGCGGTAACGATGGCGCCATCACCTTCCGCGAGTGGCATCCCGTGGGCGTGATCGAGTATGGCTATGTTGCGCCCGACCCGCTCGATCCCGACGTAATCTACGGCGGCGGCCGCAGCGAGGTTTCCAAGTATCACTGGTCCACCGGCCAGGTGCAGAACATCACGCCAATTCCGGTGCGCGACCCCAAGTACCGCACCAACCGCACCGAACCGCTGATGTTCTCTCCGGTTGATCCTCACATTCTTTATTACGCGGCCAACGTCCTGTTCAAAACCACCGACGGCGGCGCTTCCTGGCAGACCATCAGCCCTGACCTGACGCGCGAAACCCCGGGCGCTCCTGCGAGCGTCGGCACTCTCTTCCCAAAAGGCGCGGACAAACAGCGCGGCGTGATCTACGCGCTCGCACCCTCTTTCAAGACCGTGAACACACTCTGGGCCGGCACCGATGACGGCCTCATCTGGATCACCCGCGATGGCGGAAAAAACTGGTCCGATATCACGCCTAAAGAGCTCACGCCCTGGAGCAAGGTCACGCAGATTTCCGCCTCACACTTCGACGAACAAACCGCCTACGCCTCGGTGAGCCGCTTCCGCATCAACGACGTTCATCCCTACCTCTACCGCACCCGCGACGGCGGCAAGACGTGGACGCTGATCACCTCGGGGCTACCCGACTTCGGCCCGGTGGACACGGTGCGCGAGGATTCCGTCCTCATGCATCTGCTGTTCGCCGGAACAGAGAACTCCGTCTATTTCTCTCCGGACGATGGCGATCACTGGCAGTCGCTGCAACTGAATCTGCCGCACACTGCGGTGCGCGATCTCTGGATTCACGACGATGATCTGATCGCCGCCACGCACGGCCGCGGTTTCTGGATTCTTGACGACTTTGCTCCGCTGCGGGAGGCACAGGCTGGACGCGCCCCATTTCCATTTCTCTTCACAGCCGAACCTCCTGCCTACCGCGTGCAGCGCGACACCAACACCGACACTCCGCTGCCGCCTGACGAGCCGGCGGCGCCCAATCCTCCGGATGGCGCCATCATCGATTACTATCTGCCAGCGGGCATTCGCTCAGTCACGATCGAGATCCGCGACGAAAAAATGCGGCTTGTCCGCAAGTTTTCCAGCGCCGACAAGCCCGACATCACTGACGAAGAGCTGCAGAAGCAACTGATCCCTCTTTATTGGGTCCGCCCGCAGCACCATCTCTCGGCCGAACCGGGCATGCACCGCTGGGTGTGGGACCTCCACTACACTGCACCCCTCAGCACGCGCCACGAATATCCCATCGCGGCTGTTCCGCGCGACACGCCGCGAGGGCCGCTGGGACCCACGGTCCTGCCGGGAACGTACGGGATCTACTTCACTGTCGATGGAAAAACTATGGTGAATTATCAGGTGGTGAGGATGGACCCTCGCGTCACGACCTCGGCCGCAGGCCTTCAAAAGAAATTTCAGGCGGAGACGCGTCTGGCGTCCATCATGAGCGACTCGTCGCAGGCCCTTCTGCAGGGCGGCTCGATTCGCGCCCAGCTGGAAAAGCTGAGCGCGCAAGCCAACGGCCCGGCCAAGGACGCCCTCGAAGCCACCGGGAAAAAACTTGCCGCCCTGGCCGGAAGCGTCGGCGGATTTCTGGCCCCGCCCTCCACCGAACTCACTCTGAACCGCGTCAACGGGCAGGCCGGCGCGTTATACCAGCAGGTGTGGCAAGTGGATGCAGAGCCGACGTCGGCTCAGATGCAAGCGTTGGCGGCCACCGAACACGACAGCGCCGATGTGCTTAAACGCTGGAATGAATTCAAGAGTTCCGATTTGCCCGCACTCAATCGTTCCCTGCGGGAAGCCAAGGCTCCTGAGGTCGTGCTCGAATCCAGCACCCCGCACGAAGAACCTCAGGCGGACGAAGAATAGAAGCCGGGATTGGACCCGCGTCCATTCAGAATGATTGCTTGGGTACAGACCCTTTCACAGGGCAAAGCTGCAGGATTTTGCAAACTCCCTGATACGAGATTGCAATTTCTTGCGACTTGACCTGCTCCCACCAGAAAATCTTGCCGATTCTTACTGACAACTGTTTGGAACCGGCCCAACCCGGGATATAATCGCCACGTTTTGGATTTCGGGTTGGACTGCCTGCGGTTTTTCTCTCCCCGTTGTGGGCCGGTCGCTGGAAATCCGCGTCTGAGCCAGTTTCAAGTCCCAAAAGCAATGAAAGGCCAAGGATCTATGAAAGCGTTCCGTGCACTCGGAATCTCTGTGTTCGCCCTCATGGTTTGTTGCGGTGTCGCGACGGCCCAGAAAGAAGCATTCACTGCCGGAACGTGGACTGCGGTGACCAAAGCTCCGCCGTCTGGAGTAGGTCACGCACTCCTGCTCACCGATGGATCCGTTCTCGTCGTCAACTCGGGTTGCAGCGCAACCGGAAACTGGTATCGCCTGGTGCCCGACAGCACCGGCAGCTACATCAAGGGGAGCTGGGTGAGTGCCGGCAATCTTCCCGCCGGCTACAATCCGCTGTACTTTGCCTCCGCCGTATTGCCCAACGCCGATGTCTTGATCATGGGCGGTGAATACAACGGCTGCAATTCCGCCTTCACCACCAAGGGCGCGATCTACAATCCAAAAACTAACCTGTGGATGGCCGTGAAGGCTCCCGTCGGCTGGAGCACCATCGGCGATGCCTCCAGCATCGTTCTTCCTAACGGGCATTTCATGCTGGCCAATTGCTGCACCACCGACGAAGCCATTGCCACCCTCTCCAAGGGCGTTGTCACCTGGACCGCCACTGGCAAAGGCAAGGCCGACGACAACGACGAAGAAGGCTGGACGCTCCTGCCGAATGGCGACATCCTCACCGTGGACGCCTATGTCGGCTCCTACAACTCTACGGGCACAAACTCCGAGATCTACAAAACCAGCGCTGGGACCTGGTCCAGCGCGGGCAGCACGATTGTCCAACTCTGGGACTCATCCGCCAGTTGCGGAGGAGCCGCTAAAGCTTCTTACGAAGTGGGCCCGGCTATCTTGCGGCCCGATGGAACGGTGTTCTATACCGGCGCCAACCGATGCAGCGCGGGCCACACCGCGATTTACGACACGGCCACGGGAGTCTGGTCGGCAGGCCCTGATTTCCCCGGCGCGCTCAATATCGCCGACGGGCCAGCCGCTCTGCTGCCCGATGGCAACGTTCTGCTGGACACCAGTCCGGGCATCTACGCCGCCGGCAGCGTGTTCTTCGAATGGGACGGCGCAGCCCTGAATTCCGTGCCGGGCACGCCCAACGCCCCCGTTGATAGCTCCTACGTCGGAAGCATGGTTCTGCTGCCCACCGGCCAGGTTCTGTTCACGGATAACTCCTCCAGCGTCCAGATCTACACACCCGCAGGGAGTCCCTGTACCGGGTGCGCTCCTACCATTTCCACCGTCGCCTCGACCTTGACCCACGGCTCCCTCAACAACGTGATCCATGGAACCCAGTTCAACGGCATGGGGCAGGGCTCCGCTTACGGCGACGACGCTCAGCAGGCTTCCAACTACCCCCTAGTCCGCATCACCGATGCCAGCGGTGCAGTCGTCTTTTGCCGCACCCACTCCTTCAACACGATGGGCGTCCGGACGGGAGGCAAACTGGTGGCAGCACAGTTCGATATTCCGTCCACCATCGCCCTCGGTACGGCCAGCCTGGAAGTGGTCACGAACGGGATCGCCTCCACGCCCGTCGCCGTTACCATTGACTAGTCCGTGCCGTTTGAAAAAGTTGTTGGATCAGAAAACTGAGGCGCCGCGATCTTGATCGCGGCGCTTTTTCTTCACCGATAGCAGTGCGGCTGGCGAAGCCACGATCTCACATGGACTGCACGGCCTCCTGCAGTTGGTTCGCAATCCGTTCCGGCTCGGCTGTGTGCCCAATCTGCATCGGCCTCCCGATCCTCACGCAAATCTTCCCCGGCGCGGCAAAGCTCTTGCCGGCGGCCTTCGCCTCAAACAGTCCGTCAATGCGCATGGGCAAAACCGGGACGCCGAGATTCTCCGCCAGCAGCCCGATGCCCGAGCGAAACGGATTCATCTTTCCATCCACCGTGTGCCGCCCCTCGGGAAAAACCAGCACACTATAGCCGCGATCCACCGCCTCGCCCGCATAGGCAAAGCTCCGCCGGAAACCCGCCTCGCGCGGCAGCGGAAACAGATTCAGCAGCGACACTCCCAGCGCCCATTGCACGCGGTCATATATCTTCAGGAAGAATCCTCGGTCCGCCGGCGGCGTACGCAACGCCTCCAGCGCCTCTCCGCCTGTAGCCACCGCCAGCCGGTGCCGGAACCGCGCGGGCAGCGCCGTCAGAATGAACCCCGCATCCACGTCGCTCACGTGATTCGCAACCACCAGCAGCGGCCCCTCAACTCCGTGCAGGTGCTCGCGCCCCTCGACGCGCGGCCAACCCAGCAACACGATCGCGGGACGCATCAACAGGTAGTGCGCCAGAAACCGCACCCACGTCACTGGCCAGCCCAGCACCCAACTCGGATAGTGATACCCGGCCGAGGGTGCCCGACCCTTCTCGCGTTCTTTGCGAGAGGGTGGGGATTTTGACTTCTCGCGCAGCATTCGTTCCAGATCACCAACCGTCCGCACCGCGCTGAAGCGGGTCTCGCTCAGGTCCACCTGATAGCGGTCTTCCAAAGCGCCCAGAAGCTCCACTCGATCCAGCGAGCTCAGCCCCAGGTCCGAGTCCAGGCTCGCATCCTCGCGCAATGCCACGCCAGGTCGTCCTGAAACTCGGGCGATCAACTCACTCAGTGGACCTTCGCCCTGGGTGCCCCATTTCTCGCGCGTTCTTTGCGCGAGAAGTGGGGGAAGCACCTCAGCTCGCGCCACTTCCGCAATCAGATTCCGCCGCGGCTTCTGCGTATTCGTGCGCGGAAAATCCTCCTGCGGCCACCGCATCCACATCCTCATCCGCTGATACTCGGCCAGGGACTGGTTCGCCCGCTGCACCACCCCTTCGATCTCGCCCTCGTCCCGCAGGATCACCACCGCGCACGGCTCCGCGTTCCCGCCTCGCTCCATTCCCACCACCACACAATCTCTGACTTCCGGCTGCCGCCGCAGCGCCGCCTCCAGATCTTCGGGATACACCTTCGTCCCGCCCGGCGTCACAATCACTTCCTTCTTGCGTCCTTTGAAATACAGGTTGCCAGCGGCATCGAGCGCCCCGACGTCCCCGGTGCGATACCATCCGTTTTCGTCCGCGATTCTCTGCTCTGACATTTTCTGGCCCGAAACTTTTCGCGCGCCCTGCCCGTCCCAATACCCGGCAGCAACCCCTCCGCCCCGCACCAGAATCTCTCCGTCCTCCGCCAGCTTCACTTCGCGCCCCGGCAACACCTTCCCGATCGATCCCTTTCCCAGACGAAACGGATGGTTCACGCTCACCAGAGAAGTCGTCTCCGTCAGTCCGTATCCTTGAATCACCGCATACCCCAGCCTGCCCCAGAACTCCTCGGTCTCGCCATCCAGCGCCGCTCCGCCCGAGATTAACGCCCAGAATTTCCAGCCAAACTGCCGCCGAATCGAGCGGAACATCCACCACCGTCGCAGGAAATGTTTCTCCTTCGCCGCCGCGAAGCGTTCGCGGAATTCTTCCGCTCCTCCGCGCTCCGCCACATCGCGCTCGACTTTCTGTTTCAAGGATTCGAGCACTCGCGGCACGCTCACCAGAACCGAAACCCGCTCCCGGCGAATCGTGCTGATCACTTCCGAAGGCTTCAATTCATTTTGAAATAGGACCGTGCCGCCGAGCAGCGGCGGCAGAAACATTCCCAGGAACTGCCCGAACACATGGCTGAGCGGCAGCAAGTTCAAGAACCGCAGGGGATGCACGAGCCGCTCATATTTCAGATACCCGCGCATTTCCCGCTCCAGCGGAGCTATGTTCGCCAGCACATTCCCGTGCGTGATCACAACGCCCTTGGGATCGGCCGTTGTGCCCGAAGTAAAAATAATCTGCAGGATGTCCTCCCGACCCAGAGGAACACTCGGAGGCTCAGGGGTCGGAGGAGTCTGTGCAAAAGGCCCCAGACTCTCCGCCAGATCCTCCAGACTCAAACTTGCGATCGAAAATCTGCCAGCTGCTAACTCGCCCCCACGCCGCCGCGATGCCACCAGCAGCTTCGCGCCAACCTGCTGATGCACCCGCATGGCAAAATCGGTGGAAGCTCCATCATCCATGGGCACCACAATCACCCCTCGCATGGCACACCCAAAGAAAACCGCAACCCACTCGGCCGAGTTCTCGCCCCACAGCATCACGCGGTCGCCCTTGGCAATCCCCCGCGCCTCCAGGTTCTGACCGAAGCCGGAGGCCATCTCCAGCACCTCGCCGTAAGTAACCGACTCCCAGCGATATCCCCAGCGCTGCCGGTAAGCGCGCTCGTGCGCGTGCGCCCGGAAATTCTCCGTGAAAAACTGTGCTAACGATTCAGCCATGGCAACGGCTCTGGGATGTTGGAACGCAAGCGAGTTGAAAGACTTTGCTCTCAATCTCAGTGTAGTGGAACCGACTTCTGAAAACCGTGCTCTGGGACACTTCTCAAACTGCCCTATCCGCCCCCACTGCCTGCGGATGCTTTTTGTTCCGCGGTTGTGTACTCTAGCTTCTCCCTATGCGCAGTTCGGTCAAACTCCGTTCGCAATTCCGTCTGGCCTGGCTCGTGTTCGCAGTGGTGTTCGCAGCCGCCCTGGTGGCCTGCACCCGGCCCCCGGCGACCGATACCGGCCCCGCCACGCAGTCATCGGCGAGCGTCCGCCACGATCTCTCTCAGGACGAGGCTGCCGGCGGCCACACCCTGCGCAAGCACGTCGCACGCACCGACGCTCAGCTTCGGGAGCGGCTCGAGCACGAGCGTGATATTTCCGCCGCCTCCACCTGGAACGACCGCGAAAGCGCCGAAACCGCCGTGGGCGCCGCGATCGCCGAGCAGAACAACAAGATTTCCCGCTGGCTGGAACGCGAAAAACATCCCAACCTCGTCCTCGACTACGATGGCGGCTCCGCGCATCCCTTCGGCCGCACCCTCCGCCGTGGCGAAGACCAGGTTCAGCCCTGCGCTCACGCCGTCATCGTGCTGAAGTGGGATGCCCCGAACTCTTACCATGTGCTCACCGCCTACCCGGAGTGCCGCCCATGACCCCCAATCGTCCCACGCAGAAACCAGCGGCGACCAAGCCCTCAGCCGCGAAGCCGGAGGCAACATCTTTCTCCGCCGCAGAATATCCCGCCCTTCGCAGCTTCCTGCGCGGCTATTTCCACCAGGACATGAAAGACGAATACGGCTCGCCTGAAGAAGCCGCCCGTGAGTTCTGCTCCGACGCGAGCGGCGACGAGCGTGCCGCCGTCGCGTCCGAATGGGCGCGCTTCCTGGATCGGACCAAGGGCCAGCCGCTGGATGCGATCAACCGAATTCTGACTGGCCCCTTGGGAAGTTCCTACGCCATGATGGAAGACGATCTGAAGCGGATTTCAGCTATCCTGAAGACAGGCCGCAGGTAGACCTCATAACTGCCCTCGTGGAGGAAGTTTCTTGGGGAGCAGCCTTTCCCGTCAGAGCTATACTTGGTCTTCTCATGGCGCAAAGAAACAATTCTTCTCTCCTGTCCCTGCTGGAAGGAGGGGACCGACGAACAATCGGCCGCTCGGATCAGGTAGCCGCAATCGTGGCCAAAGATCCAGAGCGGTTTCCTGAGCTAATTGCGGGTTTGTGGTCTCCCGATCCGTTCGTCCGAATGCGGGCCGCGGACGCGGCCGAGAAGGTCACGCGCCGGCATCCTGAACTCCTGCAGCCCTACAAGAAGGAACTACTAGGCCTGATGAACGAGGCCAGGGAACAAGAACTGCGTTGGCATCTCGCAGTCATGATTCCACGCCTCCCGCTGAACGCCAGGGAACGGCAAACTACGATCTCCTCGCTGAACAGTTATCTGGAAGACCGCAGTTCGATTGTCAAAACTTTCGCTCTTCAGGGACTGGCTGACCTGGCACAGGACGAGCCAAGTATTCGGCCCGGAGTATTGGAGACTCTGCGCGCCGCCACTCGGAACGGTACGCCTGCGATGAAAGCTCGCAGCCGCAAGCTGCTCATTCGCTTGCAACGTAAGAATGTCAGAATGACTTCCCCCCAGTTCCCTAAGTAACCCGTTCGTACACTCCCTTTCGGTAACCCTTGGTAACCATGCGGTCCATGACTCTCAGACGTACAATTGGCCTTGTCCGGACGGCCATCCGCCGATAGGAGAGATGACCGCCAGGGCATGGATCGGAGAACGTCCCCCACGGCGCTCAACGAGTTCTGTACCAAGCTATTTTTGTACGAAACCAGGGTCTGGAGTCTGCACTCTTATGGCGTTGTTCGGCTTCAATAAGCAGAAGGTTCTCGCCACTGCGGAGAAGAATGTCCAGCAGGGCAAACTGCAGAATGCCATCTCCGAGTACGAAAAGATCCTCAAGCATGACGCCAAGGATCTGACGGTCACCAACACCGTCGGCGACCTCTACTCCCGTCTCGGCGAAATCGACAAAGCCACCGGATTTTTCAAGACCGTCGGCGATGCCTATGCCAGCCAGGGCTTCACGGTCAAAGCCATCGCCATGTACAAGAAGATCAGCAAGCTCAAGCCTTCGCTCGAGAGCTTGCTGAAGCTGGCCGAACTTTATACTCAGCAGGGCCTTTTCAACGATGCCCGCGCCCAGTACCTGCAGGTCGCCGAGGAATTCCTCAAGGCCGGAGAACTCGACAACGCGGTCCGCATCTTCCAGAAAATTCTGGAGATGGACCCGGAAAATACCACCATGCGCGTTCGCCTGGCGGAGATTTACGTTCGCCTGGGGAAAAAGACCGAGGCCTGGCAGATCTTCTCGGCCGCCGCCGAAAGCCTGCGCTCGAAGGGTTCGCTCCCTGGCGCCGAAGAAATTCTCCAGCGCATGCTGGCCCTCGATCCCGGCAATACTTATGCCCTGTTGATGCAGGGCAAGAACCAGATCGAGTCCGGCGACGCCGCCGGAGCCGTCGCCACTCTGCAAAAGGTTGCCGACATTGATTCCAACCCGGACGGGCTCCGCGATCTGCTTAAGGCTTACTTGCAGACCGGCCAGCTTTCCGAGGCGGGAGCGGTCGCCAACAAGCTGCTGACCGTCCACAACGACCTCAACGCCATCGCCAGCTTTGCCGACGCCCTCATGCAGGCCGGCCAGTACGAAAACGCCCTTCAGGTGTACGACCAGCACGCCGAGCGCCTGCTGGCGGAAAACTCCGACAAAGTCCTCGACCACCTGCACAGCATCATCGGGCATGTCCGCGAAAATCCCGACTCCCTGCAGAAACTGCTCGACCTGTTCCAGATGGCAGGCGAAACCACCCATGTCGGGGAAGTCATCGAACTGCTCGCTCACGCCAGTGTCCAGGCCGGGGACCTGCCTCGCGCCCGCGACTTATACCAGAAACTGGCTCAGATCGAGCCCCAGAACCCCCTGCACATGCAGAACTACCAGCAGGTGGTCAGCCAGCTCAGCGGCGTAACCGACGCCAAGCTCATCACCCCGGAAGAAGCCGTCGTCCTCATTGACGATCTCGAAGCGACCGCGCCTTCCATTCACCAGCATTACTCCGATGAAGTCGCGCTGTCCATCCGCTCCGCCCTGACCGATGCGGAGCTGTTCATCTCCTACAACATGCCGGCCAAGGCCCTGGGACCTCTGGTTGCGGCCCTGCCGCTGGCGCCCAACGATCTCCGCGTCAACCAGCGCCTGGCTGCCCTGCATACCCGCGCCGGCCGCTTCGCCGAGGCCGGGGTCTGCTGCCGCACCCTTCAAACCCTTTATTCGGACGCGGGATACCCCGAGGAAGCAACGCGCTACGGGGAGCTGTCCGAGCGTTATGAAGAACGCTCTTCCACTCCCGCGCCCCGCGTCTCGGAAGAAGAAGCGCACATCTTTCTGGATGCCGCTCCTCAAGTTCCACCGCAGCCCGCACCCGAGTTATCTGTAACCGAACCTGCGGCCGAAACCGTTGCCGCTCCCCACGCCGCTCTGCACCACGACGCACCCGAGGAAACTCCCCAGCCTGCGCCCTGGCCCGCGGTCCCCGCCGAAGCCGCCGAAGAAATTACAGTTGAGTTGGCCGACGAAGGTGAGTTTGCGGTCGTCGAGGAATCCTCTTCGGCTTCTGCCAAACCCGCCCCCGCAGAGGCAGAGATCGATCTCTCCTCGGAGTGGGACGACTCCCTCACCGTGGAAGCTGAAGCTCCTGCCGCGGATGCGGCTGAGGTCGAGATCACTGCCGCCGGCGAGGATGAAATTCCCGGCTCTGTCAGTACCGACGAAGAGAACACCGCGAAGATCGACGAAACTGTCGAAGATATCCGTTTCTATCTTGCCAACGGCATGCCCGAGCAGGCCATGGCGGCCTTGGCCAAGCTCCAGACCCTCACCAGCGACCACGACAAGCTGGCGGAACTTCACGCCGAAATCGAAGCTGCGAGCCAGCAAGCCGCCGACGAGGAAGTTCACGTCGAGGCCGAGCCCGTCATCGAGGAACTTACCGCCGCTGATATTCCGGCGCTCGAAGCGGTCGCCGATGAAGCAACGGCCGACGAACCTCCGGTGGCCGTTGAAGAGCATGCGATCGCCGAACCAGTTTCCTCAGTCGAGCCGGAACCCGAAGTTGCCCATGCGACCGTCGTCCATGAAACCGTAGTCCATGAACCCGTCGCCACCGAGCCCGAACCTGTGGCTCCCCATGCAGAAGCTGCTCCCAGCCCCCTCAAAGAGTTTGTCGCCGACCTGGAATCTTCCCTGGGTGGCGAGTTCCTGCCCGAGACAGTCGTCGCCCCGGAGCGGTCGCCCGCCGCGCATACCGAGCCCGTGCCTGCCGCCGAACATGCCGCCCCGGTGCTGGGCCAGTTCGTCGCCGATATCGAAGCCTCACTAGGCGAGGATTTCCTGAAAGCAGCTCCTGTCCCCGAACCGGAAGTTGCTGCTGTCCCGGCCACTGCCGAGCCTGCGCCGCCAGTTCCACCCGTCGCGGCTCCGAAAGTCACTCCGCCGCTGGCCGCCAGCGCCGCCGCCTCGGCCTCGGCTTCATCGCATGCCGCTCCTGTACAGCAGAGCGCGCCCGCGTGGTCTGCCCCCGCAGCGGAGGCTTCCCATCCGCAGCCGCCGGCAGCACCCGCTTCCCACGCGCCTGCTCCTCCGGCCGCCGCGCCGAAAGCTTCTCCGTTCGGCGAGGACGCCGGCGTTGACCTCTCTGAGATGTTCGGCGAGATCAAGCAGGATCTCGAATCCGGTGTCGCCGCGAATGATGAAGATCCGGAAACTCACTACAACCTCGGCATTGCCTTCCGCGAAATGGGCCTGCTCGACGAGGCCATTGGAGAACTGCAAAAAACCTGCCAGGCCTTTGACCGCGGACATCCTTTCCCGCAGATCATGCAGACCTACACTTGGCTGGCCCAGTGTTTCCTCGAAAAAGGCGTCCCCGAGGCTGCCGTCCGCTGGTTTGAGAAAGCTCTGACGGTCCCCGGCCTCGACGGTGAAACCCGCGTCGCCCTCGATTACGAACTGGCCTCAGCCTACGAAAGCGCCGGCGACAAGCCCTCCGCCCTCAAGTACTTCATGGACGTCTACGGCAGCAACATTGACTATCGCAACGTCGCTGAGCGCATTAAGGCCCTGAAGTCGTAGAATAGCCCGATGGGTTCTGCCCCCAACTCTCTCTGCGCGGGATTCTCTGCTCGCCCTCGTCGCCTCCGTGCGGGTTCCCCGGGAACTTCTCCTGTTCAGGGTCACAGAGGGGATCGCTAAGCATGACCGAGCCCACTCCTATCTCCACCGCCCCCGCCCAGACTCCGGTCGCATCTCCCCAGCCAACCGAAGCTCCCACGGCGCTTCTCGATCCCCCTCAGCCCTCCGAACCGCCTCCGGGCTCCCGCAACTTGCAGATCTGGATGCACCGTATTTCTGTCTTCCTGTTTGTGCTGGTCAGCGCGGTGGCCGGAGTGCTGCTCATCATCCTCCCCTGGACCCCGGAGTGGACCGACAACTACCTGCTGCTCACCTATCCCAGCCTCCGCCCGGTTATCGCCCATGGCTTCTTCCGCGGCGTTTGCAGCGGCCTGGGCCTGCTCGACATCTGGATTGGCTTCTGGGAGGCGCTCCACTACCACGAACTGCACTAGACCCGGAACCATGACCATGCGGCTTCGATCAGATCTCGAATCCAAGCCGCGAAGCGGCAAAAGAATACAGCCCACGGCGCAAGCCGTGGGTGACAATCAGGAAAAATGAGCAAGCCCCGAAGGGGCGAAAGAAACTACGGAATGAGACGAGTTCGCATCTATGACTGACAAGCTTAAGTCCGCCCCCGTCGCCTACCAGAACGAACCGTTTCTGCAGAGTCCCGACGGCCGCATCCTTCGCATCCTGTCGGAATATCAGGAGCCCCTCGCCCGCTTTCGCCGTGAGCAGATTCAGGACACCGTCGTCTTCTTCGGCTCCGCCCGCTTTCAGGGCCGCAAGGATGCCGAGCAAAACCTCACTGCGGTTGAGAACAATCACGCCGCCGCTCCGCCCGTCCAGCTTGAAAAAGATCTCAAGCTCGCCCAGGCCGGACTCGACATGGCCCGCTATTACGAAGACGCCCGCCATCTCGCTTACATGCTGACCAAGTGGTCCATCCAGATTCCCGCCCGCCGCCACCGCTTCGTCGTCACCACCGGCGGCGGCCCCGGCATCATGGAAGCCGCCAATCTCGGCGCCCACGAAGCCGGAGGCAAGACCATCGGACTCAACATCCAGCTTCCCTTCGAGCAGTATCCCAACCAGTACATCACTCCCTCGCTGAACTTTCAGTTCCACTACTTCTTCATGCGTAAATTCTGGTTCGCCTATCTCGCCAAGGCGCTCGTCATCTTCCCCGGCGGCTTCGGCACCATGGACGAACTTTTCGAAATCCTCACCCTCGCCCAAACCGACAAGCTGGCCAAGAAAATTCTGGTCATCATTTACGGCAGCGAATACTGGAACCGCATCATCAACTTCCAGGCCTTTGTGGACGCCGGCGCCGTCTCCCCGCAGGATCTCGACCAGTTCAAGATCGTGGATTCTCCCGACGAAGCCTTCGAATTCCTCCGCGACGGCCTGACCAAATATCATCTCGGCGGCACGCCCAAGAAAGAACGCGAAGTTCTGCCTGAGATTGCGAAGACCAGACCGTAGCAGCCCGACGTCGGAGGACAAGCTCATGTGGGGACAGCCGCCCTCGGCTGTCCGCCGGGGCGCAGCCCGGCACCTTCAATCACCCTTCCTTGCTTTCTCCTGCGCGACCTGATAGCTGATAGCTGATGGCCGAAAGCTGCCTTCTCTACTACATCACCGACCGCTCCGCCTTCCCCGGAGACGAAGCCACCCGCCGTCGCCACCTCCTCGAAAAAATCGCCGAAGCCGCTCGATCCCGCGTGCACTACATCCAACTCCGCGAAAAAGATCTTCCCACCCGCGACCTCGAATCCCTGGCCCGGGAAGCTGCTGATGCCATCTGTGAGGCAGGCCGACTGTCAACTGGCCACCGGCAACTGGCAACTGCTTTGCTCATCAACTCCCGCACCGACATAGCCCTGGCCGTCCAAGCCGACGGAGTCCACCTCCGCTCAGACGACATCTCCCCGGCAGAAGTAAGAGCCGCCTGGAAAAAGTCTGAAGCAGGCCAATGTGGCGCGGGCGCCCCCGCCCGCGGAAACTCGCCACGAGATCCTCTGATCGCCGTCTCCTGTCACTCCCCATCAGAAGTAACCCAAGCCGCCGCCAACCAAGCCACCTTCGCCGTCTTCGCCCCCGTCTTCGAAAAGAAAGACACTCCCGCCGCGCAGCCCACAGGTCTCGCTCAGCTCCGCCAAGCCTGCCAGGTAAACATCCCAGTCCTCGCCCTCGGCGGCATCACCCTCGCCAACGCCTTCTCCTGCCTAGCCGCCGGAGCCGCCGGCATCGCCGCCATCCGCCTCTTCCAGGAAAACGACATCGCCAAAGTTGTGCAGCACCTCCGCTCGCATGCCTGACCTGCCCCATTTCTCGCGCGCTCTTTGCGCGAGAAGTGGGGCTTTTGTTATCCCATCCACTTCGCCCCCGACTTGAGAACCTGCATCACCTTCGCCAGCCGCCGCTTCTTCGTTTCTTCCTGCTTAGCCTCACGAATCGAAATCGCCATCTCTTTCTTGTTCGAGAACGACATCCCCTCCCACCGCTCCAGCGCTTTCTTGTTCTTCGCCAACTCCTTCTTCAGTTCCGGCGGAGCCTCCACCGTGCGCTCTTCCACGTCCCGCTCCATCACCACATCCACCACATCTCCCGCTTTGGCGTTCGCGCCCGCGCGCATGGTTTTGTTCACCGCCATCATGTGGCAGCCGCCCATCGGCATCAGCGACGAACGAAACCCAATCCATTGATCGTTCCCCGCACCGGCACGCGCGCCTTGGTGCCAAACGTCTCCATCACGTCAAACGGAGCGATCACAGCCGCCACCGAACTCCCCTCCTGTCCTGCCAGCTTCACCTTGAACCGCAGTTTCTTCTCCGCCATCACCATCCTCCAGCCAGCGCTGGTAAACTTTACCTCCGTAGACAACCCACGGCAACAGTCATGACGCACGCTCCAACGCAGTCACAAACTCCGGTTCTGGCGCTCGAACCAACCTTGGTCCAGATCCCCGAAGGCTGGTTCCTCATGGGCTCCAACTCCGGCCAGGACTGCGAACGCCCCATCCATCGCGTCTGGTTGGACGCCTTCCTCCTCGCCGCAACGCAGGTCACCAACGCCGACTACGAGCGCTTCCTCCTCGCCACCTCCACACCGCCACCCCCGTTCTGGCACGATCCAAACTTTAATCATCCCCAGCAGTCGGTCGCAGGAATCTCCTGGCACGAGGCCGCCCGCTACTGCCACTGGCTCAGCGCTGAAACCGGCCGCCGCTATCGCTTGCCCACCGAAGCCGAATGGGAGCGCGCCGCCCGCGCCGGCCTCGAACAGAAAAACTTTCCCTGGGGCGACGACCCGCCGCAATCTCTCCCCGACTACGCCACCCGCTGGCTAACTGGTCCTGAACCGGTCGGCCGCTACGCTCCCAACGCCCTAGGCCTTTACAACATGTGCGACAACGTCCACGAATGGTGCAGCGACTGGTACGACCCCAACTACTACGCTGCCTCGCCCGACCGCAATCCGCGTGGCCCGGAGCGAAGCTCCATGCAACCCCCGCGCAAATCCTCCCGTGGAGGCTCCTGGCGCCATCACATCAAAGTAGCCCGCTGCTCCGCCCGCTCCAGCATCCCCCCGGAATTCCAATACGCCGACTACGGCTTCCGAGTCGCCTGCGACCTGTAGCGCGATAGTCGTAGCCGCGGCCAACTCATATACTCTTGTCATTCCGAACCGGTCGAAGCCCCGGTGAGGAACCTGCTGTTTGCTGGCATCTCTTGAGAACGCGAGGGCAAGCACAAATGTTTCGCACTGATCTTCTGAAAGACAAACGTATCTTGATCACCGGCGGCGGCACCGGCCTCGGCAAAGGCATGGCCCAACGCTTCCTCGAACTCGGAGCCACCGTCTACATCTGCGGCCGCCGCGAGGAGGTTCTCAACCAAACCGCCGCGGAACTCTCGGCCGCTACGAAGGGCCCCATCCGCGTTGTGACTTGCGATGTCCGCAACCTCGACGCCGTCGAAAAAATGATGGATGACATCTGGAGCTCTGGCCCGCTCGACATCCTCGTCAACAACGCCGCCGGAAACTTCATCGCCCGCACCGAAGAACTCTCCCCGCGTGCCTTCGAATCCGTCATCGGCATCGTGCTCATGGGCACGCTCCACTGCACGCTGGCCTGCGGACGCCGCTGGCTCAAGTCCGCGCGTTCTTCCGAACACTGCGGCACGGTGCTCAGCATCTCGGCCACCTACGCGCCCGTCGGATCAGCCTATGTCGTCCCTTCCGCCGTCTCCAAAGCCGGCGTCGAAGCCCTCACTCGCAGCCTGGCCGTCGAGTGGGGCGACCGCGGCATTCGCATGAACGCCATCGCTCCCGGCCCCATTCCCACGCAGGGAGCCTTTTCCCGCGTCCTGCCACATCCCGGACTCGAAAAACTTGCCCTTGACCGCAACCCCCTCCACCGTTTCGGCACGGTCGAAGAACTCGCCAACCTCGCGGCTTTTCTGGTGAGCGACGGCTCCGGCTACATCAACGGCGAAGTCATCCGCATGGACGGCGGCGAATTTCTGCAAGGCGCCGGCGAATTCAGCAACCTGGGACGCATCCTCAAGGAAGAAGACTGGCAGGCGATCAGACCGAAGAAGCCTGACCCGAAGAAGCCCGGCCCGAAGAACTAGATGGGATACACCAAACGCAAAATCCGCGGCATCAATTTCTCATTCCTGCTGGCGGGTTTCGTATTTTCCTGCTGGGCGCTGGTCTGCGCCTGGTATGGCTGGCCGCGGGGTTTTCGTGGCGGCAGTGCTGCCGGCTTTGTCCTGTTCGCTCTGGCGGCGCTGTTCTTTACTGCCTTTCCCGCAATCTGGGCGCGCTTTCCTGAGAAGCATCCCGTAAATCACGAACTCCTGCGCTACGGCAGCCTGTCGCGGATCTCCGAACGCCTCGACGCCGAAATGTCCGGCCGCGTGGAAGTCCTCGGCCCTTTCCGCTTCACCGCCACCATGCTGATCTACGATTCCGGCCACGAATTTCAGATCGTGCCCTACGATCAGATCGCTTCTGCAGAAATCGAGCGCGCCGTCCCCGACGACCCCGCCGCCATTGTCGTCCGCACCCGTGCCGGCCGCCGTTACCAGTGGTACAGCGCCTGGCTGCAGGGAATCTTCAATCCCCAGCAGGTGCTCGAAAGGATTCGCGCCGCCGCCGACCTCGAAACACCCGCTCCCTGAAATCGTCGCTCCTATTTTTCATCTTTCCGCGGCATTAGGACCGCCTTCAACACCATGTTCACCAGACTCAGCACAATCGCACCCACGAACGCGGCTAGAAACCCGTTCACATGAAATCCGGGCGACAAAACAGCCGATGCCAGCTCCAGCATCAGTGCATTGATCACGAACCAGAACAGCCCCAGCGTGACCAGCGTCAGAGGGAAGGTAAGAATCTTGAGCACAAAGCCAATCGTCGCATTGATGAACCCAATGACGAGCGCCGCGATCAACGCCGCTGCTGCACCTCGCACCGAAATCCCAATCCCAAGCTGAGCCACAATCCACACCGCCACTGCGCTCAGCACCCAATTCAAAAGTAGTCGCATCGTGACCCCCTCAATGCTAGAGAACTATAGGCGGTCCGATCTGTAGATAGCAACACGAAGGGTGCCCCATTTCTCGCGCGCTCTTTGCGCGAGAAGTGGGGATTGTTGACGTGCTTGCCGCGCTAAAGCCGACGGAACTTTTCCGCCGCCCCGAACGTACAATTATCTAGAGAGAGCGAGGTCTCGACCATGTTCACCTTCCTGCTCTGGTGCATCCTTTTCGTCCTGTGCTGGCCCCTGGCCCTGTTGGCGCTCGTCGCCTACCCCTTCATCTGGCTTCTTCTGCTCCCGTTCCGTATCCTCGGCGTCGCGGTCCACGGCGTGTTGGAAATCGTCTATCTCGCGATCACCCTCCCCTTCCGCCTCCTGGCCGCCCCGTTCCGGATCTGAGGAGCACGTGTGGCGCGGGTACTCCTGCCCGCGAGCGCCTGCAATGGATAGAATGGATGTCAGTCACGACCGACATCCATGCCCCTGCTCCTGAACGAAATCGAAACCCGCGTCCTCGGCGCCCTGATCGAAAAAGACATCACCACGCCCGACCACTACCCGCTCTCGCTCAACGCTCTGGTCAACGCCTGCAATCAGAAAAACAACCGCGACCCCGTGATGACCCTCGAAGAAGACTCCGTGCGCGACGCGCTCGCGACCCTGCAGGAAAAACGTCTTGCCGGCCCCGCCAGCGGCGCCGAGAGCCGCGTCCCCAAATTCGAACACCGCCTGCAGGAGGTCTTCAACTTCGACCGCCGCGAAATCGCCATCGTCTGCGTGCTTCTCCTCCGCGGACCGCAAACTCCCGGCGAACTCCGCAGCCGCACCGACCGCATGTACCACTTCGAGGCTCTCGACGACGTCGTCTCCACCCTCGACCGCCTCGCCCAGCGCGACCCCGCTCTGGCCCGAGTTCTCCCCCGCCAGCCCGGCACCAAGGAATCCCGCTACGCACATCTTTTTTCTGGAGAACCACCCGCCACCGATCCCGCCGCGAACGCAAGTGTGGCGCGGACCTGCCCTGAGCGAGAGCCGAAGGCGCCCTCGCCCGCGGCAGCCGGCTCAAGCTCCGACCTAGATCGTCTCACGACACTCGAAGACGAAGTTACCCGGCTCCGCGCCGAACTTTCCGAAGTCCAGCAGCAACTCGCCGCCTTCCGCAAGCAATTCGAATAACCCTGCAGCAGACTAGACTCATGTGGGGACAGCCGCCCTAGGCCCTCCAGCCGCGGAGCGGCGTAAGAATGCAGCCCACGGCCTGCCCTGAGCCCGCCGAAGGGGCGCAAGCCGTGGGTAATGAATCACACTATGGGAATCAGCCCCAAAGGGGCGAAAGCAACGACCCTAACAATCCGACTGCCAACTCCCCAACTAACGATGCGGATCTAACGCCGCTAACTTTCCATCACCTTCAACCGCGGACTGACAATCAACCGCGCCTCGGTCGCCCGCTGCACATCCACGGGCGTCAACCCGGGTGCAATCTCCTCCAACACAAGCCCTTCGCGAGTCACCCGGATGTAAGCCATCTCCGTCGCAATCGTATCCACCACATTCACGCCGGTTAACGGCAGCGTGCACTTCTTCAAAATTTTCGGCACGCCCTCTTTCGTCGTATGCTCCATCGCCACTACCACCCGCCGCGCTCCCGCGACCAGGTCCATCGCACCGCCCATCCCCTTCACCATCTTCCCCGGGATCATCCAGTTCGCCAGGCTCCCGGTCTCATCCACTTCCATCGCCCCCAGCACGCTCAAGTCAATATGCCCACCGCGAATCATGGCAAACGACTCAGCACTCGAAAAATACGACGTCCCCGGCATCTCGCTCACCGTCTCCTTGCCCGCGTTGATCAGATCCGGGTCCTCGGTCCCCTCCACAGGATACGGCCCAATCCCCAGCATCCCGTTCTCCGACTGCAGCGTGACTTCCATCCCCTCGGGCACATGATTGGCAATCAGCGTGGGCATCCCAATGCCCAGGTTCACATAAAACCCGTCGCGCAACTCGCGCGCAATCCGCCTCACAATCCGCTCGCGCTTATCGGTATCTTTTGCTGGTTTGTTCATCACCGCCTGCTCATTCCCCTAACCCTGTCATCCTGACCTTGTCATCCTGAGCGAGGATTTTGCTTCGCAAATGCGAAGCAAAACCGCCCTAACTCTGTACTACGCACTCGCCGGGTGCCCCATTTCTCGCGCGTTCTTGGCGCGAGAAGTGGGGATTTTCGCGATCACCAACTAGGCGCTCGCCTTCCTCACCGTCCGTCTCTCAATCCTCCGCTCGTACAACTCTCCCTGAAAAATCCTCTGCACATAAATCGCCGGCGTATGAATCTGGTCCGGATCCAACTCACCCACCTCCACCAGATGTTCCACTTCGGCAATGGTGATCTTCGCCGCCGCCGCCATCATGGGATTAAAATTCCGCGCCGTCTTCCGATAAATCAAATTCCCCTCGCGATCGCCCTTCCACGCCTTCACAAAAGCGAAGTCGGCCGTCAACCCGCGCTCCATCACGTAAGTGCGCCCATCGAACTCGCGCGTTTCTTTCCCTTCGGCGACCACGGTTCCCACGCCCGTCGGCGTAAAGAACGCCGGAATGCCCGCACCGCCCGCGCGAATCCTTTCCGAAAACGTCCCCTGCGGCACGAGATCCAGTTTGATGGTTCCCTTCAGCACCATCTCTTCCAGCAACCGGTTCTCGCCCACATACGTCCCAATGTGATGCACGATCTGCCCCGCCGCCAGCAGCAACCCATTGCCCACGCCATCAATGCCCACGTTGTTGCTGATGGTCCGCAGATTCTTCGTTCCTCTGCGCGCCAGCGCCCGAATCAGGTTCTCCGGCATTCCGCACAAACCGAATCCACCAATCATGATGGTCGCGCCGTCAAACACGTCGCGGATCGCCTCATCCGCATTGGCCACAACTTTATTCATAGCGGGAGAATTCTAAATGAATTTCCACCGCCCGTGCTGATATTGCAGGTAAAGCACGCCAACATTGACGAGCATGGCGATTAGCGCAACCGTCACAAGGACCGCAGTTATCGTCCTAACCCGCGAAGGAATCGCGGGGGTTCGAACGAGGAGCACAAGGAGAACACAGGCAAGCAGAACAGGAACGCACACGATGTACGCATTCTCTGCAATGGCAATAAGCAGCATGCCCCCGAATACTTCCGGGAATGCTGCAAACTCGCCCAGGGGACGATCGAGACCGCCCGTACGGAGAAGCCACAAAGAGCATTCAAGGAAAGACGGAACGAGGGCGACGCAGGCAACCAGCAGGTTCAGCCACACTAACCACGCCTTGGGGCCGCGATATAGCCAGTTTCGCGGGCTCATTGGAGGCTCCTTAAGAACAAGCTGCAGGTCGGCCACACCACTTTCGTATCCCGCGCCAGATTCTATTTCTTTTTCCCCGGCATCTTCCGCAACTCATGCGCCTGCTCAAACTCCTCGGCCAGTTCCCGCGTCGCCAGGTTCTCCCGGATGTGCGCCAGTCGCTGCTCCACTTTCCAGAGTGCGTATTCCAGATTCTTCTTGTTGCTGATGGCAATGTCCCGCCACATCGAATACGAACTCGCCGAAATCCGCGTCATCTCCTGCAGCGCCCGCCCACCGGCCGGTAGCAGCGGAGCCTCTGCCCCGAACTCCTCCACCAGCGCCGCCGCCAGCGCCGTCGAAATCATTTGCGGAACATGGCTGATCCATGCGCACAGCCGGTCATGCTCCACCGCCGGCAGCATCGCAATCCGCGCCCCGATTTGATCGATCCACCCCGCAAACTCCGCAAACAGCCCTTCATTCAGGTTCTGCCCCGGCAGCGGCGTCAGAAACCAGACCGCATTCCGAAACAAATCCGAATCCGCGTACTCCACTCCGCTCAACTCTTTTCCCGCCATGGGATGGCCTGCCAGGAATCTCTTCCCGACATTCTTGCCGAAGACCTTCGCCGCGCGCTCCACGACTAAAGCTTTCGTGCTGCCCACGTCCGTCAGCAACGTCTTCGAGGAGAGGGACGGCCCCACCCGCTCAATCAGATCCACAATCGCCAGCACCGGAGCCGCCAGCACCACCACCTGGCTTCCGTGCACTGCATCGCCGTAATTCGGCGAACCGGCGTCAATCGCGCCGCACATCTTCGCCTTCTCCAGCGTGCCCGGATGATCGCATCCAACAATCCGCCCGGAAAATTTCCGCTTCTTGAGCGCAAGCCCCAGCGACCCGCCAATTAGGCCAGTCCCAATGATCGTGATTTGTCGAATCGCCATACGAACTAAGAAATGAAAACCGCAGAGGACGCGGAGGACGCCGAGAACGTACGGAAATCTTAGAATACTCAAGTCCTGCCGGCGGGACGACCAAGATGACGTTCGTCTGATTTTCCCTTCATCCCCTCCGCGTACTCTGCGTCCTCTGCGGTTCTAATTTTGTTTTGCTCTGTTCTCCCGGTGAGGCCTACCCAATCTTCCGCCCCACCGCCGGCGCAATCATCTTTAACTCGTCCATCAATTTCGCGAACTGCTCCGGAAACAGCGACTGCGCGCCATCCGACAGCGCCTTGTCCGGATTGCAATGCACTTCAATCAACAGCGCATCCGCGCCCGCCGCCACCGAAGCCCGCGCCATCGGCGCCACTTTATCCCGCCGCCCCGTCCCATGCGACGGATCCGCCGTCATCGGCAGGTGCGACAGCTTGTGAATGATCGGAATCGCCGAAATGTCCATCGTGTTGCGCGTGTAGGTCTCAAACGTCCGAATTCCGCGCTCGCACAGAATCACTTCGTAGTTCCCGCCCGCCATAATGTATTCCGCCGACAGCAGAAGCTCTTCCAGCGTCGCCGCAATGCCGCGTTTCAGCAGCACCGGCTTGCGCACCTTTCCCAACTCGCGCAGCAGATTAAAGTTCTGCATGTTGCGCGCGCCCACCTGCAGAATGTCCACATAGGGCAGCATCATCGCAATCTGCGAAATCTCCATCACTTCGCTGATCACCAGCAGCTTGAATTTCTCTCCCGCCTCGCGCAGCAGCTTCAGCGCTTCTTCGCCGTGTCCCTGAAACGAATACGGAGAACTCCGCGGCTTGAACGCCCCGCCCCGCAGCACTTTCGCGCCCGCCCTGGCCACAGCCTCCGCGGTAGTAAAAATCTGCTCCCGCGATTCCACCGAACACGGCCCTGCCATCACCACAATTTCATTCCCGCCAACACCAATCCCGTTGGCCAGTTGGACGATCGTCCCCTCCGGACGAAAACTCCGTCCCGCCAGCTTGTATGGCGAGCTTATTCGATGGACTTCCTGCACCCCCGGCAGCAGCTCCAGGATGCGGATGTCGAAATCAATCCCCGACCCAACCGCGCCCAGCACGGTCATCCGCGCCCCGGTCGAGCGGTGCACCTCAAACCCCATCTTCACCAGGTTCTCAATCACCTGCTGAATCTGGGCCTCGTCCGCGCCTTCCTGCATCGCAACAATCATAGGTATCTCTCAGTTTCCAGTTTCCGGTCCATAGCTTCTAGCTTTTAGCTTTTAGCTTTTAGCTCTGAACCCTCTCACCAGTCCGCCCGACAACACATCTTGTCATTCCGAGCGAAGCGAGGAACCTGCTTTTCTATTCCACGAGCAAGTCACCCAGGCCCTCACGCGCGCTCAATCATTCACTTCCGAATCCAATTCCGCCGCGGCTTCCGCCGCCTTCGGCCCAATCCCTTCCTTCTGCACATTCCGCATCACATCAATAATGCGCTCATAAATCCGCACCAGATCCCGCCCCGGCAGCGGTCCCCGATTCACCTCCTGCACGTTGGAAAAAACGATCCGCTCCCGGTCCGGCTCGTACACCGGCAAATTCGTATCCCGCTTGAGCTTCCCAATCTCGACTGCAGCCCGAGCCCGCTCGCTCAGCAGCTCAACCAGCCGCCGGTCGAGCTCATCAATTTTCTTCCGCCAATCCTCGATATCCATGAAAAAAGCTCTCAGCTCTCAACTGTCAGTAAATTCCAAAACACCGGGTGCCCCATGTCTCGCGTTCTTTGCGAGACGTGGGGATTCTCCCAGACACCAAAATGAAACCCACTCACCGCAGGGCAGCTGACGGCTGACGGCTGATGGCTGACAGCTGTTTAACAAACTCTCCCACCGCCGCCGCCTCCCGCCCGCGATTCCTCTCAATCGTCTCCACGATCGCGCTGCCTACCACCACCGCATCGGCGAACTCACCCACCTCGGCAAACTGCTCCGCCGTCGAAATCCCAAATCCCAGCGCGACCGGCAACTTCGTCACGCGCCGCAACCGACGCACCAGTTTCCGCGCGTCCTCCGCCAGCTTCTGCCGCGCTCCCGTCACTCCCGTCCGCGAAACCGCATACACAAATCCCCGCGAAGCCTCGGCAATCCTCTTCAGCCGCTCATCCGGACTCGTCGGCGCCGCCAGAAACACCGGAGACAAATCATTCGCCCGCATCGCCCGCAAATATTCTCCCGCCTCTTCCACCGGCAAATCCGTCACCAGCGCGCCATCCACGCCCGCGGCCCGCGCCACTTTGCAGAACTTCTCCATCCCCATCCGCAAAATCGGATTCAAATATGAAAACATAATCAGACCGGTGGACTGCGCGTGCTGCCGGATCTCTGCCGCCAAAGTCAGCACCTGCCCCAGCGACGTCCCATGCTTCAGCGCCCGCTCGCTCGCCCGCTGGATCACTGGCCCGTCCGCCACCGGATCGCTGAACGGCACGCCCAGTTCAATCACATCCGCCCCAGCCTCAATCGCCGCCAGCACGATCTCCCGCGTAGCCGCGAGATCCGGATCCCCGCAAGTCACATACGCCACCAGCGCCGGCTTCCTGTGAAAAGTTAGAGGCATAAAATGTCTTGTCATTCTGAGCGAAACGAAGAATCCTTACCTGTCCCCTCGCCTGCGACCGATGGCAACTTGCCTAATCCAACTTCAGATTCTCGCGCATGATCCCAATATCCTTATCCCCGCGCCCTGACACATTCACAATCACGATCTCGGATTTCTTCATGCGAGGAGCCCGCTTGACCACTTCCGCCACCGCATGCGCAGACTCCAGCGCCGGAATAATCCCTTCCGTGCGCGCCAACAAAGTAGTCGCCTCCAGCGCCTCGACGTCCGAAGCGGGCACATACTCGGCCCGCCCCGCATCCCGCAAAGCTGCGTGCTCCGGCCCGATGGACGGATAATCCAATCCCGCCGAAACCGAATGCGTCAGCGCAATCTGCCCGCCCGCATCCTGCAGCACGTAAGAATAAGTCCCCTGCAGCACTCCCGGCGATCCGCCTCGAAACCGCGCCGCATGATCGCCCAACTTCTCGCCGCGCCCGCCGGCCTCCACACCGATTAGCCGGACTTTCTTATCGTTAAGAAAATCATAGAAAATCCCAATCGAATTCGAGCCCCCGCCCACGCAAGCAATGATCGCCGCCGGCAATTTTCCCTCGGCCTTCAGAATCTGCGCCCGCGTCTCGCGCCCAATCACGCGATGAAAATCCCGCACCATCGTCGGATACGGATGCGCCCCCAGCAC